>QXYU01000027.1:20909-36747 GCA_009886755.1 Flavobacteriaceae bacterium
ACTGTTCAAACCTTCAATGGAAAAACAGGATGGAAAAAAACCTCTCAAACAACCGTGGCTCAAAACACCCAAACGCGCCATGTTGAGCCCTATGATGAAATTCTTGTTGAAGGAAATTTTGAGGTCACACTTGTACAAGGGAATGAAGGAGAAATTCATCTGGAAGGCCCCTATGATCTCATCGAGGATACAGTCGTAAAAAACACCAAAAATGGCGTTAGGATCTATTATAAACATTGGACGAAAATGAAAAAGAATCCAAGAATATCCCAGATTGTCAGAGTCCGTATTCCCGTGGAATACATCGCTGCTGTCAGCCTTAGTGGTTCGGGGTCTATTAAGAGTGATTTTTCCCTTGCGTCCAACACTTTAAAAAGTCGCCTTTCAGGATCCGGCTCCATTGCCCTTACATTAGCCAATGGATTTAGCTCAAGTGAATTGTCTGGTTCTGGGACGATTGCTCTAAAAGGAAATACGCAATCTTTAAAAGCTCGCCTTTCTGGGTCTGGAATTATTAATTGCAAAAACTTAGTTTCTTCACGTGCCGAAGCACAATTATCAGGTTCAGGAACCATCAAACTTCAAGCAACCCAATCTATTGTATCAAATATCAGTGGATCCGGGCATGTAAATGTTTATGGAAATCCTCCTAGGATTGAGACCAATCATGTGGGAAGTGGAAAAACCCGTTTTATGACGCCTTAGGCTGCAAAGGCGGTACTCGCAACAATAGGACGGCACCTACCACAAAAAAGAGAACAAAGAATAAAATTGATGTTCGCATACTCCCGGTAATCTGGTCTAAAGAGCCAAATAAAACCATTCCGATGATGATTCCTATTTTTTCAGTAACATCATAAAAACTAAAATATGAAGTAGTGTCCTCAGTTTCGGGGAGGTATTTGGAATAGGTGGAACGAGACAATGACTGCAAACCGCCCATCACCATCCCAACCATTCCTGCAATACAATAAAATTCAAATGGTGTTTGAATATAATACGCATAGACACATAAACCAGCCCAAATTATATTGATCACTATCAGTGTTGGAATATTCCCAAAACGTTCCGAACTCCGTGAAGTCAAAATAGCGCCTAGGATTCCTACCAATTGGATGAGCAAAATGCTGATGATCAAACCCGTGGTTTTTTCACTTGTACTGCCCCAAGCAATTTCTTCTTCGCCAAAATATGCGGCTACCAAAAGAACTGTTTGCAATGACATACTGTACACAAAAAAAGCGCCTAAATAGCGTTTTAGCTTAAAATTATTTTTGAGATCCTCCCATACAGATCGTAGTTCTCGAAAGCCATTCCAGAAAACATCCTTGGTCATTTTTTGTGAATTGGAATTTCCATTAGGCAAGTAATAAAATGAAATTTGGCTCCAACCAGCCCACCAGATCCCAACAGAAACAAACGAATATTTCATCGCTTTGAGGCTTGCCTCAAGTTCACTACCCGTGATCCCATACCATTGGGGTTTCATGACCATTGTCAGGTTGAATAATAATAGAAGAACACTACCAATATAGCCCATTGAAAAACCTCTGGCACTGGCACGATCATGCTGGTGTGGAAAAGCTATGTCTGGCAAGTACGAATTGTAAAATACCAAACTAGCCCACAACCCAATCATGGCTAAGAAATAAAATAATAATCCCATGTAGATAGTTTCAATTTCAAACCAGTACAACCCGAAACAAGAGACAGAACCGATGTAAACAAAAAGTTTCATGAAGCGTTTTTTGTTTCCAATGTAGTCAGCGATACCCGATAAAAGAGGCGATATAAACGCTACCACTAAAAAAGCAGAGGCTGTGACAAAACTTATCATGGCAGTATTTTTTACTTCATATCCGAAAAAAGGAATACTGTTCGTGTCACTAAAGATCAACCCATAATAAATGGGGAAAATTGCCGAAGAAATTACCAATGTATAAACGGAGTTGGCCCAATCATAAAAAGCCCAGGCATTAATGAGCTTTTTGCTTCCTTTCTCAAGAACAGGCGCTGTTTTATTTTGCATAAGATGTCAATAGTGTGTCCAAAATAGTGTTTTTAAATCGATTTGAATGACCGGAATCCAACTCAGAAAAACAAGAATGAAGGTTTTATTCTAAAGAAAAGCCCCAAAAGAGAGCGTTCAGTATAAATTTATATTTTTGAAAAAAAGTATTTATGAAAAAAATAGCCCTTTGCTTGCTCATTGCGGGTACTTTATCCTGCCAAGGCACCGCGCAACCCAAGAAAGAAACCAAGACTTATAGTATTGTCAAAACAGATAGTGAATGGCAAGAACAATTGTCAGACCTTTCGTATTATGTCTTACGGCAAGCAGGAACAGAGCGCCCTTTTTCAAATCCCTATAACAAAAATTACGACGCTGGCACTTATGTTTGTAAGGGCTGTGGCACGCCACTTTATAAGTCTGATGACAAATTTGATTCGGGTACTGGATGGCCCTCCTTCGATCGCGGTTTTGATGCCAATCTCGAATATGATGTAGACTACAAACTCGGCTATGCCAGAACCGAACTCAAATGCAGCACCTGCGGGGGGCACCTTGGACATATGTTTGACGATGGACCCAGACAAACCAATGGCAAAAGGCATTGTATCAATTCGGCCGCCCTGCAATTTATTCCTGCAGATGAAAAAAAATAAATATCCCATCAAAAAGAGCGATGCTGAGTGGAAATCCCAATTGGATCCCCTTTCCTTTGCAGTATTACGTGAGCATGGCACCGAAAGACCTTTTACAGGTGCTTACGATCAGCATTTCGAAAAAGGGAACTACCACTGTAAGGGCTGCGGCGAAAAACTCTACTCAAGTAATAGCAAGTTTGACAGTGGTTGTGGATGGCCCAGTTTTGACCAGTCTATTCCTGGAGCTATCGAATATAAAAAAGACAGTAGCCATGGGATGTTACGTACCGAAATTCTTTGTTCCCAATGCGGATCCCACCAAGGGCATGTGTTTAATGATGGCCCCTCTGAAACAGGAATGCGCTACTGTGTCAATTCCGTAAGCATTGATTTCAAAGCCAAAGAAGATTAATTAGGCAAAGCTGCTTTTCATTTCGTAATTTTGTGCAGAATTTAATTAGGACTTATGGCAAATTCGTATGATATTATTGTAGTTGGTAGTGGCCCTGGAGGCTATGTAACCGCTATTCGTGCTTCTCAATTAGGCTTCAAAACAGCTGTCGTAGAAAAAGAAAGTTTGGGTGGCGTTTGTTTGAACTGGGGATGCATCCCTACCAAAGCACTTCTCAAATCAGCACAAGTATTTGAATATTTAAAGCACGCCTCCGATTACGGACTGACCGTGAAAGAATATGACAAAGACTTTGATGCGGTGGTAAACCGAAGCCGTAACGTAGCTGCTGGAATGAGTAAAGGTGTGCAATTTCTCATGAAAAAAAACAAGATCGATGTGCTCGAAGGACATGGAAAAGTTTTGAGTGGAAAGAAAGTCAGTGTAACCCATGGGAAAACAGAAGCCATCTATGAAGCAAAGCATATCATTATTGCTACAGGAGCTCGCTCCAGACAATTGCCAAACCTTCCCCAAGATGGAAAAAAAGTCATTGGATACCGCAAGGCAATGACCTTGGACAAACAGCCCAAGAAAATGATCGTTGTTGGATCTGGTGCTATTGGAATTGAGTTTGCCTATTTCTATAATGCTATGGGAACTGAAGTAACCATCGTAGAATACCAAGACCGCATTGTTCCTGTAGAAGATGAGGAAGTATCCAAACAACTGGAACGCAGCTTTAAGAAAAATGGTATTGAAATTTTAACTTCTGCAGAAGTCACCAGTGTAGACACTAAAGGAAAAGGGGTTAAAGCAATGGTGAAAACAAAAAAAGAAGAGATTACCCTACAAGCCGACCTAGTCTTGTCGGCAGTAGGTATCAAAAACAACTTAGAAAATCTTGGCTTGGAGGAAATCGGAATTGCCACCGATCGTGATAAAATAATGGTCGATGATTTCTATCAAACCAACCAACCTGGCTATTACGCTATTGGCGATATCACAGCGGGTCCTGCATTGGCTCACGTAGCCTCAGCCGAAGGTATTCTCTGTGTAGAGAAAATAGCAGGCATGCATGTTGAGCCTCTTGATTACGGTAATATTCCTGGGTGCACCTATTGCTCCCCTGAAATTGCTTCCGTTGGACTCACCGAAAAACAAGCCCTTGACAAAGGTCTTGATATCAAAATTGGAAAGTTTCCTTTCTCTGCTTCTGGTAAAGCACAAGCTTCTGGCACCTCTGATGGGTTTGTGAAAGTAATCTTTGATGCCAAATACGGAGAATGGCTCGGCTGCCACATGATTGGCGTAGGTGTAACCGATATGATTGCTGAGGCCGTAGTAGGACGAAAACTTGAGACCACAGGACACGAAATTCTGAAGGCTGTTCACCCGCACCCGACAATGAGTGAAGCGGTTATGGAGGCTGTAGCTGACGCCTATGATGAGGTCATTCATTTGTAGAACTCTACTCGTCAATAAATAAAACAGCCTTAGGGCTGTTTTATTGTGTCTAAAAGCCTTTATCTTGGGGGGTATGCAAAATCCTTTACGGATCCTTCTCCTCATTCTATCAGGAGAGGCCATTTTTTTATTACCCTTTGTGCTGGCACGTGTATTTCGTCCTACCTTCCTTGCAGTCTTTGAACTTAGCAATACTCAATTGGGAAGTTGCTACTCGCTCTATGGGATAGTAGCGCTGATCTGTTATTTTTTAGGGGGTACTGTAGCCGACCACTTTCCACCACGAAAACTCATGGCTTTGGCTCTGTTTTTAACTGCCCTTGGGGGTTTTTATATGTACACCCTTCCAAGCTTTGAAGCGCTGCAGCTATTATATGTCTATTGGGGGTTTACCTCGATTTTCCTGTTTTGGTCAGCCATGATAAAAGCTACTCGTGCTTGGGGCGGTCAAGCGCATCAAGGGAAGGCTTTTGGCTTTTTAGAAGGAGGACGAGGCTTTTTTGCAGCCAGTTTGGGTACTCTTGGTGTACTTATATTTGCCTGGGTGATTCCTTCTGAAATTGGGACAATATCCCTAGATGAACGACAAGAAGCCTTTCGATGGGTAATTCTGGCTGCCTCTTTTTTTTGTGCTGGTATTGGACTGTTGCTTTGGTTGTTTTTTCAAGACCCCAAACAGGAAACCGTTAGCGATACCAAAGGGTTAGGCTCTTGGACGGATATCAAAAAAGCTTTTTCTAATTCTAGCGTTCGCTATTTGATGCTCATCGTTTTGTCAGCCTACATAGGGTATAAGGTCACGGATGTGTTTTCCCTATACGCTTCTGAAATCATGTTGTTTGACGAAGTAGATGCTGCCAAAGTTGGCAGCTATCAAATGTATCTACGACCGTTTATCTGTGTGCTTGTTGGCTTTTTTGCTGACCGAACCAGTAATGCGTTGGTCTTGTGTTATGCCTTTGCTTGCATGTTGCTAGGAGCTCTTTTGTTTGCTACAGGTTGGGTGGTCGCACCAGCTATAGGGCTGTTTATTCTAACCTTAGTGATAACCGCTCTCGGCACCTATGCCCTTCGTGCTGTCTATTTTGCAACCATGGAAGAGGGCAAAATTCCTTTTGCGATTACGGGAACAGCAGTGGGATTAATTTCCTTGGTAGGATATACCCCCGATATCTTTGTTGGACCTATAATGGGATTTTTCTTGGATGGCTCGCCAGGTATCTGGGGACACCAACAACTTTTTTTGTTTTTGGCTACTTTTTCCTTGATTGGGCTGTACGCTTCTTATCGTTTTATGAAAATCATTCGGAAATAAGGCTATTTCCCAGCTAAAAAACTCTCTACTCCCAAGCGATAACTGTCCAGTCCAAAACCGACAATCAATCCCTTGGCAACGGGGGTAATATATGACGTATGGCGAAAATCTTCACGTGCAAACGTATTGGAAATATGTATTTCCAAAACAGGTGCGTCAATCGCCTTGATGCAGTCACCAAGTCCCACAGAAGTATGTGTATAGGCCGCGGCATTTAAAAGAATCCCATCGGTGCGAAAACCAAAGTCTTGTAAGGCGTCAATCAACGCTCCCTCAACATTGGATTGGAAATAGCTAAAATGAACTTGCGGGTATTGTTCTTGAAGCTTTTCATAATAAGCTTCAAAAGTTTCTGCTCCGTAAATTCCAGGTTCCCGCGTCCCCAACAGATTTAAATTGGGACCGTTGACTATGGATAGATTCATGTTCTTTTTTTCAAAAATACGTATCTTTTTAAGTACTTTGAACGCCTTGCCAAAAGAAGCATCATAGAATTCATTATGGAGTGGAAAAAAGCACTTGAAGATTTCGGACATTATCTGAGTATTGAAAGGGGATTGTCGGACAATACCATCACCAACTACCAACTGGATGTGCAGGCTTTAATGCGTTTTTTAGAGCATCGACAGCAGGCTGTTTCTCCAATCACTATTCAAGCAGAGGAAATTCAGCAGTTTATTTATGAGGAGGCCAAAGAAAAAAGCGCTTATTCTCAAAGTCGAAGAATTTCGGGTCTCAAAAGCTTTTTTAAATATTTGATTTTTGAAAAATACCGAGAGGACCTTCCCACCCAGTGGTTGGAGGCTCCCAAAATTGGTCGAAAGCTTCCCGATACTTTGAGCATTCAAGAGGTGGAATTAATTTTGGATGCAGTAGATTTGAGTAAAAAGGAAGGGCACCGCAATAAAGCATTACTCGAAACACTCTATGGTAGTGGTTTGCGCGCGAGTGAGCTTATCAATCTTCAGAAATCTGATATTTACAAAAAAGAAAAACTCCTTCGGGTGACCGGTAAAGGAAACAAACAGCGACTGGTTCCTTTGGGAGATTATGCCCTACAGCAGATCAATATTTACTTGGATGAGTTTCAAAAGCAGCAACCTATCCAAAAAGGCTACGAAAATTTTGTTTTTCTCAACCGTCGGGGAAAGGCCCTGACACGAAATATGATCTTCATTATTGTCAAACAAACAGCTGAAATTGCAGGCATTCAAAAAACCGTGAGTCCGCACACATTTCGCCATTCTTTTGCAACACATCTCCTAGAAAATGGAGCTGATTTAAGAACCATTCAATTACTGTTAGGGCATGAAAGCATCACAACAACAGAAATCTACACCCATATTGACACCCGGTACTTACGAAAAGTAATGGAGCAATTTCACCCCCGTCTTTAGCCCTGAGATTCAGAAGTAACTAAGCGAAATCCTTCGCCATGAATGTTCAAAATTTCCACTTGACTGTCTTCTTTCAGATACTTCCGCAATTTGGCAATATACACATCCATACTTCGAGAGGTGAAATAATTGTCATCCCTCCAGATTTTGTTCAACGCAACATCTCTTGGCAGCAAGTCGTTGATATGCAGTGCTAAAAGCCGTAACAATTGACTTTCTTTAGGAGACAACTTGATCGGTTCACCACCGGAAAAGGAAAGGGTTCGCAACTTAGAGTTAAAGGCAAACCGTCCGATAGTAAATAAAAATTCAGCGGATTCGGTACTTATGGGTTTTTGATTACGGTTGAGGAATACCTTGATTTTTGCCAGCAAAACATCAGAATCAAACGGCTTGGTTATATAGTCGTCCCCACCAAGCTTAAAACCTTTCAAGACATCCTCTTTCAGGTTCTTGGCTGTTAAAAATAATATAGGAACGGAGTCGTTTTTTTCTCGGATTTCTTTGGCAAGCGTGAAACCGTCTTTATACGGCATCATCACATCGAGAATGCACAAATCAAAATTTTCTTTTTTAAACTTCTCATAACCTTCGATTCCATTCTTAGCCAATACGATATCGTATTCGTTGAGAGTCAAGTAATCTTTTAGAATGCTTCCGAAGTTTGGGTCGTCTTCAACAACCAGTATTTTCTTATTATTCATAATTAGCTAGCATTTTGGTGTTGGGGTTTTAAAGGGATTGTAATAATGAATTTTGACCCCACGCCTTTTTTACTTTCAACTTGAATTTTACAGCGATGGAGTTCAACGATTTTTTTGACGTAGGAAAGACCCAATCCATGTCCTTTGATATTGTGGATATTACCCCCCTCTTGACGATAGAATTTTTCAAAAACCATCCGTTGGGTTGCTGAATCCATACCGATGCCTTGATCTTGAATCGTAAGGGTAGCTTCTTTTTCGTTGTGTTCTGAATAAATATCAATTTTAGGGGGCCCCTCTGTATATTTGATGGCATTGTCTAAAATGTTAACCATAAGATTGGTGAAGTGGTTAAAATCACCCTCAAAAATGGGTGCTGTAGCATTCAAATGGGTTTTTATGTAACCTTCCTTATTGGTTACAATAAGGCTGACGTGGTTTACTGCCTCTGCGAGGAGTTCGTGTAAGTCTATAACTTCCCAATCCAGCAAAGTGGTGCCTCTTTCCAACTGTGATATTTTGAGCACATTCTCTACTTGTGTCAGCATACGTGTGTTCTCCTCCCGAATCATATTCGTGTATTGAAGAATTTTGGTGGGGGTGTCTATCGTCTTTGGATTAGCAATGGCATCCAATGCCAAATTAATTGTCGCAATAGGTGTTTTGAATTCATGTGACATATTATTGATGAAATCTGTTTTTATTTCAGAGATTTTTTTCTGCTGAATGATCTGATAAAGTGCACTGGTGGACACCAGAATAATAAAAACAGTCAAAATCAAAGACAAGCTTGCAACCCCCATAATGGAAGAAGTTACATATTTATCACGCGTAGGGAAACTCACGCGTAATTCATAGGGGCTATTGCCTTGTTGATCCAAAAAAACAGGAGCACTATAGGCAACTCCCTGTTGTATTTCCTGATAGTTGGTCGATTTTATTTTGGTCCCCAAGCCATCGTTATACACGCCAAATTGATACGGGATTTGTATGTCGCGTTCTTTGAGTTCCAAATCCAAAAGCATGGTTACTTCTTGATTGCTTACCCGCCGATGAATTGGCAAGGTATTGGCATAATCCATATAGGCATCACGATACTTGGCTTCATCATAGCTATTGAGTCGGTCAATACGCTTAAGTTTTTGGATGGAACTCGCCAATCGATTTTCGCGATTAAAAACTTCGTTTTTGAGTATTGTAGTCGTTCGGACGCTCTTGTATTCCTTGAGGTTGGTTACCGAATCGCGCTGCCCCAATACAGGATCAAAATAGCTCCCATCAATGTTATAGTCCTCCTCGAGAATACCAAAAGCGAAAAATGTGGAGAGGTTGTTGGGACGATCTTCGTCTAAAAACAGAAAGACATCCGTAAAGTTAGACTCCGTAGGTTTTCCAACAGAATCAATAAGTTTTTGATAGGCACTGATATAGTCAGACAACTCTCTATTCTGAATCTCTCGGGCCACCGATTTAAGGGTTTGATTCACAGCCAAGGAAAATTCTTCCTCCTTGTTCTCCCAAGAAGTAGAAATCCAAAAAGCCTGTACCCCAATAATTCCAAAGATGGAAGTGATCATTAAGGAGACTAAAACAAAGAATTTATTTTTTTTCAAAAGTATCTATGTTATAGAATTACAAAATTCTGTAAAATTTACTACTAATTTTCATAAGGGATTGTTAAGTGTTGCTAATGCTTTATTGAAGCAACTCCTTATAAACCCGCTCTAATTCGTTTTCGGTGGTCGTCCAATCAGTGTTGTCAATAACATAATCTGCCAATGGAATTTTTTGAGCATCGGTCCATTGGTTTTGCATACGCTGCCGAACCTCCGTTTCGGAAACGCCATCGCGCGCCATTACCCGCTCTATGCGAAGGGCTTCAGGGGCTGTTAGCAAAATAATTTTATCATACCGCTTCTCCCCTCCATTTTCAAATAAAATGGCAACTTCACTAACGATGAATGGAGCTTGCTGTTCTTCAATAAAGTTTTGAAAATCAAGACGAACAGCCGGATGAACAATTCCATTTAGAAATTGCAACACTTCTTGATTGTTAAAGACTTGTTTTCCCAGTGCTTTTCGATCCAAGCCTTTTGAGGTGTATATTTCTGAGCCAAAATAGGCTTGTACTTTTGCTTTTACTTCAGGGTTTTCGTTCAAAACCTTATGCCCTGCAAGGTCGGCTTGATAACAAGGAATGCCTTTGTTTTTAAAAAAAGTAAGGGCTTTGGATTTACCACTGCCAATGCCTCCAGTGAGTCCAACGATTTTCATTGTCGAATAAGATAATTTACAAAATGAGGAGACCAACGAATGGATCGCATGTGAGGGGATTGTCGAGCCATCGTTACAGAAAGTGTTTTTTGCTGAACTGCTTTGGAATCATCGAAGTTTACCGTTATTTCAAAGTCCGTGGGGGAAATAGAATCCACCAAACGCAAAGGCACCAAACCACGAATTTTAACTGTAGGCGGAAAAAAACGAATCCTCTTATTCTTAGGGAGTTTCTTCATCTGTATGGGTATGTCGTAAGTCATTTCTGTGAATTTAGCGGTTTTCGCTCGAACGATGACCAGCTGATGGGAGGATTCCTGAACACCTTCTGGGAACTGCAAGGCTAGAGTTTCCGAAAAATCACTATTCAATTCGCTTTTGACTAGGATCCCAGTTGGTATTACATCAATCTTGCCTATCTCGGACCCCGCGCCCATAATTTCAATACTGACTGGCTCAACTATGGGAGCCTGAGAAAAATTAAATCCAGTCTTAAAGCTGATTTCAGACACTAGCAACACAGGGACTGTTTTTTTCTCCAACCGTTCCAAGTCAAAGAACAAGTTGGAGGCTTTCAAAAGCGTAATTCGGCTATTTTCGAACAATTGACTGCTGAGATAGGCTTGTTGAATCAATAGATTTATACGCCCCGAGCCATCCTCCAATTGTGCATTTTGAAGGTTCACTTTTAGTGTTTTTCCAAAAATCTGATATAATAACAATTGAAAGCCACTCGCTTCGACACTGGCCACTATTTCTGTGGGAGCATTTGAAATGGTGATTTCTTTGGGTATGTTTTCAAATTCGACATCAAAGTCAACACTCGCAATGTAAACATTTGAAAAACGAGTTAACACCCAAAACACGACTGATATGACTACAAAAATTAAAAAAAACTGAGCCTTACTTTTGTCCGGAAGCCATCGATTGGCCAACTGCTTAAATTGATTGAATTGTCCGGACATCTTGTTCATTTAGGAAGCGTCCGTCAACGCATCTATCACTTCTTGACTGACTCCTACATTGGAAAAACCACCATCGTGAAATAGATTTTGAAGGGTGACTTTTCGGCTGTAATCGGAGAACATCATCACGGTGTAATTAGCACAATCTTCCGCAGAAGCGTTTCCAAGAGGAGCCGTTTGCTCGGCATAGGTCAAAAATCCATCCAAACCTTCAACTCCTTTTCCAGCAGTGGTCAATGTTGGTGATTGGGAAATAGTATTTACCCGTACTTTTTTGTCTTTTCCGAAGAAGTAACCAAAACTACGCGCAATAGATTCTAGATAAGCTTTGTTATCAGCCATATCATTGTAGTTTGGGAAAGTACGCTGTGCAGCAATGTAAGAAAGAGCAAGAATGCTCCCCCATTCATTCATCGCGTCTTTCTTGTATAGAACCTGCATAAGTTTGTGAAAAGAAACTGCCGACACGTCCCATCCCTTGGTCATCCAGTCGTGATTAAGATCGGTGTAGTGCTTCCCCTTTCGAACATTCACGGACATTCCAATGGAGTGCAACACAAAATCCAACTTTCCTCCCAAATGGTTTTGAGCTTCATCAATCAAATTTTCTAAATCTTCTATTTTGGTAGCATCTGCCGGGATGACAGGAGCGTTGGTTTTTTCACCAAGGGTATTAATGGTTCCCATTCGCATGGCAACAGGTGCATTGGTCAATACGATCTGTCCTCCAGCAGCGTGAACAGCCTCAGCTGTTTTCCATGCGATGGACTCCTGATCCAAAGCTCCAAAAATAATTCCTTTTTTTCCTTTTAATATTGCGTGATTCATTTGTTAAATTTTCTCAGTTTAATAATTCCTTAGCGTGTTCCAGTGCCGTAGGTGTCAACTCTTTTCCAGACACCATTTTGGCTATTTCGGCAATACGCTCTTCTTTGTTCAATTCTTTGATTTGGGTTTGTGTTCCCTCGTTATAAATGGTTTTATAGACTTTAAAATGCTGACTCCCTTTGGCTGCTACTTGCGGAAGGTGTGTAATCGTAAACACCTGCATATAGCTTGCCATTTGTGTCATAATACGTGCGATTTCGTCTGAAATGGCACCTGAGACTCCCGTGTCAATTTCATCAAAAATAATGGAGGGGAGTTTTTTATATTTTGACAACAAAGCCTTAATTGCCAACATGATTCGAGACAGTTCACCCCCAGAAGCAACATTTTTCAACAAGCCAAACTTACCCCCCATATTGGCGGAAAAAAGAAATTCCATTTGATCTTGTCCCTGTGATAAAAAGGTGTCCGAAGGGATCAATTCGATTTGAAAACGTGCATTCTGCATTCCCATCTTAGCAATGAGGTTTTCCATTTTTGAAATCAAGTCTGGAATCGCCTCATGACGTTGCTCTCGTAGCTCCACGGCCAATTTTGTAAGATGCTCTTCATCTTTCGCAGTTCTTTGCTCCAATTTTGCAATGCGTTCTTGCTGTTGCTCTGTATTCTCCAGCTGAGTCTCCAAAAAATCTCTTTTTTGTATCAATTCAAGAATACTTGCTGCTTGGTGTTTTTTTAGGAGTGTATAGATGTTTTGCAACTGGTTTTCAGCTAAAGCCAATGCCTCTGGATCGCTTTCCAAGCCTCCGGATTTCATTTGTAAATCCGAATGAATATCGGTCAGTTCCGCATGCAGATTTTCCAAACGCAGGGGGAGTCCCTCTAAATCGGCGGATTTTTGAATGGCTGTTTTTAATTCCAGACGTAGTTGGCCCAATAGATGCAGCAAACCTATTTCCTCTGCTTCAATAATTTGGATTCCTGCAGCCAAACTCTGTTGTATGTCATGAACACTTGCCAACTCCTGAACTTTAGCTTCTACTAGAGCCAGCATATCGGTTTGTAGATCTGCTGCAATCAATTCATCGTATAGGAATTGATTGTAATCCCGGTCTTTCTGGGCTTGTGAAGCAGCTAAGCGGAGCAGATCCAATTCTTTATTTCCTTGCTTGTAGCGCGTGAATGTCTCTTGGTATTTTTCCAACAGGGATTGATTACCCGCCAATGCATCTAACACTTGAAATTGATATTCTGTTTTGGTCAGCTTTAGGGTTTGATGCTGGGAATGAATATCTATTAAAAAATTAGCTAGTTGTTCAAGGACGTCCAAGTTTACAGGGCTGTCGTTCACAAAAGCACGTGATTTTCCAGAAGGAATGATTTCTCTTCGAATGATCGTTTCGTTGGAATAATCTAATGCTTCTTGTTCAAAAAAAGATTGCAAACCATAGGAAGCAATGTCGAAATGTGCTTCAATAATGCACTTTTTGGCACTGTCCTTAAGTGCAGAACGATCGGCACGTTTTCCAAGTACTAATGATAAAGCGCCCAATAAAATTGACTTTCCAGCCCCCGTCTCTCCAGTGATAGTGGTCATACCCGTGTCGAAAGACACATCAAGGTGTTCAATCAAGGCATAATTATCAATGGAAAGAGCGGTTAACAAACGAATTAAATTTTATCAAAGATAGCAGAGAGAAGGAGTAAAATCAAACAATTAGAATTTGATTTCTTTCCACTGTGGGTTAAAAAAAGGAGCCATCCTTCGGAGCTGACCAATCATGTTGTTGATTCCCACTCTAGGACCACCCGTGAATACATCTACCAACTCTCCCGCTTTGGCATCAAAAAAAATCTGTAATAGAAAAGCATTTGGGCGTCTTGAGTAAAGTTTGTAGAGCATTTGTATCGAGGAAACTAATGATTCTTTGGCTTTCATTGGATCGGATACCATCTGATCCATTCCCTCACGATGATACTGATATAAGGCTTGGCGGTATTCCCGAAAAGTGTTGGATCGCAAGGAATCAATCAACCAAAATCGATTTCGAATTCCGTCGTTTTGGTTCCAACCGATAAGTTTGGATTGTTGGGCAAGATTGGTGATTTTCTGTGCCAAATCAAAATAGTTTGCTCCTCCATTTTTTTCAAAACTAGCCGCATCAAGACCCAAGATAATATGAATATAAAAACTCAGCAATGAAACTAAATTCGATTGAAAAATAGCTGGATTATAAACCAAGGGTTGGTATTCTTGGTAAGTGAAAGAAATGTCATTGTCAAGATAGTTAAAGAGCGGGCTGTCGTAGTTACTATCAAAAATGGGGCGTTGAGATTGGATTTGTAAATTACCTTCAAAGCGGTTGTCGCTGTAGGAAGTGAGTGTTAAAACGAAACTACACTTGATTCGTTCTTGTGGTAAAAAGTCTCGCTGCGTCCAGGTGCGTGAATTGATGAATTCATTGAGCGATTGCTCCAGTGTCTCAAATATTTGACGATTGGTTTGGTCAACCAAGTCCGCGTTGACGACTACTTGACTTTCCAATTCTTGAGCCGTCAGACCAAAGGAGAGACTGACGGAAAGTAAAGCAGTAAATAATTTAGGTAAGAATCTCATTCCAGATGTCTTTAGCAACTTCTTCTTTGGACTTAAGGGAGAAAGATTTAGGCGCTTCATTTTTTCCAATATAAGTAATTTTATTGGTATCAGTAGCAAATCCAGCGCCTGCATCTGCTAAGGAGTTTAGAATAATTGCATCGAGGTTTTTGCGTTTGAGCTTATTGGTGGCATGCGCCACTTCGTTTTCTGTCTCCAAGGCAAAGCCTATCAAAACCTGGTTCTTTTTTTGCTCCCCCATCTGTGCCAGTATATCTGGATTGGGAATCAGCTCGATTGCGGGTGTTCCGATTTCTTTTTTGATTTTTTGAGAAGCAAGCGTGCGAGGTTTAAAATCTGCTACTGCTGCCGCTGCAATGGCAAAATCCATCATATGGTAGCGGTTGAAAACAGCTGCATGCATTTCATCGGCGGTGTTAATTTCTTCAATAGTAAATGGTGCTTCATCTGTGTCTAATGAATGGGGTCCCAATATCAAATGGACTTCAGCTCCCAAATCTGCCGCTTGATGCGCCAATGCATATCCCATTTTACCTGATGAAAAATTCCCAATAAAACGAACGGGGTCTATCGGTTCATAGGTAGGCCCTGCGGTGATCAAGACTTTTTTACCTAACAGAGGTTGTTGGCTATAAAAATGATGAATGGTGTGTTCCAAAATCTCTTGAGGTTCTAACATACGCCCCTTACCTTCCAAACCACTGGCCAAAGCTCCGTCACCAACTGGCAAAACAATATTACCGTAAGTTTCAAGGGTTTCTATGTTTTTTTGATTTGCTGAATGTGCATACATATCCAAGTCCATTGCCGGAGCAATCATCACAGGGCAGCGAGCGGAAAGATAGGTTGCAATTAGGAAATTATTGCATTTGGCATGTGCCATTGCCGATAAACTATTTGCTGTAGCTGGAGCGATGAGCATTAGGTCTGCCCAATTACCTAAGGCAACATGATCATTCCATACAGGATTGTCGGTATCCTCTGACACAAAGGATGAAAGAACCGCTTCTTGGGAAAGAACGGAAAGCGTCAAGGGGGTTACAAAAGCATGCGCATCGGGAGTCAAAATCACCCGAACCGAAGCCCCTTCTTTTTTTAACAAACGAACTAGGGAGGGGATTTTGTAGGCAGCAATTCCAGCAGAAATGCCCAACACTATCTTTTTACCCCGAAGCCTTTTCATTGCCTATTGATCCGCTTCGTCGGTATTGCGGTAGTAAATCTTGTCGTT
>QXYU01000028.1 GCA_009886755.1 Flavobacteriaceae bacterium
ACTACAAAATGAGTGATTTTCCCTGCTGTTTGTTCCCAAATTTCTGGACCTGTTTGCTCGTAATGCGCTTGGGTATTGTAAGGATTGTCATATTGATTAACGTACCACGAATTTGGCGTTTCTTCACCCAGTCGTTTGGCCACGCTATAGTATGACTCTGGATGCTCAGCTGGGACATTGGTAGGACAAACAATAACCTCGGCACCTACCGCACGAAGAACATCAAATTTTTCTTTGGATTGCTTGTCAGTGGACACACAAATCAGTTTATATCCCTTAACAATGGCACCCAACGCCAAGCCCATTCCTGTGTTACCTGAAGTTCCTTCTACAATCGTACCACCTGGCTTTAGGGCTCCTGAAGCCTCAGCCGCCTCAATCATCTTGATGGCCATTCGATCTTTTACAGAGTTCCCAGGATTAAAGCTCTCTACTTTAGCAAGAACTTTGGCAGGAATCTCAGATGTGATAGTATTCAGCAACACTAGGGGTGTGTTACCAATTGTTTCTAATATATTATGGGCGTACTGCATAGGTTATAATTTAGGTCAAAACAAATTTGATAAAAATGAAAATCTTTCCGTCAAAAAGCTATCTTCTTGCGTGCTTGGGATCGGATCACAATTTGCACAGGAAACCAGAGAAAAAACAAACTCACTCCAATCACTAGCAAATTAAGTAAAATAATTTGAGGGGCTGAAAGAAAAACCGGGGCTACTTCTACAAAATACGTTTTGGGATCCAAGCGAATCCACTCGCCGTAGTATTGACTGAAATAAAAGACCAATCCCAGAAGGTTTCCCCATAGCAATCCCCGGAGAAATATCTTTGCCCCATTCCATAAAAAAATCGTTTGTATCAAACGATTGGAAGCACCCAAAGTTTGCAATAAACCAATCATCCGTGAACGTTCTAAGATCATCACCAAAATAGCGGTTGCCATATTGATAACCCCCACCACAATCATGATTATTAGAATGATCAAAATATTGTAGTCAAAAAGAGCAATCCATTGAAATATATTGGCATAACGATCCGTCACAGCAATCACATCCAAGTCGGAGGGAACCGCTTCATAAATAGTATCTGCTGTTTGAGACAATGTCTTGTAATCTTCCAGAATCACCTCATAGCTCCCCACTTGATCTGCTGTCCATTTGTTGACACCATTGACCAAGTTTTTGGATCCAAAAATGAGACTTTCGTCAAATTCAGGAAAACCGGATTGATATAAGCCCACCACCTCAACTGTTCGTTGACTTGGGATTTTTTGAGTAGCCTTGTTTTGAAAAAAAATGGTAAACCGATCCCCTACCTCCAAAGCCAATCGACTGGCTAAGGTTTGCGATAGCAGCACTTCACGTTGTTGATTGGCGGTTTCGGGAAAACGTCCTTCTCGCATATAGTCATCCAAAATATCCCAAGGATAACTTGTGTCCACACCCTTAAAAACACCTCCTTCGAATGTCGTTTCGGATTTAAACAAACCAGCCTTGTAGGTTACTCCCTCCAAATGAAGAACATTGGGGAGTGACTGAATAGAGGCTTCCATCGTTTCTTCCAAGGCAATAGGCCATAACGAAACACTGGAGTTGTTGTTTTCAAAAGTAGAAATTGTTAAATGTCCATTAAAAACGGCTGTTTTCGACTCTATTTCTCTTTGAAGACCAAAGCCGGTAGCCAATGCAATAAGAATCATACAAATTCCAAGCGCAACAGCTACTGTGGCTATTTTTATTATCCGAGCCGAAACGCTATGTTTGTAATGCTGACTGCTCTGCAAGCGCTGAGCGATAAAAAAGCTTAATTGAAAGGGCTTCAAAAGAATGAATTTTATCAAAAATACAGTATTATTTCTTGCCATTTTGGGATCTTTTATGGGAGCTTGTTCACAGACTCCAAAAGAACTTCTGACTGCTGCGCAGCAAACAGAACAATACCTCCCTTTTTTAAAAGGAAAAAAAGTAGGTTTTGTCGGCAATCACAATAGCATTATCGAAAGTCCAGTGGGCTATCGACATATGGTGGACAGCCTTGTTCAACTGGGTATTAACATCACCAAAGTATTTGGTCCGGAACACGGTTTTCGAGGAAATGCCCCCGATGGCGAGATTATTCAAGATGGTAAAGATCTCAAAACGGCAATACCCATTGTTTCACTCTATTGGAAAAACAAAAAACCCAGTGTCGACCAACTCAGCGATATCGACCTTATGCTGTTTGATATGCAAAGTGTCGGTGTGCGCTTTTACACCTATCTTTCAACTTTGCATTTAGTGATGGAAGCCTGCGCTGAAAACAATATTCCACTCATCATACTCGATCGTCCCAACCCCAATGGGCACTATATTGATGGTCCCGTATTGGATCTCAATCATAGCACTTTTGTTGGAATGCATCCCATTCCTATTGTTTATGGAATGACACTTGGTGAAATGGCTCAGATGATTGTCGGTGAAAAGTGGCTGGACACCGCTATTGCATTAGATCTAAAGGTGATCCCTTTGGCAAATTACCACAGACAAGAAGGGATTGAATTACCTTTTCCTCCTTCTCCAAACCTTCCCAATGCACAAGCCGTAGCCCTGTATCCCAGCCTATGTCTATTGGAACCCACAAAAATCAGTATCGGCAGGGGAACCGATAAGCAATTTCAAATCTATGGACACCCTGATTTCCAATCTGATTTCCAATTTACACCGCAACCCAATGAAGGATCCAAATACCCCAAATTAGAGGGGAAATTATGTAAAGGAGTAAATCTTCAATCCGAGTCAAAGCCCCAAAAAATACGTTTGGAATACTTACTACAAGCCTATGCCGATAGTCAGAATAAAGAAGATTTTTTCTTGGACTCTTTCGAACGTATCGCAGGTAATGCAGAACTTCGAAAGCAAATTCAGCAAGGCATGAATGCTATCCAAATCCGAGCCAGCTGGGAACCAAAACTTTCCCAATTCAAACGCAAACGCAAACAATATCTGATCTATCCCGATGAGTAAAGATGTATTGGGAAAAGCGCTTTGGAACTATCACAAAGCCCCAGAGGAACAAGAGTTAATCACTTGGACCCATTTAACGGAAGAAGATCCGATGCCTGTGGATTACTTTTTTCGACCCTATGAAGAAATGCCTCCGATTGAACAAAAAGCCTTGGATTTGGCCTATGGAAGCATTTTAGACATTGGGTGTGGCGCTGGAAGTCACAGCCTATATCTCCAGGATCAGTGCCTGTTAGATGTTACTGCCATCGATATTGCTCCTGCCGCTGTGGCAACTACCAAAGATAGAGGTGTACTCAAAACTAGTTGTATTGACATCTTCGATCACAACGGCCGCTACGATACTCTTTTGCTCCTCATGAATGGAATTGGAATGTGTCAAAATCTTAATGGACTTCAAGAATTACTCGTGCATTTCAAACAACTCCTTCAGTCTGGAGGTCAAATATTATTGGATTCTTCTGATCTTATATACCTTTTTGATTCAGACGATGCTATTCCAGGCTACACACAAGGAAGCTACTATGGCGAAGTTGATTTCGGGATTCGATACTTGGGAGAAGAACAACTCTTCCCTTGGCTCTATGTAGACTTTGAGACCCTTAAGCGAGTCGCCTCTACTCTAGGTTATCAGTGTGAACTGATTCAAGAAGGCACACATTATGACTACCTGGCTCGCCTCACTACGGAATATTGAGATACTTATGCGTCTGCAAAGAGACCTTCCACTGGGGATTGTCCAAAGCATACGCCACCATCAAGGGCATCATTTTGTCCCGGACACTCCATTCGGGTTGTAAAAACAACTTGCAATCAGGTCCTACCTTTTGAGCTTGGGATTCTGCAAAATCAAAATCCGACTTGTTATAAATGATCATTTTAAGTTCATCCGCTGCCTTATAAGCATCGGCTAATGGAAGCTTGTTCTTTTTGGGAGACAGACAAAACCAATCCCAATGCCCTGTCAGTGAATAGGCTCCAGAGGTTTCAATATGGGTTTGCATTCCCAGCGCTTTCAGCCTATCTGTAAGCGGATTCATAGGCCACATTAATGGTTCACCTCCAGTCACTACAACCGTGTCGGAATACCTATGAGCATCTTCAACAATGGTTTCAATTTCCGTAGCTGGATGATTGCCTGCTTCCCAACTGGCCTTTACATCGCACCAGTGGCAGCCCACATCGCACCCCCCTATTCGTATAAAATAGGCGGCACTCCCTTTGTGATAGCCCTCCCCTTGCAGGGTATAAAAGGCTTCCATCAGCGGCAACTCTAGGCCATTCTCCAGTAAATACTGTGGTGTGGGTTCCATGGCGGCAAAGATAAGGCATCAATTAAGATGGCTTTCCTTAAAAATGAATATCTTTAATTAATGAAACAGATTGCGCCCTTCCATCTCGCTATTCCTGTCGACCATTTATCGGCAAACAAAACCTTTTATGAAACCGTTTTAGGCTGTAAACCTGGCAGAAGCAGTGATCAATGGGCTGACTATGACTTTTTTGGGCATCAGTTGGTCTTGCATCATGACCCCCAGCATTCTGCTTTGCCACATCATAATGAGGTCGATGGAAAATCCGTTCCAGTACCTCACTTTGGTGTTGTACTCCCTTGGGAGGTTTTTACAAGCTTTGCGGAACACCTACAAGAAAAAGGAGTTGATTTTGTCATCGCTCCCTATTTGCGATTCGAAGGATTACCGGGCGAACAAATGACAATGTTCTTTTATGATCCAGCAGGGAATGCTCTTGAATTAAAAGCCTTTAAAAATATGGATCAACTTTTTGCTACTTGAGCGCTCTAAGAAAAAAAACCGACAAGGTCTTTGACTATGTCTTTGCACCTTCCCTTCGAAAAAAAATAGAAAACAGCATCCTGCTACTAGCCGGAATTGGGTTCATCATCCACTTACTGCTTGTTTTTTTGAAGAAAAACAGTATTCTAGATCAACGTTTACTTCAAGGAAGTCTTCTGGACGATCCTATTGCAGCCATCTACACTCCTTTTTCGCTGATTCTAATCTACGAGGTCTATCTGCTGCTTTTTTACCTCCCCCGTTCTTTTACTTCCTGTGTGGTCAAACAATTTGAAATCATTTCCTTGATTGTCATTAGAAAAATTTTTAAAGATATTCCCACAATTGATCTGGGAACTAACTGGCTTCACAGTGAGCAAAACCTTCAACTCTTTACAGATTTGATCGGGTTTCTACTTCTCTTCCTCTTAATCTATTTGTTTTATCGAGGGAAAAAACGGCTCCCTGTTGGAAAGATTTCACCCAACCTAGGCCGGTTTATCAATTCAAAAAAGATTGTGAGTCTTTCCTTGCTATCAGTTTTGAGTGTGATGTCTTTCTATTCCCTAGGAATCTGGATTGATGACCTGATGGCCGGTGGATCCTTTTTTAATACTAAGAAAATTGACGGTTTGTTTTTCAATCAGTTTTTTACCATCCTGATTTTAGCAGATGTCATCATCCTTTTGATCTCCTTTCGATATACCGAGGAATACAGCAAGTTGATTCGAAATACGGGCTTTATTATCGCAACCATATTACTGCGATTGTCGTTTTCCGCAACGGATTACCTCAACATGCTTTTAATTTTGACAGCCATAAGCTTTGCTTTGCTGATACTAACCATTTACAACGCAATGGAGAATCCCAAGTATCCTAGCGCCACTGACTCGCCAGAAGGGTATTCTTAAGCAGCATTGCTATTGTCATGGGGCCTACACCCCCTGGAACAGGTGTGATAAAGCTGGTTTTAGGTGCTACATTTTCGAAATCCACATCTCCTTTGATACGATATCCTTTGGGATGGGTCTCATCGGGAACACGAGTGATCCCTACATCAATTACAATAGCGCCATCCTTAACCATATCCGCTTTTAAAAATTCTGGAATTCCCAAGGCTGAGATAACGATGTCTGCTTTACGTGTGAGTTGCTCTATATTTTTCGAACGACTATGGGTGAGTGTTACTGTGGCATTTCCCACTTCTCCCTTTTGACTCAACAAGATACTGATAGGGCGCCCAACAATATGACTCCGACCGATCACCACACATTCCTTACCCTGAATATCGATCTGATAACGTTTGAGAAGCTCAACAATCCCAAATGGAGTTGCTGGAATAAAAGCTTGCATTTCCAATGCCATTTTCCCAAAGTTACTGGGATGAAATCCATCTACATCTTTAACAGGATCTACTGCCATTAGGATCCGTTCTTCATTGATATGTTTGGGCAAAGGAAGTTGTACGATATAGCCATCAATACTACGATCGGCATTTAGCTTGGCAATTTCTTCCAGAAGAGCTTCCTCCGAAATAGAATCTTCTAGACGTACCAGAGTCGATTGAAATCCAACTTGCTCGCACGAACGAACTTTGCTGCCAACATACGTCAGACTTGCCCCATCATTCCCAACTAATACCGCCGCAAGATGGGGTTCCCGTTTCCCCTCAGCTTTCATCTTAGAGACTTCCGCTTGAATTTCGTTTTTTAAATCTTGGGCTGTTTTTTTTCCGTCTAGTATCTGCATGCTATTTATTTAAGTCCCTGTAATTGTTGCATCATCTGTCGTCCTTTACCGCCTTGCATCATCCTCATCATCTTACTCATTTTAGAAAATTGTTTGAGCAATTGATTGACCTGCTGCATGTCGGTTCCAGAGCCTTTGGCGATGCGCATTTTACGCGAATGATTCATCAGCTTCGGGTTGGATCGCTCTTTAGGTGTCATAGAGCCTATGATGGCTTCCACATATTTGAAGGCATCGTCATCAATATCAACGTCCTTCATCATTTTGCCCATTCCGGGAATCATTCCCATAAGGTCTTTCATATTCCCCATTTTCTTGATCTGCTGTATCTGAACTAGGAAGTCATCAAAACCAAATTGATTTTTGGCAATTTTTTTATTGAGCTGACGCGCTTTTTCTTCGTCAAACTGTTCTTGAGCCCGTTCCGCTAAGGAGACCACATCCCCCATTCCCAGTATGCGATCCGCCATTCGATTCGGATAGAAAACATCAAGTGCTTCCATCTTTTCACCAGTACCGATAAACTTGATTGGTTTTTGAACCACTTCCCGAATGGAAAGGGCGGCTCCACCGCGAGTATCTCCATCCAACTTGGTTAACACCACACCATCAAAATCCAAACGATCGTTGAATGCTTTGGCAGTATTAACTGCATCTTGCCCTGTCATTGCATCCACAACAAAGAGGGTTTCCTGAGGTGTCATGGCTTTGTGAATTGCTTCAATTTCGGCCATAAGCGTTTCATCTACAGCCAAACGACCGGCGGTATCTACCAACACAACATCGCAGTTTTGTGCTTTAGCTTCTGCCAATCCTGCCAAGGCAATCTTTACGGGGTCTTTTTCTTCTCGATTAGCGAATACGGGAACACCAACTTGCTCAGCAACAATCTCAAGCTGATCAATGGCCGCTGGACGATAGACATCACAGGCCACAAGAAGTGGTTTCTTAGCTTTTTTGGTTTTCAAATGCAAGGCCAACTTCCCAGTAAAAGTAGTTTTCCCAGATCCTTGAAGTCCCGACATCAAAACAACCGATGGCTTGGCGTCCAATTGCAAATCAGACTGTTCACTACCCATCAGTAGGGTCAGTTCGTCTTGTACAATTTTCACCAATAATTGGCCTGGCTGAAGACTGGCCAATACCTTTTGCCCCAGTGCTTTTTCCTTTACACTATTGGTGAATTCTTTGGCGATTTTAAAATTGACATCCGCATCCAAAAGAGCCCTCCTGACTTCTTTTAGGGTTTCCGCAACATTAATTTCGGTAATCTTACCGTGTCCCTTGAGGACCTGAAAGGCTTTATCGAGTTTGCCAGAAAGAGATTCGAACATAACAATAGGTATATCTTACAAAGGTACAGTTTCCGATTTTTCTTTACGAAATCCCATCCCTTTTTTTGTGACGAAACATCCAATGCATCACCAACACATGAGGAAAGGTAATCGCCGCAAGGAATGTAAAAAATAAAGGAAGAAAATAGTGCGCTGAAAAGTCAACCCATAAGTAAGTCGCTAATAAACCCAACAAAGCCGCAACCCAATAGAAAAAAGATTCTTTGACATAGCTACGGAACTGCTGCATTCTGTTAGTATTGGCATAGAGAAATCCAAATTGGCTTTTCAGAGATGGAAAACTATGCCAAATCACAAAGTAAAAAGCGAAAGCCATAATTAGACTGCTATTGGCAATCACCAGACACATCAGAAGCAAAAGAAGGAATTCGAAAAGTAGATGCTTACGACCGACAGCTGAGAACAAAGCCATTCCAATAAAAAGAATTGCACTACCCAATACTAACCTTTCAAACAAAATGAATGGGAGCTTATAAAAAGTAATGGTTTGCACCACTTCTGTGACTGTTTCAATGTGAAAATAAAAAATCAACGAGAAGATAAGACTCCCGTAAACAAAATAAAAAGGCGCCGATGAAAGGGTATTGGGAAGTCGAAATTCCCAATGTTGCTCTCCAAAGTGATAGGCACTAAGAAGAATAAAGGTCAGCAGGGCAATGGTAGGAAAAAAGAAAAAAGCCATTGCTCCACCTAATACAACTGCCAAATAAAACAATACTAGCTGCAAAACATTGGTCTCCTTGTTCGGTTGAGAGAGGATCCGAATATCATTAGCACCATGCAAAATTCCCAAACTTATAATAAGAAGCCCTCCCAGAAGGTTCTGAAGTAGTACAGGGAGTAAAAATCCTAGGAATAAAAGAACTAAACTGGCTATAATTTCGATTCTGTAATGTTTCGGCACTGATTATGAGATATTTATAATTTTTGTTTACTTTTTTTATATAAAATATAGTCAGTAAGTTTAAATTTTTCTAAATTTACCTAAACAAAAACAAATAATTGATTTTATTATGGAAAAATTACTTAGTTTAATGGCAGTAGCACCAGCAATGGCTACTGACGATTATGTAGGTTTTACCTTCTTCGTAGGATGTATGGCCATGATGGCTGCATCTGCATTCTTCTTTTTATCGATGAACTCTTTTGACTCAAAATGGAGAACTTCTATTTTGGTTTCAGGATTGATTACTTTCATCGCTGCGGTACACTACTGGTACATGAGAGATTATTGGGCAACAAACGCCGAGTCTCCAACATTCTTCCGCTATGTGGATTGGGTGCTTACCGTACCATTGATGTGTGTTGAGTTTTATTTAATCTTAAAAGCTGCCGGTGCTACAAAAGGATTGATGTGGAAATTGATTTTCGCTTCTGTCGTTATGCTAGTTACTGGATATTTTGGAGAAGCTGTTTATACTACTGGCGCAGGTCCAGCAGCATGGGGAGCTCTTTCAGGAGCAGCTTATTTCTACATTTTGTATGAAGTATGGGCTGGTGGAGCGGCTAAGTTAGCAGCTTCTGCAGGCGGTGCTGTGCAAAGTGCACACCAAACACTTGTTAAGTTCGTATTTATCGGATGGGCAATTTATCCAATTGGATATATGGCCGGAACTGAAGGATGGTACTCAGGTATCTTCGGAGGTCTTCCAATGGATGTGATCTACAACGTTGGTGACGCCATCAATAAGATTGGATTTGGTTTAGTAGTTTATAACCTAGCGGTTGCCTCTAAAGCCTAATTTCCATTGATGGGAAAAATTTGCAAGAAAAAGAAAAACAAAAAATCGCTCTTCAGAGCGATTTTTTTTTACATCCTATCGGGAGCATTAATCCCTAACAAACTGCACGA
>QXYU01000029.1:0-1185 GCA_009886755.1 Flavobacteriaceae bacterium
GTTCTCATATGCTTCTGAGAATCCCCCCGCATTTTTAAAGTAGTCATTGGCGTAATTGGCAAGGGGAATCCCTTCAGCATTCACAGCAATTTTCATGTCTTTAAACTCAGGGATATATTTTACCACAGGGTCCTCTAACTTCAATAATCCATCTTCAACCAAATCCAATAACAAGCATATCGTAACAATTTTACTCATCGACCAAATTCGAAACCAACTATCACCATCAATAGTAGTGTTGGGAAGCAAGGAGTCATTCACCGCTTGATGTTCGTAAGCAACATCCCCATCAGCGCTTTCAATACGCATATAGATTAAAGGAAAACTCCCATTGTTTACATACGCTTCCACCACTGCATCAATAGCGGCAGGGTCTTGCAGTAAAACGGATTGTTTGTTTGAATTCATACAGCTTACCGTCAAGAATAGTAATAACATGAAGGGATAAAAACATAGCTTTTTGTTCATTCTCATTTTTTTATTTGCGTGAAAACCCTTGGTATTTAATCCAGTCAAAATCAGAAAATTCTGTAGTCTTTAGTCCATTGCTTGAAGCATAGAGCCCTAAATGGGTTCCGATATAGCCTTTGCATAAAATAAGATTCGCTTCGGTTGTTTCAAACGGTGTAATTGTCTTTCCATTATCCAAAGAATATCGATAGTAGTAGTTGTCTTTAGTCGATTCTACAAACAAAATAATGTTCCCTGTATAATTCAATAACTCCCGTTTTTTAAAAACCGCTGGGGCTTGATCTTTTTCTTTGTAATAGAGAACTAAATGTGGGGTTCCATCGACTTTTTTAACTGTATAATTTAGATAATTATTGTCTTGCTGAAAAAGGCTTATTCCTGCTTCGGATTGATTTTTTTTGGGTGAAAAATCCATGTTTACTGAATATAAAAAATCGCTTTCCTTTTGGCGAAAACCGAGTGCGTGATAGGAATCACGCAGCTTAAAGCTTTTAGGGCTTAATCGCAAACGTAAATGACCTTCTCTTTCCGATAGAGAAAACATTTCTGGTAACGGTACTCGCCTAAAATTCCATTCCGTGTCTAATTTATTTGAATTAAAGTCATCATGAAATATGTCTGAATAATTTTGAGGCTTTTTTTCAAATGGAAGTTCTTCATAACGTTCAACTTTTCCCGAAAGTGGAGCACATACGGGCCAATAGTACTCTATGG
>QXYU01000029.1:1195-11278 GCA_009886755.1 Flavobacteriaceae bacterium
AAGGGTCTCCATATACCATCCTTGCCTTCTTTCCATCCTGAAACTGCCGTTTCCCAAGTCACAGGGATTAGGTGCGTTTCTCTTCCCATATTGGTTGTGCCTTCTAGATCATTTCTGATCCCCAGTGCAACCATATACCATCTACCATCTTTTAATTCTACAAGGTCTGCATGTCCTGTGCTGTGCACCCAATTATTGTTGGATAAATGTCTTGAGGTTAAAATGGGGTTTTTAGGATGAGAAAGATAGGGGCCACGAAGGGTATTGCTGTTCGCAATCATCACTGAGTGGTTTCGGGAAGTTCCTCCTTCGGCAACCATAAGATAGTACCTTCCGTCTTTTTTATAAATATGGGGGCCTTCTACACAGCATCCTCCACAAGCTCCTGTCCATATCGAACTGCGTTCCCCTTTCAAAGACCAATTCATAAGGTCTAATTCTTGAACCCATATTTCGCCGATTCCATTGGCATTGGGTTTACCCTTGTCATGTGTGCCGACAAAATAAACCTTGCCATCGTCATCAAAAAAAAGATCCGGATCAATCCCTGGAGCATTTTCAATAACATGTGGCATGGACCATGGCCCTCTGGGGTCTTTAGCGGTCAATACAAAATTGACCATTTCAGCCGCCAAGCTTTTGTCTTTAGGGGAATATACATTTGTTACTACTATATAAAAAGTTCCTTTATGATAACGAATTGAGGGTGCATGGATACCTCCTTGTTGTTGAACATCACTGAGGTGTATCGCTTTACTCACTTGCTCCTTTCGATCCAATCCATATCCAATAAGTTCCCAATTCACCAAATCTTTACTGTGATGAATCGGTAAGGCTGGGAAGTATTCAAAGGATGAGTTTACGAGGTAAAAGTCATCATCAACCCTAACAATGGAAGGATCAGGATAGCCCCCTCTAATTATGGGATTCGTGAAGTGCTCTTGAGCTTGAGAGAACAAACAAAACCCAATAAATAATAAAATCAGCAGCTTTTTTTGCATAAGAAACGTAGTCTGTTTTAAATTAAAAAACTTGAGCCATCTCTAAAAGAAATGACTCAAGAATTCAACCAACTTGTCTTTTATGAATAAGACCATAAAAGAGATAAAGTCATCTGTTTATTGTGCTACAACGCTATAGGTATTATCCACAGTATTGAGGGTAATGTTGTATGTTCCAGCAGATACTGCAATGTTGGCTCCATTGGCATCTGTTGTTCCATCCACACCATCATCACCAAGGTTTACACCCCAGTCGTCATCAGCTCTAAATTTCATCTCACCATCAGCAAGAGTGACTCCATAAACGAGGTAAACTCCTTCGTTACAAGGATCTGGAATCATTTTTACATCGGGTCCATCTCCCCAACCATTAAGGGTGGCGCTTCCTACGATTCCCCATACAGGGTCCGCGGGAGTAACCGTAATGGTCATTTCGTTTTCGTTGAACTCTACATAATAGTTCCCCGCTGTAATAGTAATATTGTCGCCATTGGCTTCCAAAACACCATCTCCTCCAGTGTCACCAAGGTTTACGCCCCAGTCATTGTCTTGACGGATTTTGAATTCCCCATCATTCATGAATAAAGCAGAACGATAAAGCCTTTCTGTTCCATTGGATAGGAATGGTACGTCGTTGCCTGCTGCAAAGCCGCGGCTGTCTCCACCCCAGTTATTGACCGCACTTCCAACAAGTCCCCATGTACTCAATACAGCTTCTTCACAAGATGCAGCAGCTTCAAGCATTTCAATATTAAAGGTTTTAGCCTCTGAAGTCAAAACAGCTTGATTTGCACCACTAGAAGTACCCCCTGCAAATGCTTTTACACGGGCATAAACGGTCCCTTTCGTATTGGGTTCTCCATCGGCATTGCTCGTCGAAGGGTCTTCATCTAGACCTAATTCAACTGCAAGATCAATTAGATTCGCAACACTTATTCCAAAATGATTGTTGGAAGTGTCTCCCGAATTCATATTAATAGTTGCGAAGCTTTTAGCTGTAGATAATTCTACCAAATACGTCACTGTTGTTGGCGCTTCAAAATCGGGTGCGTTCCAAACTAATCGCTCTGCAATATTCGAAGATGTTGCATTCGATAGTTTATAAACGGGCTGTATTTCGTTTTGAAAACTTAATGTTCCATCTGTGGTTGCAGTGAATACCAAAAAGTCCTCTTTTTCACATGCTGCAATTAGAAAAAGTAGCGCTGCAGCGATTACTGTCTTACTAAAGTTTAAAATTGATTTCATAATTAATAATTTGGATTTTGTTGAAGGTTAGGGTTAACCAGTAATACGTCTTCAGGTAATGGGAATATTTTACGATGCTCTTCCGATGCCGTTCCTTGAGCAGCTCCTGCTTTAAATGGCCAGAGGTAATTTGCAGAAACAAATTTCCCATCTCGAATTAAATCGGTTCTTCGCAATCCTTCCCAATACAATTCTCTTGATCTTTCGTCCATTACGAATTGTGTATTAAAGTCAGCAGCACTTGCTAGGGGGGCACCGGCACGAGCTCGAAGCGCATTTATTAATGTCAAAGCAGTTGCTGAATCTCCGCTGCCTCGTGCAACAGCTTCAGCATAATTCAAATAAATTTCTGCTAAACGAATGATGGGAATGTCCATGTCCACATGGTCTCCTGAAGAGTCCGAGCCAGGATTTCCATTTACATCGACATTTCTAAATTTGGTTACACCGTAGCCTTCTGTGAATTTTGGGATTTTAGCCATTTCATAGTTTTGACCATCTGTGTGAAACATTGCGCGAGAATCTCCCCAAGAAGTCGGTTCGTTATCGGCATTAGAAGCCGTAACCGCATAGCCAAACTTATCAACCAGCGCCTTAGTGGTGCGTAAGCCTGCCCAGCCGCCATTCACACCGAATTGCGACGCATCCATTGTGCCGCCAATTGGAGCGTGTACCAAAAAGGTTGATCCTCCCCATGATTGGCTGTTTAGACCATCAAACTGAAGTAAAAAGATAAACTCGTTCTGTGCTCCGTTGATGTCATTATCTGCGAGAAACAATTCGTCATATGCACTTCCATTGCTATTTCCGTCATTTGTATTCAAAGAATAGGAGGAGTTCATCACCTTTTCTGACTCAGCAATCGTTTCATTGAATTTATCCTGACCTATATATACCCGGGCATTCAAATAAAGACGCGACAAGAGTGACCAAGCCGCCGCTTTATCAACACGACCATACTCATTTGATTTAGGCTCTTTCAACGAACTATCTAAGTCCAAAAGTTCAGATTCTACAAAGGCAAATAATTCCGCTCTGCTGCTCTGTTTAGGAAGCTCAGTGGTAACTTTGGTCACCAAAGGGACATTCGCGTACATATCCATTAATTGCAAATAAGCATATGCTCGAATCAATCGTGCTTCAGCAATGTAGTATCCTACTTCTGAATTTGATTTTGCTAAATCTGCTGCGTTTTCAATGAATGAGTTCGCAAATGAGACGACCTGAGCCAAACGAAAATACATTCCTTTGGTCCATGGATTATTAACGTCCCAAGACATCTCATGGATGTTCGGTAAACCTGGATCTCCCCAACCTACTACAGAATGGTCTGTCGTGATTTCATTCAAGGTGAACAAAATTCGCGTGTATTGGGAGAATCCTTCGTCAATTAAGCTTGGATCAATGTCAGGGTCCCCTGCAGGGCCTTGCTGTCCAGTAATGGCTAAACCTGCATATACTTTAGCGAGTGCACCTCGGGCGTCATCAGCCGTTTTGTATACGTCAACTTCTGTAAATAAATCTGGATCAATTGGGTTTTGATCCAAATCATTATGACAAGAAAAGGTCAAGGCTATAATTCCAAATAAATAAATTATTTTTTTCATAGTTGTGAATTAAAATTTGATGTCTAGACCCAATGCCAATGCCCGTGATCTAGGGTAAAAGTTATTATCAATTCCTCCTGTAATCTCAGGGTCAATCCCATTGTATTCTGTTTCTACAAAAAGGTTATCCCCCGTTACATATAAACGTAATGGGTTCTCTCTCACTACATTTTCAATAGTGTATCCTAGAGTAATATTATCGATTCTAAAGAATGATGCATTTTGAATATAGTGATCGCTAACGGCGTTCTTATCCGAAAAGAATAAAAAACCAGTGTCAAGGTAGTCACTGTGAACATTAGATAATCTATTCAAATTTGTAATTTGAGACTGATTGGAAGAGGCCGACATACTATTGTAGCTATAGTTACCAAAGCTCGCTCGAGAAACAATCGTTAAATCGAATTGCTTGTAACGCATAGATGTGGTGAGTCCCATCAAAATATCTGCATAAGGGTCTTTATAAAAGTAGCGGTCATCGTTATTTATCTGACCATCGCCATTAAGATCTGCGTAAGCACCCTCTATAGGACGTCCATCTTCTCCATAAATTTGCTTATACACATAATACGCATAGGGGGCTTTCCCTTCTTGATGGCGTTGAAGCGAATTACCAAATCCAAGATCTCCTACATTTTGTTCGTTTTCTAAGCGCGTAATCGTGTTATCATTAATCGCAACGTTATAGTTCACATCAAATGAAAAATCTGCGGTATCAACAATGGTATAGTTCAATTCAAGTTCTACCCCTTTGTTTTCCATATCCCCAATATTGGCATTAATGGTCGTTCCAAAATTTGTGAATGGGTCAACAATAGAGGTTGCAATCAAATCATTCGTGTTTTTGATATATGCATTTACCGAACCGCTTAGACCCAACTGAGCAAAACTGAAATCCAAGCCTGCATTGTACGTTTGACCGACTTCCCATCGTAAATCCTTATTGATCGGAGCAGGACGGAAGGTGGTGTAAAAATTCGTTCCAAAACCATATTGAGATTGAATATCACTTCGAGTATAACGCGTTAAGAAATTATAATCTCCCAGTCCATTAACGTTCCCCACTTCTCCAAAACCTACTCGAAGCTTTAGTTCATTAAAAACCGTTTCAATTACAGGGCTTTCTTTATGAATATTCCAAGCTAAAGCGGTAGAGAAAAAAGTTCCCCAGCGATCATTGGAAGGAAGTTTTGAAGAAGCATCTGTCCGTAAGGTTGCTGTTATCAAATACTTTTCAGAAACTGAATAATTAATCCTCCCAAAATAGGATAATAAGACATTTTTCGATTTGTCAACAAAGTTTTGAGTAATCGAAGTATCGGAGTTTACCGATCCATCACCATTTAAATATTCAATTGCTTGACTGGAAGAATTGTCATATTCAAAACTTTGATAGGAATGTCCAGCAGTAATTGAAAAATTAGAAGCGTCTAATGTTTTACTATAATTTACATACGCATCAACGAGTAAGTTGGTTGAGGTATTGTTGTATTCATTATTCGAACCATTAAAACCATCCGCATCCGTAGGGAGGTTGGCGTCTTGTGTATTAATCCCTTTTCTCGTAGAATTATCAATCCCTGCATTGATCGTTGCTGTTAAGCCTTCCACCGGAAGGTCATAATCTATTTTAACATTAGAGATAATACGATTCACTTCCGATGTGTCTTCTGTTAAATTCAATAAAGCAAGTGGGTTCGTGGGTGATAAAGCCAACTTTGTTCCGTCAGCATCAAGCCAAGTGTAATAGTTAGCAAAAGGAGAATTAGCATCAAAAACAGGTTTGGTTGGATCAAAATATGCTGCAGATCCAATCGCTCCCCGATTGGCAAAATCATTTTCTGTATATACATATCGTGTGTTGAAATTCACACGAAGATCCCCATCAAGAAATTGAGGAGAAATATTTAATGAAGCCGTTGTTCTATTAAATTTGTCCCCCATCAGAATTCCCTCTTGGTCTGTATGGCCTAGAGACGCGCGAAAAGGAATTCCTTTAAGGGCTCCCGAAGCGGAAAACGTACTATTAATTCCAATGGCTTGATCGTAAATCTCTTTCTGCCAATCCGTATCAGATGTTCCCAGTCGTGCAATGATATCTGCGTCTTGCGTTGCCTGCACCGCTTGGGTAAATTCGGATGCGTTCAGGACATCAATTCTGCTAATAGAACTAAAAGAGGTTGCGCGAGAACTAAACTCGTAAGAAACATCGCCCATTTTTCCTTTTTTTGTCGTAATTAAAATCACTCCGTTAGCAGCTCGAGACCCATAAATTGCCGTGGCTGATGCGTCTTTAAGTACGCTCATGTTGGCAATGTCATTGGGGTTGATTACATTCAGTGTATTTCGTGATCCACCAACTCCGCCAGAATCCAACGGAATCCCATCCACGACAAAGAGAGGATTAGAATTTAGATTTAAGGATCCGATCCCACGAATTAAGACATTGGCTCCGTCCCCTGGAGCACCACTATTGGAAACAATAGATACTCCTGCAACTTTCCCTTGAATCAGTTGTTGTGCAGAAACAACGGATCCTTTGGTAAAGTCTTCAGAACCGACCACATCAAGTGTACCGGTTAAATCCTTTTTCCGAATCGCACCATAACCAATGATGACCACTTCGTCCAGTTCATTATCAGATGAAAGACTTAGGTTGATCTGGTTTTGTTCTCCAACCACTGAGGTGGCTGTTTTATAACCAATAAAGCTGGCTTCGAGTGTTTGCCCACGATCAATACTAATGGAATAATTCCCATCAAAATCAGTGGTCACTCCTTGGTCAGTTCCTTGAATGATCACCGTAGCACCAGACAATGGAGTGCCTTCTTCATCAGTGATAGATCCAGAAACCATTTGTTGCGCATAAATCCCTGTGGAAATAAAAAGCGCAGCAAAGAATAACTTTACTTTAAATATAGTTAGCATAATTTGGTTTTTATTGATAAAAAATCCACTTCTCAATCATCTAAACTAGAAGAAATTATATGGTACAACAAGCCCTTTTTTTAAAGATTTTAACTACAACGTGATAGTAGTCCAACTATAACGTTGTAGTGTTAATAACTTTTTTTTTTGAAGAATTATCAGTTTATAATGCCTTATTTTTAACTATTCTAAAAATAACTCCCTTTTTTTCTTAAAATGAAAAAACGAATTACGCTTAAAGGAATCGCTAACGAATTGAATGTTTCCATTTCAACCGTTTCAAAATCGCTGAAAAACAGTCCTGAAATCGGAGAAGAAACCCGTCAAAAAATTATCGCCTTTGCCAAGGCTCACAATTACCGTCCCAACAATATTGCCCTAAGTCTAAAAAACAGAAAAACCAAAACCATAGGATTGATCATTCCAGAAATTGTTCATTATTTCTTTTCTAATGTGATTAATGGAATTGAAAAGTTTGCCAACAAGAATGGTTATAATGTGATTATTGCTGTGTCTAATGAATCCTTTGAAAAAGAAGTATTGAATATGGAAACATTAGCCAATGGCCATATTGATGGATTTATCATTTCAATTGCTAAGGAGACCTTCAAAAAGCAAGACTTTCATCATATCCAGGAAACCATTGATTTAGGGGTCCCTGTAGTCCTTTTTGACCGAGTATTCAACAATTTAAAGTGTGATAAAGTCATTGTTGATGACAAAGGCGGAGCGGAAGCTGCCACAAGCTTTTTGATTGAAAAGGGGAAAAAAAATATTCTGTTGCTTACAACTCAAGACTATATCAGTGTTGGGAATTTGAGAACCCAAGGGTATATAGAAGCCCTCAAAAAGCATCAAATCATACCTGACAACAGATTAATTATTAAATCGATTGATGAGGCGAGTTCAGAGAAAGAGATGTCTTATTTAGAAAAGCAAATCAATAATTTATTAAATCAAAAAGTCGCCATCGATGGAATCTTCGCTGTCAATGAAATATATGCCGCATCGGCACTAAAAGTCCTTCGCAAACGAAACATAAATGTCCCGGAAGAGGTCGCTATCATTTGTTTTACCGATGGGGTTATTTCTCGTTATTCTTCTCCTTCTCTTACAACGGTTAGTCAACATGCAGAAGAAATTGGAGAGGTCTCTGCCAAGTTATTGATCGATAAGTTAACCGAGGCTTCGCCACTGGAAGAGCACATTACAAAAGTTATTAATTGTTCGATTGTAGAGCGAGAATCTTCTTAAAAAAAAGCATTTATCAAAAAACGTCTATATTTGAATTCAAATTATAAATCCACTTCTCAAGCCTTAATTTATAATTTGAAAGGTATATCCTTTCTGCATTTTACTGAAAATGAAAAAAACACATCTGGGCTTCTGGCAGATCTGGAACATGAGTTTTGGATTTCTGGGAATACAGTTCGGGTTTGCTCTTCAGGGTGGATTTATGTCTCGGATTTTCCAAACACTTGGAGCAGACAAATCCGAAATTCCTTTGCTCTGGATCGCTGCCCCCCTTACTGGCTTGATCGTTCAACCCATTATTGGATATTTGAGTGACAATACTTGGCATCCTGTCCTGGGCCGTCGAAGACCCTATTTTTTGATTGGTGCAATTCTCAGTTCATTGTCCTTGTTCTTTGTCCCCTTCTCTTCCACGCTATGGATTGCTGTAGGCTTATTGTGGATTTTGGATGCTTCCATTAACATAAGCATGGAACCCTTTAGAGCTCTAGTGGCCGATAAATTGGTTGAGGAACAACGCACCTATGGTTTTGTGATGCAAACCCTGATCATTGGCATAGGTACCTGGATTGCTAGTGCCCTTCCATGGTTTATGACTCGTCTTGGAGTCAGTAATGAAGCCCTTCCTGGGGAAATACCGATGTCTATTAAAGTGGCTTTTGCCATTGGCGCTTTGGTTTTTTTCTTAACAATCCTTTATACCGTTTTAACCACTAGCGAATACCCTCCTGAAGACCTTCATGATTTTAATGCCAAAAAAAATAAAGGTTTTAAAGAAGGTTTGAAGGATTTTTGGGCTCAGTTTATATCCATGCCCATAACAATGAAAAAACTAGGCCTTATTCAGTTTTTTAGCTGGTTTGCTTTTTTTACCATGTGGAGTATGGCAAACCCTGCCATTACCGAGCATATATTTAATGCTCCTTTTCCGCTCGAGTCAGATTATAATTTAACAATCCCTGCGGAAGCGGAATCATTTGCCCTTGCCAATGCAAAATTCCAAACAGCATCCAACAGCACAGGATCTTATATGGGAATTTATGGTGTCTCGTCCATGCTGTTTGCTTTGTTTTTGACCCTTTATACCGCCAAACGGAAAATTAACCGAAAATATATCCATATGGCCTCTTTGATTCTTGGAGGAGTTGGATTTCTTTTAATGTATGGCATTAAGGATCCCCTCTATTTAACCGCTTCCTTCTCTTTAATTGGATTTGCTTGGGGGAGTATCTTATCGATGCCCTATGCCATGCTGTCTGGTGTTGTGGACGAAAAGAATATGGGAGTGGCAATGGGGTTATTCAATATGTTTATTGTTTTTCCCCAAATCGCCGCAGCAATCGGTGGTATTAATTTCTTGTCCTCCCTTCTAGGAGATGCCTCGATTAATGCCATGATCATTGCGGGGCTGTCACTTATTCTTGCCGGAGGATTAAATCTTTTTATTAATGAACAAAACCTCAACGGATGAAATCACCTAAACGTCCCACCTTTGTCTTTGATCTAGATGGCGTGATTACCAAAACAGAAGCACACCATTTTGAGGCTTGGAAACAAACCGCTTCTTTCCTAGAATACGCCATAACTCCAGAAAATAATGAGGCCTTAAAAGGGGTAAATCGTGTCGATTCCTTGAAAAAAATCATTGCATGGGCTGGGAAAAAAGTTCCTTCCGAAACCTTTGACCGTTTGCTACAAGAAAAAAACGAACGCTACATCGCTTCGCTTTCTTCACTTTCTGGAAAAGATATTATGGAAGGAGTTCATTCCTTTATTCTTGATGCCAAAGAAAATGGGCATACAATAGCTTTGTACTCCTCAAGTAAAAACGCAAAATTCATTCTAACAAAACTCAACATAATCAACTTCTTTGATGTGTTGGTAGATGGAAACGATGTCACCCAATCCAAGCCGCACCCTGAAGGCTTTGAGTTGGCCGCTAGTTTATCGGCAACTCCCCCTAAAGATTGTGTGGTTTTTGAAGACTCCCATTCGGGAATTCAAGCAGCCAATCATGATGTTTGGGTGTGAGTTGCGCACTAAAA
>QXYU01000029.1:11288-26667 GCA_009886755.1 Flavobacteriaceae bacterium
TAGGCATTGGGGATGTAAAGAATTTATCTATGGCGACAAGAGTTTGTGAAAATTTTAAAGAAATCTCTTTAAATGATTTTAAATTATGATTGACTACATAAAAGAAAACGAGTGGTCTATAATTGAGGAGGGATTTGACCCTAAACGTATCATGGCCTCAGAAAGTATTTTCAGTACTGGAAATGGTAAATTCGGGCAACGCGCCAACTTTGAAGAAGATTATTCAGGAGAACATCTCTATGGAAATTATATTTCAGGTATTTATTACCCCGATAGAACCAAAGTGGGTTGGTGGAAAAAAGGCTATCCTAACTATTTTGCTAAAACGGTGAATTGTCCCGTTTGGAATGCATTGCAGATAGAAGTCAATGGTGAAAACCTTAATTTAAGTCAGTGCAAAGAAGTTCTGCAGTTTTCGCGTGAGCTTAACATGAAAGAAGGCTGGTATCAAAGAATCGCCATCCTTGAATTACAAAATGGTATTCAACTCCAAATTGATTCCAAGCGTTTTATATCGATGGAGATGGAGCAATTGGGAGCCGTTCGTTACTCGATTACCTTATTAAATCACGCTGCTAACCTAAAGGTTGCCCCTCATTTGAAACTTAATACTTCGAATAGAGACTCCAATTGGAACGAACCTTTTACTCAAGCTATTTCGTCTTCTATTGAAGGCCGACAAATTTTTCATGAATCAGAAGTCTTAAAAACAGGTTTTCATATCTGTGCTTTTAATAGTTCTCAACTTACCTTAAACGGAAAAACGATTGAATTTGAAGGAAAAGAATCAATCAATCAATCGTGGGCAGGAATAAGCCATGAAGTAGCTATGAAGACAAATGATTGTTTGTCTATAACCACTTTTGGAGGCTACATTAATTCCATGGATACTCCCGATGAAAACTTAAAATCCAAAGCACAAGACGCTATTCGCAAAGCGGAAGAAAAAGGCTTTGATACGCTCTTGAAAAAGCAGGAAACAGAATGGGAATTGATTTGGCGTCATTCAGATGTTAAGATTGAAGGAGATATAAGCGCACAGCAAGCCATTCGTTTTAATATTTTTCATCTAAATCAAACCTACACCGGCAAAGATGCTCGACTTAACGTTGGACCCAAAGGGTTTACTGGAGAAAAATATGGGGGCGTTACCTATTGGGATACCGAAGCCTACTGCCTACCCTTTTATATGGGCACAAAGGATAAAAGTGTTCCCAAAAACTTGTTGCGATATCGCTATCAACAATTAGATAAAGCCATCGAAAATGCTGAAAAGCTTGGCTTTAGCGCAGGAGCCGCTCTGTATCCTATGGTTACTGCAAATGGCGAAGAATGTCATAACGAATGGGAAATTACATTTGAAGAAATTCATCGAAATTCTGCCATCGCTTTAGCCATCAAAAAATACATTGATTTTACAGACGATCAATCTCATATGGCTGAAATGGGCTTAGAGGTACTGATTGGAATCAGTCGTTTTTGGGCCCAACGAGTAAGCTTTTCTTCAGCACTCAATAAGTATGTTATTTTGGGAGTTACAGGGCCCAACGAGTACGAAAACAATGTAGATAACAACTGGTATACCAACTACAGTGCTCGCTGGTGCTTGAAATACACCAAGCAAGCTATAGAGTCCCTAGCATTGAATGATCCTGAAAACCATCAGCGTATTTGCCAAATAACCAACTTTAAACCTCAGGAAATACAGCAATGGAATAAAATCATTGAGGACATGTACCTGCCGTACTCGAAAGAGTTGGACATTTATATTCAACACGATGGCTTTTTAAACAAAGAATTAATCCCTGCGGTACATATCCCTAAAGACCAACGGCCCATTAACCAACACTGGTCCTGGGATCGTATTTTGCGCTCCCCCTATATCAAACAAGCAGATGTTTTACAAGGCTTCTATTTTTTTGAAGACGATTTTTCTCTTGATGATCTTAAAAAGCATTATGCTTTTTATGAGACCTACACGGTGCACGAGTCTTCACTCTCTGCCTGTATTCATTGCATTGAATCCGTGCGTCTAGGCTGTCTTGACCAAGCTCACTCTTACTTTTTACAGACCGCTCGTTTGGATTTAAATGATTACAATAAAGAAGTTCACGAAGGCTTGCATGTCACCTCTATGGCCGGTACTTGGATGAGCTTAATCGAAGGCTTTGCAGGGGTAAAAATAAAGAATGGACTATTAAACCTCGCTCCTAAAATCTCTGATCAATGGACTTCTTATTCATTTCACCTCAATTATAGAGATTGTTTAATCTTCGTTGAAGTGACTCATGAAAAAACGAACATCCAACTGATCGAAGGTGAAAAAGTCAAAATCATCTTAAACGATGAACCTCATCAACTTTCAAATCAAAAAATAAATATTATTGAATACTAACTGCTATGAGAAATATATTATTTGTTTTCATTTTCGTTTTAATAAATGCTTGCAAGGAAACTCCCCAAGCCTCAAAAATTAAAAATCCCTTTTCTGTAGAACAAATTAGCAATGGTGTTGTCTATGAAGTCAACATTCGCCAATATTCAAAAGAAGGAACATTTGACGGATTCCGCAAAGACATTCCAAAACTAAAAGCGCTTGGCGTTAAAGTCCTTTGGTTGATGCCCATTCATCCCATTTCCAAAGAAAAACGAAAAGGCGAATTAGGAAGTTATTATTCCGTTTCGGACTACAAAGGAATCAATCCAGAATTTGGTGACGCCGAAAGTTTTGATCGCTTGGTCCAAACTGCTCATGACAATGATCTGCTCTTAATCATTGACTGGGTGGCAAACCACACCGGTTGGGATCACCCATGGATTACGGCGAACCCAGATTTTTATACCAAAAACGACATGGGTGAAATAACCGATCCTATCAATCCTGAGACAGGTGAGCCGTGGGGATGGACAGATGTAGCCGACCTTAATTTTGACAATTTGGAAATGCAAGACCAGATGATCTCTGCCATGGAATATTGGGTTCGTGAGCATAATATCGATGGGTTTCGATTTGATGCGGCACATGGTTGCCCCGTTAATTTTTGGAAAAAAACCATGGAACGGCTAACAAAAATCAAGCCTTTATTCACCATTGCCGAATCCGACGGATACCATCCCGGAGGCTTTGAGCTTGTTGAACTTTTTGATATGAGTTATAGCTGGAGAGGACATCATATTATGAACGAAATTGCTCAAAAACACAAGACAGCCAAGGCTATTTTGGACAACATTCGAACCAATACCGAAGACTACGCCTCCAACCATATTCTGATGAATTTCACCTCAAACCATGATGAAAATTCGTGGGGAGGAACCGTATTTGAACGCCTTGGAGAAAGTGTAAAAACCTTTGCTGCTTTGACCTATTTCCTCCCAGGAATGCCTTTGATTTATAATGGTCAAGAGTATGGGTTAAATAAACGTTTGGCTTTTTTTGAAAAAGATTTTATTGAGAAAGATCAAACGGATTTTGTTGATTTTTACTCCCAACTAGCTGCTTTAAAAAAGAAACATCCACAACTCCATTTGGCAAAGGATGTTCGTTTTTCAATCATAAATTCTTCTAACACTAATGTGGTAGTATTGAAGCGCACTAAGAATGAAAAGTCACTGTATTTTATTGCCAACCTTTCGGAGAAAGAACAAGCAATTGAAACTCCAATAACAGGCTCTTTTATTTCTTTGATGGACGATACAAAGTTTATCCTCAAAGATTCTATCAAATTAGCTCCTTGGGAATATCATTTTTTGAACCAATGAAATGAATAAATATTCGATCGCTTTTTTTTTCGTCTTAATCGGATTGGGTTGTAGTAAAGAAGCTACTCCAATCGAAGATGAGGTCTTGACGAATATTGAAACTCAAACTCCTGAGTCGCCCATTGCAGCCCTGGTTGTGCCAGAAAGCATTCCAGACAACCCTTGGTGGAACGATGTGGTTTTTTATGAAATTTTCGTGCGTAGCTTTCGTGATTCTAACGGGGATGGCATCGGTGACATTCAGGGGATTATTGACAAGCTCGATTATCTCAATGATGGGAATCCCGCAACCTCTTCAGACCTCGGAGTCACGGGGCTTTGGTTGATGCCAATCTTCCCGTCAGAAAGCTATCACGGCTATGATGTTACAAACTATCGAAACATCAATTCTGACTATGGTACCCTTGACGATTTTAAGCGACTGTTGACGGAAGCTCATAATAGAGGTATCAAAGTAATCATTGATTTTGTTGGGAATCACACTTCCGATCAACATCCGTGGTTTACCGCTTCTGCTTCTAGCCAGGAGAATAAGCGTGACTGGTATCAATGGCAAGACAGCCCGCCCAATTATAATGGTCCTTGGGGACAAAACGTATGGCACGAAAGAAACAACGCCTATTATTATGGTCTTTTTTGGGGGGGAATGCCTGACCTAAATTTCCGAAATATTGAGGTAACCAATGAAATTAAAGACATCTCTCGTTTTTGGGCCGATGAGGTGGGAGTCGATGGATTTAGGATTGATGCTGTTAAACATTGGGTAGAAGAAGGTAGTAACCAAGAAAACACGACGTCTACTCTAAATTGGTGGCGTGATTTTTACGCTTTTCAAAAAAGTATCAGTCCTTCATTAATGACCGTGGGAGAGGTTTGGACCACCACTCAAAATATCTTGCCTTACACCGATAATCGATTAGACTATTGCTTTGAATTTGATTTAGCAGAAAACATTATCAACTCCATCAATGCTCAATCTGCAGCGAGCTTAAAGCAAAAAGTAAATCAGATTACCTCTAATTATGCTTATTCTCAATACGGTACTTTTTTAACAAATCATGATCAAAATAGAGTCTTTAATCGCTTGGGAAGCTCTATTCCACGCGCCAAATTAGCAGCAAGTATCCTACTGTCGCTTCCTGGCGTACCCTACCTTTATTATGGAGAAGAAATTGCGATGAAAGGACAAAAACCAGACGAAAATATTCGTCTCCCAATGCAATGGAATACTTCTGCAAATGCGGGTTTTACCACTGGTACTCCTTGGATTTCTCGCAATGTGAATTCGCCTGAATTTAATGTTGCCACGATGCAAGAAGAGGATAATTCCCTTTGGAATCATTATCGCAACTGGATTCAAATCCGAAAACAAAATACCGCTTTTAGAGCCGGGCGCTTTAAAGGGCTGGGATCCAATTTAAATTCAATTTTTGCCTTTTTACGTATCGATCTTTTGAAAGACCAAATCGTTTTAGTCCTTCATAACTTATCCGCACAAAACCAATCGGATTTAAATATTAACACGCTTTCGAGTGACCTTCCCAGTGGGGAATATAATTTAATCAACCTTTCGAGTTCCGATACTTTAGGAACTTTGAGTTTTGACTCAAATGGAGGCTTTAATGCAACCATAACTGGTCTGTCATTGGAGCCATATATGTCTTTGGTAATTCAATTGCAAAAAAAATAAAGGAGAGCCCTTTGAAATTATCTATTCAAAAGAACGTGTGTCCTTAGACTCATTCATCCAAATGGATGCAAGACTAAAGCAAAAGACCCTTGGGTTAGGTCTTATCTTTCAATACTATTTATTTGATTGTATCTTTGAAAAAAATTGTTTTGAAGAAAAAACCGGATTCCGTTGTTTGGGATGAAGCTTCCGATTCCTATGTAGCCAAGTTATTACCCTATGCTAGTTCCGTCAGCGGTCCACTGATCGAGGTGCCCAATGTGGATGCGTTCAAACGCAAAGGCGTTGAAAAAGCCTCTAAAATCCTCAGTGCTGAATTGGAAGAACTCCAGCAGCGTATCAAAGATTTTGTCACCCAAGCGGGGAACACCCAGCGCGTATATGCCGCAACCTACAAGTTTGAACCTATTGTTGGGGAAACCTACCATCTCTATGAAGGTGAATCTGGCGATTTCCTTTCCATCATTCCCCCCAATCAGTGGCGCAAAACCCATGTCGGTAGTTTCCGTCTGACTTCAGACTTTAAATGGGAAGTCCTCAAAGATTCCTGATTTTCCTTGTAGCTTTATTCTTTTAAATCCGCAATGAATCCTTGGATAGACATCTCGATTTTGGAAAGCGACACCATCGCGCTCCTACCTCTTGACGCATCCCATCAAGACGCCCTTTTGACCGCCGCCAAGGACGGCATCCTTTGGGAGCTTTGGTACACTTCCGTTCCTTCTTCTGCTACCATTAATAACTATCTTGACAAGGCTCTTGCCGAAAAAGAAAATGGCCAAGCCTATCCCTTTGTGGTCTTTCACAAAAAAACCAAACAAATCATTGGCAGTACTCGATATTACAATCTCCAACCCGAACACCGCCGATTAGAGATTGGGTACACTTGGTATGCCAAAAGCCACCAAAGAACCCGGGTCAATACCGAATGCAAATACTTGCTTTTGCAATATGCCTTTGAAATAAAGCATTGTATTGCTGTACAGTTTATGACCGATTGGCATAACATTGCCTCTAGAAATGCGATCGCTCGCCTCGGAGCCCATCAAGACGGACTGCTCCGAAACCATCGTCTCAACTCCGATGGTAGTTACCGAGATAGTGTTGTTTTTTCTATTACCGAAAACGAATGGTCTGGTGTGAAAAAAAACCTCACCCAAAAGCTACTGCTACAGGAATAGCCACAACGACACGTCCCATCCACTGAGATTCCGTACTTTTACTCCATGCAAGAACAAAGTCCTCGGCAACAAAAAATTGGCACCCTTCTTCAAAAAGAAGTGGCGCAGCTGCTACAATCTGCGGTGCGCCAAGAAGGAATTTCCAATCTCATTTTATCCGTGACCAAGGTAAGAGTCACTGTGGATTTATCTCTCGCTAAAGTCTATTTGAGTGTTTTTCCCTCCGAAAAAGCGGACTTCTATCTCAATGCTTTGCAACAAAACAGCTTTCAATTAAAGCATGACCTTTCCCAGCTTCTCAAAAATCAATTGCGTCGCATTCCAGAATTGGTTTTTTACCTCGATGATTCTCTAGACTATATCGAGGCAATAGAAAAAGACCTGACCCGTCCTGACAACCCTATTGAGCCGAACCAACCGCCCAAAGCCGACTAATCATGTGGATTGCCTTTCGGATTGCTTGGCGGTATTTTTTTACAAAAAGCAAACAAACGGTCATTAATCGTATCAACGCTATTGCTGTAGTGGTCGTCGTGGTTTCCAGTGCCGCTTTGCTTATTGTTTTGAGTGCTTTCAGTGGTCTCAAAGAATTTGGTGTGAGTTTTACCAGCGGCTTGGATCCCGATTTCAAACTAGTCCCACAACAAGGCAAAACAATCGTTCTGGATTCCTTTAGTGCCGCTGCTTTGGATCAACTCAAAGCCGTCACCGCTTGGGCACCCGTTCTGGAGGAAAAAGTGTTTTTGTCCTTCGAGTCCAAAAATCAAGTGGCCTATCTCAAGGGGGTGCCTCCCAATTATCCCGAAACAATCCCCGTAGACAGCCTGGTAGTTGTGGGCGAATGGGGCACTATGGGACGTGCCGAAACCGTCCTGGGCTACGGTCTTGCCTCTGCTTTGGGGCTCGGGGTTTTTGACTACGATTCTTTTTTGAACATCACCGTTCCCGAAGACAACCCCAACGCACTCCTACAGCGGACTCGCCTAAAAACACAAGCTGTTTTTGTTGTAGGGCTCTATCGAATCAGCGATGATCTCGATAAAAAGTATGTCTATACCCCCATTGCTTTTGCCCAAGAATTGCTGCGTTACTCTCCCGACCAGTTCAGTGCTTTAGAATTCAGAGCCCCCTCCCTTAGCAAAGAAACCTTGCGGCAAAAACTTCCGCCTGCTCTTCAAAAAAACTACCGTTTGTTAGATCAAAATGACCTCAACGCGGCCTTTTATAAAATGCTGAAAACCGAAAACCTTGCCGTCTATTCGATTTTTACCTTGGTTCTCATCATTGCGCTATTCAATGTTGTTGGTGCCTTGTTGATGATGATTGTTGATAAACGGCCCCAATTTTCCATCTACCAAGCCATGGGCTTAACACCCCATCAAATTCGACAAGTATTTTTTCTTTTGGGCTGTTTGATTAGTTTCTGGGGAGGCATTGTCGGAGTACTGCTAGCTTCAGGTATCGTTTTTTTACAGTATTTCTTTCCCTTTATTTATGTTCCTGGAACGGCTATTGCCTATCCAGTGCTATGGGAAGCAAGCAATGCAGGGCTGGTCTTGATAACTGTGTTTGTATTGGGGACTTTCGCTTCATTTTGGGCGACTCGAAAAGTTTGGCAAGTCAGCCGTCAGGCAAATTGATAATCTCCCCACTTCTCCAAAACAGCATCAAACGCAGCAAAGACATCCACCGAATCATTCGCTGTTACCATACGTGTTCGGTATTCTTTAAAATTGGGAATCCCTTTAAAATAATTGGTGTAGTGACGACGGGTTTCTAAAACCCCTAAGACTTCTCCTTTCCAATCCAACGACATTTGCAAATGACGCCGGGCAGCTGTCACTCGTTCTTCCATGGTGGGAGGGGCCGCGTGAACTCCGGTCTTCAAAAATGTTTTGACCTGATTGAAAAACCACGGATTCCCAATACTCGCCCGGCCAATCATGGCACCGTCTAAGCCATAGTCATCTCGCATTTCTTTGGCACGCTCCGGCGTATTGACGTCGCCATTGCCAAAAACAGGAATATACATTCGAGGGTTGTTTTTCACCGCAGCAATAGGTTTCCAATCCGCATCTCCCTTATACATCTGTGCTCGGGTGCGCCCGTGGATGGATATGGCTGCCACGCCCACATCTTGCAAGCGTTCGGCTACTTCTACAATTTTAATAGAATCATGATCCCACCCCAAACGGGTTTTCACTGTAATGGGCAAAGAACTGCGCTTTACCATTTCAGCGCTTAACTTGACCATCAAAGGAATGTCTTTTAAAATTCCAGCACCGGCTCCTTTACATACTACTTTTTTGACAGGACAACCAAAATTGATATCAATAATATCCGGTTTTGATTTCTCTACAATATCCACTGACTGCAGCATCGAATCCAAATTTGCTCCAAAAATTTGAATGCCAACAGGGCGTTCTTTCTCGTAAATATCCAGTTTCTGAACACTTTTGGCAGCATCACGAATCAGTCCTTCCGAAGAAATAAACTCCGTATAAACTACGTCCGCTCCGTTTTCCTTGCACAAAGCGCGAAAGGGCGGATCACTTACATCCTCCATGGGAGCCAAGAGCAGTGGGAATTCAGTTAATGTTATATTACCAATTAGAACCATTACGGGGCAAATATAACTAGAAAGTTGTCATCAATCGTTTTGTCCCAAAATTGCTTTACAACTCCGTCTTCTATCCAATAAATTCTTGGGGGCGCACTTCCTATCACGTCAAAAAAAGTGTTCACATCAATCATTTCATATGGGAAGTTAGAATTTGTTATGGTTTTAAACTGTGTTACCGTAGTGTCACCTTCCTCAAAAAACAAAGCCACTACCTGTGGAAGCTTTGCCCCCTTGCTTTACAATTAAGCCAAAGCCTGTGCAGCCTCTTGACAATGTTCACAACTAAGATTAAGCATGGCAACCAAATATTCTCCTTGTGAAAAATCAATACCGCTAGCTTGACCAAATGTTGGAAATTTTTTCACCACTTCGCTGGATTCCGTTTGTGTCGGTAACACAAAAATGGTAGTAACAAATAACAAAGGAAACAGTCCCCAAGTAAACCATGGTTTTTTTAATGTTTTGACCCTCATCATAAAGTAAAAACCCATTAACCCCAGGCAGAATCACGTTTTTACCTAACGACTCTAGAGGAGACATGCGAATCATTTCCCCAAAACATCCGCAATTACCCCTCTCTCGATTAATCATTAGATAAATCAACTGTATTGAAAATACAATAAGAAGTGCAAAGCTAAATCGAAGAACAAAACCCACATAAAACGACAACATCAAGCAAATACCTAACCACGTTTCAAGGGGAATAATAAGACGCGTTGCCCACGCTCCGAACATGCGATTTGGCACCATGCCTTGTTGCTCTAATAAAACCTCAAAAAAGCCAGGCGCAATTGCTTTCGTATAAGCAGAAAATAAAAAGGTTACGGCTAAGAATAATTGAAATACAATCCGTAGGTAGATCATTTACTTATTTTTTACAAAACTACTTTTTTTGTTCGTGAGGGGCTCCTCTACGTTCGCTTGGTGTATCTTTGTGTGCAAATGCGCTTAGTTCAACTATGAAACACATTCGAAATTTTTGCATTATCGCTCACATCGACCACGGGAAAAGTACTCTGGCCGATCGACTCCTCGATTTTACAGGAGCCATCACCGAGCGAGAAAAACAAGACCAACTCCTTGACAACATGGACTTGGAGCGTGAACGAGGGATTACCATCAAATCCCATGCGATTCAAATGAATTATACACATGATGGGGAGGAGTATGTCTTTAATCTCATCGATACTCCCGGTCACGTAGATTTTTCCTATGAGGTGTCGCGTTCCATCGCTGCCTGCGAAGGAGCCCTATTGGTGGTTGATGCCGCGCAAAGCATTCAAGCACAAACCATTTCCAACCTCTATTTGGCTTTGGAAAACGACCTAGAAATTATTCCTGTCCTCAACAAAGTGGACTTGCCCTCTGCCAATCCCGAAGAAGTAACCGATGATATCGTAGACCTTATTGGTTGCAGGGCGGAAGAAGTCATTCCCGCCTCAGCCAAAACAGGACTCGGCATTGAGGATATTTTAACAGCAATCGTCGACCGCGTACCCGCACCTAAAGGCGATCCCAAAGCACCTTTACAAGCTTTGATTTTTGATTCAGTATACAATCCCTTCCGAGGCGTTGAGACCTATTTTAGAATCTTAAACGGAGAAATCAATAAAGGCCAGAAAATTCAATTTATGGCCACGGGAAAAAATTATTTTGCCGACGAAATTGGAATTCTTCGTTTGCAACAAGAACCCAAAAAAACCATTGGAGCCGGGGATGTAGGTTACCTCATCACCGGAATCAAAGAAGCCAAAGAGGTTAAGGTTGGAGATACCATCACCGAATCAGAAAATCCAATCCCCGCTGCCATTTCTGGTTTTGAGGAGGTAAAACCCATGGTTTTTGCGGGAATTTATCCCGTAGACACTGAAGATTATGAAGAGCTCAGAGCCAGTATGGAAAAACTGCAACTCAACGATGCCTCCTTGGTCTTTCAACCTGAAAGTTCTGCGGCTCTTGGTTTTGGGTTTCGCTGTGGCTTCCTTGGAATGCTCCATTTGGAAATTATTCAAGAACGCCTGGAGCGCGAATTCAATATGAGTGTGATTACCACCGTGCCCAACGTATCCTATCACGCTTTTACCAAAAAAGAACCCGATGCCATTTTACCGGTCAACAACCCTTCGGACTTACCCGATCCCTCTTACCTTGACCATGTGGAAGAACCTTTTATTAAGGCCACTATCATCACCAAATCAGACTATGTTGGAAATGTAATGTCACTTTGTATTGAAAAACGAGGCACTATCACCAACCAAACGTATCTGACCACAGAACGTGTCGAACTTTGCTTTGATCTCCCTTTAGCGGAGATTGTTTTTGATTTTTATGACCGACTCAAAACCGTATCCAAAGGCTATGCCTCTTTTGATTATTCACCCATAGGAATGCGAAGTTCCAAACTGGTCAAAGTTGATATTTTACTCAATGGAAATCAAGTAGATGCCCTCTCCGCATTGATTCACGCTGACAATGCCTACAACATTGGGAAAAAGATGTGTGAAAAATTACGCGCCTTGATTCCACGACAACAATTTGATATTCCTATTCAAGCCGCTATTGGTGCCAAAATTATTTCTCGGGAAACCATCAAAGCCCTTCGAAAAGACGTTACCGCCAAATGTTATGGAGGCGATATTACCCGTAAGCGCAAGTTGCTAGAAAAGCAAAAGAAAGGGAAAAAGAAAATGCGTCAGGTGGGTAGTGTAGAGATTCCTCAGCAGGCTTTTATGGCAGTCTTGCAATTAAACGACTAGATTCCAGAGTTTATACGTTTTGTCATATTTTCTATCTTTAGAAAAAATCAAAACATGAAAAGCCTTCTATCAGTATTCGTTAGCTGCTTATTTGTGTCCTTTAGTTGGTCCCAAACTGCAGTTCAATTAGATCAATGGGCCGCCGAAGCCACTTTGGAATCCTTCCCAATGTTACGTGAAATATTAAGCATTCCCAACGATGGTCTTCGCCCAGCTGAAATTGAATTGAATGTTCAATGGTGTGAACGCAGCTTTTCAGAAAGAGGCTTTACCACCCAACGAATCGCAACACCAATGGCCCCTTTGGTTTTAGCTGAGAAAAAATTTCCAGGAGCCAAACAAACTGTCCTTGTGTATTTGCAAATTGACGGTCAACCCGTAGATCCTTCCAAATGGCAGCAAGAAAGTCCCTATATCCCTGTTCTTAAAAAACAAAATGCTCAAGGCCAATGGGAAATCATCGCTTGGGAAAATATTCAGAACTACAAAGATGATTGGCGGGTTTTTGCACGTTCTACCAGTGACGCCAAAGGGCCTGTTGTCATGTTTTTAAAAGCAATGGATGTTCTTCATCGTGAAAAACAAAATCCCAATTTCAACCTAAAGGTAATCATGGACTTTGAGGAAGAACTCGGTTCTCCCCACTTGCCCGAAGCAGTCAAGGCGAACCGTGCCCTTTTGGCTGCCGATCAATTGATTATTTTTGACGGTCCCATGCACCGCTCTGGTAAGCCAACCCTGTCTTTTGGAGCCCGAGGTATCTCAACCGTTCAATTAACCACCTATGGCCCTGTGGCTCCACAACACAGCGGTCATTTTGGAAATTATGTTCCCAATCCTGCCTTGCGACTGGCCAAATTACTCGCTTCCATGAAAGACGATCATGGACGAGTGACTATCCCTGGTTATTATGACGGAATTCAAATTGACAACAAAACAAAAAAGATCCTCCAAGCTTTTCCTCATGACAAAGAGGCCTTTATGAAAACCCTCCAGATTGGAGAGGTAGATAAAGTAGGACCTAATTATCAAGAATCTATTCAATATCCCTCTTTAAACATTCGAGGAATGCAGTCTGGTTGGATCAACGACAAGGCCAGAACAATCATTCCTGCCTGGGCTCGTGCAGAGATTGATGTCCGACTTGTTTTGGAATCCGACCCCAAAAGCCTGATTCGATTGATCAAAGATCATGTTGAAAAACAAGGCTATTGGGTTCTTGATCGAGAGCCGACTGCTGAAGAACGTACTCGCCATCCAAAAATAGCAACCCTAACTTCTGAAATTTCATACCAATCCTTTCGGACAAACTTGGACACTAAAGTTGGAAAATGGCTCCAAAAAGCCTTGATCAAAGGGTTTGGAGAAGAACCCATTCGCGTTCGGATGAGTGGGGGTTCTATTCCTATTTCTCCTTTTGTCAATACGCTTGATATCCCTGCGGTATCGGTTCCTACAGTCAACCGAGACAACAACCAACATAGCCCAAACGAAAATATTCGTTTGCAAAATTATCGAAACGGGATAAAAACCATCTTAGCAATACTTACTGAAAAACTATAAAGGTTATGGCAGCTGTTTTTAATCAGGAATCCTCACTAGTTCAATCAAAGGGAAGTTTCTGGCTTACTTTCTTCTTACTATATGTTTTGCTATGTGGCTGCCATAGCTCTTCTCAGAAACTCGAGCTACACCCATTATTCTCCGATCATATGGTTTTACAACAGGAAACTCAAGTAAACCTATGGGGAAAAGGAACTCCAGGAGATTCTATTCTCGTCGAGGCCGGATGGGGGCAAGTCACCTCAAGTAAGATTGATTCCACTGGAGGTTGGATGCTTAGACTCCCTACTCCCAAATATGGAGGTCCTTATACCCTCTCATTCTTTTCAACAAACCAACAGATCATTCTTAAAGATATCCTTATTGGAGAAGTGTGGTTTACCTCTGGTCAATCCAATATGGAGTGGCCCATGATTGCTCGAATTAATAACAGAAAACAGGAAATTCAAAATGCTTCCTCTCCTGATATTAGAATGTTTAATATGCCTCGAAACCTTGACAGAGTTTCTGTTTATGGTGCTTCTTGGAAACGCACCACTCCTGAAAATGCACAGTATTTCAGCGCCGTTGCTTATTTTTTTGCTCGTAAATTGAATAAGGTGCTCAATATTCCTGTCGGTATAGTTAATTCCTCATGGGGTGGAACTAGAGTAGAGGCATGGACTAGCTTAGATAAATTACTTCAGAATCCTCTGAGTCAGGAAGAAGCTACTCAAATCCATCAAAAAGGTGGGCTTAAAGTACTAGAAAAAGAAATCTCTGAACAGAACAAAAAAATTGAAGCCGCCAACAAAGAGTACCTCAATTCGAACAACTACCCCTACCCGGTGAGCATTGAAGAATGGCTTACTTTTTCTTTGGAAGATCAGATTTTCACCAAACCGCTTTTTGATGATAGCCAATGGACGCAATATCCACTTGACGAAAATGATAATTCAAGATTTACATTTGAAAAAGTCTTTAAACCCGACACATTTTCAGAAAATGGAGCTCTATGGATTCGGAAGACTTTTGATGTCAATGATCCTAATCTAAACTTTAGGTTTACTGCCCAAGGTGGGATTGATGATATAGATTACACTTATATCAATGGTCAGTTAGTTGGAAAATCAATCGCTTGCTGCATTGACCGTTCTTATGATTTTCCAAAAGGGATCTTAAAAAAAAAGGGGAATGTCCTAGCTATGCGTATCGTTGACATCGTGGGTGAAGGTGGCTTTTTAGGAAATGCCTTTATCAGTAGTGACAAAGAACAAATTCGAGTGGATAACGGTCCTTTGAAATTCAATCATATTGCTTTTTCCCTCGATTCACATTTTCAAAAACACACGCTACCCTACACCGAATTGGTCAACAAAGATGACACTCTACAAAGTATTTTGAAAAAAGGAGGAATAATTCAAGATCCAAATGCCTACAGTGCTTTATTTGAAAGCATGATCAACCCTTTAATTCCCTTTACAATCAAAGGCTTTCTTTGGTATCAGGGTGAGAGTAATGTCCAAAATAATTCAGAATACAAATCCTTATTTAGCAGTATGATTGAAGATTGGAGAACTCGTTGGGGGGCCGAATTACCTTTTTATTTTGTTCAAATTGCCCCATGTGGAACCTATAAAGACCATGAGGAGTCATACGCACTTCGCGATGCACAAAGAAAGGCCTTAGAAGTAAACAATACTGCCATGGTAGTGACCCTTGACATTGGAGAAAAGCATGATATTCATCCCGCAAACAAACAGGATGTAGGACTGCGATTGGCCAATATCGCTTTGAACAAAAATTATGGAAAAAAAGAAATTATTCC
>QXYU01000003.1 GCA_009886755.1 Flavobacteriaceae bacterium
CATAATTATTTTTTAATACTTTTAAAGGGACAGACCCAAATCTGTTCTTCTTTATAAATGACTAACATGGACAGTCAGATGTATCAATTAAAAAAAGACTAAAAGGGACTGTATTTTTTCTTAAAATCACTTGCCATAAAGTTTTCTAAATACTACATTGAAAAGGCTAATTACTAGGAATAATGAAAGTAAGTCACGTTCTATACAAGGCTAATGATTTGGAAAGCGCATTCGTCAAATTCCAAAACATGGGCTTTAAGGTTGAATTTGGTTCCAAAAATAAGCCGCATAACGCTTTAATCTATTTTTCAGAAGGGCCTTATATCGAATTATTAAACCAAGCGCCTGTCCCTTCTTATATTCATTTAATTTTAAAATTATTAGGCAAAGGAAAGGTTGCTGAAAGGTTTCGGCATTGGAAAAATGTAAAAGAGGGATTCTTTGGATTGTGCTTAGAGAATTACGAGACTCATTTCAATAATGAGGAGAAAATATTATTAAAAAATGGACACCGTTATTTTATAACAAAAAGCCGCAGAACGGATCCTGCAAACAGAAATCTAAAGTGGAAACTCCTTTTCCCCTTCGAACTCAAACTCCCCTTTTTGATGACATATTTTAATAATGATCCGAAGCCTGAAAATTTTATTCATCCTAACGGTGTAAGTAAAATAACGTCTATATCATTTGGAACTGACGAAAACCTTATCCCTATTATCAATGCATTATGTGATGATAGATCACTCAAATTATTTGTTGGAAAGGGAGTACAAAGTTTAACCTATGAGAAAATAAATACAGATGGCGCCAGGGAGCATGAATTATAATTTAATACCATCTGCTATTTCTGATGCAAACTCTTTTGCGTTATCAAAACCCCAGTAAAATCTAGAAAAAGTACAACTTTAAGCAATTGGTGTATTTCAGGATATGGCAATAAAGCCCCATAATCTATCGGATAGGATTGCTAGAATCTCTTTATATTTAACCTATGGAATCAAAAGCGATTGCCAACGGAATTCTCCAGGCCCTATTTAAACTCTTTGTCATCGGTGCAGTTTTGGCACTGATTTACTACCTCAACAGTCTGCTTATTTACTTTGTCATAGCAGCAGTGATCAGCCTTATCGGGCGGCCCATTACGGTTTTTTTAAAAACAAAATTCAAATTCAACAGTCTGCTCGCAGCCAGCTTTACCATCATCTTGTTTGTAGCATTGTTATTTGGAATCCTATCCTTATTCTTCCCCCTTTTGGTGGAACAGAGCAACAATCTATCCTTGCTGGATGTGGAAGGTCTAAAAGTAAAACTGGAAATGCTAGCGCAACAAATTTCGCAATCTCTAAAGCTTGACAATTTCTTTTGGTCGGGTCTCTTGGAAAGTGGGGATTTGTTACAGTCCGTAAACCTGGGTTTTCTTCCAGATTTTCTCAACGGTCTCTTGGATGCCTTGGGTTCTTTTTCTGTGGCTTTGTTCTCCGTGGTGTTTATTTCCTTTTTCTTGTTAAAAGACAGCGAGCTACTCCAACGAATCCTTTTGATTTTTATCAAAGAAGAGTACCATCAACGGATTCAAAATTCTTTTGAAAGCATCAAAAATCTATTGTCTCGCTATTTTATTGGACTACTGATGCAGATCACCATTTTGCTGGTTATCTATACGATCGTATTGGCGATTTTCGGCATTAAAAATGCCTTTATCATTGCTTTTCTCTGTGCCCTACTCAATTTGATTCCCTATATCGGACCCATCTTTGGAGGGATTTTGATGATCGTTTTGACCCTCACTAATGACTTTGACCTAAACTTTAGCGCGGAAATTCTCCCCAATGTGCTTGGTGTGGCTATTGGCTTCACCATTGGACAATTGGTGGATAATTTCTTTAGTCAACCTTTTATTTTTTCCCGTTCCGTCAAATCCCATCCGTTGGAAATCTTTTTTGTTATACTGGCTTGTGGCTCCTTGTTTGGGGCCGTTGGAATGATTGTCGCCATTCCATTATACACCGCCCTTAAAGTAATCTTAAAAGAATTTCTTTCCGAAAACAAAATCGTACAATCACTCACCAAAGATTTATAAGTATGCGCTATCCTATTCTAATCCTTTTAGGGCTTGTTTTTTTAGCACCTATTCAGGCACAGACCCGTCTCAATCGAATGGAGAAAAAGATTTTAAAACAAGTGGCTACCTATGAATCGGAAGCCATTGATTTTTTGGAAAAGGTAGTCAATATAAACAGTGGTACTCTTAACCAAAAAGGGGTTCGAGAGGTTGGAAATGTATTTTCAGTGGCTTTTGATGCCATTGGATTTCAAACCGAATGGATTGAAATGCCCAAAAAAATGAACCGTGCTGGACATCTTTTTGCTTCTATTGAAGGAACCGAGGGCAAACGACTGCTTTTGATTGGTCACTTGGATACGGTTTTTGAGGAAAATAGCCCTTTTCAAACCTTTGTTCGTCAAGACAGCATCGCCTACGGACCGGGAGCCAACGATATGAAAGGAGGGAATGTTATCATGCTTTATGCCCTGAAAAGTCTTTATGACCTCAATCTATTGGACAACAAAAGCATCATCGTAGCCTTTACGGGGGATGAAGAAAGTACTGGAAAACCTTTAAGCATTTCTAGAAAAGACCTGATCGCTGCTGGGAAAAAGAGTGATATCGCTCTTGGATTTGAAAATTCTACAGGCTATAACAATGCAACCATCGCCCGCCGGGGATCGTCTGGATGGCGTGTAGAGAGTACCGGAATACGAGCGCATTCCTCGGGAATTTTCCGTCCCAAAGTAGGAGCGGGTGCCATCTTTGAACTGTCTCGTCTGTTAAATGCTTTTTACGAAGACGTCAGAGGTGAAGACTTACTTTCCTTTAACCCAGGAACCCTTCTTGGCGGTACCTTTGTGGACTATGATAAACAAAAGAGCGAAGGCAGTGTTTTTGGAAAAACCAATATTGTAGCACAAAAAGCCGTTGTTCACGGTGGACTACGGTTTATCTCTGAGGAGCAAAAACAGCGAGCACGAGCCAAAATGCGTACCATTGTTGCCAATAGTTTACCACAAACCGAATCCAGTATTTCGTTTGTGGATAGCTATCCCGCCATGCAACCCACCGAAGGCAATAAAGTCGTCTTAAAGGAATTAAGCGATGTAAGTCTTGCCATGGGACAAGGAGCCGTAGTCGCCTATGATCCCGCCAAAAGAGGAGCTGCCGACATTTCTTTTGTTGCCAATGATACCGACGGTATTGACGGTTTAGGCACCATGGGTACCGGAGCGCATACGCCACAAGAAACTGTTGATCTCACCACCATCAAAGCGCTGATTCAACGAACGGCCATCCTCATTTACCGCCTCAGCCAAAAGGAAAAGTAAAGCAACTTTTTACTTTCACAGAGCAAAGGGAAATCCTCTAATTTTCTCAAGTCCTAATTTTTATAACTTAGTAAAACCACAGTACCCAAATCTGTACCCTTCTTAATGAAAAACCTACAACCAATATCCGATAAATTTAGATTTAAAAATCCTCTCAAAACAATAACTGATTTTGAGAGATAGAGCTTTTGATTTTGTTTTTAAAAGCCTAAAAATAATCCAATTAAAAAATCCCATGCAAATCGAAACCATTATTGAATTTTTAATTCTACATGTACACGCTTCTTTGGTAAATGACAGTGACAATGTCAATGATATGATTAAAAAGTTGATTGCAGTGGCAGAACTTCTTTATGGTAAAAAGGATACCTTGCTGGAAGCAAGCGGTTACTAATCCATTAAGGATTTACCCTAAACCCATATTCTAAAAAAAGGGCAGTCTGAAAATCTTTCAGACTGCCCTTTAATCATTTCAGATAAATCGAGCCAGAACTACTCAGGACTTTCAGCATCTTTTTCATTACTTGGAATTGCTGGTTGAATCGAATCATCATGCGCTAAATGATACTCTTCCAATAAATGGAATGTAGCATCCATCAAATCTTTGGTTTCCAATAAAACACTAAAATATAAGCTAGTGTGTTTGGGGCTTGATTCTTCCGTAATGGTTCGTCTGACCTGTTCCCGTATATTTTCAGACAACAAACCATAGGTATCCTGTTTGCTCTTTAACACCCCTTGGATTTCATCAAAAGATTGTGCGTCAAAAGCCGCTTTAAGCTTTTCAAACACCTCAGCCAATTTAGCTTCTATTTGATCAAGGTCCTTTATATGATTGTTTTTTAGTTTTTTATGATTGTTGTTCACGTCCTTATACGTCACTTTCGCAATGTATTCAAGAGACTGAATCATGTCTTGCAAATACCCTAATACATTGATGTAAAAGTTACTTGCTTTGATGCTTGACTCATCCACGTTTTTGATAAAGTAAAAGATATTGTCTCGCAAATCATCAATCTCATCAGACAGCTTCACCACATTGCTTTTACTCTTTTTGAGTAAAGCTAAATCCTGCTTTGCCAATCCTTTTATCGCATTTGAATAAATGTTTTTTCCTCGCTTGATTACCCGAGAAATATTGGTGGCACTTTCTTGGATCACGCCCTGAACTGAGCTGCTTTCAGCGCGCTTCAAAGAATCCTCTGCCTTGGTTGCTTCGGAATTGTTTTTGTGAGATACATAATTCCGGACCAATAGTAAGATGGCTAAGAGTAACAATACCACCACCGAGAGCAATATCCCTCCTATGATCTGGGCTGCTTTTGTTGTGTTGATATAGTTGACCACCTCGGTAAAGCTTCCGTTGTTGTCGGCAATTTTCAGTAAAGCCATGGCCACAGCCGCACCCAACAATTCAAATACAATGGAGACCGTTGTAGAAGTTGGCATTCCCACTGTGTTGAAAAAGTCTAAAAGCAATATATCTGTAATCATCACGGCCATAAAAATCACCATGATTTCATCAAACATAAATTCCCCAGGATTAAAAATCCCTTTCCGAGCAACTTCCATCAAACCACTCGAAAAAATCACGCCTAAGGCAATCCCAAGGCTGGCGACAATCATAATGGTGAGGAATGAAATGGCTTTTGAGCCTAAAGCAGAGTTTAAAAAATTAACAGCATCATTTCTGACCCCTACCACGAGATCAACGTCTGCTAACATTGCCAAGGCAATAATCATTAATAAGTAAATGTTTTCCATAATAAGATTGAGTTCATATTAGGTAATAAGGGGGCAGTCTTTTAGAAGTGGATGTCAAATTGCATTCTAACCATCAATTGGTTATTTGCTCCTACAAGATCCAAATAACTAATGTCTGACTGAACTTTTAGGTTGTGTCCAGCAATGTATTTTGAAATACCCAAGGTATATTGATTTTCAGGAGCCTTTCCCGTGATCACCCGATCCAAGGTTGTATTGGTGAAACGTCCCGAGACTTCCCAGTTATTTTTACACAAAAAACCGCTTTGAAGGTTGATACCTTTTCCTACTTGAACCACATCACCCGTTAAAGCACCATTTTCGTGGCGAGCAAAAGGGTCTTTCGCTGTTCGATCAGCATATTCCCACATTAATGAAAAGCCTTTGTATTTGAACATCCCATCAACAAATAGCGTATTGATGTTGGTTTCGTAAAATCCAGTATCGGTGATCATATAAGATCCAAGATTACTTCTGTTTTTTACCGCATTATTATTGTGATCATAACTCACCCCAATAGATAATTTTGGCTTGGGTTCGCGTTTTAAATCCGACCCTTTATAGTCGCCTTTGCTTGCAAAGGTTCCCATGGGTAATAATTCCACTCGTCCGGTGTATTGATGCCCACCTAGATTCCCAGAAGTAATGTTTCGCCCTTCCCCTTGTGACATGGAGAAAATTTCGCGAACCAAGAATTTTTCAGATAGATAAAAATGGTGCCGCAATTGGACACCCAAGTCTCGATCGATATTAAAACGTTTGTTGACTAGAGAGCGATCGACTTGTTGAAGATTGGCCGATGAAATCACCCGTTCTCTGTTTCCAGGAAGTTTGGTTTGACCAAACCACAAAACAAAGTTCTCATGAAAGTTCCATTTAACCACCGCATCTAGTATGTATCTAGGGGGATGACTTGTAAACTCATTAGCTCCGGATATATCTCTATTGGATAATCCCAATTCAATTTTGTATTTGAGTCTAGGTGAAAACGCAAAACCGTCAAATTTTAAACGGGCCCGTCGAATAAAGAAATTAGATTCTAGATTGGCTAGATCACCATCATTGCTTTCCCATTCTGATATCGCAAGAGTCTGCGTTCGCATGGCTATTTTCATCGTCCATGTGCTGTCTTGACCCGCTAAGTTAAAAAGGCCTTTACCAAAGTAAGCGGGTGACTGCTGAGCAAATGCACTAAGACATGAGAGCAAAAACCCAACAACAAGTGTAGATTTAGTGTTCATAATGACATTATTTAATTTGCTCTAAATGATAAACCTACACATTAAGTAAATGTTACCTAAATATTAAATAAACGTTAAAAACCTGTATTCCCTTTAATCCTTATCCTAGTGATAAAGATTAAATTAAATCTAACGGTTATGTAAGTATATAATTTACATGCTTTATGGCATTATACTGAATGGAGATCAAAATCAAAAACAGCAATTCAATTAGGTGCATTACAATCACACACTAGTGAAAAAAGCTTCACTTAACCTAAAAACGGGATTTGGCATTTAAAGTTTTGTAGGAAAAATCTTCTTTTACGATCCAATCTATTGTTTTTGAGTTCGAAAGGACTCGTTTTTTAAAAACAACAAGTGAGGAAGTGATTTGAAAATTGGATGTAAAAATTAGCGATAACGCTCCAAGTGGGTCTTTTGCGTAGTAATGGACTTGATAAACTCTTCCCGAAGCTGTGCTACTAATTGTGCAATAGGAACCGTATCTTTAATGGAACTTACCCCCTGCCCTGCAGACCAAATAGTTTTCCAAGCCTTGGCTTCCGCTTTGGCAGCATCCAACTCGGAGCCAAAATCAATTTTTTTGGAATTTTTCCACATATCTTCAGTAATCCCCATGGCTTCCAAACTAGGACGTAGGAAGTTGGCATGCACTCCAGAAACAGCGGCCGTGTAGACGATGTCTTCGGCCTTACTACTGATAATCATGTCCTTGTAAACCGCATCGGCTTGGCTTTCCTCCACATTGATAAATCGAGTGCCCATATAGGCCAAATCGGCGCCCATTTGCAAGGCACTGGCTACATCTTGTCCGGTACTGATACAGCCCGAAAGTAAGATGGTTTTATCATAGAAAGCCTTTATCTCATTAATCAAAGCAAAAGGATGTAAGGTCCCGGCATGCCCCCCGGCACCGGCTGCAACTAAGATAAGTCCATCCACTCCAGCTTCTGCAGCTTTTTCAGCATGACGTTTTTTGATCACATCATGGAAAACAAGTCCTCCATAGCTATGAACGGCTGTGACCAATTCGGATACGGCTCCCAAAGAGGTGATGATCAATGGAACTTTATGCTTCATACATACCTCCAAATCGGGCTGCACGCGAGGGTTGGTTGGGTGAACAATCAAATTAACTCCAAAAGGAGCGGCTTTCTTACCGGTCTCTTGTTCAAATTTTTCCAATTCCGTTTTGATCTCAACCACCCATTCTTCAAAGCCTTCAGTGCTTCGCTGATTTAAGGCTGGGAAGGTTCCCACAATTCCATTTTTACAGCATTCAATCACCAATTGAGGTCCTGAAATCAAAAACATGGGAGCGGCAACCACCGGAAACGAAATATCTTGGAAAAAACTAGCAGTGCTATTTGACATATTATTTTGCTTTAAGTGTCCATTCAAATTCAAAAGTAGAAACAACATCCCCTGCTTCATCGGTACCCACGGAAGTAAGCCAAACCGTTTGGGGCTTCTTGGTCTCAATTGTCTTAGTAACTGCCGCTTCGGCAATGGCACGATCTTTACAGACAAAGTGAATCCGACCCCGTGCTTTTTTGCTAAAATTGGCTTTGTTATTCAAAACCAACATGGACACCGATTGCTTGGAATTACGAATTTCCAAGGTCACAGGAAGCCCTGTCGCCAATTCTGCGGCCATTCCTTGAATGGCCCAAAACATCGATTTAAAAGGGTTTTTGGTAAACCAATTGAGTTTGACCGTCGTCGTACAGCTTTTTTTATCTAATTGAACAACACGGACACCAGCCCAAAAGGCAGCGGGTAAACTCGTAAAGGTGAACAGATTGTATTTTCGTAATGAACTCAAAAATTTAGTATTTCTTGTAAAGGTGTGTTTTTTTTATCAAAAAGACGTGCTATTTCTTTATTTAACACCTGTCCGTTTACCAAGCTTAGCCCACCACTTAGGCTAGGGTTGCTTTCACAAGCCGCCTTCCAACCTTTGGAAGCGAGCTGCTTAACATACGGGAGTGTAGCATTGGTGAGTGCGGCAGTAGCTGTTTGTGGAACAGCCCCCGGCATATTTGTCACAGCATAATGAACGATACCGTCTATGATTCGAATGGGATCTTGATGGGTTGTGGGCTCGCTCGTTTCAAAACATCCGCCTTGATCAATGGCTACATCGACCATTACGGTTCCTTTTTGCATTTTGGAAAGCATCGCACGAGTAATCAACTTCGGAGCTCGATCACCCGGGATCAATACAGTACCAATGATCAAATGACAACGTGCTATTTGTTTTTCAATAACCGCCGCAGAAGAAAATAATGCCTGTACATTGGCTGGCATCATTTCGCTCAGCTGACGCAGTCGGTTTAAGTTCGTGTCCAAAATCATAACGTTGGCGCCCATTCCAGCAGCAACAAGTGCTGCTTGAGTACCGGCCACACCGCCCCCTAGGACTAAGACCTCTGCCGGTGGGGTTCCCGGAACACCCCCCATAAGGACTCCTGCTCCACCAAAGGCATTTTCCAAATATTTTGCCCCTTGCTGGGTTGCCAGACGTCCAGCTACTTCGGACATAGGCGTTAATAACGGTAATTGACGTCCTTCTTGAATTGTTTCATAAGCGATACAGGTTGCTTTGCTATCTTGCATCGCTTCCGTCAAAGATTGACTGGCTGCAAAATGGAAATAGGTGAAAACCGTATGATGTGACTTGATTAGGGTATATTCTTCTGGAAGCGGCTCTTTTACCTTCACAATAAGGTCAGACTTTTCGTACACAGCGGCGGCATCAGGAAGAATTTTGGCACCAGCTTGTTCATACATTTCATCAGAAAAGTGACTTAATTCTCCAGCGCTTTTTTGGACATTAACAGTGCAGTTTTGTGCAATTAACTCTCGAACTCCTGCAGGAGTTATTGCAACACGAGACTCCTGTAGCTTGATTTCTTTGGGTACTCCTAAATTCATTTTCAAAGTATTTAAGTGCAAAAATTAAATTCAAAAATAAAAGCCTCCAGGAAGTAGTCCCAGAGGCATAACCATAAACCAATTCTGAAAAATAGAGTTGGTATTCAAATTTACTATAATTTTGTTTAACCAATTATACTTGACTCCTACACCTTATCAACAAATTATGAGATTACCATTCCTTTTGCTAGCTACCCTCTTTTTAGGTTTAAACCTGCAATGTCAGCAAAATCAATCGACAAAAACCACTCAAAAAAAGCATTTAGAAATTCCGGATTCAATGGATGTGGCTTATTTTGCTTCAGGTTGTTTTTGGTGTGTCGAGGGAATTTATGAAAAAGTATACGGAGTTACGGAGGTGGTTTCAGGATATGCTGGAGGCACCGTAGCCAACCCTTCCTACTATGATCATGGAAACCACGCCGAAACGGTCGCTGTTATTTACGATCCCAAACTTGTGCGTTATTCGGATTTAGTACAGGTTTTTTTCGACATAACCAATCCTTACACCTTTGGGCAAGCACCTGATTTTGGGAAGTCCTACCGCTCTATTGTTTTTCCAAAAGACAAAGAGCAAATAGGAATTGTAAATGCTTTTTTGAATAAATTGGACGGTCACAAAATCGAAGTGCTCCTCTCACAAAAACCTCCTTTTACCATTGCCGAGGACTACCACCAAGATTATGTATCACGCTTGGTTAAAGGAGAAAATGTAGTAAACAAGTCCTACGGCTATAATGTGTCGCTTCCGCGTCGGCAGGAGTTTATTGATAAAACTAAGATCCGACTAAAGAAAGATTAATTGAGCGTTTTTTCTACGACCCCACAACGAAGCATCTTACTACCATAATAAGGATTTAGTACTTGCTCCTCCATACTCAACCAATAATTGCCACCTTTATACATGGGGCAATATTGCATATATATTTTTTCTTGCCCAGGGTAGGCTTCATTCCATTGAACCATAGCGTCCGTAAGCTTAATAAAAGTCTCTCGTTGCACTTCAAATCCTTGTGATTGCATTTTGTTGGTTAGCTCAGCAATCCCTTTAAGTAGCTTTTGTTTATCCAATGTCGTTCCGTCTGCAGTCAACTGGTTATGTACGATTTCGTTAAAAGATTGCAATTGTTCTATTACCTTAGAAACAGCATCCATCACAAAAGCGTTTTTGAGTTGAATGTATTGCGCCATAACAATATCTGAGGGAAGCGTACTGGTGGTAATCGTCTTTTTTGGTGTTTTGGAGATGGGTGCTGATTGAACTTGTGGTTTGGATTTGGAATCATCGCAACTGCTCAATAAAGAGATCGCTACAAGGGCAGCGCTAAGAAAAGTTTTGGACATGTTTTTTTTTCAAAAATACAATTCTAGAGCAATTGTTTAGACAATTTTCTACAGAAGCATTTCTGGTTTTGTCAAGAAAACGCTAAATAATTAACAAATCATTTCAATACAATTATACTTTAGTACTTTTAGGCAAACTAAAATTCACCATTATGAAACAGCTCCTAGTTCTTTTTATATCGCTAAGTGCGCTGTCCCTTCAAGGGATTCAAGCACAATCTGTCGATGAAATTCTTGAAAACTATTTTGAAAATACGGGTGGGAGAGCCCAGTGGGAAGCCCTCCAAGGCGTTAAATACAATGCAAAAGTTAATCAAATGGGGATGGAGATCCCAATTGATATTGTCGAACTTAAATCCGGCAAGCAAATGACTGTTATCAATTTCCAAGGACAAACCATCAAACAAGGTGTATTTGATGGAACGGTTGTTTGGAGTATCAATATGATGACCCAGAAGGCAGAAAAAAGCGATCAAGAAACAACGGATAATGTCATTCGTGAGATGGGAAGTTTTCCCGATCCTTTTCTAAACTATAAATCCCTTGGATATACCGCAGAATTGATGGGTACTGAGGAAATGGATGGTTCCGAATGTTTTAAAATCAAACTCACTAAAAAACCACTTATTGTTGATGGTGATGAAGTTGAAAACGCTACCTATTACTATTTTGACACCGAAGACTTTGTACCATTGGTGGTTCAATCCGAAATCAAATCCGGAGAAATGAAAGGTCAAATGAGTGAAAGTAAAATGAGTGACTACCAAGAAGTAGGTGGACTCTATTTCCCATTTTCACTGACGCAAGGTCTCAAAGGACAGGAAGGTCAAGTAATCAGCTTTGAAGAAATTATCCTCAATCCTGAAATTGCAGATTCAGAGTTTGCTTTTCCTGAAGACAGCACTAACTAGTAGTCATTCAACCATATCGCATTTATGAAACAATTTCTATTACTTGGGGTGATGTTTCTGGTTTGGAGTGCTCCAAATACAGCCACTGCCCAGCAAAAAGAAAAACAACTCGGAGATTATTTCGGTGATTTACGAGCGCGTCATATAGGTCCTGCTCTAATGAGCGGCCGCATCAATGACCTAGAACTCCACCCAACCGACCCCCGCATTTTGTATGCCGGAACGGCTGGAGGAGGCGTTTGGAAGTCCAATGACGGAGGGGCTACCTTCAACCCTATTTTTGAAGAACATTGTCAGTCCATCGGAGCTGTAGCAATGGATCCCAACAATCCTGATAAAGTAATTTATGTAGGAACAGGGGAAACTTGGACTCGCAACAGTGTTTCTGTTGGGGATGGTTTGTACCGATCTACTGATGGCGGGATCAACTGGGACAAATTAGGCTTTGACCATTCAGAGCGTATTGCGAACATCATCGTAAACCCCCAAAACTCCGACGAAATCTATGTTGGGGTACTTGGAGCCCTTTGGTCAGACAATACCGAAAGAGGGGTGTATAAATCCGCCGATGGAGGGGCTACTTGGAATCAAATCCTTTATGATGGTCCTGCTACAGGTTGTGCTGACTTGGCTATGGATCCAGAAGATCCCAATATATTATACGCTTCTATGTGGGAATTTCGAAGAACGGCTTGGTCCTTCAATTCGGGAGGGGCAAAAAGTTCTCTTTACAAATCCACCGATGGAGGGAAAAACTGGAAGAAGATTCACAATGGATTTCCTGAAGGAAAATTGGGACGTCTCGGCATTGCTGTTGCGCCTTCAGACGCCAATGTACTCTATACGGTTATTGAAGCTGAAGACCAAGACAAAAAAGGCCTTTATCGAAGTGATGACAAGGGAGAATCATGGACTCAAAGCAACAATGATTTTGGAATCACTGTTCGCCCATTCTATTTTTCACGGATTGTTGTGGATCCTAAAAACCCTAATGTTGTCGTAAAAGCTGGACTGTTTGGTTCTATTTCTAGAGACGGCGGGAAAACCTTTAAAGAGCTTGGAACCATGCATAGCGATATCCATGATATCGCCTTTCATATCAACAATTCGGACTATCTCTATTCCGGAACCGATGGAGGCGTCTATCGCTCATGGAATGGAGGAACAACTTTTGAAATCGTAGAAAATCTTCCGCTTTCTCAATTCTATCATATTAGCGTAGATGATGCCGAGCCCTACAATGTGTATGGTGGCTTACAAGACAACGGTTCTTGGTTTGGCCCCAACGCTGCAGTCGGTGGTGTAAAAGCCGCTCAATGGACCTCAGTAGGACAAGGTGACGGCTTTCGAGTGCTCAAACATCCTACCAAAAGAATTGTGTATTCTGAAATGCAAGGTGCTGAAAACGTCTGGCGTTACGATCTTGATAAAGGACTGATTAAAACCATTCAACCTTTGCCCAAAAAAGGCCAGCCTAAGTTGCGTTTTAATTGGAATGCACCCATTGCCGTGAGTCAAAACCAACCCGACCGCCTGTATATTGGAAGTCAATTTCTTCATAAATCCGAAGATCAAGGGGAAAGTTGGGAAACGATCTCTCCCGATTTGACAACCAATGACAAATCCAAACAAAAACAAGAAGACTCCGGTGGTCTTTCCATGGACAACTCAGGTGCAGAAAATCACACCACCATTTTCACCATTGCCGAATCCTCTCTTGATGAGAAAATTATTTGGGTCGGAACGGATGATGGAAATGTTCAAGTTACTCAGAATGGTGGGCAATCATGGACCAACACTATTGCCAATGTACCCAACCTTCCAGCCAACACCTGGGTATATCACATCGAAGCCAGTGTTCATGACAAAGGAACAGCCTACGCAGTTTTTGAAGGGCATACCCGAGGGGATCTTACCCCTTATGTCTATAGAACAACAAACTTTGGTGCTAGTTGGACGTCAATTGTTACGGATGAAATAAAAGATTTTGTTCGCAATTTACAAGAAGACTTTGTCAATCCCGACCTTTTGTTTTTAGGAACTGAACAGGGTTTATATATCACCAATAATGGTGGGAAATCCTGGAGTCATTTTACCAAGAGCCTCCCTCCTGTGGCGATCCATTATATAGTATTGCAGAAGCAAACCAATGATTTGGTTATGGGAACACATGGAAGAGGGATCATTATCATTGATGATATATCTCCCTTGCGAAATATTGGAGAAGAACAACTGGCTTCTAAGCTCCATTTTTTTGAACCCACAGGCCTTGTTATGCGTGACAAGAGCTATGGATTTCCAGAAAGCTTTGGTACAGAAACACAATTTGTAGGGGAAAACCCAACGCGAATTGCACAGTTTAAGTACTTACTTCCCAAGCGTCATACCTTTGGAAAAATGACTATGGAAGTTCAGGATTTGGAGGGGAACAAAGTGGCAACGCTAAATCCAAAAAAACTCAAAGGGATCAACACGGTATCGTGGAATTATTCCATGCGCCAGCCCAAAGTTGCTAAGGGGAAAACCCTTGCCTTTGGTGGATTTACATCTCCAAGAGTAGCTGCTGGAGACTATAAAGTGGTCATAAAAAAAGGACGTGACACCTTTGAGAAAGTGTTCCGTCTGGAAAATGATTATTCAACCAATACCGATCCCGCCTACTTCAAAGCTAAGTACGAACTTACGATGCAACTCTATAATATGACTCAAGAATTGGCCTATATGGTGTATCAGTTGGATGCCCTGATGGAACAGGTTAAAAGTAAGCGGATCAAAGGAAAGCTTCAGACCTTAAAAGAATCATTGGTCATCACTACAGGAGATAATTATGTGGGGGCAGCAGAACCGCAGCTTCGTGAAAAAATGGCGAGCCTTTACAGTAAAGTAGCCGAAAGTTACTCCAAACCCTCTCCCAACGAAATAGAATATTTTGAAGTAATCAATGATCGCTTTTTAGCTGCCAAAACCAACTTTGAAAAATTAGAGAAGAAAAGCAAGGTAGATTTAAGCACGCTCAAATCATATGATACCTTTATCAACGAATAAATATTGCTTGACTTCAATAAAAAAACCTCTAGTGGTTCACTAGAGGTTTTTTTTATATATGAAAATTACAACTATGGTGTCCTTTCAATCAAGATCCCGCAATTCCAAAGCCTAATCTCTCCAAAGCTGGTGAATGATTAATGCGCGATCTAAAGGAGAACCTTCTCTACCTTGGTAAGTATAAAAAAGCTCTTTAAATTCTTGCATGTAATCAGAATCCTTGACACCAAAAAGATTTAACAAACTATCTATCGACAATAAATGAGTTTCAAGTGTAAAATAGTTGTACTTTTTATTTTTTCGAGATTTATAAAAGAGTTCAAATGGGCTGAAAGGCATTTCGGCAAGTTTGGCGCGACTGATTTCAGACGTTTACCCCATATCAGTCAAAATCGGCATTTGACAGGTAAAGGAGACATGATTATCAACAACCATCCTCTAGAACAGGCTTGGGATCCTTAAAAGGACAATCAGATGGAAGTCAGAGTCAAAGGACTTGAAGCAAGAATTGAACTGCTTGAAAATACAGTAGAAAAACTCATTTCTAGCATCCCACCAGAAAAACACAAGGCTAAAAGCTACAAGATTTAAAAATAAAAAAACCGCAATTCAAAATGATTAATGAATTGCGGTTTTGCTCAGTGATCGCGCTAGGATTCGAACCTAGGACCGTCTGCTTAGAAGGCAGATGCTCTATCCAGCTGAGCTACGCGACCTTACTATTCTAACTTAATGTAGCTAAATGAATAAGACAGATAAATCTCAACACTGCTGCACTTAAACTGGTTAATCTTGCCAAATATACTGCTAGCTGAGGTATCCT
>QXYU01000030.1:0-717 GCA_009886755.1 Flavobacteriaceae bacterium
GTACAAAGTACCATTTAAGAGATTAGTGTGCGTAAAGGAAGTAATTGAGCCACTTACAGTTCCAACTAAAGATAAATTTGGTGAAACAGGATTTTGACTTGTCCCTGCATAAATAGCATATCCTGAGTAATTCATATTGTTATCTAACCAACTAATTATATTTTGGTTATTAGCGCTACTAATCGATATTCCAGCGGGCGGCCCTAAACTTGTTGATGAAGCAAATACTGGATAAGCATTGTCATTAAACATCCAAGTATTTAGATCCCAGCCTGCATTAGTAAATGTTGAAGAGGTTTGCATCTCTGCCGTTGTCTTTCCAGTCCCCCAATTAAAACTCGAATCCCCGCTACCGATACTCAAACTATTTAGATCACTATCCCAAAAACAACCATTACTAGTTCCTCCATTAGGGTCACCGAACAACGCCCCAGATTTATTCCCTGGATTTCCTCCTTGATTAATAACCCCTGCGAAATAGGAGTTATTTATCTGACCGGCAGTCACTCTAGCAGCTAAACCTCCAACATAACTACTGCCCGCACTTGCTTGAATGCTTACATTACTAAAACAATTGTTTATTATTCCAGAGTTGGTGTGGTGTTGCTCAACAAAACCACCGATATAATCACCAGAAGAATTAATAGTTCCAGTAGCATATGAATTTGAGATTGATGCATCTCTGAAGTAATGACTTAAAGCTCCAACATAGTTTCC
>QXYU01000030.1:727-83519 GCA_009886755.1 Flavobacteriaceae bacterium
AATGGTTATATTTTCAACACCAACATACTGCATACCATTGTGGGTATTATAAACATCCGTAAACATTCCAGCAACGCTATTCCTACCATTTACAGTAGAGTTTTTCACAAATACATTTTTAAAGCCTTGGTTTTCCCTCAAATACTGACCTAAAACAGCTACGTCATCTTGTCCAGTCACATTTGCATTTACTATTGTGACATTTTCGAAAACACTATAGCTGATGACCTCAAACATAGCGACATTGTTTTCCGTTGGCCTGTTGATTGTTAGGTTTCGTATCTCATAACCTTGACCATCATAATCTCCTCTAAAATCCCGTAAAGGATCCCAATTGTAACCTGATAAATCAATATGATTTGTCTGAATGTAATAAATCCCGTCAGAATAACTTTTGTTGGGCCATATCCAAGTGAAGTTCCCTGCTTCAGTCATACGGTAGGGATCCGATATTGTCCCGCTACCCTGTGGAGCTACTGGAGTCGGTGTTTGAGCTGAAAGAAAACTAAAAAAAATAAGAAAAAGAACAACAATAAGTGATTTGAATCTAATAGGATACACAGTAGATGTAGAAATAGACATGAATTGGTTTATGGTCATAATTTATAAATCTAAGGCTTTTTTATTAAGTACAATTTAAGTAGGCTTTTTTAAGAGAATTAAAAACGGTGTTATACTTCATTTTTTCGTTTTTTCAAAACAATAACCCAGAACTTGAACTAAATTTTCAGAGTGTTAATTTGATACTTCCATATGATATTTTTATAGTTCTATATTGGCAATAGGAATACCTGTTAAAGAGGAGAATTTGGCGATTTTTCGAAAGGAGGAATAACAGCTAAAACAACGACTAACTTTTGGGATTAATTATAAAAAAAGCATTAATCTGAATTCCACTATTATCTTCTTGCTACATCCCAAAGTGCACCCATGCAGGAAATACGAAAGCAACCAAAGAATTTAAACCTTGAAACGATATGAATCCTAACTAGTAAAACAACCAGAGAAGTATTAAATAAAAAAACGCAACCATTTAATATTTAATTGATTGCGTTTTTATTGTGTACCTCGGGTGGGAATCGAACCCACACTCCCGAAAGAACTGGATTTTGAATCCAGCGCGTCTACCAGTTCCGCCACCGAGGTGTTGGAGGTGCACAAAAATATAAAATTAATTAGTTATCCCTGTTTTTTCGATCAAAAATAATGGCTCCAAGAATATTTGGTTTACATTTGCATTCCTATTGATAAAAAGGGTGAAAACAGTAGCAAAAATATTTCCTTGTACACAAAGCCAAGAATTGGCTGGACAAATTGCAAAAAACTTCGGTGTATCCCTCGGAAACATTATTTTTTCTCGGTACAGCGATGGGGAATTTCAACCTTCCTTTGAGGAGTCCGTTCGCGGCGCACGAGTTTTTATTGTAGGCTCTACGCATCCCAGTTCAGAAAACTTGATGGAAATGCTCCTAATGTTGGATGCTGCCAAGCGTGCTTCGGCACGACACATCACTGCTGTGATGCCCTATTTCGGATGGGCCAGACAAGATCGCAAAGACAAACCCAGAGTGCCAATCGGTGCCAAGCTCGTTGCCAAATTATTGGAAGCGGCGGGAGCCACACGTATTATCACCATGGATTTGCACGCAGACCAAATCCAAGGCTTTTTTGAAAAGCCCGTAGATCACTTGTTTGCCTCAACAATTTTTGTTCCCTATATCAAATCCCTACAGCTTGACAATTTAACTATTGCTTCTCCTGACATGGGCGGTTCCAAAAGAGCTTATGCCTATTCCAAGTTTTTGCAATCTGATGTAGTCATTTGTTACAAGCAACGCGCCAAAGCCAATGTGATTTCGCATATGGAGCTTATCGGCGATGTCACAGGGAAAAACGTCGTTTTGGTCGACGACATGGTGGACACTGCAGGCACACTTACCAAAGCCGCCGAATTGATGATTGAACGTGGAGCTCTTAGTGTACGCGCTATTTGTACACATGCCATCCTATCGGGCAATGCTCACGAGCGGATCGAAAACTCCAAGCTAGAAGAACTCATCGTTACGGATACTATCCCTCCAAAACAAGAGAGTCCAAAAATAAAGGTGCTTAGTTGCGCAGCTTTATTTGCTAACACAATGAAAAATGTTCATTTGAACAATTCTATACATTCAAATTTTATTAATTAAACCTAGATATGAAATCTATCACAATCAACGGATCTAAAAGAGAAAGCGTCGGCAAGGTAGCAACCAAAGCCATTCGCAATGCTGGAGGAGTTCCTTGTGTGTTGTACGGTGGAGAGCAACCGCTCCATTTTTCAGCCAAAGAACTTGACTTCAGTAAATTGGTGTACACCCACAACGCACACACAGTTGTGATTGCCCTAGAGGATGGTACTAAAATAGATGCGGTACTTCAGGACATTCAGTTTCACCCAGTGTCGGATAAAATCTTACATGTCGATTTTTACCAACTTTACGAAAACAAGGAAATCTCCATGAATATTCCTGTACAAATCGAAGGAGCTGCTCCAGGGGTATTAAACAGTGGAGGGGTACTACACCTTAACAAACGTAAACTTCGGGTTCGCGCACTTCCTGCCAACTTGCCCGATTTTATCACAGTAGATATTTCAGAATTGGAAATGGGAAATAAAACTACTGTTGAGGAACTCAAAAATGACAACTATTCTTTCTTACACCCAGACAATACCGTCGTATGTCAAGTGAAAGCCTCTCGTGCTTCCATTAAGGCAGATGAAGAAGTGGATGCTACGGAAGAAGCTACAGAAGAAACGGAAGAAACTGCAGCAGCAGAATAAACCGTTCATCAACTTAAATATGATCAAAGCATCGGTAGTATTACCGATGCTTTTTTATTTTTGATCATGTTTTCATTTAAAAAGTGGTGGCAACCAAAACCGATTGATATGAAAAAATTCCTTCTCGTTGGATTGGGAAACATAGGTGCAACCTATGCCAACACGCGCCATAACATTGGTTTTGATGTTATTGACGCCCTCGCAAAAGAATGGGATTTGGAATTCGAAACTGGCAAATCTGCCTTTATCACTCGAAAGAATTTCAAAGGCAAATCCCTTGTTTTGATCAAACCTACCACCTTGATGAATCGAAGTGGAAAAGCGGTACGTTATTGGGCCTTAAAGGAAAATATTGCCCTGCAAAACATCTTAGTTATCACCGATGATTTGCACCTTCCTTTTGGAAGTCTGCGCATGCGAGGCAAAGGAAGTTCGGGAGGGCACAACGGTCTTAAAGACATCGAAGCGCTCCTCAATACACCCAACTATCCAAGGTTGCGATTTGGAATTGGTCAGGAAAATAAACGATCCCATCAAATTGATTTTGTCTTGGGTGAATGGGATTCGGAAGAACAAAAAGCACTCGAAGAACGGATTGAGAGAGCTGCTCAAATGTCCTTATCTTTCGTTGTTTCTGGAGTTCAAAACACCATGAATCAATTTAACGGCACCTGATCAATCCGTTACTTGAAGGCGATAAGTCACGGAAGAAGCGCTGTTCTCATCCGAATCAAAAGTGGTTACTTTCCAAAAATAAACCCCCTCATCTAAGGTCTCTACATGGCTGCTAGTAGAAATTTTTTCAGCGACAGCCGTTAGATTTTCTATAGACGTACCCAAAAAGAGTGAATAACGAAGTACTCCGCCATCTAAGTCATTCCCTTCCCAACTAAATTCGACCGATCCTGTTGTGAGAATTTCATCATCCGATGGATTTATCAATCGGGTAGCAAAAGGAAGATGTTGTCCCGAAACTGAACCTTCCAAATAAAACTGCCACGACCCACTTCGGACTTCGGTCAAACTCTGTTCTGAACTTGACACTACCCACCATTGATACGCAAACCCTTTTTCTAATACCTGGTTTAAGGTAGTTACAGGGGTGCTTTCCTTGACTTCTTGATTGGTGTCGATATTGCGAACCACCAAGGTGTATTGATCGGTATGCAAGGCCGTACTCCATCGAAAACTAACCTGGCTTTGGGTGCTATTCACGCTAAAGGCAGTAGTACAACTATCTAAATTGTCTGGAGCCAGCAGAACAGCTGCCTCAGGTTCGGGAATGGAAGGCTTGCTGCAAGTAATAATCAACAAGGGAAGAAAATACAAAAACAGCTTTCTCATTGGACAATTAGTTTTAACGATTCCTCTCCTTCGGTATGAATCAAACGAATGATATACAATCCCGCTGAATAGCCAGAAACATCCAAAGAAATTTCTCGATCAGTGCTATCAAATCGGTGAAGGGCTTCATATCGAATTTCTCCATTGACAGGATATATTTGCACCCGTGCCCTAGGATAGTTTCCTCCTGCAATAACTTTTATTTGTCCCTTTGAGGGATTGGGATAAACCAGTGCTTTGTTGGCAAGATACAAGCGTTGGGTGTAAACCGTAGCACAAGATCCTAGCGCCATTACTTTTAAGGTTGTAATTCCTTTTTCCAAAGGAAACCGCTTTTGAGTTTTCTGGGTCACAGTGTAGGTTTTATTATTCAAACTTACGCGGTAAGAATCCGCTCCAGTCACATTTAACTGAAGTTCTTGGCTATTTGCCAGAATCTTAGCTGAGACAGAAAAAGGTTCCGGTTGCCCAATGCTAGCCGTGTAACAAACCTCAAAGCTTGCGTCTTCTGGAGAAGTAATACAAAGTGAATAATCCCCGCTAGAGAGGTTGGAAAGACGTAGGCCATTGGCTGTGAACGTTCGATTGTTTTCGTATCCATCGGGACCCAAAACTGCAACACGATATGTGAAATCAGCCTGTGCCTCAATTTCAATCCGACCATTGTTTTTATTGACGCAACTGGTATCATACTTGGTGATTTGAAAGTTATTGACGCCATCCAAATCGCAAAGATCTCCCACACCATCTCCATCATAATCCGTTTGATCTTCATTGGCTACATTGGGACAATTATCCATACTATCCACCCATGAATCGGTATCGCTATTGGGTTGGATTTCTCCGTTCAAACAAGCTTGCAATTCAAACGAAACAAGACGTCCAGTATCCTCCAAATAATTATCTATGATCCGTACTTGCCAAGATCCGTACATAACCATTCCATAAAGCTCCGAGAGGTCACCTGTTGGACGATAGCTTCCTGAAAAAGGAGCACTCCCAGCATTAATCAATTCCTCAGCTTCAGAATCAAAAAGTGTATTGGTATAGTTATTATCCTCTCCCCCATTTTCATCAACCAGCTCAATAACAGTCTCGTTCGGGGCGATCAAGTAAATTGTTAAATCTTGCAGGTAGCTGTGTTCTATGTTCACCAGAACATTCAGATCCGCAATACGGTTTGAATCTGAGACAAACACTTCCGCTGTTGTAATCCCAATACCTGAAGATGTGGCGTCTTGAAGGTCTAACGGGAGGTTTTCGGCGACGTAGCTTTTGCACGCAATAGCCCCTGTAGTGAACGATTGAACGAGTGAAAAATCACTTTCTCCACAGGCATTCTCCGAACGAACCCGCCAATAATAGGTAGTTATTGGGGACAGTCCCAAATCCGAAACACTGGCTTCTATTGTTTTAATTTCATGGAACGATTGTGAAAAATCAGATGTATCATTCCATTGAAGACTATAAGAAGTAGCCTCTGGATTGGACTCCCACTGCAAGGTCACTCCAGGAGAAACATCCGTTCCCGCATCGGTCGGAAAAACAGGTGATGGTGTCGCCAATTCATTAGTAAAAACATCAATATAAAAGGAAAATTCAGAGCGAACGTTCCCAGACTGAGCTTGTATTATAATTTCTTTTCTTCCCGGTGAGGCCGCTTCTGTAATAGTAAGAGTCAGCTCCCCACTGGCTTGGGATTCTGAAATAGATGGATTTGAAAAGCTACCACTTATTCCCTCTGGTAGGGACAGAAAAGAAAGCTCCGTATTTCCTCCATCATAACTCAAACTGTAATTCGCCGTTACCGTACCCAGCTGGCAGATTATGGCTTCATAAGCATCTAGCTGCCAGTCGTGCCCTTGTGCAACAAGTTTGATAGGCCCACTATTAACTGCAAAATAAATATTGTCTACTGGGGCTACTTGAATACGTGCTTGGGAAGAAACCACTCCATTTGGAACTACGATCAAGGCCTCTCCATCATTGGGGGTACTCTCAAGAAGTGTCGTTGTAAAATCATCCTCCCCATCTACTGACAGTTGAATGGTTACAGATTGGGTATTCACAGGCGCATTATTAGTATTGGCTACGTCCCAGCGAATCCAAATCGGATTTCCTGATTTCCATTCTTCGGTGTCGGCTTGGGAAAGGAGTTGAAAAGGCCCTGCTGTATCGGCTATATATAGCTCTATCATGTCTTGCGATAACAAGGCTCCTTCTCCAGTGGCCACCGCCTGATGATCTCGAACCGTCAGCCCCCAAGTGATCGTCCGACCCACAGTTGGAACCGTTTCCCAATCACTCCCAGCCATAGGATTGACTTCTGTCAGCTCCCCATCCAAAACCCGATTCCAATTGGGAAGGACTCGTGTGGGGTTTACAGAAGGTGGTATGGAGCGGGCCAAGGCGCCATTTCTGTTTTGTGGACCAAAATCACTCGAACGAATATTCCCTGAATCAAGTTGTTCCCAATTGTAAAAAAGGCTTTCCTGTTCCGTATCTGATGCCTGAGCCGTCAAACGATAGGCAGTGCCTATTGGGAGAGTGTAGTCCAAATTGGGAATGATTTGCGGTGCCGTATTACTCACTGATTCTATAGTCGCGCAACTGCTGGCATCAACGATTTGACGTATGGCTTCAATACTTTTAAAATGGAAATAAGGATCCCCATGAAACTGTACATTGTCCACGCCTACCAAACCCGCATATCCCATGATTGTCGTTCCACTTCCAGGCTCCACACTCGAACCCACCTGTTCATCAATATGGGAAAAGGTGTGGAAGGCACCAAATTGATGCCCCAACTCATGACCTACAAAGTCCAGATCAAAATAATCGTTTTCATAGGGGCCATTGAGACTTACAAAAGGGTGTACCGTATAGCCCTGCCCTTTTTGATTGTCCACACAGACACAACCAATACAGCCTGAATTTCCATCAGCATCGGAACTATATCCCAATAAATGTCCTACGTCATAATTGGCTTCACCCACCACTTCGGTGAAAAAAGCTTGTGCTTCTTGGTTGTAATTCCCCGTAAAAGAATCCGTAGCGGCATTCAATTGCATTAAATCAGCCCCCGTGACCAACTCTAAATGCACTCCCAAATCCGTTTCAAAAACCTCATTGATCCGATTCAACGTGGCAACGGTCGCAGCGAGAGCATCCTCTTGATTGGTGCCATTAGAATCATCATTGTCACCCCAATAAGCAGTGTATTCCCCAGTGCCAGCCATGGCAATACGAAATGTTTTAAGCGTTCCGAAATTCCTTTTTCGGATAGTGTTCACTTGTTTATTCGATTTATATCGCACAATATTCGTTTCCAATTCCGTCTTACAAACAAAGCTGCCTGCAAAACTATTCTCCTGTCTTTGATAGGTCAGGTGCTGACCATTTTTTTCAGGCTGGATAAAATAACTTTCTCCTTCAGCATTCCGAATCCATGCACTAACCCCTTTGGGAGTAAGCGTAATTCGTGCCGAAACCCCTTTTCGTTGGCGACTCATCCCTGTGTAGGTTTGAATATTTGGATATTTTTGAGCCATTGCAGAAGACAATACACCCGCTGGTTGAAGGCTAAAACGTTCAAACAGTCCTTTTTCGTTCGGCAACTCTATCACTTTCAAAAAACGGTTTTTCGAATTGTTTAAAGAGACTGCGTTTTGCTGTTGAAAATGCGCTTGGTCCCATTCAAAAAAAACGAGAGAGGGATCTGCCGACTGCCTTGCTAAAGGCTTCCAATACGACTGAGAAAAAGCGTTTGAAAGCGATAACACTATGAGATAAAAAAATAGTTGACGAATCAAAGGTCTATAGTATGGTGTACTTTCTTTCAAATGATTCAACCATCCAATTGGTAATGGCTTCCCAAAAAAGTACTTTTGTTTCCAAGAGTCAAGATATACAAAATCAATGAAGGTCATTCGTGATTTAAAGAATTTTATAAACTCCCAAAAAACGGTCGTGACCATCGGTACTTTTGACGGGGTTCACCTTGGCCATCAAAAAATCCTCAAACAACTTGTTGATACGGCCAAAAAACAAAAACTAAGTTCGGTAGTTCTTACATTTTTCCCCCACCCAAGAATGGTTTTGCAAAAAGAGGAGTCCATTCAAATGATCGATACTCTGGATGAAAAAATCCAGTGGCTGGAAAAATTCGGTGTCGATATACTGGTCGTTCAACCCTTTTCGGTTGCCTTTTCAAGAACATCTGCCATTACTTTTGCGCGAGACATCCTGAGTGAACAACTGCAATGCCAACAAGTCATTATTGGTTATGATCATCGTTTTGGTCAAAACCGAGAAGCCACCGTAGAAGATCTGGATGCATTTGGCCAGCTCTATGGATTTAAGATCAACGTAATTCCAGCCCAAGATATAGCTTCCATAGCCGTAAGTTCCACCAAAATACGGAAGGCACTCCACAACGGAGACTTAGCCACCGCCAATCAATACCTCAACCGCCCTTTTCGGATTAGTGGAACGGTCATTCAAGGCGATCAAATCGGGCAAACCATTGATTTTCGAACGGCCAATATTGACATTGCTGAGAACTACAAGCTCTGGCCTTCCAAGGGCGTTTATGTGGTCAGCAGTCAAATTGATACTGTTTTGTGTTGGGGCATGATGAACATCGGAAATCGCCCCACTGTTTCTGGAACAGCCACAACCATCGAAGTTCATTTTTTTGAATTCAATCAAGATTTATACGAACGGTCATTAGCCCTCGACATCCATTTAAAAATTAGAGACGAAATAAAATTTGCATCCCTTCAAGGATTGAAAGAACAATTGAAAAAAGACAGGACGCTTTGCTTGCAAAGCATACCTAAAATTCTTGATGGAACTGCTACCTTTACCAAAAATTAATCTATGTTATCCCTTCCGTTTGTTCGAGACAACAAAGAAACAGTCCTCGCAGCCTTAGCCAAAAGGGGTTTTAAGGAAACTGCCCTCATCGATCGTCTGATTGAAGTGGACCAAGACCGTCGTCAAACCCAAACCACCTTGGATCAAAAATTGGCAGAAGCCAATCAAAAAGCCAAAGAAATTGGAGCCCTTTATAAAAGTGGTAATGCCGCCGAAGCCAACCTGCTAAAAGAACAAACTTCAACCTTAAAAGGAGAGACAAAAAGCCTGCAAGAACAGCTCCAAAATCTAGAAACAGAACTTTTAGAGATTCGAACAAAAATCCCAAACATACCTCACGAATCGGTTCCAGCAGGCAACAGTGAAGCGGACAATGAAGAGGTTTTTCATGCAGGAACAATTCCTGAATTGTACGACGGAGCGCTCCCCCATTGGGAATTAGCCTCGGCCTATGACCTAATTGATTTTGATTTGGGAAGTAAAATTACAGGAGCCGGTTTTCCTGTTTATAAAGGAAAAGGGGCCCGATTGCAACGCGCCTTAATCAACTTTTTCTTGGATTTCAATACTCAAGCCGGGTATAAAGAAATACAAGTTCCTCATTTGGTCAATGAAGAATCGGGCTTTGGAACAGGACAACTCCCCGACAAAGAAGGACAAATGTATCACGTCCAAAACGATAATTTATATCTGATTCCCACAGCGGAAGTTCCACTGACCAATATCTATCGAAATGTATTGCTCAACGAATCCGAGTTACCCATTGCTTTGACTGGTTACACACCTTGTTTCCGGAGAGAAGCGGGAAGCTATGGTGCCCATGTTCGCGGTTTAAATCGTCTACACCAATTCGATAAAGTTGAAATTGTACGTGTCGAGCGTCCGGAAAACTCCATGGCAGCACTAGATGCCATGGTGGAGCACGTAAAAAAATTATTGGAAGCACTCGAATTGCCTTACCGAATCTTGCGCCTTTGCGGAGGAGACTTAGGCTTTACAGCCACGCTCACCTATGATTTTGAGGTTTTTTCGACAGCGCAAGACCGTTGGTTAGAAATCAGCTCAGTTTCGAATTTCAATAGCTTTCAAGCAGAACGCTTACAACTGCGTTATAAAAGCAAAGACGGACAAAAACAAAGCGTTCACACTCTTAATGGAAGCTCGCTAGCCCTTCCACGAGTTTTGGCTGGTTTGCTAGAAAACTGTCAAAGCTCCGATGGTATTCACATTCCAAAAGCCCTAGTCCCCTATTGTGGTTTTGACAAAATCACCGCTGAATGATTCTTTACAATGTCACCGTCAACCTTGCACCTGAAATAGAACAGGACTGGCTACAATGGGTGCAAAAAGAACATATTCCCGCAATGCTGGCTACCCAAAAATTTGTTTCAGCCCAGCTCGTTAAGGTCTATGATGATCAGCAATCAGCTACGGGAAGCTATGCGGTGCAGTACAAAGCTGAAAATGCCCGTTTGCTAAACGCCTATCTCAAAGAAGACGCTCCCCAATTGCAACAACAAACCAAAGAACGATTTGGAGATCTATTACTCGCATTTCGCACTTTTTTAAACGTATTGTCCGAACAAAAATGAAACCTGTTGCACCCAAAAAACATCTCGGACAACATTTTCTTAGGGCTCCAGACATCGCTCAAAAAATTGCTGACACCTTACTATTTGAAAACTATCAAGACGTTTTGGAAATTGGCCCTGGAACAGGAGTCCTTACCCAGTTTTTAATTCCCAAAACCAAATCCCTAAAAGTAGTTGAACTGGATCGGGAATCCATCGACTATTTACACATTCACTACCCTAGTTTGGAAGGCAATATCATCAATGCCGACTTTCTCAAATTGGACTTAAAAAAGCTATACGGAGATCGTCCCTTGGCTATTATTGGGAATTTCCCTTACAACATCTCCACCCAGATCGTTTTCAGAGTTTTGGAGAATCGCACCCAAATTCCGTTTTTCTCCGGCATGTTTCAAAAAGAAGTAGGCGAGCGAATTTGCGAACCTCCGGGAAGTAAGAAATATGGGATTCTATCCGTATTGACACAGCTATTTTACGAAGCCAGCTATTGTTTTACGGTGAAACCCGGAGTGTTTAACCCCCCTCCCAAAGTCGATTCGGGGGTTATCCAACTAAAACGGAAAGAGGACTTCCTCCTGCCTTGTAATGAGGCACTCTTATTTCGCGTTGTTAAAACCAGCTTTCAACAACGGCGTAAAACCCTCCGTAACAGCCTTAAATCGTTTGGACTAACTGCTGATTTGACAGAAGATAGTATCTTTGACCTACGTCCGGAAAAACTTTCCTGTGACGCCTTTATAGCGCTAACCCAAAAGATTGAAAATGGCCAATTTTCAAATTGATAACGAACAGATTGAGGAGATACGGTCTTTGATTGAGGCGCAGCAAAACAAAAAGCTTCAAAAAAAGCTTAACCAGTTTCACTACGCCGACATTGCCGAAATCATTCAAGAACTCACCAATGAGGAAGCACTCTTTTTGGTAAAACTTCTGGATAGCACCAAAACAGCCGATGCACTAGCCGAACTGGACGAAGACATTCGTGAGGGAATCATCAAACAACTTTCCGTTAAGGAGATTGCCGATGAAATCGAAGAACTCGACACCGACGATGCTGCCGACCTCATTGCAGAACTACCCGAAGCACGTCAGGAAAAGGTTTTTAACGAAATTAGCGATGAAGCACTGGCAGAAGACCTGCGAGAACTGCTCAACTATGACGAAAATACCGCTGGGGGATTGATGGCCAAAGAACTGGTCAAAGTTCAGGAAGACCTTAGCGTGCTAAAGTGTGTCAATGCCATGCGCGCCCAAGCAGAAAATGTCACCCGTGTCCACTCCATCTATGTGGTCGATAGCAAAAATCGTCTCAAGGGAAGGCTGTCATTGAAAGATTTGATTACCGCCAATTCACTGGCTCTGGTCAAAGACATCTCCATCCCCAAAGTAGATTTTGTCACGGACGATACCGAAGGAGAAGAAGTCGCCAAAATCATGTCTAAATACGACTTGGAAGCCATTCCGGTGGTCAATGATAAAAAAGAATTACTCGGACGGATTACCATTGATGACATCGTGGATTTCATCAAGGAAGAAGCCGAAGAAGACTACCTCTTAGCCGCTGGGGTTTCCGCCGATGTCGAAGCAGATGACACTATTTGGGATTTGAGTAAAGCACGCCTCCCTTGGTTGTTTTTAGGATTGATCGGAGGATTGGGAAGTGTTTTTATCCTTCAAAATTTTGAGGAAATCATGGCGCAACCCCAACTCCGCAATTTATTTTTTTACACCCCACTGATTGCTGCCATGGCTGGGAATGTTGGAGTGCAGTCGTCCGCCATCATTGTGCAAGGATTGGCCAATGATGTGGTCAAAGGCTCACTCATCTCTCGGCTGATGAAAGAAGTGGGATTAAGCCTTATTAACGGACTGGCGCTTTCGATACTGTTGGTGCTTTTTGGGCAGACCATCAACCAAGAATTAATTTTCAGTTTCACCATCGCCATAGCCATGACGAGTGTTATCATTGTAGCCGCACTGGTAGGCACCTTTGTCCCGATCATTTTGGATAAAAATGGAGTTGATCCCGCCATCGCAACCGGGCCTTTTATCACTACTTGTAATGATATTTTTGGGATTTACCTCTTCTTTTATATCGCCAAAATAATCCTCCAGTTTTAGTCTATGAAAGTACTGCATGTAGATGAAAACCACCCTGTCTTGGTTACTGGTTTGGAGAGGCTTGGCTATGAAAATATAATGGCCTATAAAACGCCTTTGGATACTTTATGGACAGAGCTACCCCAGTACGACGGTATGATTATTCGCTCACGGTTCCCTATCGATAAAAACTTTATTGATCAAGCGTCTGGCTTGAAATTCATAGGGCGCGTTGGTGCTGGAATGGAAAACATTGATATTTCCTACGCCAAACAAAAAGGAATTGCATTATTTGCCGCCCCAGAGGGCAACCGAAATGCGGTAGGAGAACATACGCTGGGAATGCTACTGACTTTGCTTAACAAGCTGCGTTTGGGGCACGCCTCCATCCAATCCGGCGAATGGTTGCGAGAAGCCCATCGAGGGTGGGAACTCAAAGGACAAACGCTCGGAATCATCGGTTATGGCTATATGGGTAAGCATTTTGCCGAAAAACTACAAGGCTTGGGGGTACGAGTCCTCTGCACTGATCGCAAGCCCAATGTGGGAAATTCCCATGCCACGCAAGTCCCTTTGAAACAACTTCAGCAAGAAGCGAGCATTCTAAGTCTGCACACCGATCAAAACCCTACAACACAGCCGCTGATAGATGGTGCTTTTATTGCTGCAATGAAACAGCCCTTTTGGTTAATCAATACCGCTCGGGGGAGTGCTGTGGACAGCGATGCCTTGGTTGCAGGACTTCAAACTGGTAAAATTCTAGGAGCTGGCTTGGATGTCTTGGAATACGAATCGACTTCTTTTCAGTCCATTTTTAATAAAGCCCAGTTGCCTAGGGCTTTGTCCTATTTACTGCAGGCTGATAATGTCCTTTTAAGCCCGCATGTGGGTGGGTGGACCATGGAAAGCCACAAACGATTGGCCACCACTCTTGTCGCTAAAATCAAACACCAATTCCATACCCCTTAACGCCATGAAAACCCATAACCTGCCTGTCGGCAGTCAGGTGGGCATTTAATACAGCAAACGCCAAATACCCATCGAAATGATTAAAGCCTCAATAACAGTTACTTACATTTTTTCAAACACATGAAAAGCATATTAGTTCTCTGCACCGGAAATTCTTGTAGAAGTCAAATCGCTCACGGTTTTTTAACACACTATGCTGGGGCAAAAGCTGTGGTATATTCCGCTGGAATTGAGACACACGGTGTCAATCCTAGAGCCATTGCTACCATGAAAGAAGTGGCTATTGACCTCCAAGGTCACAGCTCCAATTTGGTAGATGAGTATCTAGAGATTCCTTTTGATTTTATCATAAGCGTTTGCGATCTTGCAGCTGAGAATTGCCCTGTGTTCCCTTCCAAAACAGCGATTCGCTTACACCACAACTTTTCTGATCCAAGCAAACTTCAGGGGAGTGAAGAAGAAATTCAGGCCGCTTTTCGAAAGACACGAGAAGAAATAAGCACCTATTGCCAGGATTTTGTAGCGAAATACCTCGACTGAGTAAAAAAGCCTTAAGCTTCCAACGTTGGACTGGTTACAAACTGTAAGGTTTCTTGCGTACGCTGCTCCAGTAAAATTTTCTTGCCATTGTTTCGAATCCTATCGATAGCCGCTTGGTCGAAGTGGCGAATGGTATATAGGTTGACATTGGGATAAACCGTAACCTTAAAAGTCGATTCCAAGGCTTTGACCAGTTCTTCCAAGCGATTGTATTTATTTTGAACACAAACGGAAAAACTAATGGCGGAGTTTTGAATCAATTCAACTCGCATTTGGTATTGATGCAACAAACTGAAAATCTGGCTGATGTTGTCTTCTACGATAAAAGAAAAGTCCAATGAAGATAGGCGCAAAAGCGTCTGTTCTTTTTTCAAAATAAAACAAGGCAATTCGGGTACTAAAGTTTGTCCTTTGGCAACCGCTGTCCCAGCGTTTTCGGGGTTCAAAAACGATTTGACATATAGTGGAATTTCTTTGCGTTGCAGTGGCTGTAGTGTCTTAGGATGGATTACCGAAGCACCATAAAATGCCAGTTCAATAGCTTCCCGATAGGAAATCTGATGCAGTAATTGGGTGTTGTCAAAAACCCTCGGATCGGCATTCAACACGCCGGGAACATCCTTCCAAATGGTCACCGATTCGGCATCCAGTGCATAGGCATAAATGGCGGCTGTATAATCCGATCCCTCACGGCCTAATGTGGTGGTAAAGTTGTTGGAATCACTCCCAATAAACCCCTGCGTAATGGATACTGCACTACGGTTTACCTGAGTGCCGATGCGATCTTTTGTGAGCGCCCAGTCCAGATCAGCTCCGCGATAGTAGTCATCGGTTTTGACAGCCGTGCGTGCATCCAGCCATTGCGTCGAAATTCCTTCGGCATTCAAGTAGGCTGCAATTATGGTAGTAGAAAGCAATTCGCCTACGCTAACTACCTGATCATACACAAAACTTTTGTTAGGGGATTTATTCGTGTTTAAAAATCCTTTGAGCTCCTGGAATAGTTCCAACACCTGATTTTTTACGACTTCCACTTCGGAAGTGAATAGCTCGTCAATGATTTCAAAGTGATCGGCTTGAATGCCTGTCAGCAAGCCCCCAACTTTTTCAGCCTCTTCAAAATAGGCTGCAACTACCGATTCTAACGCATTGGTCATTTTTCCCATGGCAGAGACCACGATTAGGGTGTTCTCAGCTCCTTGTTGTTGCAATACGCGTTTGAGATTTTTGACACCTTCCGCATCTTTGACGGAGGCTCCTCCGAACTTAAATACTTTCATTTCTTTTTTTCAAATAAGCATCCATGGCATCCCGATCCATTTGAACAGTATTCCATTCTTCCGAAACCTGTGCGCCACTGTTTTTATAGAACTGCACTGCTGGGTTATTCCAATCCAGTACCACCCATTCAACGCGGTTGACCTCAGCCTTGTAAGCATAGGCAATAAACGCTTGATACAAAGCCGTACCCACGCCTTTTCCTTTGTGAGCTTCCGTCACAATCAAGTCTTCCAAATGAAAGGTCGGCCCTTTCCAAGTGGAATAACGCGGATAAAACAAGGCCATTCCCACAACCGTATCGTCCTTTTCAGCAACAAAACAGTGAAACAGCGGTGTAGAGCCAAATCCGTGGGCTTCAATATCCTTTTCGGTAACAACTACCGCATCGGGTTCCCTTTCAAAAACGGCCAGTTCTTGAATCAGTCCCAATATGGAAGCGGCATCTGTCTTTTCTGCCTTGCGAATGGTATACTCCATGGTTTTTACAATTGCGGAGCTAAAATAGAAGAAAGTAAACGAAAGTACTGCCCCGTTCGCTTTAATATAACATTATAAAAGGGGCGGGTGATGTTTCCTAAATAGCGTTACTACTCGCAATGGGCTGCGAAGGCAAAACTTATTTGAATTTATCGCCACTGCTGCTGCCAGTCTAAAAAAACTGAGGAGAAATCCGTAGGGTTTTCCGCATGTAAAAAATGACCTGCATCCGGAATCGTTTCCAAGCGAGAGTTGGAAAAATGATGCTCCAACAATAGCTGGTCTTCATTAAGGATGTATTCCGATCTTGCCCCCTTTAAGAAGAGCGTAGGGCGATCGCAACGAAAGTCCGCTGGCAAGGCCTCACCAACCGCTGCTCCTGCATTTTTTACCACTGCAATATTCACCCGAAGCCCTAGTTGGCCGGGTGTAACCCAATAAACATTTTTAAGTAAAAACTGGCGAAAACCCCAATCGGGCACGTAATGTTCGAGGGCTTCATCCACTGCCTTTCGGGTATTTAGAACCGAAAAATCCAAGCTATCCAAACCTTTTAAAATGGCTTGGTGATGCGGAGGATAGTGCTTGGGTGCAATATCCGCAACAACCAATCCGAGTAATTGTTCTGGGTGTTGACAAGCCCAAGACATTGCCGTCTTTCCACCCATCGAATGGCCGAGTACCCAGCACTTTTCAATCCCTTGCTCAGTAATGTAGTGCTGTAGATCCGCTGCCATAGCTTCGTAGGAAAAGATGCTGTCCCAAAAGCTCCGTCCATGATTGCGCTGATCGATCAAATGCACCCGAAAACCTTGCTGTGACCATTGTCGCGCTAAGGTTTTCCAATTGTCCCCCATGCCTAAAAAACCGTGCAAGATCATTAAATCCTGCCCCGAATCACCGATGACATTTGCATGCAAGCACTCCATCTAGGCTAATTTTTGCAAATAGGAAGCAATGACTTTTTCAAAGCCTAGATATAACGCTTCACTGATAAGAGCATGCCCAATGGAAACTTCCAAAAGCCCTGGAATATTTTGAGTAAAAAAGGCAATATTGTCCAAACTGAGATCGTGTCCAGCATTCAGTCCCAAACCGCACTGTTGTGCTTTCTCTGCTGCGGCTATAAAAGGGGCAATGGCAACCTCTGGATTTTGTGAAAAGTCCACCGCATAGGATTCTGTGTAGAGTTCGATCCGATCCGTTCCCGTATCTCGGGCAGCGGCAACCATTTCCACGTCGGGATCCACAAAAATAGACGTTCGGATACCTGCTGCTTGAAAACGGTCGATTATTTCTCTTAGGTAGGCTTGATGCGTTTGGGTGTCCCAACCCGCATTCGAGGTCAGGGCATCGGGACCATCAGGAACCAGCGTAACCTGATGGGGCTGTACCTCAAGAACCAAATCAATAAACTTTGGATTGGGATTCCCTTCAATATTCAACTCTGTAGTGACCACCGCTGGCAAAGCCCGTGCATCCGCATAGCGAATATGGCGCTCGTCAGGACGGGGATGGATGGTGATGCCCTGCGCACCCATTTGTTGTAGATCCGATGCTACTTGTAACAAATCCGGAACCTTCCCACCCCGTGCATTCCGAAGTGTGGCTACCTTGTTGATGTTGACGCTTAATTGAGTCATTTTGCGTTTTTTGACAAAAATACGTCTTCTCTTGCATTCCTACTATGGTTTTAAAAAAGAAGCTGTTCCTTTTAATTTAGGGTAGAACTTGTGGATTCTTCGTACTTTTACCTCATGAAGATTGCGCTTTTTTGTGCCTATAACCAAGCCGTGACGGAAGAATACGCTGCGTCCATTCATGGAATCGTTCAGCAGGCGGGACATCACATTGACGTGGATTTTCGACTCAAAAAAAGTTTCGAAGCCAAAGGGCTTAACGCGCACTACTTTGATAGCAGTCATCCCATGGAAAGTTCCTACGATGCTTTGTTTTCCGTAGGAGGCGATGGGACGCTCCTTCGCGCCATTCCATTCATTCATAACAGTGGGGTTCCCATTTTGGGAATCAACACAGGCCGACTCGGTTTTCTCACCTCCCTTCAAAAAGAATCGCTCGAAAAAGGCCTGCGATTATTTTTTGACGGCAATTATCAATTGATTTCTCGCAGTTTGATTGAAGTAAAAACAGATATTGCAGTGGAAGCGATCACCGATTTTGGTTATGCCCTAAACGAAGTTACTTTGATTCGCAAAAACACCACTTCGATGCTCAACATCGAAACGGAAATTGACGGCAAAGAACTCACTACCTACTGGGCCGATGGTCTTATCATCGCGACCCCGACCGGTTCTACCGGCTATTCCTTAAGCAACGGAGGCCCTATTCTCAGTCCTCAAACCGAAAGTTTTGTACTGAATCCTATAGCGCCTCACAACATCAATATGCGCCCCCTCGTTCTTCCCGATTCGATCTGTATAACCATCCGAGTCAATGGGAGAGGAACCCACCATTTAGTCTCTATGGATGCGCGTTCGTTGAGCGTGCCTATGGACACCCAAATAAGCTTACAAAAAGCCCCTTTTCAAATTCAAACCATCCAAATTCAGGGAGATGACTTTTTCCAGACCCTACGCAACAAACTTTTCTGGGGTCATGACACGAGAAATAGACAATAATTACCCTGTTTCCTAGTTAAATACATAGACATAATACAGCCAGCTTTGCAAATAGCCATCCCATTGAAGGGTCTAAGGATAGGATTGATCGCACTTTTCCTGTGTCAGTCCCAACTATCTTTTGCCCAATATCATGAGGTGGGGCCTTTTTTGGGAGCCAGTAATTACCGTGGGGACGTTGGTCCTTCCTACTTTCTGTACCCCAACAGTCCCGCTTTTGGGATTGTCTATAAATGGAATGTCACCACACGCTATTCCCTGCGATTCAGTGCCATCAATTCTACCTTGATCGGTAGTGATTACAAGGCCAACGATCTCAATCGTTTTTCGCGTGCTTATCGGTTTAAAAATAATGTTAGCGAAGTAAGCGCGGGGGTAGAAATTAATTTTGTGGAATTCAACCTTCATACAGGGACCCCAGATTTTTCCCCTTACCTCTTTTTAGGTCTTAGTTATGTGGATTACAATCTTTTTTACTTCAATGGCCCTCCTCCTGCAGAACAGATCGAATATGACGGGGAACAAAAAGTGGCTATCCCCATTGTGGTTGGATTCAAAACAAACCCCAGCCCCCTTGTGGTACTCGGATTTGAAGTCGGTTTACGCTACGCCCTAACGGACAATTTGGACGGTAGTACCCCAATTGAAGAGTTTGATTTTGCACGCTACGGAGACTTCTCTAATAATGATTGGTATATTTTTTCTGGCTTGACAATTTCATTTACCTTTGGCGACCTACCATGTTACTGTAAAGAAAAGAGATGAAAGGCGCATTGGACCTAGAAAAACTCCCGAAACACCTGGCCATCATTATGGATGGAAATGGACGTTGGGCGGCTGAAAAAGGAAAAAACAGGCTTTTTGGACACAAAAACGGCATACAGTCCGTTCGTGCCATCGTGGAAGAGTCCGCACGATTGGGTATTCAACACCTGACTTTATATGCTTTTTCTACAGAAAACTGGCAGCGTCCTAAAGAAGAAATTGGAACGCTGATGCGATTGCTGGTTCAATCCCTTCGCAGTGAGTTTGAAAAACTGTTAGAAAACAACATCAAACTGCAAGCCATTGGTCAAATTGAGACCCTGCCGCGAAGCGTACAGAATGAATTACTTCACGTAATCAACAAAACAGCCATTAACACAAACATGACCCTGACCCTAGCCTTGAGCTATGGAGCAAGGGAAGAAATCGTGTCTGCAACAAAAAAACTGAGTGAACTCGTTAAAAATAACTTAATTTCACCCGATGATATTGACGAATCGGCTTTAAATGAACATCTTTACACTCAACAACTACCAGATGTTGACTTACTTATTCGCACAAGCGGGGAACAACGCATTAGCAACTTTTTACTTTGGCAAATCGCCTATGCAGAGTTGTATTTTACAGACGTTTTTTGGCCCGATTTTCGCGAGAAAAGTCTCCATTCAGCCCTTCTAAACTATCAGCAACGCGAACGAAGATTTGGTAAAACCAGCGCACAAATTAATGCATAAGCTCTTTTTCAGAACCTTTTTTGTAACTGCCCTTTTATTCCTCTCAGGAAGCAGTTCCCTATTGGCACAAACCAGCACATTTGAAAAGGGGAAACGCTACATGATTGACAGTATTGAAGTTGTAGGACTCAAAACCTATAACGCCAAAACCGTCATTTCCTACAGCGGTCTTCAAAAAGGCCAGACCATCCAAGTGCCTGGTGAAGACATTAGCAAAGTGATCAATAAGCTGTGGAAATTGGAATTCTTTAGTGATATCAACTTTTACGTAACCCGAGTCGATGGGGACAAGATTGACCTGCAACTTGAAATCAAAGAACTTCCTACACTCAGCGATGTAAAGATTGAAGGGCTTCGGAAAAGCAAAGCTGAAACCATCATCAAAGAAACCGAACTGACAAGCGGAAAAAAACTCTCAGAGAGCTTTTTGACCAATACCAAAAACTACATTGTCAACAAATACAAGAAAAACGGTTATCTCAATACCAAAGTGACTCTAAATACTATTCCAGATGATACGGTGCCAGGTACCAACAACCTGAAAATGGTAGTGAAAGTGGATCGTGGATCCCCTGTCAAGATAAAAGACATTGACTTTGAAGGCAACGAAGTTTTTGGAGCTGCTAAGCTGCGTATGAAGTTGAAAAAAACAAAAAAGAGATTCCCCCTTCGCTTCTGGAAAAAATCCAAGTTTATTGCTAAAGAATACGAAGAAGACAAGAAAAATCTAATCGATTTCTACAAAGAAAAAGGCTATCGCGATGCACGAATCATTACTGATTCCATTATCTCTATAGAGGATAAGTCAATGGCTATTCAATTGAAAATCCAAGAAGGAAATCGCTACTACTTTGGGGATATCAGTTATTTAGGAAATTCTGCCTACACCAACGACCAGCTCAACCGTGTGTTGGGAATTGCTCCGGGAGATCCTTACAATGGAGTGCTTTTAAAAGAACGCATTCAGGATGAGAAACCCGATGCAAACGATTTGTCCAATCTCTATCAGAACAATGGGTATTTGTTCTCCAATATCAATGCCGTTGAAGTCAGTGCCGAAAACGACACTATTGATATGGAAATTCGAGTTAACGAAGGGAAGTTGGCCCGCTTTAATAAAATTTCAGTAATCGGAAACGATAAGACCAACGACCACGTTATTTTTCGTGAAGTACGCACCAAACCCGGAGAGCTCTACAGCAAAGACAAAGTGGTTCGAACCGTTCGAGAGCTCGGGCAACTGGGCTTTTTCGATGCGGAACAAATCTCTCCAAACTTTAAAAATGTAGATCCAAACAACGGCACTGTGGACATTGAACTTGGATTGGTCGAATCCGGTGCCAGTCAGATTGAATTGCAAGGAGGTTATGGCGGTGGTGGTTTTATCGGAACCCTTGGACTGTCTTTCAACAACTTCTCCATGCAGAATCTGTGGAACAAAAAAGCTTACAAGCCTCTACCGATGGGAGATGGGCAAAGCCTAGCCCTACGTTTGCAAGCAAGTCAATTTTATAGCACATACAGTTTCAGTTTTTCAGAGCCGTGGCTGGGAGGAAGACAACCCGTTCAGTTTTCAACCTCATTATCCCACACCAATCAGTATCGCTACGACTATTTTACCCGACGAGCAGACAAAAGCCAATCGTTTGAAATTTCAGGAATTTCGATTGGGTTAGCACGACGTCTCAAGGTTCCGGATGACTTTTTTACTCTTTCCCAATCCTTGGGCTATCAATATTACAACCTAAACAATTATTACACGGGGCTGTTTACTTTTGGAGATGGAGAGGCTAGCAATCTGACCTATACCATTGCACTATCACGTAATAACACCTATACCAACCCGATATTTCCAACGGGAGGTTCTACTTTTTCCATCAGTGCTAAATTCACTCCTCCCTATTCGTTATTTAACGACATCGACTATGCCGACTTGAAAAACCAAGCCAAATATCAGGATCTTCAAGGAAATGTGCTACAAGACAAAATAGACCAAGAACGTTTTCGTTGGTTGGAATACTACAAATTGAAATTTAACGGAACCTGGTACACCCAGTTGATCGGGAAACTAATACTTAAAACCCAAACAGACTTTGGATTTATTGGCGCCTACAACCAAGACCGTGGCTTCATTCCTTTTGAGCGATTTTATTTGGGAGGTGATGGAATGGCCAATTTTGCCATGGATGGAAGAGAAAATATTGCCCTCCGTGGATATGAAAACCAATCGCTTTCCAGTAGAGACGGTTCCATTATTTACAATAAGTTCTCCCTAGAACTCCGATATCCGGTGACACTCAAGCCCTCTGCTTCGATCTATGCGCTCACTTTCTTAGAATCAGGAAACGGCTATGATAGCTTCCGTGCCTTCAATCCATTTGAGTCCAAACGCTCCGCAGGAGCTGGGGTTCGAATTTTTATGCCAGCATTTGGATTGCTAGGTATTGACTTTGGATATGGCTTCGACAATGTCGATCCAAACTCCAGCTCACCTAATGGCTGGGAAACGCATTTTATTATTGGACAGAACTTCTAAAATATAACGCTCATTTTAACGTTATGTAAGTACTAAACATATTGATTATGCGCCCTTTAATCCCTTTTCTTTTGCTCTGCCTGCTCGCAGTTAACCCTGTCGAGGCGCAACGTGGAGCGCGTGTTGGTTATATTGACATGGATATCATCCTGGAAAATATCTCTGAATACAAAAAAGCCAGCCTCCTCTTGGATCAAAGGATTGAAGAGTGGAAAAAAGAAATTGAATTGAAAAAAATTGAACTAAAACAACTACAGGATCAATTGAATGCTGAGCGTGTGCTCCTCACCCCAGAGCTAATCGCTGACCGCGAATTAGAAATTAAAGACTTTGCAGGAGAGGTCGTGAACTTACAAGAAAAACGGTTTGGGCCCCGAGGCGATCGAATTACACAACGTAACCTTTTATTAAAGCCTATTCAAGACCAAGTACTTACTGTGGTGCGAACCATTGCCCGAGAAAAAAAATACGATTACATTTTTGACAGATCTGCCGATATTGTTATGTTGTATTCTTCAAAAAATTACGATATTAGCGACCTAGTTCTTAAAAGAATCAATTCACAGCAAAAGCTGAAGGCTCGAAAAGAAAAATTAAAAGCCTTAAAAGAAAAAATAGATAATTAACGCCCCCTCAATAACAAATAAATTATGAAACACTTGAAACAACTTTTTACCGTGGCATTACTTATGGTTGCTACCGTATCTATGGCGCAAAGCAAAGTAGCTCACATTGAAGTTCAAAAACTTATCAGTGAAATGCCCGAAGTAATCGCTGCTCAAAAAGAAATTTCAGAATTGGAAAAAACCTATTCAACGGATTTGGAAAACTCTGTCAAAGAATACCAAACCAAGGCGCAGACCTATGCTGCCGACGCAGAAAACCAAACAGAAATCATCAATCAAAAACGTCGTACTGAGTTGGAAGGCATCCAACAATCATTGGAGCAGTTCCGTCAACAAGCTGCACAAGATCTTCAAAAAAAGCAAGTCGAAATGATGCGCCCTTTGTATGAAAAAGCACGTTCAGCCATCGAAAAGGTCGCTACTGCTCAAGGTTTCAACTATGTCTTGGATTCTTCTGCCGGTGGAAGCGTAATCATGGCGAAAGGCACTGATATAATGACTGAGGTTAAAAAGGAATTAGGATTCTAAGAATCCCATTTACTTCTATTGAAAAACTGCTTCTAAGGAGGCAGTTTTTTTTTGCCCTCATTCTTGGGTAAACCAAGAGGAATAGGTGATGTAATTGCGTGCAATACGTTCTATTTCGCCTTCCATTAGCTCTTTTGACGTAGGTTTTAAGAATTTGGCTGGAACGCCTGCATAAACACTTCCTGGAGGTACCTGCGTATTTTTTGGTAACACACTTCCGGCAGCAATCACACTGCCCTTACCTATCACACAATGATCCATAATGATACTTCCCATCCCAATGAGGACTTTATCTTCTATGGTACATCCATGCACCAACGCATTATGACCAATGGAGACGTCATTCCCAATGGTAGTGGCAGCGGTTTCAAAAGTGCCATGAATAACCACCCCATCTTGAATATTGACGCGATCTCCAATTTGAATGCAATTGACATCCCCCCGAACCACCGCTTGAAACCACACAGAGCATTGAGACCCCATACGAACCTCACCAATCAAAGTGGCGTTTTCAGCAATAAAACATTCAGAACCGTATTCAGGAGTAAATCCACGAACTGTTTTTAAAAGCATCCTATTTTTTTCTAAAACTAGGGTTTTTTAAGGACAGTTGCTAGTGGGCTAATCCTCCTAACTTTTGTAATTTTGAAAAAAAAGAAAAATGAGTCTCTACACTGTTCAAGGAAGATGTAAAAAAGGAAATGCGATTGCCCAGTTCTCCGTGCAACCTCCACTCCCTTTAGAAAAAGCATTTCATTTCAATACCATTGACGAAGCCAAAGAAGCACCCCTAGCCCAACAGCTCTTTTATTTGCCTTTTGTGAAATCAGTGGCTCTGGAAAATGCAGAAATTAAAATTGAACGTTTCAATATTTTGGAATGGGAAGACGTGCTCACTGAAGTCTCTGAGCAACTACAGAATTACCTCAACGATGGCGGAGAGATTGTTACCGACCAATTGGCTGCTAAACAAGTTCCCGTAACCGTATATGCTGAACAAACCCCCAATCCTGCAGTGATGAAGTTTGTAGCCAACAAGATGTTGGTAGAGGAGCTGCAAGAATTCAAAAGTATTGATGACACCAATGATGCCCCTTTGGCGCAAGCGCTTTTTCATTTTCCTTTTGTCAAAGAAATTTTTATAGACACCAACTATATCTCCATTACCAAATACGAAGTCGCCGAATGGGAAGCCATTACGATGGAGTTACGGGAGTTTATCCGTACTCACTTGGTCGATGGAAAAAAGGTGGTGTCAGCACCCAAAAAGGAAACACAATCCGTCCAGGAGGCACCGAGTATTGACCGAACGCCCGCTGAACAAAAAATTGTCAATATCCTCGAAGAGTATATAAAACCTGCTGTAGCCTCCGATGGTGGTAACATTGCATTTTCCCAATACGATGAAGATAGTAAAGTGGTAGAAGTAGTACTTCAGGGCGCCTGTAGTGGCTGTCCTTCCTCTACCTTTACGCTCAAAAATGGTATCGAAAATATGCTAAAAGAAATGATGCCTGGTCAGGTCAATAGCGTTAGTGCCATTAACGGATAAGGTGGCTAGTTCCAACATCTTAGGAAAAGAAAGCAGCCCCTACCTAAAACAACACGCCAATAATCCAGTCCATTGGCAAACCTGGGAAAAGACAGATTTTGAAAAACTTCAAAAAGAAAACAAGCTCTTGCTGATTAGCATTGGCTATGCTACCTGTCATTGGTGTCATGTGATGGAACACGAATGTTTTGAATCGGAAGTCGTAGCCGAACAAATGAATGCCGACTTTCATTGCATTAAAATCGATCGAGAAGAACGCCCCGACTTGGATCATATCTATATGCAGGCCCTTCAATTGCTTTGCGGTCAAGGCGGCTGGCCTTTGAATATTGTTGCCCTGCCCGATGGTCGACCGATCTGGGGATGCACCTACCTCCCCAAAGAAAAATGGCAGGCATCCCTTCAAAAAATTAAAAACTTACAAGATGAAAAACCAGCCTATTTACTAGAATACGCACAACAATTTGAACAAGGGTTATTGGAAAATCAAAAACTGGAGATCACATCCGAGTCAAAAAAAGATGCTTCTTCTTTTGAAACTTTTTTACCCGAACTTCTTAAAGGGCGTGATACGCTTTGGGGGGGCTATCGAGCACCAAAATTTCCAATGCCCGTCCAATTACAGTGTTTTCAAATGGCGGCCTTTTTCGGGATTAGCGAAGCGGCGCAGGAACATTTTGAAATCACGCTTAGCAAAATTGCCTTAGGTGGAATCCATGATCCTATTGAAGGTGGCTTTTCGCGCTATTCGGTTGATGCACACTGGCATATTCCTCATTTTGAAAAAATGGGTTATGACAATGGGCAATTGTTGTCCGTCTTTAGTGAAGCCTATTTGGAAAAACCCATCCCCTTGTATAAAGATCGGATATACAGTATTTACCGTTTTTTAAAAACCCGCTTACAGCAGGATCCTGGCGGTTTTTCCTGTGCTCTTGATGCCGATAGTTTTAATTCCGAGGGGAAACCTGAAGAAGGTGCCTATTATGTTTGGCAAAAGGAAGAGCTTAAAGCGCTTCTCGGGGCAGATTATGATCTTTTTCAAGACGTTTACAACCACAACGACATCGCGCATTGGGAAAAAGAAAATTATGTTCTTTTTCAAACTGAAAGCCTGACTTCTTATGCTGCAAAGAACGGGCAATCCGCTACAAGCCTCCAAAAGCAACTGGAAAAGTGCCGTCAACTATTAGAAAAAGCCCGCCAAAAACGTCCACAACCCCTTACTGACACAAAGGTTCTTAGCGGTTGGAATAGTCTTATAGCCACGGGCTTATGCAAAGCCTATCAAGCGACTCAAGACCCTGCCCTAAAGCAAATGGCCCTCAAGACATTGGCCTTTATAAAAACAGAGATGATCAATCCTGAAGGGCAACTTATCCGAGTTTGGAAGAAAGACAACGAAGGCTTTCTTGAAGACTATGCGTTGTTGATTCAAGCCTTGATTCGAGCTTACAAAACCTTTTTTGACAGTGAATGGCTTAGCCTTGCCCAAACACTTATGGACTATTCTCTTCAAGCTTTTTACGATCCAGAAATTGACTTTTTTTATTTCAAAAATAAAAAGCACAACGACAGCCTATTCAACCCCATTGAGATTGAGGACAATGTCATTTCCTCTTCCAATGCAGTGATGACTGAAAATCAGTGGTGGCTGGGGCGTTATTTTTCCAATGGTTCGTGGACGCAAGCGGCTAAGAATCGAGTCCAACGCATGCAATCCAAAATAGAATCTTACCCGAGAGGGTATGCCTTATGGATACAATTAGGCCTCTTGCAAGAACAAACCGAGGTGGAGCTTGTGATTGCCGGACCCGAAGCATCCCAACATATTGCCCAATTTGCCTTTGCTTACCAACCTCACTTATGTTTGCTCATCAGTGAAAAAACTGAAGACGAAAAGGTATTTCCCTTGCTAGAAAACCGGATGGATTCCCAATCAACACGCTTCTACGTTTGCAAAAATCAAAGTTGCTTACTCCCAACCGATTCCGAAGATCAAGCCCGAGAGCAACTTAGAACAGCTCTTAGCTTTTAGGTGGAGTGGTATAGAATTCCTTAAGATAAAACGGTTCGAAATAAGCCAAATCCTCGAAAGCCTTGGCTTCAAACTTCTGCGTACCAAGCCGCACCATTTGTTGTACCGAAGGCTGTAAAATCTCCGCCTTAAAAACGGCATTGGGGTGATTTAGAATTTTTTGAAATTTTTCTTGCCCGTCACCCACAAAAAGACATTTGTTTTTATCCAGATAGGGCGAAAAGGAATTGGACTCTAATACTTCTGCCCAAGGGGACTCAATTTGTTTCCCCCTAGTGTCAAAAACCGCCGTAAACACTTCCATTCTTCGCGCATCAATTAAAGGAATGATAAAAGCTGAAGTTTGGGAGCAGACTGCCTCAGCCAATGTTTCTAGGCTCCCTACGCCCACCAATGGAATTTGAAGTGCAAAACAGAGTCCCTTGGCTGCGGCCACCCCAATCCGAAGTCCCGTATAGGAACCTGGCCCTTTTCCTACCACTACGCCGGACAAATCAGTCATCGATAGTGCTGCTTTTTCGAGGACACCATTGATAAAAGGGTGTAGTTTTTCGGCATGGCTAAAAGATGCCTCGCTCAATTCTTCCAAAGCAAGAAGTTTTCCGTTTCGACTTATCCCTACCGAACAGTTTTTACTTGAGGTTTCTAAATACAACAGATTAGACACCCTGCAAAAGTAAAAAACCCATGCGGGTAGGCATGGGTTTCTTTAGTTCTTTTTGGAGAAACTAGTTTATTTCTAAGGGTAAGCCAAAGTAAAACTCAACGACCTTAAGTTTAAAAACATAATCAAATTTAGCACGAATGGCTTCGGATACAGCAGCTTCATAGCGTTGCTTGGCCTGCACATAATCAAAAGAATTCATGGCTCCGGCTTGGAACCGCTCCAAAGCGTCATCCGCCGCACGTCGTGTTGCATTTTTTGTTTTCAATGCCGCCTCATAAAGTTTATAGGAACCTTTGGAATCATTAAACGCTTGATTCACGGAGGTTTCTAAATCCAACTGCTGTTGGCTAAACAAGTTTTTGGAACGTTGTAGATTGACCTTTGAGCGTTTTACGGCATTGCTTAAGGACTTACCGTTAAAAACTGGAATGGAGAGCTGGAGGCCAAAGTTATGCCCGTCATAAAGAGAAAATTGATCAGCAAAGGAAAGTGGTCCTGCCAACATACTATCTTCAACTTCACGAACGACCAATGCACCCGAGTCAGCGACGTAACCCAAAGGAATGGAACTGAAAGTGCCAGAACCCACGAGTCGATCGTTATAGGTGATTCGAGTACTGTAGGAGTAAAAACCCGAAAGTCTAGGATACAAAGCCCCTTTGGCAATATCTAAGTCTTTTTGGGCGATTCCGATATTGGTTTCTGCCAATTTCACATCGTTACGAAAAGTCAATGCTTGTTCAAAAATCTCTTTGGGTTGTTTTTCTAAGATACTAGGAAACGGAACAGAGAAATCTTCCAGCTCAATTTCAAAATTCTCATAGTCTGTGATCAGCAGCAACTGAGCCAGATTGATTTTTCCCAATCGAAAATTGTTCTCTGCAACCACGAGACTTTGCTCCTGAGTAGCCAAATTGGCTTCCAGTTCATACAAATCACGAGCCGTTAATACTCCGGCTTCCACCAACTCCTTGGTTCGCTTTAATTCCAGCTGTGTTGTCTCAATTTGTTTTTGTTGAACCGTTAGAATTTCTTTGTTGAGCACTACTTGTAAGTATGCATTGGCTACAAACAAACTCACATCATCAGCCATGTCTGCCAAGCGGTATTGCTGCGCTAACAAATTTAATTGCGCACGACGGTATTGGTTGATGTTTTGAAGCCCTTTAAAAATATCTACTCCTACATTCCCTTGAAAAGAAGAAAATTCAGTAGTTACATTTTCCAAAAGACCTGTGGTGATATTTTGGTTCAAACCGTTGTTCCAAAAGTGGGAAGCCGTAAGGTTCACGGTTGGAAGGAAATTCCCAAAAGCATTGAGTTTATCAATCCCTGCGTTTTGAACATCCAGCTCTGACTGCTTGATGTTTATGTTTTTTTCCAAGGCCATATTTACACAATCCTCCAAAGAAAGTGGCTCAGATTGTGCATGGAGTATGAAAACTCCCATCAATAGAAGGCCGGTGAATAGTTGTCTCATTCGAGTCATGGTCAAATTGTCTTAGTAGGGTTAGTTATCTTCGTCTACCTCACCTAGTTTGTTGGGCTCTGTTTTGTTCCACACCTTGATTTCATCTCCCATAGTGATGCCAGATAAAATTTCCACATTGATTCCATCAGAGATTCCTGTTTCAATGTCTTTTCGCTCAAAGCTTTGTTCGTCTGTTTTGATTTCTACATAAGACACATCTGTTTTACGGTCGAACTGAATCACTGATTCAGGGAGTACCATAATGCTATCTTTTCGCTCCAACACGATAGAGGCGTTAGCACTGTATCCAGCACGAACAAAAACAGAATCGTCCAAATAGACATCTCCCTCAATAGTAAACTTTACCGCGCCTTGGTCTTCTTTTCCCTTAGGAGAAATAAACTTGAGTTTAGCTTCAAAATCTCTTCCCTGAATGGCTCCTAGGTTTACTTGCAAAGGCATATTCATAAAGAGCTTTCCTACCTCAGCCTCGTCCACTTCCCCTTCAAAAATCATTTTATTCAAATCGGCTACTGAAGCAATGGTCGTTCCGTTGTTGAATGTATTGCTTTCCGTAACCTGATCACCTTCCTTCACAGGAATTTCCAAAACGGTTCCGGCAATGGTTGCTCGAATATTGGTATTGGCTGTTCGTGCACCGCCTACAGACCCTTCTTTGATAATTTGAAGGTTGGACTGTGCTACTCGGAGTTCTTGCTGGGCTTGTTTGAAGTTGAGTTCAGAAGCCTCAAAATCTCTTCGAGAAATAATCTCTTTAGTGAAAAGTTTTTGATTACGGTCAAAATCCATCTTGGCATTGGCCAAAACAATCTTTGCATTGTTCACGCGCCCTTGGGCACTGTTTAAACTGGATTCATCTGGCACAATCTGAACTTTTGCCAGTAAATCGCCAGCCTTGACCTCATCACCCTCTTCCACAAAAAGCTGGTCTAAAATACCCGATACTTGAGGTTTAATTTCTACTTCATCCTCGGGAATTACTTTCCCCGTTACGACCGTTTTACGCTCAATGGAGGAAATAAACGGACTTTCGGTTTCGTAGGTTTTGATAGACTTACTGTTAGTCTTGATAAAATACGCAGCAGCAAAAAGAATGCCGAGTACAAAAACGGAAATGACAAGATATCTTACAATTTTCATGTTGAAGGGAGGGTGTTAATTAATTTATTCTTCTCTAAGGGCATCTATTGGTTTAATACTTACGGCTCGTTGGGCCGGAATCAATCCAATCAAAACCCCCATACTGATCATGGTAAACAAGGCTCCGATAATATAAGAAGGGGGTACTGTTGGATTCGTAAATGGAAAATCTTCTAAGTTGACTGTAGCGGCATTGATCCCTGCCAAGACAAGGGCCCCTAAAATAATACCAACAATTCCAGCCAAAAGAGTTAGAAAAACAGACTCCAATAAAATCTGTTTTCGGACTTCGGAGGGCGTTGCGCCAATAGCGCGTCGAACACCTAATTCCTTGGTACGCTCTTTAACCGAGATCAATAGAATATTACCAATTCCAATCACACCGGCAATGATGGTTGCAATCCCTACGATAAGGGACATCAATGTTAGACCATCTTTAAAACCAATAATTCGAGTCCATATCTCACCGAGATTGAAGGAACCAAAAGCGCGTTCATCATCAGGATGGACCCGATGAATGCGTCGTAGAACCTGCTTTACTTCTTTCTCTACTGCAACGACGTCAGCATCATCATAGGCTGCAATAGTAAACCAATCTACATCTTGACCCGTATTGTACAAACGTCTAAAAGTAGAGAGGGGAATATAAATATCACTATCGGAAGCAAAGCCGCCTTCGTCACTAGTTTTATGAATGCCTACAATTTGAAAATAAATCCCGCTAATATTGATATACGACCCAATAGGTTCTTCCTCTTTTTCAAATAATTCTGACTGTGTTCTTTCTCCGATAATACAGATCTTACGTTCATACTTATAATCGTCTGGATTGATGTAACGGCCCCCGTCAAATATTTTTAAAGGAAAGATATTTATATATTCTGGGGTATCTCCATAGACTGTATAATTCCCCGTTTTGGAACCTCGTACCACCAAAGGCGGTTCTCCTCCATCAAACAAACCACGAGTGTTTCTAGGGGCAATAAACTGAACGGAAGGAACACGTTTTTTTATATACTCAGCGTCTTGTAGCTTAAGCTGTGGAGAGCGACCGGATTTAAACCCATCGAAGGGTAAGCTGGTTCTTTGTGCCCAGAGAAACATGGAGTTGATCGCAACATTCTCAAAGGCTCTATCGAAGCCATTGTCCATTCCTTTGGCAGAGCCCGAAAGAGTGATATAAATAAAAATCCCCCAAAGCACCCCTATTACCGTAATAATGGTCCGTGTTTTGTTTTTGGAAATGGATCCAAAAATCTCCTGCCAGGTATCACGATCAAAAATAATGCTACGTCTACTCATCGCGAAGGGCTATTATGGGTTTGATCCCTGCAGCGCGCTTGGCGGGAATATAGCCTGCAATGGCTCCAAAAACGACCAAAATAAAGGTAGCCCACAGCGCAGTGGAATTGTCCACGTAAGGGTTTTTAATAAAAAAATCTTCGAGTTTCAAGTCAATATTTTTCAGAAGCAAGATTCCCAGTAGCATTCCAATATAACCCGAAATCAATGTGATGAATATCGATTCTTGCAAAATCAATTGAATTACCGAGCGGGGGGTAGCTCCCAAAGCCTTTCGAATTCCCAGTTCCTTAGTGCGCTCTTTGACTACAAATACCATGATATTTGAAATCCCTATAATTCCTGCTATGAGGGTTCCTAAGCCTACAAAAGTAACAATCCACTGAAGGACATTTGCGAATTGTTGATTGCGTTTAAAATTGTCTGCGGAGTTGTTTACAAAAATACCACTGCTGTCTGTGGGATCAATTGCTTTCTTTTGTTTGAGGAACAACCGTAGTTTTTTTTCAAAAGCGAGAGAGCCTGCATTACCAATACGCGGTGGGAAGGTTACCACAATCTGATCGACTTTATCATTGTCTTTTTCGATGCGTTGTCGCGTGGTGTAGGGCATGTAGATCATACGTTCTTCACGATCTCCACCACTATCTTGGAAGACACCCACCACACGAAACATCACGTTTCCTATATCTAAATACTTCCCAATCACATTTTCATTTTTAAAAAGATCTTCGGCTACAAGTCGCCCGATGACAATTACTTTAGTTCGTTCCATCAGATCTCTTTGATTGATAAATCGTCCTTCCATCAAAATGGTTTTTTCCACTTTTTGATGCCCTGGTGCCACAGCACGGGTGGTGTAATTGTCGGATTCATTTTTATACTTTACAATCGCACTTCGGCTGATTCGAGGGGTAATATCTTCTAGATAAAAGGGGAAATTGGCTTTGATATCGGCCAAATCGGTATTGTCAAATTCAATACGGCGGTCTTTTTTGAACCCTTTATAGGCCTTGGTTGTTTTCCCTGGGTAGATGAATAGCGCATTGGTAGAATCGTCCATAAAAAACTCTGCAAAAGTATTTTTTAAACCATTCCCTAATCCAAAGAGCATGATGAAAATAAAAATTCCTAAGGCAACGGTAAAACCCGACAAAAAAGTACGGAGTTTGTTTTTCCGTATCGTTTCAAAAATCTCTTGCCAACGATCTCTACTAAACATGGGCGGAAGCTAAGTCTTGTTCCACTTTCTTATCTTCTACGATCACTCCATCTTTAAGGGTTACGATACGCTTGCACATTTTTGCAATGTCAAGTTCGTGGGTTACTACTAGAATGGTATTTCCTTCCTCATTGATTTTTTGAATCAAATCCATAACCTCATAAGAGGTTTTAGTATCCAACGCTCCTGTAGGTTCGTCTGCCAGTAGCACTTTTGGCTGAGAGGCCAACGCCCGCGCAATGGCAACGCGCTGTTTTTGACCACCAGAGAGTTCACTTGGCAAGTGGCTCGCCCAATCTTTTAAGCCTACTTTTTCGAGATAATCAAGTGATTTTTGTTGTCGCTCTTTGCGTTTCAACCCTTGATAATAAAGGGGTAATGCAACATTCTCTAGAGCTGATTTATAGTTGATCAAATTAAACGACTGGAAAACAAAACCTAGAAACTTATTCCGATACTGAGCCGCCTTGGTTTCGTCCAAATCTTTGATGGGAACCTGATCCAATTCATAAATACCCGAATCGGCAACATCTAACATTCCAACAATATTGAGTAACGTAGATTTGCCGGAACCCGAAGACCCCATAATGGCAACCAATTCTCCTTCTTCAACCTCAAAATCAATCCCTTTCAAAACATGCAGGGAGGAGCTCCCCATCTTATAGGACTTGTGTAGGTTGTTGATTTTTATCATGGTATTCTCTGAAAAAGTTAAACAAAAGTAACACTTTACAACATAAAAGAGGGGTAGTGTATGTTAATTGTTACAGTTTCAAGACTTAATCAATCTTTCATCATTTTTACCACGCGCCAACCTACGATAGCAACCAACACATAGGGAATGGCCATCAAGTAAACGATCCCATCATTGATCCCTTTAGCTGTGTTTTGCCCTTCTTCGGATTCCAAAACGGCTCGGCACATAGAACACTGAGCTGTTGCTAGTTCCGGAGATAGCAGACCAAAAACCAAAAGGATAAGGAAGATCTTCTTATACATAATAGGGCGCAATCATTAAGTACACTACAACTCCGGTAATGGCAATATATAGCCAGATAGGGAAAGTGATTCGGGCAATTTTTTTATGAGCCCCAAAGTGCTTGGAGATCGCTCGCACATAGGTAATCAATACCATGGGAATGATGCCGATGGAAAGAACAATATGAGTGATCAAAATAAAAAAGTATACATAACGAATGAACCCTTCTCCTCCATAAGGCGTAGAGTCCGAGGTCATATGATAAGCCACATACATTACCAAAAATAGTAGGGAGAGGAAAATGGATACTTTCATTAAGGTCTCGTGCAAAGCAATTCGCTTGTTTTTTATAGCCCATAATGCCGTGATCAGCAATAGGACTGTAATGCCGTTAATCGTTGCATAAATCGGAGGTAACATTCGCAGTGGCTCCACATTGGGGATTCTCACGCCAAAAAGGATGACAACCACCAAGGGAATAGCAATGGAAACTATCGTAATGAGGGGTTTGTACTTTAATTTTTCGTCAACAACCATAGTTTATTCTTTTAGCAATTTTTCTACATCTTCCAACAACATTTCGGTTCCCGATAATCCCATAGGATTTTCTTCTTCAATTCCTAGGTAATAGACAATGGGGTTGCCAAAATCATCAATCCGAGAACGCAGAAAACCTTCCTTGTCGATTAAGGCAAAATATCCTTGGTGCTCAAAACCTCCTTCCACTTCGGGATTGATACTAGCAAATATATTAAATCCTGTATTGGCTAAATCAAAGATTTTTAGCTTTTCACCCGTGAGGAAATGCCAGTTAGGTGACTGAACCTCATATAATGAAGCGTAATTTTTCAGTACGGTGGGGGTATCGTGGTCAGGGTCGATACTAAACGATGCGATCCCAAAATCATCCCGTGATCCAAAAGCTGCATCCAAGCGTTTCATGTTTTTGTTCATCACTGGGCAAATGCTGGGACAGCGAGTGAAAAAAAACTCTACAACATAGACTTTATCCAAAAAATCTTCATTGCTGATGTATAGACTGTCTTGATTACGCATTAAAAAGTCTGGAACTTTACGCGCTTCCTTATTCAGTATAATATAAGAAAGAGGCTCCACTGCACTGGTACGATTACTTTCTCGAATTTCCCCATCTTGAATTCTGTTTAGAAGGGTGGGAAAGGTAATGGCTGCAAAAATGACAATCACCACTACCAAACCTAGGGAATGATAGCGTTTCATTCTTTTTCGGGTTTATTATATTTTTTGAGTGCTCTGCGGTACTCGGCAAGAATCACTTTGACATCATCCAGCATTTTGTTATTGATCTCGGCAACAGACTCGGCATTGAAACCGTACAAAACGGCCTTGCCTTCGTCGTCGTCACGGCCGCGAAGCTTACGCTCCTTATCAACTATAAAGACCTCTGGACGACTTAGTTGGGCATCTAATTGTAAGGGGGTTTTGAGACTTTGGAAAAACTGCTGAATACCAAGCGAATCGGCATAGATGAAATTCCATTTGACAAGATCCGTTCCAACCCCTTCGGTCAATTCTTTTTGAAGTAGAGACACCGCTTCTTGTTGTCCCTCTTCAAGTACCATAACAAACTGAAAATCATTGAACTCATAAAACCGCTTGTATATCTTTTGGTTTAGATTGAGTGCATCGCCTCTTTTGCGGTCTAGCGCACGACCCCAAAATCCAAGAATCGTGATGCGGTCTTCCAGTTGGATACGATCTCCTCGATCGGTGGTCCAACTCTCAATTTCATCGACGGATTCGGATAAAATGGGAAGTGTAGAAAAGTTATTTTTCCCAGAAGCGAAGAATAAATAAATCAGTACTGGGAATACAAAGAGGATTCCTAAAACGAGAAATTTTTGAGCTTCTTTATTCATAGCCATTTAATAAAAAGGCGGTTTAAAACCGCCCTTATTTTAAAAGTTCCAGCTTACAAAGCCGTCTCGCATCACGTCAAAAATGTAATCCGCTTCTGCCAATAAAATAAATATCAGATACGGAATCAAAATGACCAAGGGTAATACGATGGCGCTTTTAAAGTTGGATTTTTCATCGCGGATGTGCATGAAGTCCCAAGCGATGTAGTATGCTTTTACGATGGTTAGGATGATGAAAATCCAATTGAGGAGTTTCATTCGGAGAAACATCATGTTTAAAGGAGCGGGTTTTACGATTCCCAGAAAAACTTCTATCGTAGTAACGATAGAAAGGAAAATCAAAACGCCCCAAATCTTCTGTTGGTTAGACTTGAACTTTAAAAGTCCTCTAAATATTGCTAGTTTATGTGCTTCTTGTGCCATTCAATTCGATTTTAAAGTTTAGACCAGATAGAAAAAAGTAAATACAAATACCCAAACCAAGTCTACAAAGTGCCAGTACAATCCTACTTTTTCCACCATTTCATAGTGCCCTCTTTTTTCATAGGTCCCCATAATCACATTGAGGAAAATAATAATGTTGATGATGACTCCTGAGAAAACGTGGAATCCGTGGAATCCAGTGATAAAGAAGAAGAAATCGGCAAAAAGTCGGTTTCCGTATTCGTTATGAATCAAATTAGCGCCTTCCACCACGCCAACAGCTTGACTCATTTTATCCAGAGAAGCCTCACGACTTAGAACTGTTTTTTGTTCTTCCGCATTGAGTTTTTGGGTGCGAACCAATAAATTTTTATTGGCAGCAAAACCTTGTTGCACTTCTTCTACGGAATAGGTCGAAAGGGTTCCTTCACCAATAAACCATAGTCCTGTGCTGTTTTGATGCGTTGTTCGTGGGGTTTCGATACTGCCTGCGAAAGACTCCAAGGCCACTCGCTTGCCGGTATCGGCATTCATAAACTGAAGAATTTGACCTCCTTTGGTTTCAAGTGCCCCGTATTCTCCTTTGATAAAATTTTTCCATTCCCAGGCTTGTGACCCAACAAATATAGCTCCCCCAATGATTGTGAGAAACATATAAAAAATCACTTTCCCTTTTTGCATATGATGACCAGCATCAACAGCCAGCACCATCGTTACCGAAGAAAAAATGAGGATAAAGGTCATTAAAGCCACGTAGTACATTGGTGCGTCAATCCCATGTAAAAAGGGAAAGTGCGTAAATACTTCGTCGGCAATGGGCCAAGAATCAATGTTTTTGAATCTTGAAAAGCCATAGGCCACCAAGAATCCTGAAAAGGTCAATGCATCGGATACGATGAAAAACCACATCATTAGCTTTCCGTAACTCGCATTTAAGGGCTTGTTGCCTCCCCCCCAAACGTTTGTTTCTGCAGCAGCTACATCCATAAGTCGTTTAAATTAATTGGCACAAAGTTAGCGGTAGAATAAGACAAAACAAAATAAATACAACCACAAAAAGTCGAGAAAATGCCAGAATAGAACCGCCAGCTCCATTCCAAGGCTTTTCTCAGCGGTATACGCCCTTCTATAAAGCCGAATTAAAACAATAAGTAAGACCAATATTCCAGCTGTTAAGTGTGTTAGGTGGAGTAGTACTAACACATATAAAAAAGAGGTGGTAATAGTGCTTTCAGCACCTGTAAAATAGTATCCTTGATCAATAATGGCCTGAAAACCTAGAAATTGTGTGTAAACAAACAACAAAGCTAACACCAACGTTCCCCATACACCTAGTTTGGCTTGGTTAAGCATATTGGATTTGATTGCTCGTTCGGCCCAAAAAAAAGTGCCACTGCTCAAGAGAATCAAAAGAGTGCTATAATAAAAAGGCTCTGGCATGTTGAAATCGGTAATCCAATCAGCACGTGTACTGCTGACCACATAGGCACTGGTCAACCCTGCAAAGGTCATGGCCATACTGATCATGCCAAACCATAGCATCATTTTCTTCGTTCTTCTGTTTTGTAATTCAGTCATCATCGGTTACTGCATCAAAAATTTATCAACTATATAGATCATCTGTACTAGGGTGATATAAAGAATACTCACAAGGGTTAACGTACGTGCAGCAGCATTGGTTTTCTGTTGCATTAGTCGCAAGGCAAAAAACAAGAGCCCTAATCCGACAATAAAGGTTGCCAAAGCACCAACTGCAGTTAATTGAAGGCTTCCTGTATAATGCGTATAGGGCAATAGCGATATCAAGATCGTCCAAAGGGTGTAAAATACGATTTGAAAAGCCGTTGCTTGATCGGGCTTACCCGTAGGTAACATCCGGAATCCCGCTTTTTGGTAATCCGCGTCTAATTGCCATCCTATGGCCCAAAAATGTGGAAATTGCCAAAAAAACTGTAGCATGAAAAGCATGCCTGGCTCCACGCCAAATTCTCCCGTTGCCGCTACCCATCCCAACATAAACGGAATGGCTCCTGGAAAAGCTCCAACAAAAACAGCCAAAGGTGTTTTTGTTTTTAGCGGTGTGTAGATTGCCACGTAAATCAACAAGGAAAGTCCGCCGAAAAAGGCAGTTTTTGTATTGATTAAAAACAATGAATAAATGCCCAATAAACTGAGAAGGCTTGCCGTCCAAAATGCTTGTATCTTGGTTATACGACCTGCCGGCAAAGGACGGTTGCGAGTGCGGCTCATCAGTGCATCCAAGTCTATCTCAATGATTTGATTGTAAGCATTGGATGCCCCCACCAAACCAAACCCTCCGATCAGCAGCATCAAAAGCAATGACCAATCAAAAGTATCCGCCGCCAATAAATATCCTGCGAAGGAAGAAAAAACAACACTAAACGCCAACCGCATTTTGGTCAGCTGGGTAAAATCAGCCCAATAGTTTGTTCGTGTCAATTCCATTTGGGTTTCGGTTCCAGTCTTCATCTTCTCACTTAGATTGCAAAGATAGGACACAAAAAAAATCCGAACGCTAGTTTCGGGTTTTTTTTAGTTGATTCTTATTGCAATCGGAAAGTAATTGGGTAACTGAACGGAACTCAAACCGCACGACCTCGTTGCTTGCCGGGAATCATTTTAGGTAATTTTTCGATAATACGACGGGCTTCTTCTTCTACTACTTCTACCTCTTCGATGATCTCTTCTTGGTCGGTTTCCGTGGATTCGATAACGGTCTCTTCCACTTCCTCCTCATCCTCCACTACTTCGATGACCTGGGTTACCACGGGCGGTGGGGGTGTCTTAATTTGTTCGGTGATTGGAATTTCCTCATCATCTGTATCTTCTACATTGAGCGCTTCGTAGTCAAAGGAATTTTTTTCATAGGTTTTCCGCTCAATAAGTCGCCAAGTGACAAAGAGCACCAAACAAAGGCCTACTACAAAATAGAGGGAACTGTTGCGACTTAAATCGACTTAGGGTTCTTCTTTACTTGCATATCGGTAAGATTAAGGACTGTAAAAAGTACAAAAATCTTACACAAAAAAAATCCCGATCAAAATCGGGATGTTTATTTGTTTAATTCAAACGAAACGTAATTGGAATACTAAAGGGTACACGTACCGGACGACCGCGTTGTTTTCCGGGCGTCATTCTAGGAAGTTTCCCAATGATACGCGCTGCTTCTTTCTCTAAATTCTTATCGGGTCCTCGCATGCGAACACCTGTAATGCTCCCGTCTTTAGCAATCACAAATTGCACATACACACGTCCTTGGATTCCCATTTCTTGGGCAATTTCAGGGTAGCGAAAATTTTTACGTATGTGGCGATTCATTTTTTCTTGGAAGCAAGTTCTCCGTTCTGATTTTTTCACTCGCTCACAACCTGGAAAGATTGGAACGTCCTCAATCACAGCAAAAGGAACGTCAATATCTTCCTCTACTTCCTCCACTTCAACAATATCAATGATTTCATCCTCATCGGTTTCGGTAGATTCAATAACCGTCTCCTCCACTTCTTCCTCATCCTCCACTACTTCGATAACTTCGGGAGCTGGTGGCGGTGGCGGTGGTGGTGGTGGTGTTTTTATTTGCTCGGTAATTGGTACGTCTTCATCGTCATCGTCTTCAACGTTCAAAGCTTCATAACCATACATACTTTTTTCGTATGTTTTCCACTCAATGGCTTGCCAGGAAACCAATAGAATAAAGGCGAGTCCCGCGACAAAGTATAAACTGCTATTTTGTGATAAATCAGCTTTCGGATTTTTCTTCGGTTGCATAAATCTAGTGTTGGAAGGCTAAACTAAAAAATATTTGATAAAAATGCGGCTTTACGAGCTTAAATTATTAGCGAGTCCTTTCCCTTAGGATTCCTCTACAAAGGCTGTGTATTCAGAAGCTGTCATCAAGCCTTCTCTATTGCTGGGGTCATCCAAGTCAATTTGAATCATCCAACCGTCGCCATAAGGATCTTCATTGACTTTCTCTGGCGTGTCTTCCAGCAATTCATTGAATGCAGCTACGGTCCCTGCCAAAGGCATAAAAAGATCCGATACAGTCTTAACCGCTTCCACCGTTCCAAAGACTTCTTCTTGCGCAACGGCTTCGTCGAGAGTTTCTATCTCAATGTAAACGATATCCCCCAATTCGCCTTGTGCAAAATCGGTAATTCCCACTGTGGCCTTGCCTTCTTCGATTTTAACCCACTCGTGATCTTTGGTGTATAAAAGTCCTTCTGGTACATTCATGGCTTATTGTTTTCAGACAAATGTAAAAGATTTCCGATGGAAAAGAAATGCTAATTTCCAAAATTGTAGCGCAGTGTAAATCCAGAACGAATACTGGTCTGTGGAAAGGCAGTAGAAACCTCAAATTTGGAGAAATTGTGATCGTAGAAAAACAGAGTTGTCAGGTTACGAGACAGGTTGTAATCGGCAGTAAACTTGATAGATAAAAGGGTTTGTCCTGCCGTGACTTGATTGTTGTTGTACTCCAAATTACGCAAAACAGTAATGTTTCTTCGATAGGACATATCTGCTTTGAGGTTTAAGTCGCCAGAAAGTGTGGTCCTTCTTCCATTGAGATTTGTCCGAATCCGTAAGTCTTTGATGCGATACCCCATTCCAATGACATACTCGTTTCCACTGGACTCGGTCAATAAGCTGTTGTCTAAACTCAATGAAAGTGCCCGATCGCGTTTCAATTCTGCCAGAATTTTAAGCGAATTTTTGAATTCAACATCCAATCGAACCAAAGGATTGAACTGTTCCACCAAATTGATATTACTGTACAAGCGTTCGGGAATCACATTCCCTGCCTCATCACGTTGGAAGGGGTTTTGGGGGTCAAAGTCCAAATTGGTCTGGAAATTGGTCAAAGTATAACTCGCTCTATAGGCATGTGCAATGGAAAAACGATTGAATACGTTTTTGAAAGCTTTTAGACTGCTCAAGCCTGTATATTTCAAACTCCAATTCGGAAGAGGTACGGATTGGATTGGATCCAAGTTTATTTTCTTTGGAGCCGTGTCGGTATAGGCAGATAAGAATGCAGCAACCAAAACATCTTGCTGATCTTTCCCATAGCCTTTAGGGTAACCAAATGATCCCAAATCATCGGTGGGTAAGCCTGATTCCACAGCCAAACGACGGGCAATTTCATAGCGATTGGCTCGAAATACGTCAAAGCTGGCATTGGTTACACCTCGGGTTCTGTTAAAGGCCGTTTTGATCAGCAAAGTGGACATTCCGAAATTCCCAAATGTATTACTGTTTAGTGGTACATATTCTTGGTCTTCTACTTGGAAATTCTCTCGGATATTTTCCGAATAGGTTCGTTCGGCATTGAAGTCAACAATAAAATCCTTAAATGGATTGAACTGTGCTGTGACTGTCAGTTTGCTGTTATGCACTTGGGTAAATGATTGATTGAAATTTGGAAAACTCGTGAGGTAACCATTTCGGGCGGCTTCATAACGCACATCGTCTTGGCTTCCCATGGTAAACCCAAAAGAGGGATCAACAGTGCCAAAACCACCGACCCCCTGCAGGTAGCCTGGGAGTACTTTCCCGTTATTTTCCGAATAATTAAATTGAATTCGTTTGATCGTACTTAAACCGTCAACCACTCTTTTTAGCAGCGCGTTGTCTTTTTTCTTTTTCTCCTTGTCTTCAGCTCCCTCTTTCCCTTTGGCTTGTTTCTCGGCCAAACGTCGTTGTACAAGGGGAGAGAATTTTGCAGCTCCTTTTTTAAGACCTAAAATACTGTACAAACGATCAAATGAAATGGAGCCTGCCAGTGACTTGGTATTGGCATTTTGAACCGTATGGACAATTCCCAATGCCGTTCCATTTTCACTAACCACATTCGCCAACGCATCGGAGCCGCGCTGCCAATTGAAATTTCCAGAATAGTTATAATTGGCATCGATAAAACTCAAAAAAGGAATGTAGCGAAATGGTAGCTTGTAGTTGAGTACCAAAGCTTGGTTATAAACATTGCTTTCTCCCAGATTCCACAATTCATCCCATACATCTCGCACATAAGGGCTATCCAATTGACGGTCTTGCTCAAAAGGCTGAAAAGGTCGACGGACAATATTGTTACTGTTCGCGGTAAATGTCATCCGCAAGGAACGTGTAATATTATGATTTAGGGAATACGACCAATCTACCAAGAAGTTTCGTTGTTGCAGCTCCGGGAGCGCTAATTGTTGACTGGCATCTACTCCATCCAAATACACTTCTCGGAACTGCTGGTTGCGATAGCGACGATTGATATTAGAAGTAAAACCAATGGAATTGGGCAAAGGAGAAAAATTGATTAGACGCAACCATTCCCAGTATTTTTTAGACTTCAAAAATTTGATTTTCTGAAAGGGATTGATTTCAAAAGGCTGGAAACTATGCCCATAGTTTGCCGAGAGCAAAAGATTGACATCACGTAATTTTTCTACTTCAAAATCATGATGGGTTTGTTCGTTATAAGCATAGGAAACATCGAGGTTTTCAGGGCTGTAAAAACGTGTTTTACCACTTCCTGTTTTTTGCTTTCGTAATCCGATGACGCTAACGCTTTTGCGTTTGGTATAGTCTATGGCTTGCTCGCGAATTGATTTTTTGATGGCAGGATCGTTAGCCGTATCCAATCGCGTTTCCAATTCCAAATCTTGGTAATAGGGGTCAAATTCTGGTGTGATAATCGTTTCTCCAACGCTAAAATTCACTGGTGCTTGAACACCCCATTTTTGAGGTAGTAATTGCCCTACATTTATATTGGACACCATATTGTACTGTAATAGTTCTTCTCTATTGCTGTTATTCGGAGATTGATCCAAGCCCCCAAATCCAATGCTTGAATAACGGCCGGTTGCAGAAAGGGATGCAAAATTAGCCATGTTAGCATCCAAAGACCCTACAGCAGCCCAACCTCCTTTGGAGTCGATTCCCGCAATACGCAATTCATTGAACCATACCTCTCCACAAAGAACATCTCCAACTTGTGACGATGGGTTTGTTACTCCAATCATCAAGGTCTTGATGCTTCCCAAGGAAGGGTTCCCTTTTACTGAGAATTTGTATTTCTTGGCTCCTGGCAAGCTGGAAATGGGTGTCAGTGCATTGATCGGATTCAAGTTTTCATCAAAATAAACCGCCTTTCCTAAAGCTGTCTGTTGGAGGGCTTTGGCCTTGAGTTGAGAAAGTTGTTCAAGCGTCACCTCAATGGAGTTGTTATTCGGCTGCCATACCTCCTCGGGTGAAAGTTGATTGGTGTTATTTTCCTCGTACGCTGTCGGCTTCAGCGGTACTTCAATTTGATAATAATTGTCTTGATAGTCCGTTCCCAAACGGATAAAAGCCACCATTCTCCGATCAAAATCCTGGGCATTGCCTTCCCCTGGAAGCTTGGTTTGTCCTGGAATGGATTCAGCGTGCAGATACATATGGAGCTTTTTGTATTGTCGCATATCCACATCTACCGACTTAAAAATGGCTCGGGCATCTTGTGGTTGTAGATCGCATACACGAAAAGCTAACGACTGTTCGTTTTGTCGCACAATGGTATTATTGGTGTTTACCTGTTCGCGAACAATATCTGGTGGTAAAACGTAATTGATCGGAATCCGATTTTCGTTTTCTAAAATGTTCACGGTACTAATGTCCACAGTTGTGTTGGGGTTGCGGCTCACTTCTGGGTTGATTTGTTGGAGGTAGCGTCTCCAATCCCCGCGAACCAGCTCCAAGGTCCCAAAACGAAATACTACCGGCTGATCAAAGCCATTCAATAGCATTCGCATAAAACGAATGGAACGCAAGTCTTCGATGGAATTGATGGCTTCAAAATATTGTTGGAAAGAAGTTCCTTGGTAATAGGCTTTTTGCACGGGTACTTTAAACTGAATCCATCGGGTGGTGATTTGATCGCCATTGGGCACCTCCACTTTTACATTCTCTCGAACATCTGTCACAAAAGGATGATTTCCAACTGTCATATCACGTGTGATTGGGACGCGGTACTCAAAATAGCTATCGATGGTGTTCATGCTCTGATCCCTATTGATGTCTTCGGTGTCGGGCTCCGTATTACTCCCTCGGTCGGTATTGGAGAATTCAATCGGAGAGTTTCCATCTGTTCCGTTGTAGTTTTTGTAACGGTCTAAAATTACTCCCGAAGCAGACACAAAGTATTCGTAGTTGTCCCCAGCAGGATCTTCCGAAGGGCCGTTGGTATAGATGACCGCTTCTTCAGCATCGGTAAGGCCATCCAAGCCTACATCCTGAAGAGGTCGATCTTCCGCAACCGTATTAAAGGCGTATAATAGAGATTGTGTTGCTGGCACGACCCCCCATTCAGTATTGAAGACCAAGGCACTTTCATCTGCTCCTGGCAATCCATTTTCATATTGCTTTCGTCCGTCTTTTAAAATATCCTCAGAAATATTTCCTAGATGGAACGTCAATTCGCCCAAATCGTTATCTTTTCCTTCCAATGCACTAAAAGTGTCTAACAACCAAAACTCGATAAACTCCACATTGGACTGTTCAAAATTTGTGGCAGCGATGGAGCGCGTAATTCCGGCCCAGTTTTGATCAGGAGCCTTTGAAAAGGCCGCTTCAGCACTGTTGTTATAAGGGCCTTTTTCGTTGGGATAATAAGCCAAATCCAAAGTGTTTTGGATGGTGGTTGTTCCTTGAACCAAATCTTGCTCTGGGAATATTTCCTTGATAAAAATACGACGCGTAGTGTTGAGCGATACATCATCGTTGTTGATTCCCGCGGGTCTTCCCGGACGGAAAAATACTGGGTCAAGTGTGTACCATGCCAACTTAGCACGGCCTTTACCAGAATCCAGACCTGTGGTTGCTTCCGAGCCTTTGTAATTTTTCGCTGGAACACTTGATAGTTTCCAAGCGGTAAACCCTTTGACATCTATTGTTGTTTGAGCTCCCTCAAAGTCGTCTATATAGACCGTAGCTTCCCCTTGAAGTTGAGTGTTTCTGGGATTTCCGGCTCGCAATGAAGCAATCTCTCCTCGAAAAGACAATCGTGAAGGAGCCTCAGTAGTGCCTCCTGGCAATCTGCTTGCCAAGCGTGTTAAAAATGGTAATTCCGTAGAAAAATTGGTGTTAAACCCAATCATGGTATTGTTTACCGGTTCGGTTCCATAGTTGGCTTTTTGTGTCAAAGGGTTTTCACTCAAATTCAGAAGTGTTGCTCCCAAAACCACATTTTCATTGAGTTCATGTTGGACATTTACTCCTGAAAAACGTTTGTTTTGCTGATTGAAAAACGAATTATTTTCCACAGAAATTTCCACTGGAACATTGGAGGATTTTAATCCTTCATCGATGATAATAACCCGGCCAATATCATAATTAACAGTATAGTCAACACCTTCTTGTAACAAACGACCGCCGGCAGTAACACGAACGGATCCCCTCGGCACATTGAAAGCTCCAATTGGAATCCCCTCTCCGCCTTCGGACTTGTAGCGCCCTTTGAGTTCAAATTTATTTTTCTCAATGGCTTCTAAAGCGGCTGCTTTGGTTTGGGCATACATTTCCCGAAAAACATATTTTTTCTGATTGGCGTTATAACTTTCCGGGGTGTCATAATCCTCTGACCCTTTTTTCGATTCTAACAAATCAAATAAAAATGAACCAAAAGGCTCTACCGTAGGGAAAATGATACGCCCATATTGAGGGTCAATGGTGATCCCTGGAACAAAATCAAAAAAACCATCTCCCTGTGATAAAGGGTCTTGATAATTATTCAGCCGATCCAATTGGAAAGTGTTTAGCAGGATTTGGTCTTCCAAACTTTCGGGCCATTTCGCTGTGTCGACCGGTGTCATGTAATTGATCGGGGAAGGGTCTGTGTAGAGAATGGAAAGACGAAATTCGTCTTCGGCCAATTGATAGGCTCCTGTATTGTAGATGTTTTTCATCATCAAATCCCAAACCGGTTGTTGCACATTGGTCAGGTTACTCTTCAGCATTTTAACAATGAGATTGTTGTTTTGAACCACCTGTCGTCCTTGTTGGGAATTGTTTAGCACTTCGGTACCGGGAACATCACCATTGGCAAATTCACCCACTTGATACACTTGCCCTGCATAGGTGTATTGGAAAGCAACAGCAAGTACCTCATCGTTACTCAAGCGTTGATTCAGTGAGATATATCCTAGCTGGGGATGGTATTCGAATTCGTTGGGTTGTAATTTTCGGGCACTTTCCAACACCGCATAATCAAAGCCTTCTTGCACTTGAGCACTAAGATTACCAAAACCCGCCTGGGTGGTCGCGATATCACGAACCGATTCGTTTAGCAAGCCCGTATTGGACTCGATACGCTTAGGATCCAGAAGGTTGACTGTATTATCAGGCAGTCCATTCACTGCATTTGCAGTAAAAAAACCATTCATTTTTTCATCCAGAGTTGTATTCTTGGGGTTTGATTCCCCCAAATCTTGCAACGCCACAATATTTCGGATATTCTGAGTCTGTGCACTGCGGTTGGTGATCCATACCTCAATCCGTGTGATCTGTACCGGAGAATTGATATAGGGATACGTACTCAATGCTGCGTCGTAGTGATCACGAAAATACTGAGAAAGAAAATAGTGTCGGTCTTCTTCATAATCTAGGGCAAAGACACTAAAACTACTTAACCGACCACCGCCTTGCGCTGTGATGTTCTGTGACTGGGAGCGTTGTTCCGAAAAAACCGTGGTAATATTCGTTTTTCCAAACTTTAAATCGGCACGTACTCCAAACAAACTTTGGGCGCCTTGAATCAGGCTGTTGTTGATCGGCATACTGATATTCCCAAGGTCGATGTTTTGGATGATCCCATCCTCCGTTACTTTTCCGTTTAGATAGTCTGTCACTTTGCTGCCCAATTGGGAAGGATCTTGCGCATAGTTCTGGACTTTATTCTGAAATTTTTCAATGGTTTGACGCGTACGCTCGAATTCTGCCTTAGCATTCAACGCTTTGGACTTTAAATCGTTTATAGTGCTTTGTGCTTGATTGTATTTTTCTTTGAGTTGTTCCGCTTTTTCAAGAATACCTCCTTTTTGAGCCGCACCAACCACTTCTGTTAATTTGGGTGGATTGAATTGAATTTTCACCAAATTTTGAAAATCAAAAGTAGACTCGGTATCATAATTGGCTGTGATTTGCAGACGCTCCCCAATATTTCCAATCAAACTGAGGCTGATTCGTTGGTCAAAATCAAAACTAAAGTTCCGTCGTAAGGTTGGTGATGCAATTGGATTGTCATTGCGTTGATAACGCGCTCCAAAATCAACACCAATAGATCCTTGGGGTTTGATGTCAATAGTGTTACTTCCGAAAATAGTCTGGAAAAACTTATTGTTTACGTAGAGTTCGGGTAATAAATTCTTTTGTGAGGCGGCGAGGTTTTCTTTTTTTCCGCTGAGTGTTTCTGTTTTTTCCTTGAAATAGCTTTTTAGAGATTCCTTCAATACCAGTGCGTCGTACTCTTTGGGAGTCAATACCAAGGGAGTCGTAATAGGGTACCCTTCGATCTCTACTGCCAAGTAGTATAAATCCCGTTCGGGATCATAACTATAATTCTGGGAGACAGCACTGGCATCGGGCAGACGAATACGTCCCAGTTTTTCGGTAGCGTTTGAATTATTTTGTGCGAAAGTTAAGTCGTGACAAAAAAGCCCTAGCCAAAGTAGAAGGGCGCAAGTAAATGTGGGACTAAGATGAAGCTTCCTCTTTCCGAGTTGCAATGCCTTTACAATTTGTTCAAAGCCGCTTTAATAAGCGTTTCTACCGATGCTTCGGCTTCACTTTGAATGAGGTTATCAATTACTTTCTCGCTAGAGCGTCTTGGATAGCCAAGTACCTCTAATGCTGATAACGCTTCTTCTTTGATTGTATTGCCTGAAATCAACTGAATTTCCTCCATTTCTGGAAGGTTTTTTATCTTGTCTTGCAACTCAATGATAACGCGCTGTGCCGTCTTGAGTCCAATTCCTTTAATCGACTGGATTGTTTTGACATCTTCCGAAAGGATTGCCGTCTGAATTTGTAGGGGTTCAAGAGAGGAAAGCATTGTCCGTGCCGTACTGGCTCCTATTCCAGAAACACCAATCAATAAACGAAATAAAGCCCGCTCGCTGGGCGTGGCAAATCCAAACAGCGTGTGGGCATCTTCACGGATTTGCAAATGGGTAAATAACTTAATTTGCTCTTCTGATCCCAATTGGGCAAACGTATGCAGCGAAATGTGGACTTCATAGCCCAATCCTTGGCAATCGATCACCACATGCGTGGGGTATTTTTCAACGAGTTTTCCTTGAATTTGAGTAATCATATATTCGCTGCCTTTTTTTGTTGGGCATCTACAACCGCTACCGCTGTCATATTCACGATTTCCTCAACAGAAGCCCCTAGCTGAAGGGTGTGTACCGGATAAGCCAATCCCATCATAATCGGACCAATAGATAGGACTCCGTTGAGTTCTTTCATCAGTTTATAGGTGATATTGGCAGCATCCAAGTTGGGGAAAATCAAAGTGTTGACTTTACTGTTTTTGAGTTGGGAAAAAGGGAAACTTCTTTCCATCATATCCGCATTCAAAGCAAAATCAGACTGTAAAGGGCCATCCACAAGAATATCAGGATAGAAACGATGTAAATAAGAAACGGCTTCCGAAACTTTTTTGGCTTCTTCGGTCGCATTAGATCCGAAATTGGAAAAAGACAACATCGCCACCACGGGCGTCAAACCAAACATTCTGGCCGTTTCTGCCGTCATTTGTGCAATTTTAGCCAATTCTTTGGCGGAAGGGTTGATGTTTATGGAAGTGTCGGATAAAAACAATGGTCCTCGATTGGTCAGCATCAAGTTGGTTGCTGCCACTCGCTGAACGCCTTTGGCTTTTCCTAACGTTTCCAAAATCGGCTTGACAACTTGCGGATAATTACGTGAATAGCCCGAAATCATGGCATCCACATCTCCATTTTTTACCATCATCGAGCCAAAATAGTTTCGTTCACGCATCAAACGTTTGGAGTCATAGAGGGTTTTTCCCTTGCGCTTTTGTTCTTCCCAAAAGAGTTCTGCAAAACGTTCTCTTTTGTCGTATTGCTCATCCGACTTAGGATCGATTATTTCTACATCTTCATCCAAGTCAATGGCTTCCATCAGTTTTTTAATGGTTTCTTTACGCCCCAATAAAACAGGGATAGCGATTTTTTCCTCTAAAACAATCTGAGCGGCTTTCAGCACATCCAATTGATCGGCCTCTGTAAAAACGACTCGTTGGGGATCTATTTTGGCACGGTTGTGTAGCATGCGCACCAGTTTTTGGTCGTTCCCAAGACGGCTCTGAAGCGTTTCTTTATAGCGATCCCAATCTTCGATAGGTGCTGTTGCTACGCCAGAATCAATTGCTGCTTTGGCTACCTCTGGGGGTATTTCTACTAATAAACGTGGATCAAACGGTTTCGGAATAATATAGTCTTTTCCAAAACTCAATCGCGTTTGGTCATAGGCAACATTAACCTGTTCTGGAACAGGCTCCTTGGCTAAACGAGCCAAAGCGCGAACCGCGGCCATTTTCATGGCTTCATTGATCGCTGTGGCTCGAACGTCAAGTGCTCCACGGAAGATAAAAGGAAAGCCCAATACATTGTTCACCTGATTGGGATGATCGGAACGCCCTGTAGCCATGATGATGTCATCACGAACCGAGCAAGCATGGTCGTAAGTGATTTCCGGATCGGGATTTGCCATGGCAAAAACAATCGGATCGGGACCCATCCCACGGAGCATGTCTTCCGTTACAATGTTACCCAATGACAAACCGATAAAAACATCGGCTCCTTTCATAGCTTCTTCTAGGGTATTTACATCTCTATCCGTAGCAAATTCAGCCTTTTCTTTGGTTAGGTTTTCCCGGTCTTTACGAATGACCCCTTTGCTGTCGGTCATCATAATATTCTCTGCACGTGCTCCAAATGCTTGATAAAGTCGTGTGCATGAGATGGCAGCGGCTCCAGCTCCAGATACCACAATGGTGGCATCTTCAATTTTTTTATTGACCAATTCCAAAGCGTTGAGCAGTGCTGCACAAGAGATGATGGCTGTTCCATGCTGATCATCATGCATGACGGGTATGTCGAGCTCTTCCTTGAGCCTGTTTTCAATTTCAAAAGCCTCGGGAGCTTTGATGTCTTCCAAATTGATCCCTCCAAAAGTGGGAGCAATGGCTTTTACTGTACGTATAAATTCCTCTGGATCTTTGGCGTCAATTTCAATATCGAAAACATCGATATCGGCAAATATTTTAAATAGGAGTCCCTTTCCTTCCATTACGGGTTTGGACGCATTGGGCCCAATATCTCCAAGGCCTAAAACGGCCGTACCGTTAGAGATAACGGCTACCAGATTTCCTTTGTTGGTATATTTGTACACATTATCAACCTCCTTTTCAATTTCTTGACAAGGAATGGCAACGCCAGGAGAATAAGCCAAGGCTAAATCACGCTGGGTTTGATAACGTTTGGTAGGGACAACGGCAATTTTACCGGGAGTGGGCTTGGCGTGGTACACAAGCGCTTCCCTTCTTTGCTGATTTTCATTCATACGAAAAGGTGTTACTCAAAAGTAGCAAAGAAAATGAGTCCGATGGAACCTTAGTGGGAAAATGTTTGGAATGAAATCTTTAATGTGCTGCTAAGGCTTCTTCCGACCCAATTTTGGTTTGAATTTTCTCCACCACATAAGTACCTACTTCTTGACCTTGATTGACCCCTTCTTCGATGGCCATCATATAATGGATTCCCCCATACAAACGAGATATTGCTGCTTCTTCAGACGCATGGATAAAAGACTTATAGGATCGCTGCGGAAGTCCATATTCTAATTCTGTGGTGTCTGTAAAAGCAAAATTTTCTCCAAATAAATCCGTTAAGGCCAGTGCAGCCGCTCTTGAAATAACAGAATGACCGCTGGTGTATTCGGGAAACGGAGGTGTTTGCAAGACGGATAACCACTCTTCGTCGTAATGCTTGTTAATCAAAGTTTCGGGGCGTACTACAAGCGTATCCCACTTTTCATCCCAACAACTGATAAAGGCATCAAATAAAGCAATGCTTACGTTGGTGTAGGCGTTGACGGTATCGAGAAAACTAGACTCTGATTGGCGTGTTGCAATGGCTGTGATTCCAATCCAATGCCCTCCCGGTGTAATTTTTTTGGTGGCAAACATCGCATGACCGCGATGATGTGTTACATAGGGGTTGCAGTCCCAAAATTTTGCTATTTCCAACTGTTCATCTGTAAGACCACGACCAATTTCAAAAACTTGCTGTAGTTGTTTTTGGAAAGGACTGCCTTTTGTTAGATCAAAAGGGATTGGGTCTTTAGGTGCAAATTGGTTCGAAGAATCCAAAACCATGGTTCGTATGTCCTTCCAATGGGGTTCAATCCCATCCATATAATCAGGAGGGGTAGGTTTCCAGAATTGCTCGGGCTCTTGAATGGTATATTTCGGATAGGTTCTTGTCTGACTGTAAAGGTCACCCTTTGACCATTCTAGGATATGAGCGGCCACCGCTTCACCGTAAATACGAGACGCTTTATTGACCTTTTTGGGCACCTTTATTTCCGATAACTTGATTTGAAAATCCGCTTCAAAAGCATCCATCTTGTTTTCTGAAAAAATCAAAGCTTTTCCAACCTTATTAAACGCATAAAGCGAGGCTAAAGAAAAGTTGACCGCTTCAGATTCTGGCTGGGGTACTGGTTGCAAATCTTTTACTTGACCACTAAGAGATTGATAAGCTTGCGGTGCTTGTTGACGCGCCGTTTCATAGGCTGCAATAGATGGGTATAAGTATACTCGTGAAGCTACCGGTGGAGAAAATATATCATATACAACAATGTCTGTCAAATTCTTCATGGCCGCTTGAAACCATTCCGGATGTTGTAGCTTTTCTATGTAAGAATTATCCGTGGGGGCGCAGGATATAAGCCCTCCCATAGCTACTAAAAATAGGACGAGTCTTCCAATAACTTTCCTAAAAGACAATGGGATTGACATGATTTAACGAACTTGGGTTTTTGCAAGGATAAAAGTAACCATTTCTGTAGAGATGGCAAGCTTTACTAGAAGTGTAATTTTTCACCAACAGATTGGTGAAAATATGATCTGTTTTTGAATAGAAAAAGAAAATACAAGTATTAAAAACTAGCTTATCAAGTTTCCTTTCTCATCCCACTTAGCAATGTCATTTCGTTTTTCAATATTCAGAAATTTTGATTCCCATTCAGGGTCGTATAATATTTGTTGTTTCAAAAGGGAAACGTTGTCTTCCAGCACCAAAATACTCACCATACCCTTGAATAGCTTCCACACCTAAATAAGCACTTATATCATGAACATCATTAATTACTTTTTTCCAGGAAAGGGTATTGGTCCATGTCCATTCATATTCCCAATTGTGTGAGCTCGTCTGACCATTGATAAAATTTCCCTCAACATATTCTGGCTGAGGTCTCCCAATGTCGAGTGATCGTTGATTCTGTAAATTCCCTCCAAAACTCGTCTTAAATTTAAAATCCTCGGCAAAAGTGAGTTGTGCATAAATGTTTCCAAAGGCTCGACTTCTTCGAACACGATCATCCTGATTTCTGAACTGACTTGCATAAGGATTGTAATTGTTTCTTAGGTTTAATCCTCTACTTCCTGCAAAGTTACCCGCTATATCGTAATTGGGTAAGAGTGGGTGGTGTTTGTAAGCCCCAGAAACAGCATTTTGCTCCCCATCATTTTGATACCCCCCTTTTCTGTTGTCTAATGAAAGAGTGAAGTTTTCACCAATTTCTAAACGATCTCCCAGTGTTTTAGTAGAAGAGTTTAAACGAATAGAGGCTCTTTGATATCCCTGATAATTCACAACAGCATCTTGACTGAAAAAGGTAGCATTAAAAGCGTATTGAGATTTTTCAGTAGCAGCACTTGCGCCTATTGAGTGCTGATACATGGGTGCATTATCTCGTGTTAGCAATTCCCACCAGTTTGTGTCCGCAGACCTTGTAATCGCGTAAATGTTGTCAGGTGTCAATGAGTACAACGACTCATCTACAGAATTTGCTCCACTTGGAAATACATAATTTGGAATTGAAATTTGTGGATTCTCAGGGGTGCCACTGAATCCATACTGTCCATGCGAAGGCGTTTTTCCTGCATAATAGTCTGCTAAATAAAGGTATTCTCCTAAGTCTCTAGCATTTAGGGCATCTACATCTTCTGCGGCAGTTTGCCAACCATAGTAAGTGCTATAGTTAATTCGAGGTTCGCCAACCTTTCCTTTTTTAGTAGTGATAATGATAACTCCATTACCTGCACGTGATCCATAGATTGAGCCCGCTGATGCATCTTTCAATATTTGAAGTGACTCAATATCCTGTGGGTTCAAGTTTCCCTGAGACTGAGAGGGTACGCCATCAATCACATAAAGTGGATTATTATTTCCTGTTGTACCAAATCCTCGGATACGAACAGTAGCTTCTCCTCCAGGAGTTGCATCACTTACAATAGAAATTCCAGATGCACGTCCTTGCATTTGCTGTGAAAATGTTGAAGCCGGGACTGCCGTTAGGTCTTTTGCTTCAATTGTTGAAACAGCGCCAGTAATATCGGGTTTAGATTGGGTTCCGTATCCTGTCGTAACAAGAACTTCATCCAACGCATTATCAGAAGCTAAGGTAACAGTCAAATTATTTTGATTATTTACCGCTATATCTTGTGAGACAAATCCTACAAAAGAAACCTCCAAGACGGCATCCGCATCGGCATTGATGCTAAAGTTTCCGTTAAAATCAGAGGTGGTTCCCTGGGTGGTTCCCTTGATTATAATTGTGGCCCCCGGTAAAGGTCCATCTTCGCTCATCACAACACCGGTAACGGTTTGTGCAAAAGCACCGAGCACCACCATCAGAAATGCCAACAGTTGGAGCAGAAAAAAAGATTTTTTCATACATAAGTAGTTTAAGTTTTAGATTGGGTTTTTTGCTTGGCGTTTCCCAACGAAAGCAGGTTCAAAGTATAAAATAAAGTGGCTTTAAAAAAAATTTAGTATTCCTGCAGCATTGCTACAGGAGGTTTAACGCAAAAAACGAAAGGTTTGCTTCAGACGGTCAAATCCGGTTCGTTTCACAGGGCTTTTTTTAAAGATCACATCAAAGGTTTCACGGGTGATTTCTTCCCAATCCTTTGCGCTATAGGTCAATAGTTCTTCTTTGGGTTGAAATGCCGGTTCTTGGTGAACTTGGGAAAAGCGGTTCCATGGGCAAACGGTTTGGCATACATCACAACCAAAAGCCCAGTTGTTCATTTTTCCTTGAAATTCGGAAGGAATTTCGTCTTTTAGTTCGATGGTGAGATAAGAGATGCATTTACTCGCATCTATTTGATAGGGGGTTAAGGCCTCTGTCGGACAAGCATCAATGCAGGCAGTGCAACTCCCACAATGATCGGTGGCGGGGCCGTCGTAGTCAAATTCAAGGTCGCAGATGATCTCTGTAATAAAGAAAAAAGAGCCTGTGGATTTGGCTATCAAATTGGTGTTTTTCCCCACCCAGCCCAAGCCGCTCTTTGCCGCCCATGCTTTTTCCATTACTGGAGCTGAATCCACAAAAACCCGTCCATTGATCGTGCCAATCTCCTCCTCTAGATACTGAAACAGCTGTTTGAGCTTGTCTTTAAGTACAAAGTGATAGTCGGTACCATAGGCGTACTTTGCGAATTTAGGAGCTTCGGGGTCTTGCTGTTCCGCTTCGGGAAAATAATTAAATAGTAGCGAGATGACACTTTTGGCGTCAGGCACCAATAGCGTGGGATCCAAACGCTTGTCAAAATGGTTCGCCATATAGCCCATTTTTCCATGCCGATCATCCCTGAGCCATTGCTCCAGTCGTGGCGCTTCTGCTTCCAAAAATCCAGCTTTGGAAATCCCGCAACTCAAAAAGCCCAAACGTTGGGCTTCTTCTTTTAATAGTTGCGTATACCTCGCTTTAGTCATCTGCTGGATTTAGACAAAGAATCAAGTGTTCCGGTTGAAGTGTTATTAAGGCGAGGGGCGTTGGTGGTTCTGAAACAGGGCTTAGGGTGAAATGGAGTGCGAGTTGACGAAGAACCTCCATCATTTCAAAAAGGGCAAAATGATTGCCTATACACATACGGGGGCCCACACCAAAAGGAATATAGACTGGTGGAGGTGGTTTTAAAAAACGTTCGGGAAGAAATTGCTTTGGGCTGACCCAATAGTCTGGATGATGATGCAATTCATAAATGGATACTGCGATAAAGGCGTCTTTAGGAATCCATTCCTTCCCTATTTGATCTTCGGCTAGAGCTTTTCGGTCAACAATCCAAGCAGGCGGATACCGACGGAGGGTTTCATTTACGACAGCTTGGGTATATGTAAGCTGTCCCAACTGTTCATAGGGAGTCAACGGATCCTCTAATGATTGTATTTCAGCCTTTACTTTTTGGAGATTGTCTGGGTTTTGGCCCAATTCATAGCAAAGAAAGCAAAGGGCGTTGGCTGTGGTTTCATGTCCTGCTACAATTAAAATGATCAACTCATCAATAATGCGCGCGTGCTCCATCTTGCTTCCGTCCTCGTAAGTACTATTAAGCATCAAGTCCAAAAGGTCTTCATGGGATGTGCCGGAAGCGATACGCTCTTCTACAAGGGCATTCATAATTGTCCGAATTCGCAGTACTTTTTTGTCGATCGTAAAATTAACACCTGTGAGATAGCGCCAAAAATTCCATTGGGGCTGACGTATTTTCTTGACAAAATGCTCTTGTACGGAATCAATAATCTGACGAATCTCTTCCAAACGCCGCTGCTCAATTTTCATTTCAAACAAGGCGTGAGTCACTACTTCAAATGCCAGCTGATTCATATACGGTTTGATGTCCGTAGGTGTGTTTTGAGGAATTTGCTGCAACACTTTGGTAATGGTCTGTGGGATGACTCCGTTGTATAGTTTTCGGATGCGCTCTTTGTAAAAACCCGGCTGCAACAATCGCCGATCTTTCTTCCACTCATCTCCGTTGAGTGTCAAAAGCCCCTTACCGATATACTGGCCTAAATCTTTGGAGGTGACGTCAGACTTGTGATAATTTTTGTGATTTTTTCGTAAAACATGAAGGGCAAATTCAGGATCACGGGTCAAGAAAACTTTAGTTCCATTAAAAAATCGAAACTTTAGTGTTTCCCCGAATTTATTGAACCATTTATGATGAAAGGGAATTGGATTTTTGACCAATCGAGTACTGTTTCGAAGCAATTGACTCCAATGCAGGGTGGTTTTGAATGGAGGGGCGGCATCCATCAAAAAAGACCGCCTTGATTTCCTTTGACACGCCCCAAGTGGCGGTAGGCCAACTCGGTGACTTCTCGTCCTCTCGGAGTCCGAACAATAAACCCTTGTTGAATTAAAAAAGGTTCATAGACTTCCTCTATGGTTTCTCCATTTTCTGCCACTGCTGTGGCTAGGGTTGTAATCCCAACAGGGCCTCCTTTGAACTTGTCGATCAGCGTGGTTAAAATCTTATTGTCCATCTCATCCAATCCATGTTGATCTACTTGCAGTGCTTTAAGACCGTATTTTGTAATGGCTATGTCAATGTTACCATTTCCTTTGATTTGGGCAAAATCACGAATACGACGCAATAGTGCATTGGCGATCCGTGGCGTCCCGCGGCTACGTCCGGCAATTTCCAAAGCCGCTTCAAGATCAATCGGTACCTTTAGAATATTGGCACTTCGTTCTACGATGGTTCCCAGCAGCTCTGTGGAATAATACTCTAAGCGATTGCTGATTCCAAAACGAGCCCGCATCGGGGCTGTCAAAAGCCCTGATCGTGTGGTAGCTCCCACCAATGTAAATGGATTTAAGTGAATCTGAACGGTGCGAGCATTGGGGCCCGTTTCGATCATAATATCAATTTTAAAATCCTCCATAGCCGAATAGAGATATTCTTCTACGATGGGGCTCAAACGATGAATTTCATCAATAAAAAGAATATCCCTTGGCTGTAGGTTGGTGAGCAATCCCGCTAAATCACCAGGCTTATCCAGTACCGGTCCAGAGGTTAGTTTGATCCCTGCCTGAAGTTCGTTGGCAAGGATGTGCGCCAAGGTTGTTTTTCCCAATCCAGGAGGACCATGAAACAAGGTGTGATCCAAGGCTTCCTCACGCTGGTTGGCTGCTGCTACAAATATTTTTAAATTTTCAAGAATGGCATCTTGTCCCGCAAAATCGTCAAAACTCAGTGGTCGTAATGCTTTGTCGATGTCCTGTTCTTCGGTGGACAAACGTTCTTTTTCCGGGTCTAAATGCTCGTTCATTACTACAAATATAATCCTAATAAAAGAATCCCTTGGAACGACTTTAAATCCCTTTGCTAATCTGTTCTAGTTTCTGAATGCTCACTATTCTTATTTTTCTTCCTCGACACTTAATCAGTTTTTTTTCATTAAAATGCGATAACGCTCGTATCAAAGACTCGGTGGCCATTCTTAATAGATTTGCCATGTCTTTTCGGGTCATATTTACTTGAATATAACCTTCTACGTTTTCAGGAAAATAGATGGATAGTTTTAGAAGTAACTCCGCTGTTTTTTGACGAATGTTTTTTGCCTTAGACTGATGATTTTATCGTCGGTATTTTTGACATATTCAGCCAGCTTGTTAACGATAAAACGGGTAAATATTGGATGTTCGTTAAGCAGCTGAAAAAAAACACTTTTGGGTATAAAACATCCTTTTAGTTGGGTGATTACCCTTGCCCCTAGGTTCGTTTGTTCCTCATTGATAACGCTTCTTATGCCTAGAACCTCGCCTCTAGTCACAAGGTTGATCATTTGTTCATTGCCATTGCTACAACATTTAAAAACAAGACAATTCCCTTCACGGATACAATAACCCCCCCTAAGGCTTTCCTCCTCTGAAAAAATCTGATTTCCTTCATCGATACAAAAGGATTGGAAATATTGATAGATATCAATTAGGTCCTTGTTTTTATGAGTGAAATCTGCAAAAGGGCAGTTGCGGCATAAATCCATAGGTCAAGACTTGAGGGTTTTAGTTGGGGGTGTGTACCAAAGGTCCCACCCTTAATAACCATAGTAATATAAATCAATTAAATGATTTCGATGCCCACCATAGACTGAATCTAAAAGCCAATGCTTTGCGTAATCCTCTGCATTTAGTACGCGCCGTGAAAGACTTATTTTTTTAAATAACTTAAACCTTTATAAAAACGTGGAAAAGTCCTACAAGTGAATCTGTTTTGTGCTAAATAAAAAAAGCTGCCCTAGGGCAGCTTTTTTCAATAGTTCTTAATGTTGGAGTTCTTCCTCTCCTTCTTTCAAAGGAATGTGTTGTGGAACAAAATCCTCTTCCTGTCCAGGCTTAGAATAATCATAGGCCCAACGGTGTACGTGTGGAATGGCTCCAGGCCAGTTTCCGTGCATATGCTCCACAGGGGCTGTCCATTCAAGTGTATTGGAACGCCATGGGTTTTGTTCGGTTTTTCTTCCGTAAAACATACTATGGATAAAGTTGTAAAGGAAAACCAACTGAGCCGCACCAGCAATCAATGCGAATACAGTAATCACAACGTTGATGTTCGCTAGATCGTCAAAATATGGGAAGGCTGTATTGGTGTAATAACGTCTTGGTAAACCCGCCATTCCAACAAAGTGCATAGGGAAAAATACGCCATAAGCGGCTACGGCTGTAACCCAGAAATGGACGTAGCCTAGATTTTTATTCATCATTCGGCCAAACATCTTAGGGAACCAATGATAGACTCCTGCAAAAAGACCATAGAGCGCTGAAATACCCATTACCAAATGGAAGTGTGCCACAACGAAATACGTGTCATGTACGTTGATGTCTAAGGTGCTATCTCCCAATATAATACCTGTAAGTCCTCCCGTAATAAAGGTGGATACCAAACCAATAGAAAAGAGCATCGCAGGATTTAGTTGCAGATTTCCTTTCCAAAGAGTCGTGATATAATTAAAGGCTTTAACCGCAGAAGGAATCGCAATCAAAAGGGTTGTAAACGTAAATACAGATCCTAAGAATGGATTCATTCCTGAAATAAACATATGGTGTCCCCAAACGATGGTAGACAAAAAGGCGATGGCTAAAATAGACGCTACCATGGCACGGTAACCGAAAATCGGTTTGCGAGCATTGGTGGCAATAATTTCTGAGGTGATTCCAAGAGCGGGAAGCAATACAATATATACTTCCGGGTGGCCTAAGAACCAAAATAAGTGCTCATACAATACAGGTGATCCCCCTTGATAATGCAGCACCTCTCCTTGGATAAAGATATCCGAGAGGAAGAAAGAAGTCCCAAAACTACGATCCATGATCAACAACAAAGCGGCAGATAAAAGAACCGGGAAGGATACTACTCCAATAATAGCTGTCACAAAGAAAGCCCAAATGGTGAGTGGTAAACGTGTCATGGTCATTCCTTTGGTACGTAAGTTTAGAACTGTAACAATATAGTTCAATGAACCCAAAAGAGAGGAAGCGATGAAAATTGCCATAGAGACCAACCAAAGGGTCATTCCCATACCGGACCCAGGCTGCGCCTGTGGTAAGGCACTCAACGGTGGATAAATAGTCCAACCGGCAGCGGCCGGTCCAGCTTCCACAAACAAAGAAGCTATCATAATCACACTGGATAGGAAAAATAACCAAAATGAGATCATATTTAGCAAGCCCGACGCCATGTCGCGTGCACCAATCTGCAACGGAATGAGAAGGTTACTAAAGGTTCCACTCAAACCAGCAGTCAGTACAAAGAACACCATGATGGTTCCATGAATAGTGACCAAAGCAAGGTATACGTTTGGATCCATAACTCCATCCGGAGCCCATTTCCCAAGCAAAACCTCAAAAATTCCGAAAGGCTGCTCTGGCCAAGCCAATTGCAAACGGAACAAAAGCGACATAGCAATGCCGATGATTCCCATGAACAGCCCTGTGATCAGGTACTGTTTTGCAATCATTTTATGGTCTTGACTAAAGACGTATTTGGTTATGTAAGTTTCTTTGTGATGATGTCCGTGATCCTCCTCGTGTACTTGCGCTGCTGCTGTTGACATATCTAATTTTTCTTTAATAGTTTATTGAATAACCTGAGCAAACGTTTGTTGATCAGCCATCCATTTTTCAAATTCTTCTGGGGTATCTACTACTATTTTCATTTGCATGTTGTAGTGTGATGCACCACAAATTTTATTGCAAAGTAACAAATAATCAAATACATAAGGCTCCAAAGCTTCTTCGCCATTGGCAACTAAAGCTTTGCTGTTCTCAGCCCGGATTTTGTTAATCTTTTTGACTTTAGCAACCACATCAGGATCAAGACGCATCTCGTCAGTGGTTTTATTGGGTGTAAAAGCAAACTCGGTGATCATTCCAGGCACGCAATTCATCTGTGCTCGGAAAAAAGGCATATAAGCCGAATGCAATACGTCTTGGGAGCGCATCTTAAATATGACTTCTCTTCCCACAAGCAAGTGCAATTCCTGTACAATAACGTCGTCCAAACCATTGGGGTCTGTGGCGTCAATACCTACAAGGTTACGACCGTCAAAGTCCTGTAAAAAACGAACATTGGCATCACCAAGGACACCGTCGTCTCCAGCGTAACGTGCTTTCCAGTTAAACTGCTGCGCGTACAATTCTACCACCAAGGCATCTTCGTTTTCTTCTACACTCATAATATCCGTCCAAGTGTAAAGGCCGTATAAGATCAATCCCGCTAAAGTGATTACAGGAATGATGGTCCAGATGGCCTCCAAGCGATCGTTGTCGGCATAGAACAATGCTTTTTGTCCTTTTTTCCCATGGTATTTGTAAGAAAAATAGTGCAATAAGGCTTGTGTGATTGTTTGTACAAAAAAGATGATGGCAAACGAAATCCACATCAAGTTATCATATTCGGAACCATGTTCTGAAGCGGCTTCTGGCAATAAAACATCCCCCCATTTCCAAAAGGAATATAATGTGATTCCATAGATAAACAAAAGGAAAGCAAACATCAACTGACCGTTGTATCGGTTGTCGTTGTCATTGGCTACCTGTGTGTTTTCTTTTTTGGATTGTGACAGTTCAAATATTTTTGCAATCTGCCATACGGAAATTCCAATAAGAACTAAAATCGTTAATGAAAGTGCTATAGTCATTTCTCTCTATCCTATATTAATTTTTAATAATGATAACGCTCGCTCTCCCCCATGTAAGGATCGCCTTTGGCAATTAGTGGTGCTTTGGATAAGGCGCTGAATACGACCCATAAAAACAGCCCAAGGAAGAACAAAAAGCCTCCAATTTCTGCCATACCAATAAACCACTGATCCCCGACTGCTGACGGCATGATCATATTGAATATATCTATGTAATGTCCCAATACAACAACAATACCGACGCCAACAATAATATAATTGGAACGTTTGTAGTCGCTGTTCATCAATACCAACAATGGAAATAGGAAGTTCATCACTAACATTCCAAAGAACGGTAAGTTGTAATCTTCAATTCGTGTTAAGAAATAAGTGACTTCTTCTGGAATATTGGAATACCAAATCAACATGAATTGAGAAAACCACAGGTATGTCCAAAAGACACTAATTCCAAACATGAATTTCCCTAAGTCATGGATATGACTATCGTTTACTTCTGGTAAATAGCCCTTTGACTTAAGGTATATAGTAATTAATGCAATCACAGTAATACCAGACACAAACATACTGGCAAAAACATACCATCCAAAAAGAGTACTAAACCAGTGAGGATCGATAGACATGATCCAGTCCCATGACATCATGGATTCCGTTACAATAAAAAACACCAAAAAGCCTGCTGACCAACGGAAATTTTTCTTGTGATTGCTGATATCATTGGCGGCATCTTGCGCCAGTGAATATTTTCTGGAAATATAGCGGTAGAAGTTCCACCCCAAAATATAGAATACCGCACGCGCCAAAAAGAATGGCACATTGAGATAGGCTACTTTTCCTTGAATTATTTTATCGTGGGCTACGACTTCCGGATCCATCCAAATGAATAGATGGTTCAGGTGCATTCCTGAAAGCACTAATAAAAACAATACGATAAGTGTTCCAGGGAGCAAATAAGCTGTGATCCCTTCCATCACGCGATAAAGTAAAATGGACCAACCGGCTTGTGCTGCACGTTGGATAGCGTAAAAGGCTAATGTTCCAAGTGCAATCATCATAAAGAAGAATGCAGCTACATAAAGTGCGGCCCAAGGCTTATTTTGCAATTGATGCAATAAATGTTCTCCGTGGTCATCTTCATGCGCTTCTGTTGTTTCCGCTACATGCGAATTCTTCTCTGCATTGCTATCGCCGTGGCTTATTGTAGCCGCTTCACCATGCGTTTCGCCATGACCGCCACCGTGGTGGGCATCGGCTACCATCGATTGAGCTTCCGCTATCGAAGAAGGGGCTGATAAAAATCCGGCTACCAGACCTGCTGCGCCAACCAATACTAACACAAGGAAGGTAATTTTTAATCTATTTGGAAATGTGTACATAATCTCTAATACGATTTACTTAACCAATTCAGCTCTTAGTTGCATCACATGCTGTGCAATCTGCCAACGCTCTGTGGCGTTAACCTGTCCAGCGTGGGATCCCATGGCATTACGACCATACATCAATACGTGGTAAATACTCCCAGGAGTGATCTCACGATCGGCATAACTCGGCACCCCTAGAAACTTTTCTCGGGTCATTAATATTCCTTGTCCGTCACCTTTTTTACCGTGACATACGGCGCAATAGATTCCATAGAGTTCTTTACCATTAGCAAGATTTTTCTCACTAAAAGCAATTGGAGAGTTCAAGTTGGCTTTGGCCGCTTCATATCCCTCGTTAGAATCTGCATATTCGTAAGGCACCCAGCCTCTCGAAATGGAACCTTCCACGGGTAACTGTGCTTCTATTCCATTGGCAAAGGCCTCCGTTTCCTGATAGGTTTTATAGCCTACAGGTTCGTACATGTTTGGAAAGTACTGGTAGTTAGGTTTGGCAGGATCAAAACAAGACTGCAAGCCCAACAAGCCAATACAACTTAAAATAAGGATTCCCTTTCTCATTTTAATGGTCTTTGTCAATTAATGCGATGTCGATAGCACCTGTCTTTTTTAACAGGGCGGTCAACTTTTTTTCGTTTTCTTCCACGGCCACTTCAACCAAGAATTTATCATCGGTTGTGAGTGGATTAGGGTTTTCAGCTTCTTTAAAAGGCCAAAGTTTGCTTCGGAGATAGAATGTTATCACCATTAAATGAGCCGCAAAAAAGACGGTCATTTCAAACATAACAGGCACAAAGGCTGGCATGTTTTCCAAAAAGGAAAAACTTGGCTTTCCTCCGATGTTTTGGGGCCAATCCGCAATCATGATGAAGTTGATCATGGCAACGGCGACACCGAATCCAATACAACCGTAAATGAAGGACATAATGGCAATGCGTGTTCCTTCCAAGCCGAGAACTTTATCTAGACCGTGAACAGGGAAGGGGGTATAAACCTCTTCAATATGATGCTTTTCGTCCTTGATTGACTTGACGGCTTTCAATAATACATCGTCATCATCGTACAAGGCATGTATGACTTTATTACTACTCATGAGCGTCTCTTAATTTTTTATATTTTTCACCAGAAGACTTCAATATAGTCTTCACTTCTGCTTGGGCAATCACCGGGAAAGTTCTGGCGTACAATAAAAAGAGTACGAAGAAGAAACCGATGGTTCCAATAAAGATTCCAATATCCACAAAGGTGGGAGAAAACATCGTCCAGGAAGAAGGTAAGTAGTCACGGTGCAATGATGTCACAATGATTACAAAACGCTCAAACCACATTCCAATATTTACGACAATTGAGATAATGAATGAGAACATAATACTCGTTCTCAATTTCTTGAACCACATAAATTGTGGCGAAAATACGTTACAGGTCATCATCGACCAGTAAGCCCACCAGTAAGGTCCTGTTGCACGATTGAGGAAGGCATACTGTTCGTATTCAACCCCAGAATACCAAGCGATAACCAATTCTGTAATGTAAGCCACTCCTACAATAGAACCGGTAATCATAATCACGATATTCATCAATTCAATGTGCTGAACGGTAATATAGTCTTCCAAATGAGACACCTTACGCATGATGATCAAAAGGGTGTTTACCATCGCAAATCCAGAGAAAATCGCTCCAGCCACAAAATAGGGCGGGAAGATGGTGGTGTGCCATCCTGGAATTACCGAAGTGGCAAAGTCAAAGGATACGATCGTGTGTACTGAGAGTACCAACGGTGTTGCCAAACCGGCCAAAACCAAAGATACTTCTTCAAAACGTTGCCAATCCTTGGCACGACCACTCCAACCGAAGCTGAGTAAGCTGTAAATTTTCTTTTGAAACGGACGAACCGCTCGGTCACGAATCATAGCAAAGTCAGGGAGTAGTCCAGTCCACCAGAACACCAAGGATACGGATAGATAGGTGGAAATTGCGAATACATCCCAAAGCAAAGGAGAATTAAAGTTGACCCATAGAGATCCAAATCCGTTTGGAATTGGAAGAACCCAATAGGCTAACCAAGGGCGTCCCATGTGAATGATAGGAAACAATCCCGCTTGGATTACCGAGAAAATGGTCATGGCTTCCGCAGAACGGTTAATCGCCATACGCCATTTCTGACGAAATAGTAAGAGTACTGCAGAGATTAAGGTTCCTGCATGTCCAATCCCTACCCACCAAACGAAGTTGGTAATATCCCAGGCCCAACCCACTGTTTTGTTGAGGCCCCAAGTACCAATTCCAGTAGATATGGTGTAGATAATACACCCGAGTCCATAGAGGAATGCCGTGAGTGCAATGCCAAAAACAATCCACCACTGTCGATTGGCGGCACCTTCAACAGGGGCGGCCACATCAACGGTAACGTCATGATAGGATTTGTCTCCGGTGACGAGTGGTTTTCTTATCGGTGCTTCGTAATGCGATGCCATACGATTCTGTTTTTCTTTATTTTAACTTTGATCCGTGTTGCGCACTTTGACTTGATACATCACGTTGGGTTTGGTCCCGACGTGCTCCAATAAGTGATACATCCGTGAATCTTCTTTTAACTGAGCTACTTGGCTCTCTTTATCATTGATATCACCAAAGACCATGGCTCCGCTATCACAAGCATTGGAACAGGCTGTTTGGAATTCTCCATCTTTAATTTGACGTCCTTCCAATTTGGCATCCAAAATAGTTTTCTGTGTCATTTGAATACACATCGAACATTTTTCCATTACACCACGAGAACGAACAACTACATCAGGGTTTAATACCATGCGTCCAAGATCATTGTTCATGTGGTAGTCAAATTCGTCGTTTTGGTTGTATAAGAACCAGTTGAAACGACGTACTTTATATGGACAGTTGTTTGCGCAGTAACGAGTTCCCACACAACGGTTGTATGCCATATGATTTTGTCCCTGACGCCCATGAGAAGATGCTGCCACAGGGCAAACAGTTTCACAAGGTGCGTGGTTACAGTGCTGACACATTACTGGCTGGAATGTTACCTGTGGATTTTCGGAGGCTTGCTCCATCTCTCCGAAAGTGGTTAAGGAATCGCCGAGTCCCGAAATATTTTCCTTGGTATCAAGATCTCCTTCGAAAGAAGTGTCCGAGGAATAATAACGGTCAATACGCAACCAGTGCATATCTCTTGACTTTCGTACCTCTTTTTTCCCAACTACAGGAACGTTATTCTCAGCGTGACAAGCAATAACACAGGCGCCACAACCAGTACAAGCATTCAAGTCAATAGAAAGATTAAAGTGATGTCCAATAGAACGATCAAACTCTTGCCACATATCTACTTCTGGAGAAGTAACGGGCATTTCCATGTGATTCTTGGATACTTCAGGAACAGGATTCCAGTAGTAGCTGTCTTTGGTGTTAAACACCTCAAGGGTTGTTTCCTTTACGATATCACCTCTTCCCATAAGGGTATTGTGCAACTGAACACAGGCAAATTCGTGATACCCTTCTGCCGGAGCAATGGAAACGTTTTGGATTTTATTCTGGCCAAAGTAAAGTGCATAGGCATTAACACCTACTTGCATTTCCTCTTTGAGTCCCATTCGTTCTCCATAACCAAAAGCCAAGCCAATGGTTCCCAGCGTTTGTCCGGGCTGAATAAGAACAGGTGCTACCAAGTTTTTGCCGTTAACCGTAATCGATGCATAACTTCCGTTCAAGGCGCCGTTGGCAACATTAACATTTTTCAAACCAATACGATCTGCATCCGCTTTAGAAAGCGTCAGGTAGTTATCCCATGATACTCGTGTAATTGGATCTGGAAACTCTTGCAACCAAGGGTTATTGGCTTGCTGTCCGTCACCCATCCCTGTTTTGGTATAAAGAACCAACTGCATGCCTTCGTCTTTGGCTTTGCTCAGTGATTTTAGATGACTGGTTGCATTAACACTATTCTTTTGAGAAAGTGGTGCCACTTCACGTTGAAAATATCCGTCATGAAGCGTTTGATTCCAAGAAGCTCCATATAAAACTGAACTGTTCCAATTGGATTTTAAACGCTCGTAATAGGATTCGTTGCTTCCAGAAAGCTTTAATAATACATCTTGAAATTGCTGTGTATCAAACAAAGGTTTGATGGTAGGCTGTGAAAGCGCGTAATGTCCTTTTTTGATTTCATAGTCACCCCATGCTTCAAGATAATGAGGGATCGCAGCAACATATTGTGCCACAGCAGCCGTTTCATCTTCTTTACTTACAAAGGCTAAACTTAAATCTAGCTGACCAAAGGCTTCTCCCATTCCAGTACCTTCAGCAAGAGTCAATAATGGATTTGCCCCATAGGTGATCAAACCATTTACTTTCTTGGATTTAATATCAGAAAGCAACTGCAATACCTCTTGGGTATTTCCCTGACGTGTCATTTTTGGATGTCCTGGTTGGAAGGCTTCACTGGCTAATTTTTGATTGACTGCAAGAACTAATTCTTGAGCAGCAGCTGTTTCAATTCCAGTAACTAATACGCCTTTTTTTTTAGCAGTCCGCAAACTTTCAACCGCTTGGGCTACGTGTTTCTTGTGGGGGTCACTAAGTGTGGTCGTATCGGCCTCTCCCAAAACTTGGGCTGCAATACTCGCTAAAATATTTTTTAATTCCGCTGGAGTTGCTGGTACACGATGATCGGCATTAGCTCCGGCAAGAGACATATTAGACTCAAACTGAAAATGCTTGGACATCTTTTGGTGTCTTTCTTTTCCAGCAGGGACTCTTCCTTTTGCATAACTTCCGTCAAAACCACCCCCTTGCCAGTCTCCTACAATATCAGCATCAACAGAAACAATGGCTTCTGTATTGGAGAAATCGTAATCGGCTAGGGCGCGAACTCCATATATATTTTCAAAAGCATCCAAAGCCGCATCTTCAGACACACTGTCGTAGATAACATGTTTGACATTAGGGAATTTGGATACAAAACTTTCGATAACGGCTTGCGTGGTTGGACTGGCCAGTGTCTGAGTCAACAAAACAATTGGCTTGTTTGTTGCTGCCATGGCTTGCATCTTGGCGCCTACTTGTAGGTAGAAATCATCCCAAGAGACATCCACACCATTGGCTTTGGGCCCTTGCAGACGCAATGTGTCATACATCGATAATACGGAGGCATGAACTCGTGCATTGGCAGCATTGTTTACTCCTGCCGTTTTATTACTCTCTACTTTAATGGGTCGCCCTTCTCGTGTTTTGATCAAAATACTAGCAAAATCAAAACCGTCAGCAATTGTTGTGGCGTAATAATTAGCAATCCCAGGAATAATACGCTCAGGTTGTACTACATAAGGAACGGATTTGATAACAGGACCTTCACACGCCGCTAATGTTGCTGCTGCGGTACTAAATCCAACGTATTTTAAAAAGTCACGTCGGCTTGTGCCTGTTTCGTCTTCTGAATCCGTTGCCGCATCCACAGGAAGTTTTTCAACAAACTCGTTTTGTGTAAGATCTTGGACCATGGCGTTGTTTTCCTCCAACTGATCCACGCTTTTCCAATATGTTTTCTTTGTTGACATAAGTCTACCTTTCTAACTAGTTAATAATGGCACTTTCCACATTCTAAGCCACCCATTTGAGCTGCAGTGAGCTTCTCTACTCCATACTTCTTGGAAAGTTCCTCATGGATTTTCGCATAGTACTCGTTGTTCTCCACCTTGACGTTTGTTTCACGGTGACAGTTGATACACCATCCCATCGTCAACGGCGAGTACTGATACATGATTTCCATTTCTTCCACAGGACCGTGACATTTCTGGCATTCAATCTCACCCACCTGAACGTGTTGGGCGTGGTTGAAATAAACGAAGTCTGGTAAGTTGTGGATTCGTACCCATTTTACAGGTTTCGTTTCTCCCGTGTAACGTTGGTTCTCTTCGTCCCAACCTACGGCAGCGTATAACTTTTTGATTTCATTGGTATAGAAATCCTTCGTGTAGCCGTTTTCTAAATCCTCTTCACCGTTGTATTCGGCTATATTTTTGTGACAGTTCATACACACATTCAAGGCAGGAATCCCAGAATGCTTTGAGACACGTGCTGAGGAGTGGCAATACTTACATTCAATCTGATTGGCTCCAGCGTGGATTTTGTGTGAATAATGAATCGGTTGAACAGGCATATACCCTTGATCAACCCCTACTTGCATAAAGTATCCATAAGCAAAGTATGCACTAGACAACAGGAGAAAGATCACGGAGACAAAAACCAAAAATTGGTTTTGTGCAAAGGCTTGCCAAATGGGTGTTCGTTTTGGTTTGTCTTCTATGGCAAGTTCTACGCCACTCGCTTGGGCAATGCGAAGCAATGTTTTTTGAACCAAGAAGAGCATTACCAAAAGAAGTACAAACACCAAAGCCAAAACGGCTAGGATGATCTCATTGGTAATCCCAGAAGCTGGGGCTGCTACTCCTACAGGAGTTGTTCCTGCTGGTGGTGTTGTGACAGGGGGAACATAGTCCGTATAGGCCAAAATGTTGTCGATATCAGCATTACTCAACTGAGGAAATGCTGTCATGGCTGTTTTGTTATACTCTTCCCAGATAGCAACTGCTTGCGCATCTCCGGCCTTGATCATTGCCGAACTATTTTTAATCCAGCTGTACAACCACTCCTTATCATACTTTGCCGAAACCCCTCTCAAAGCAGGACCAACTGCTTTCTTGTTCAACTTATGACAGGCAGCACAGTTGGCATTAAAGAGCTTCTTACCTGCCATGGGATCAGGCTCTTGTTCTTGCGCTATGGCTGACACAGCCAGTAAAGTGAACAGGGTGAGAAGGATCATTTGTCGCCATCCGACGAAAAATTTCACCATTTTAAACGTGTTTATGTATGTTGAAAACTGCAATAGTTTCTTCTAAAATCCACCACAAAAGTAAGGCATAAGTCTTTTTCAGACCACCCCATTTGAGACATTTATGTAATTTAAAACTGTTCTAAATAGAAGTGCCTTTTGTTTTGTAGATTCACTAAAAAAGTCTTTCTTTTGTTGAAGAAATTAAAATCAAAATGCGATACTTTTTAAGCGTTTTTTTTGTCGCCAGCACCCTTCTTTTTGGGCAACAACAACCTATAAATACAACAGTTTTAGTAATTGAGGACAGCCTTGTAAGCAAGGCTTTTGCTTTGAAAATGGAAGCCGATAAAGAGCGCTATACGTCCTATGAATTCACCATTCAGCTCTATTATGGAGATTATGGGGGGGCACAAAGAACACTCAAAAGCATTGCACGGATTGCTCCAGATCTGAAACCGGATTTGAGTTTTGAAACCCCAAATTACAAAGTTCAAGTAGGGCCTTTTAAAAAACGTTCAGAAGCAAAGTCACGACTACAGGAGCTTAAACAACATTATCGTGGAGCTTTTCTTCTAGAGCCCAAAATGCAATACTAGGTTATTTGAGGGTTTTCTTGACCTCCACTTCTTGATAGCATTCTAGAACATCCTCAATCTTGATGTCGTTGTAGTTTTTCAACTGCAACCCACAATCATAGCCTTTGGCTACTTCCTTAACATCGTCTTTAAATCGCTTGAGGGACGTCAGGGTTCCAGTATGAACCACTACTCCTTCTCGAATCACACGGATACCAGAATTGCGGTACACTTTTCCTGAGGTTACCATACAACCTGCAATGGTTCCAACTTTTGATATTTTGAAGAGTTCTCGAATTTCCACAGTACCTGTGACCTCTTCCTTCATGTCTGGAGACAACATGCCTTCCATGGCGTCCTTCACATCGTTGATGGCGTCATAGATAATGGAATAGGATCGGATATCGATTTCTTCCTTCTCGGCCAATTCTCGAGAGTTTCCTGTAGGACGAACGTTAAACCCAATTACAATCGCGTCGGAAGCCGAAGCCAATAAAACATCCGATTCGGTAATGGCACCGACTCCTTTGTGAATAATATTGACCTGAATTTCTTCCGTAGATAATTTCTGTAAAGAATCCGTTAAGGCTTCTACAGAACCGTCCACATCTCCTTTTAGGATCAGGTTGAGCTCTTTAAAGTCACCCAGCGCAATACGACGGCCAATTTCATCAAGAGTAATATGTCGCTGTGTACGAACATTTTGTTCGCGAAGTAGTTGGGTTCGCTTGGCCGCAATTTGCTTGGCTTCACGCTCATCTACTAGCACATTGAAATTATCACCTGCTTGTGGTGCACCATCCAATCCTAAAATTGAGACCGGAGTTGATGGCGGTGCCGATTCTAACGCCTTACTACGTTCGTTAAACATCGCTTTCACTTTTCCACTGTGTTTTCCAGCAAGGATATAATCTCCAATTTCTAAGGTTCCTGTTTGCACCAAAACGGTGGATACATAACCACGTCCTTTATCAAGGTAGGCTTCAACAACGGTTCCTTTGGCACGACGGTCTTTGTTGGCTGTCAATTCCAAAAGTTCTGCTTCTAAAAGTACTTTTTCGAGAAGTTCATTGACCCCTGTTCCTTTCAAAGCAGAGATATCGTGGGATTGGATTTTACCTCCCCAGTCTTCTACCATCAGATTCATTCCAGCCAGTTCTTCTTTGATTTTGTCAGGGTTGGCTGTGGATTTATCGATTTTATTAATCGCAAATACAATGGGTACCCCTGCGGCTTGTGCGTGACTGATCGCTTCCTTGGTTTGAGGCATGATCGCGTCATCCGCTGCCACCACAATGATAGCAATATCGGTTACTTGGGCTCCACGTGCTCGCATGGCGGTAAAGGCCTCGTGTCCTGGAGTATCCAAAAACGTCATTTGTTGACCGCTTTTGAGTGTTACTCCATAGGCTCCAATGTGCTGGGTAATTCCCCCAGACTCGCCTGCAATAACATTTTCTTCGCGAATAAAATCAAGGAGTGATGTTTTCCCGTGGTCAACATGCCCCATAACAGTCACAATGGGGGCGCGTGGGCTAAGGTTTTCATCGTCTTCCTCCTCTTCTACAATACTTTCTTCTAATTCTGTTTTGACAAAATCAACTTCATAGCCAAATTCTTCCGCTACGATGGTTAGGGTTTCTGCATCCAAGCGCTGGTTCATGGTAACCATGATCCCTAGCGACATACAAGCAGAGATAATCTCGGTAGATCCGATCTCCATCAGCGTGGCGATTTCGCCTACAGTAATGAATTCTGTCACCTTCAAGATTTTGCTGTCTGCTTCTTGCTGCGCCAATTCGTCTTCTGACTTCTGACGGTGTTGCGATCGCTTATCTCTTCGGTATTTAGCCCCTTTGGACTTAGAAGACTTTCCTTGAAGTTTTTCAAGTGTCTCCCGAATTTGCTTTTGTACTTCTTCTTCTGTCGGCTCGTGTTTTGGCGCGGCTTGTGCCCGTCCTTTACCTTGTGGTTTACGGTTGCCACGAGCATTTCCTTGACCACCACCTCCGGCTCCGGGTTTGGGATCTTTACTGATGCGTTTACGCTTGCGCTTACGAGCTTCTTCTACACTTTTCTCTTTGGACTTAAAGGCATCCAAGTTGATCGTCTGTCCTGTTTTCTTAGGACCTGAGAGCTTTTGATATTGAGTTTTGATGGCTTCTTGCCCCTCTTCGCCTTCGGCTTTTGGTTTTTCTTCTGTCGCTGTCGCTGTTTCTTGCGTTGCAACTTTCGCAGGGGTTTCCGCTTTTACCTCCTCTATTTTCTCTACAGGGACCTCTTTAGCTGGACTGGCTTCGGGTGCCTTGGCAGGTTCAGGAGTAGGTTCTGCTTTTTTAGGTGTTTCTTTTTTTGCTTTTGCAGAAGCAGCTTTGGTCGCTTCTAGATCAATCTTCCCAACGGGAGTTAATCCTTTGAGAGCAACCTTAGGGGTTACTACTTTTTTTTCCGCTTCCTTCTCAGCTTCTTTCTGAGCTTCTAGCTGTTGTTGCAGACGTTCCTGCTCTTTTTGCTCTTGAATCTCACGCAGACGCTCTTTCTCTTTGCGCTTTTCTTCACTGATTTCTTGAGAAGCATCGCGCTTGGATTTGTCCGTCTCAAATTCATCCAACAGTACCTGATAGGTAGTGTTATCAATTTTGGTGGTCGGACGAGCTATCACTTCGATTCCTTTCTCAGATAAAAAGTCCACAACACGATCCAGAGAGATATTTAATTCTCTGAGAACTTTGTTGAGACGTATGCTTGGTTGATCGGACATATAATCAGCTTCGGTGCAAATTTAGAAAATTATTGGGCTTTTAGTCTTCAAACTCTTCTTTGAGGATTCTTACGACTTCTTTGATGGTTTCTTCCTCCAAATCCGTACGTTTTAAAAGGTCTTGGACTTCCAGTTCTAATACGGCCTTGGCCGTATCCAACCCTACTTTTTTGAATTCTTCAATAACCCATTCTTCGATTTCATCAGAGAACTCCGTTAACTCTACATCCTCTTCCATACCTTCACGGTATACATCAATATCAAAACCGGTCAGTTTTCCAGCCAAACGAATGTTATGACCTCCTTTTCCAATGGCTTTGGACACCTCATCCGGATCTAGGAATACTTGAACGCGTTTGGTTTCTTCATCGATTTTGAGAGAGTTGATTTTGGCAGGGCTCAAAGAACGCGTGATGAAAAGTTGTAGGTTGTTGGTGTAATTGATCACATCAATGTTTTCATTACACAATTCACGAACAACCCCATGGATTCGCGATCCTTTCATTCCCACACAAGCTCCTACTGGATCAATACGATCATCATAAGAGTCTACTGCTACTTTGGCTTTTTCTCCTGGAATTCGAACGGCTTTTTTGATGGTAATCAACCCGTCGAATACTTCTGGGATTTCTTGCTCAAACAACTTCTCCAAGAAGACTGGAGAGGTTCGTGACAAAATAATTCGAGGTTTGTTTCCGCGTAATTCCACAGCATCAATCACTCCACGAACATTGTCGCCTTTGCGGAAAAAATCGTTAGGGATTTGTTTGTCTTTGGGAAGAATCAATTCATTTCCTTCATCATCGAGCAAAATAACTTCTCGGCTGCGAATGTGATGGACTTCTGCCGTGTAAATTTCACCGACACGATCTTTAAACTGGTTGAAAATGTTAGTGCTGTCGTGCTCAAAAATTTTGGCCACGAGGTTCTGACGAAGACTCATAATGGAGCGACGGCCTAGGTCTATTAGTTTAACTTCTTCGGAAACATCTTCCCCTACTTCAAAGTCAGGCTCAATTTTTTTGGCTTCGGTCAATTCAATTTCTTCGTTGGGATCTTCCACTTTCCCGTCTTCAACAACAACACGGTTGCGCCAAATCTCCAAATCCCCTTTGTCGGGGTTGATGATAATATCAAAGTTTTCGTCGTTTCCGTATTTTCTTTTCAAGGTGTTGCGAAAAACTTCTTCAAGAATCACCATTAAGGTGACTCGATCGATGAGTTTGTCATCTTTAAATTCCGAAAAAGACTCAATGAGTGCTAAATTTTCCATCTTCAGTACACTTAAAATTGAACAATTATTTTGGCTCTGCTGACCGCATCATAGGTCAGCTCTTTTGTTTTACTTACCGTTGTTTTTCCTTTGCCCGAGGGCTTGGGTTCGCGTTGTTTCCAACTCAAGCTGAGGGTTTTTTCCGAAGCCTCCTCCAGTTTGCCAGTGTATACTTTGCCTTCTGTATCGGTTACCTCCAGTTTCCGTCCCACATTTTTTTTGTATTGCCGGATCATGGTGAGCGGCTCTCCTACCCCAGCCGAAGTCACTTCAAGGGAGAAGTCGTGTTCTTCTCGATCCATGTTGTGTTCTATGGCACGGCTCACTCGCATACATTCTTGCAAGGAAACCCCTGTATCACCGTCAATTATAATCTTTATGGCATGGTTGGCACCTATGTGCAGCGCAATCAAAAAAAGGCTTGGATTTTCATCCAATGCTGCTTGTAATAAGGTCTCGACTTGTGTTTTAAAATCCATGCCAAAAAAAAAAGGGACTCAATGGTCGCCTCCTACTTCGATTCGATAACGGTGCAAATATAGGAATTTTCATGAAAACACAGAATGGACACAGGGAAACAATCTCTATTTCATAAAAGCATGATGTACAAATTATCCTTATTTTTGGATGCTATGAAACTTTTCCTGTCCTGTCTCGCATTTTGATTGTCGATGGAACAGTGAAAACCTGATTTGGAAAAGATGAAAAATAAACTCCCTGCCATGGGATTTCGATTTACGGCCTATCAAGCACCTGAGCAAACTCCTTTTGAGCGCTTGTTTGAAATCTTCAAGGAGCTCATTACTCATACCTCTGGGGATTTTGATGAAGCGATTGAATGGCTCCGGGAACTCGACAAAGAATACAAACTGACGGATGAGGACTATACCATTGATGACTTTATCAAAGACCTTTTGGAAAAGTCTTACATCCAACCCAAAGGATCGGGAGGCGGTTCGGGCGATGGTATGGCGCTAACGGCCAAAACAGAAAAACTTCTGCGCGAACATGCTCTCAAACAAATCTTTGGAAAACTACGAAAGTCTGGAAGTGGCAATCACAAAACCCGAAAAGTCGGCCAAGGACAAGACAGCACTGGCGAATATAAAGCCTACCAATTTGGCGATCCATTGGAGCAAATCGCCTTGACCGAAAGCATCAAAAATGCCCAAATACGGTCCTCAGGGATTGACTTTAGTTTGCAACAAGACGATTTGGTCGTTGAAGATTCTTTTTTCAAAACCCAAATGAGCACCGTTTTGATGATTGATATCAGCCATAGTATGATCTTGTATGGCGAGGATCGAATCACACCCGCCAAGAAAGTAGCCATGGCTCTTTCCGAACTCATCACCACCCGGTATCCGAAAGACACCCTGGAAATTCTTGTTTTTGGCAATGATGCTTGGCCCATTCCCTTGAAGGATTTACCCTATTTGGAAGTGGGGCCTTACCACACCAATACGGTTGCTGGTCTGCAACTAGCTCTTGATATGTTGCGCAGAAAAAAGAACAGCAACAAACAAATTTTTATGATTACCGATGGTAAACCCAGCTGCCTGAAAATGCCTGATGGTACGTACTATAAAAACAGTGTTGGGCTTGATGACTATATCGTTGAAAAATGCTACAACATGGCACGACAATCGCGAAAACTAAAAATCCCTATCACAACATTTATGATTGCCCAAGACCCCTACCTACAACAGTTTATTCGAAAATTTACGGAAGCCAACCAAGGAAAAGCCTTTTTTACAGGCCTAAAAGGTTTGGGGGAAATGATTTTTGAAGATTATGAAAGCAACCGAAAAAAGCGCTTAGAATAACCTATTATCCACAGCTATGACTATAAAGAAAATAAAGACCCTAGGAGCTCTGAAAGCCAGCGGCTATGAATCCATTTCTGTACAAGACGAATTAGCACGCAATCTGCGGCAGCGACTCAAAGCCGGAGAGCCCACTTTTAGCGGGCTTATCGGGTATGAAAAAACCGTAATTCCAGATGTGGAAAGAGCTTTGTTGTCGGGGCATAATATTAACCTTTTGGGATTGCGCGGTCAAGCCAAAACTCGTTTGGCGCGACAAATGACAGGATTGCTTGATGAGTGGATTCCTGTTGTTCAAGGATCGGAAATAAACGACGACCCACTGAACCCTATCAGCCGGGAGGCTCAAGAAAAAATTGCCGAAATGGGAGATGATACTCCTGTGGAATGGCTCCATCGCGACGACCGTTTTTTTGAAAAACTTGCAACTCCAGATGTAACTGTGGCCGACCTTATTGGGGATGTGGATCCGATCAAAGCTTCTAATCTGAAACTTTCCTATGCCGACGAACGCGTCATTCACTTTGGGATGATCCCTCGAGCCCACCGTTGTATTTTTGTACTTAACGAATTGCCTGATCTTCAGGCTCGAATTCAAGTTGCGCTATTCTCTATTTTACAAGAAAAAGAAATTCAAATCCGAGGTTTCAAATTGCGTTTTCCTATCGAAACACAAATCATTTTCACCGCCAATCCAGAGGACTATACCAACAGAGGAAGCATCGTTACCCCATTGAAAGACCGAATCGGATCGCAAATTCTTACCCATTATCCACACAATCGTGAAATCGCCAAGGCCATCACCGCTCAGGAAACAAAATTGCAGCGGCACAATAACGATACCATATACGTCCCCGAACTCGCCAAAGACCTTTTGGAACAAATCGGCTTTGAAGCACGTAAGAGTGAATATGTTGATGCTAAAAGTGGAGTCAGTGCTCGAATGAGTATCACCGCCTATGAAAATTTAATCAGCACCGCTGAGCATCGTTTATTGCAATCAGGCGATGAGAAGACCAGTATCCGATTGGGTGATTTTATAGGAGTTATTCCTGCGATCAACGGAAAAATTGAACTGGTATATGAAGGCGAACAAGAAGGGGCTGAACAGATTTCCTTGCATTTGATTAACGAAGCCATCAAAACTCTTTTTCCTGACTTTTTTACCAAGATAGAAAAACTTGAAAAGGCGGATGAAAAAGGGCCTTATGATGCCCTACTGAGCTGGTTCTTTAGCAACAATGAACTATTCATTAGTGATGATTTGAATGAAAAAGCCTACCAATCACTACTCGACAGTGTGGCGGGTACTTCCGAGATTGTTGAAAAACATATGGGCTCGCTTGACCCCGCAGACCACTACTTTATGGTGGAATTCTTAATCTGGGGATTAGAGGCCCATAAAAAACTGAATAAATACCGCACTTTTGAAGGTTTTCAGTTCAAAGATGCCTTGGGAAGTTTTATTAGTGGCTTATAATTTTTTGTAAAAATACATCCCAACACCCCTACGAATATGAGTAGAACAGCATCCTTGAACCTAATTTTAAAATAATTTTGTTTATTTTATAAACTAGTCTATATTTGGACAAATGTTTTAATTCAAATGCCTTATGAAAAATACGGAACTTAGCTCTGAAGAGAGCTTGGCTTTAATTGCCAAAAGCATTCAACAAACCAAAACCAATTTGAATGGACAACGCTTTTATTATCTCTTTTGGGGATGGGCGGTCTTGATCACCAGTCTTACACACTATCTATTAGCTGTAAATGAAACTGTTGTGGCTCCTTATTTGGTGTGGCCTATAATGGGCGTTGTGGGCTTTGTAAGTACCCTTTTTTACGGTTATAAATACACTCAAAAGACAGGTTATGTAGAAACCCACTTGGATCGAACGCTCAAACATCTTTGGATCGTTATTGGGATCTCTCTTTTTGCTGTGATATGGATTTTTATGCAAGCCTACCAATCCAACCCTTTGCCTATGATTAGCCTTTTCATTGGTATTGGTATCTTGGTTTCAGGATTGCAAATGCGTTTTAAACCTCTTGTGATTGGTGGTATTGGCTTTTTTGTTGGCGCCATTGCTCTTGTCTATGTAACACCCCTAGAGGGCTTGTTGGTTTATAATGCTTGTATTATTCTAGGTTATTTGATCCCAGGCTATCTGCTTAAAAAAGAGCTTTCATGATGGATCAGCCCGATAAATTATTGAGTAATCCCATTCGCTTGGTGGTGATCTCTAGTCTCCATCAAGTAGCATCTGCAGATTTTACAACCTTGATGGAATTGACTCAAGCAACCAAAGGGAATTTAAGCGTTCAACTGAAAAAACTACAAGAAGCTGGCTATATCCATATCAAAAAGTCTTTTAAAGATAACTACCCCAATACACGATGTGAGATTTCAAAAGCAGGTAAACAAGCTTTTGAAAAACATGTAGCGTACTTGAAAAAGGTGTTGTACTTATAAAATAAAACGATTGAATCCCTAAAAGCGCTCTTGCACTTCAATCACTAATGCAATTGCGATGCAAAGGGCGGCACTTCCTAATACGATAGCTCCTACTCCCATTTTTATTTGGTTTGCTACGAATATAAGAAAGAGTATCATTCCAATCGCTTGTTGTGGTTTTAATTTTTAACCGTCTTTTCTCAACCCTTATTTCTCACCCTTGTAAAATCCTGATTCCGCAGGGGGTGTCGCTTAATTCCTTACATTGGCAATAAAAATTACCGTGAAAAATATTGCCGCCCCTTTGACCCTGCCCAACGGTACGGTTCTGAAAAACCGTATTGCCAAATCGGCCATGAGTGAAAACATCGGGACTTATCGGCATGCTCCTACCCAAACCTTGATTCATGCCTATAAAGTGTGGGCAGAAGGCCACCCGGGCTTACTAATCACAGGAAATATAATGATTGATAGCCGTGCGTTGGGCGAACCTCGAAACGTGGTGGTGGAAGATTATACACATTTTGAATTATTGAAAGCATGGGCTGCCACCGTTCAAAATACAGGAGTCCACTTATGGCCTCAAATCAATCACCCTGGACGTCAAGCCTTTTCTTGGATCAACAAGCAAATTGTCGCCCCCTCAGAAGTCTCTCTTCAAATGGGCGGTGCTTCGCGTTTGTTTGGCACCCCTAGGGCGTTGGAAGAATCTGAGATATGGGAACTTATCAAGCGTTTTGGAACAACGGCTCGCATTTGCAAAGAAGCAGGGTTTACGGGTTGCCAGATCCACGGAGCGCACGGCTATCTGGTCAGTCAGTTTCTTTCCCCCAAAAGCAATCAAAGAACCGACCAATGGGGTGGATCCATTGAAAATCGAGCCCGTTTTGTGGTAGCGGTTTACAAAGAAATACGAGCCCAAGTGGGGGCCGACTATCCCATCGGGATCAAAATTAATTCAGCGGATTTTCAGCGGGGTGGGTTTAGTGAAGAAGAGTCCATGGCCGTGGTTGAGATTCTTTCGCAGCTAGGGATGGACTTGATTGAAATCTCCGGAGGCACTTATGAGCGCCCTGCTATGGTAAAAGGAAATCGGAAAAAAAGTACCGAAGTCCGCGAAGCTTACTTTTTGGAATATGTTGAAAAAGTACGGCAGCGTACAGACAAACCCTTACTTCTCACAGGAGGATTCCGTTCAGTGACTGTAATGGACGAAGCCTTGGCACAAAACAAGGTAGATATGATTGGATTGGCAAGACCCTTTTGTCTGCATCCGCACTTAGCCCAAGATATATTCGAGCAAAAGGAAAAACGTTTTCAGTCGCCGGTTCCACGGATTGGTATTTCCCTACTTGATCGCATTGGCGGTGTAGAACTTCCCTGGTATGAAATGCAGATCCAGCGACTGGGTAAAGGCCTAGCCCCCAACCCAAAATTGAGTGGTCTTCGAGTGTTTTTGACCAGTATCTATCGAATGCTTCGAAAGTCTTTACTTAAAAATAAAGCATCCGCCACGATGTCACCCAAAATCTGAAAAACCAATAGGTATTTTAATGGTTGCTAAATTGTTATTCTTCTGGGCTTGTGGATTGCTCTGAAGCATCCCCCTCACCGCCTCCGAATTTTATTCGCAAGACAATTTCATGGGTTTTTAGATTGACCTGGGACAGGAGGTTTTCGGTGGGTGTTTCATAGGCATAACCAACATCAAAATTCCCTAGACTGACGATGCTCATAAGGGCAATAGAACTGTTTGTTCTTACAGAGATTCCTAGGTCAAACTGATTTTGCCAGCTGGCCATAGCTGTTATATCCGCGGTAGTGGGGAGCCCTTTGACCTTCCTAATCATCAGTGATGGCTTTAGGTAAATAGCACTTGTTACTGCAAAATCGGCTCCTGCACCAAAATAGGCATGAACTCGGTCTTTTGCCGTTATGGCAAGATCTTTATTTCGCTTTACATTAAATAAACGTGGGATCGAAAAGGACATCCAATAGTTCGATGCTTTGAAATATGCGCCAGCTCCAATATTAGGGTTGAATTTACTCAGCCCTATTTGTGTAGGGTCCCCAAAAGGATCATAGGTGCTCAATGCGGTAGGGTCTGAATCATAAAAATTACCTCCCCCTTTTAATCCCAAGTACAAAACATTGTCACTGCTCATTTGCAGTTTATATGAAAAATCAACGTAAGCAAAGGTCTGTTGCTCCACAAAGACCTTGTCCGAAACTAAGGATATCCCTAGCCCTACATTGTTTCCTCTAGCAGAAGAATATGCAAAGGCAAATGTAGTGGGAGCACCTTCCACGGAAACCCATTGACTTCTTGATGTTAACGTTAACATATTCGAAGATTCAGCCCCTGCAAATGCAGGGTTGATTACGTTCATATTGTACCTATACAGTGAATAATAGGACTCTTGTTGACCAAAGCTTGAAAGCGAACAAACTAGAAATAATATATATATATATTTAGTCATTCTTATCTCGTTAGATACAGCCACCCTTCAAAATCGATAGAACCATTGCCGTCCAAATCAATTCGATAATAATAGCTGCCCTCTGGTAAATCATCACCTTCTGAATCTCCATTCCAATTGTTTCTATAAGGTTTTGCTTCAAATATTAATTTTCCAGTTCTGCTGTACACCCATACTTGATTGCTTGGATAACGGGCAATTTCTCGTACCTGCCAACTATCATTAATATTATCACCATTCGGTGAAAAGAAGGTTACAATATCTATACTTTGTCTAAGGGATGGATTTGAAAAATCAGAAGGATAACTATTGGAATCAAGCGGATTCGTTCCTGCTATGGTTTCATCAAGATTCGGGAAACCATCTTGATCCTGATCATTATAGGGGTCTAGGTTGACACTATCTTTATCGTCACTTACTCCGTCATTGTCTTGATCTCTAAGACTGGACTCTAGATAATCAGCAATACTGTCTCCATCCGTGTCGTCATCTGTAGGAGTTCCATTACCATTTGAATCTTCATCGATAGAATTTACACCATCCCCATCATCATCGATGTCGATATGATCATAAATGCCATCTGCGTCAGTATCCGCTAGATTTCCCTCAGAATCTAACTCCATAGATGTCAGTGCCCCATCATTATCGTCATCTTTGTCAAGATAATTAGCAATGCCATCCTTATCGGTATCCAAAGCGAACCCGTTTGTACTGACTTCTAATCTACTAGGAACACCATCATTTTCATCATCACTATCTAGGTAATCCGCAATCCCATCACCATCGGAGTCTTGTGCATCCTCAGGGCTTCCATCTAAATCTGGATCAGGATTTTCATCTATAGATAAAATCAAATCCCCATCATCGTCAATATCAATATAATCTGGTGTGCCATCAGCATCCGTGTCTTGTGCATCATCAGGATTCATATCACCATTAGGATCGGGTATTTCATGAATAGTAAAAATAGAGTCATTGTCATCGTCAGGATCCAGATAGTCCTCAAAACCATCACCATCCGTATCGTTTAAAACTTTTCCTTTTGAAAATTGACTTCCTTTATTGGAAAGAGAAATTTCATTTTCATAGAGGCTGAGTATTTGGTCTCCGTCATCATCTGGGTCTCGTGAGTTAATGATTCCATCCGCGTCCGTGTCAGATGAAATAAGATCTGGTGAAACCTCTTCTATAGGCGTTTCTATGGTTGCTAATTCAAATACATTTTGCGACTCTCCACTTACTTCAATGACCTCTGGTGCTTCGGGTATCGGCACTTTTGGATCACCAGGAGTGGTATTTACGTATGCAAGTTCAACTTCATAGATTCCATCTTTATTGGCATCATCAGGGTTGTTAGGATCCGG
>QXYU01000031.1 GCA_009886755.1 Flavobacteriaceae bacterium
CGATATGAAAATTATGGAACCAAAGGGGAGTTTTTTGCCATCAGTAGCTTTGTCAAAAATTTTGATGATCCCATTGAGATTGTTTTGTTTGACCGCTCAACACCCAATGTATTTATCGCTCGTAATAACCCTGAGGCAACCGTAGTAGGAGCTGAATTTGAAGCGCGCAAGAATTTTATTGCAACCGATCGAAACAAACTAGCCCTTAATGTAAACCTGTCAGTAATTGAATCCCGTCAGACCATGGGACCCATTGAGCGAAATATTCGCCAATTGCGACAGCCCCAAGGAATTGCTTTCAAAAACTACCGTCAACTTCAAGGACAAGCACCGTATATCATCAATACGGGGATTAGCTTTGAAGAAATCGAGAAGAACTATGAAATGAGTCTCTTTTTTAATCGTCAGGGGAAAACGCTTCAAATTGTCGGAAACGATGATGTACCTGATGTTTTTTCACTTCCTTTCAATGCTTTAAACTTCACTTTTGAGAAAAAATTTAAACAAGAAAACGGTGTGAACCGAACCTTACGGATTAAAATTGATAACATCTTAAACGATCAAAGAGAATCCCAATACGAGTTTTATGATTTCGAGACGCAACCCTTCTCTTTCCGAAATTTTGGCACCTCCTTTTCATTGAGCTACGGAATTAAATTTTAATTCCGGAATTAATTTTCCATTTTTGTGTAACTACTTCACTATATGGAAAATTTTTATCTAGAAATTATAATCGTATTAAGTCTCCTAGCGATAGGAGACTTAATTGTTGGTGTTAGCAATGACGCCGTGAACTTTCTGAACTCTGCCATCGGTTCAAAAGTCTTTAGCTATAAGAGCATCATGATTTTTGCCAGCGCCGGAATCGCCATGGGAGCCTTTTTCTCTAGTGGAATGATGGAAGTGGCTCGAAAGGGTATTTTCAATCCTGAAGCCTTTGTATTCAACGAGATTATATACATTTTTCTAGCGGTTATGATTACCGACATTCTGCTGCTTGATTTTTTTAATACCCTAGGAATGCCTACTTCCACAACGGTTTCTATTGTTTTTGAACTACTTGGAGCAGCCGTTGTTATTGCTATGATTAAAATCTACTCCAGCGATCAAAATCTGAATGATATAGACACCTACATCAATACCACTAAGGCCGTCCAGATCATTCTTGGGATTTTACTTTCTGTCTTTATTGCCTTTACCATAGGAGCTCTGGTCCAAACCTTTTCACGCATATTATTGTCCTATGATTTCGAATCGCGTCCCTTTTATGTCAATGCGCTTTTTGGAGCCCTCTCTTCAGCAGCTATTGTCAATTTTATCTTGATCAAAGGAATCAAAGGAACGGATGTTGCCAATTCGTCTTATGAATGGCTCAATGGATTGACAATTAATGAGTTTTTAGAAACCAACTATCTCTTGGTGAATGTCTTTATTGCTTTCCTTTTGTTTTTACTGATCGCAGCTTTGATCCGTTTTGTAAAATTGGATGTTTATAAATTCATTATTGGTTTGGGAACATTTGCATTGGCACTCGCCTTTGCTGGAAACGATCTGGTCAACTTCATTGGAGTTCCCATTGCGGCCTATCAGTCCTATTTGGCTTGGGTAAATTCAGGAGTCGAAGCAACCGTTTTTAATATGAGCGTACTTTCTGCTAAGGTGGCTACGCCTAGTATCTTCCTTTTTGCATCTGGTGGTATTATGATTGTGACTTTGTGGTTTTCCTCCAAAGCAAAACGGGTTGTGCAAACTTCTTTGGATCTTTCCGATCAAAATCAAATCAAAGAACGCTTCCAACCCAACTACCTTTCCCGGCAACTGGTACGTGTTTTCTCTAGCAGCCACACGTTTCTTGCGAGTATTACTCCTGACAGCATCAATAGGATGATAAAAAAATCCATGACTACTGAACGATTTTACACCCTCAACAACAAAGACCTCCCTGCCTTTGATAAACTGAGAGCCAGTATCAACTTGGTAGTCGCAGCAGTACTGATTGCCATTGCCACCTCGCTTAAATTACCCTTATCAACAACATATGTGACCTTTATGGTGGCTATGGGGACCTCTTTGGCCGATCGCGCTTGGGGTGCCGACAGTGCCGTTTATCGCGTCGCAGGAGTCATTAATGTTATTGTGGGATGGTTTTTTACCGCACTCAGTGCATTCGTTGTATGTGGCGTTGTTACAGCAACCATCTACTACGGAGGTAACATTGCCATTGCTTTAATCATTTTAGCTGTGTTGGTCATCATTGGACGAAATTTTATTTCCAAAACAGACCTTAAAACTAAGGTCACCTCTAAACTCAATTTAAATGCACGAACCAAAACCTTGGAAGCTGCTGTTATTGAATCTGGAGACAATGTTATAGGCATTTTCCAAGACACAATTGAAATTTACACCGAAATGGTTGAAGGGTTGGCAACAGACAATTACAGAAAATTGTATCAAGTGCGAAGAAAGTCAGAAGTCCTCAAAAATGACTTAGAGGAACTAAGAAGCGCCTCTTTCTTTTTTATTAAATCCTTACGGTCTGATAATATTTTACCTGTGTATTCTTATATCAATTTATTAGGTTTATTGCACGACTTAACAGAAGATATTCACTACATGACCAAGTTAAGCCACCGTCATATTTACAATAATCATAGTAAGATTAGTACTCCACAGCACGAGGAATTATTGAGTGTTTTATCTCAACTGAATCTGGTATTCAATATGATGCTTAAGATTTTTGAAAAAGGGATGACAGATTCTAAAGAATATCAAATGGTACTCGATCAGAAAGAAGCCTCCATTGCGCTTATTCAAAAGATGATTCAAAAGCAAATTGTTCGAACAAAAGAGGTCGAAACCAGTGTTAAGAATACAGCGATGTACTTCAATCTATTGTTAAGAACAAAAGATTTGATTGCGCACAAATTTCAAACGATAGAGGAATATGCCGAAATGAATTCGGTGGAGAAAGATTAGTCTATAGAAGCAACGGCTCCACGCTCCCAGACAACATGATCAATCGGTAAGTTGTTTTCAAAACTCACTTCGGTCATGCGTTCGGATTGCCAGAAAAACCATTTGCCAATCTTTTTACCCTTTAGGAAAGTCCCTTGGGCTAGTTTTTCTCCCGTTTCGGTGTAGCTAATCCATTCACCATGAAGCTTATTATTTTTCAGATATCCTTTCTGAGCAATTTGTCCGTTATCATGATAACTGACCACGCTCACCAAGTTTTTTTCCTTTTTATAATCGGTTCTCTTTTGGCTATATCCTAGTTGGATACTCAATCCTAAAACCATCATTCCTATAATAAACTGTCTCATTTTTCATTCCTTTTTAGGGGATTCAACTCAAATATAGGGATTATTTTACTCCTAATTAATGTTTGCGTAACATTTTCTTAACATTGGGGGTAAAATAAAACCCCTTATGTTAAGATAAGGGGTGAATTTAAACTTCTAAGAACCGCACATCAGACAGTCATCGTCTTCACTATTTTGGGATTGTGAAAGCATTTTTTTGAGTTCTTCGGGGGGGAGCGGATCCACGGCAATTTGCTGTCCTGCTTGGGCAGGAGACGCCTTGGTAGCGGTAGTTCCACCAGCAGCAATGGGTGCCGCTGCTTCTACTGTTGTCCCGACTTTCTCCGCTGCTTTGTTGTCAATGGTAAATTTGATCGCATCTACAGCAGACTTCGTGCGCAGATAATACATTCCCGTCTTAAGACCTGACTTCCAGGCATAAAAATGCATGGAAGTCAGTTTTGCCATGGTCGCGCCTTCCATGAATAAATTCAATGATTGTGATTGATCAATAAAATATCCACGATGGCGTGACATGTCAATAATGTCCTTCATACTCATTTCCCACACGGTACGATACAACTCTTTAATTTCTTCGGGTATGCCCTCAATATGCTGGATTGATCCATTGGCGCGCATCAATTCTTGCTTCATATCCTCATTCCATAAGCCAAGATCCACGAGGTCTTCTAATAGGTGCTTGTTTACTACAATAAACTCCCCGGAAAGTACGCGTCGGGTGTATATGTTTGATGTATAGGGCTCAAAACATTCGTTGTTCCCTAGTATTTGTGATGTCGAAGCTGTTGGCATAGGAGCAACCAACAGTGAGTTTCGAACACCGTATTTTTTGACTTGCTTGCGCAATCCGGTCCAATCCCAGCGTCCGCTGAGCTCTTCGTCCTTGATCCCCCACAGGTTGTGTTGGAAATCCCCTTTGGAGATTGGTGATCCTTTGTAGGTTTCGTAAGGTCCGTCTATTTTAGCTTCTTCGAGGGAAGCAGTTAGCGCAGCATAATAAAGCGTTTCAAAAATTTCTTGATTCAGTTCTTTGGCCTTTTCAGAGGTAAACGGCAAACGCAATAGAATGAACGTATCTGCTAATCCCTGAACACCAAGCCCTACAGGACGATGTCTAAAATTCGAATTGGCCGCTTCGGGTACTGGGTAATAGTTACGGTCAATCACACGGTTGAGATTTTTCGTAACCTGAAGGGTTACCTCATAGAGTTTTTGGTGATTAAACGCTCCGTCTTCGACAAACATTGGCAGGGCGATGGATGCCAAGTTACAAACCGCTACCTCATCTGGAGAAGTGTACTCCATGATTTCGGTACAAAGGTTCGAAGAGCGAATGGTTCCTAAGTTCTTTTGGTTGGATTTACGGTTGGCCGAATCCTTGTACAACATATAAGGCGTCCCCGTTTCAATTTGAGATTCTAAAATCTTTTCCCAAAGTTCACGAGCGTGAATCGTTTTGCGGCCTTTCCCCTCTTTTTCATATTGAAGATAGAGCTTGTCAAAATCTTCTCCATGGCAATCAAAGAGTCCTGGGCATTCGTTGGGACACATCAGCGTCCATTCAGCATCTTGCTCAACACGCTTCATGAATAAATCCGGCACCCACATGGCATAGAACAAGTCGCGTGCGCGCATTTCTTCTTTTCCATGGTTTTTCTTCAAATCAAGGAAATCAAAAATATCCGCATGCCAAGGCTCTACATAGATCGCGAAGGAGCCTTTTCGCTTTCCTCCTCCTTGATCCACATAGCGTGCCGTGTCATTGAAAACACGAAGCATTGGAACAATTCCATTGGAGGTTCCGTTGGTTCCTGAGATATACGAACCCGTTGCGCGAATGTTGTGAATAGACAAACCTATCCCGCCAGCTGACTGTGAAATTTTAGCCGTTTGCTTCAGGGTGTCATAAATTCCATCAATACTATCGTCTTTCATGGCCAGTAGAAAGCAAGAAGACATTTGTGGCTTGGGGGTTCCTGAATTGAATAAGGTGGGTGTTGCGTGGGTAAAATAACGCTTCGACATCAGGTGGTAGGTTTCCAGAACCGAGTCCACATCCTCAAGATGAATCCCTACGGCAACGCGCATCAACATATGTTGGGGTCGTTCCACGATCACCCCATTGAGTTTTAATAGATACGATCGTTCTAGGGTTTTAAATCCAAAGAAATCATATCCAAAATCCCGATTATAGATAATGCTGGAGTCAAACAGCTCCGCATTTTTCTTGATAATTTTATACACCTCATCCGATAACAAAGGTGCTTTTTTCCCAGTTCTGGGGTTTACATATTCGTACAAATCCTTCATGGTATCCGAGAAGGATTTTTTGGTGTTTTTGTGTAGGTTCGACACCGAAATCCGTGCTGCCAACTGCGCATAATCCGGATGCGTTGTTGTCATTGTAGCTGCAATTTCGGCCGCCAAATTATCCAATTCTGATGTTGTAACGCCATCATAAAGACCCTCAATCACGCGCATTGCTACTCGTACCGGATCAACCAAATCGTTGAGACCATAACAGAGTTTGCGTACTCTTGCGGTAATCTTATCAAAGATTACGGGTTCTTTGTGGCCGTCTCTTTTTACTACATACATGCTCATAGGGAATCGGATTATTGGTTATTTTTTTGGTTAGGGAGGGAAGGTTGTGGCTAGAAATCAGCGTCAAAGGATATCTTAGTTTCTGGTTCTTCTTTGTTGAGTACGCCCGCTTTTTGGTATTCTGATACGCGCTTTTCGAAGAAGTTGGTTTTCCCTTGGAGGGAAATCATATCCATGAAGTCAAATGGATTGGTTACGTTGTGTTGCTTTTCGCAGCCCAATTCGAGCAACAAACGATCCGTCACAAACTCTAAGTACTGAGTCATGAGTTTGGCGTTCATCCCGATGAGGCTTACGGGTAGAGATTCGGTGATGAATTCTCTTTCGATCTTGAGCGCATCTAGAATAATTTCTTGGATTCGCTTTTTGGGGACTTTGTTTACCAAGTGATGATTGTGGAGGTGTACCGCAAAGTCACAGTGGACGCCTTCATCTCTTGAGATCAATTCATTGGAAAATGTTAGCCCTGGCATTAACCCGCGTTTTTTCAACCAATAAATCGAACAAAAAGCTCCTGAAAAGAAGATTCCTTCAACAGCAGCAAAAGCAATCAGACGCTCTGCAAAAGAATCAGAATCAATCCAACGCAGTGCCCAATCGGCTTTTTTCTTAATCGCTGGAAAAACCTCAATGGCCTTAAAAAGATTCGATTTCTCTGCTTCGTCTTTTACATAGGTGTCTATCAACAACGAATAGGTTTCCGAATGGATGTTTTCCATCATAATCTGAAAACCGTAGAAAAACTTAGCCTCGGAATACTGTACCTCGTTCACGAAATTCTCCGCAAGATTTTCGTTGACAATCCCGTCAGAAGCAGCAAAAAATGCTAGAATGTGTTTGATGAAATATTTTTCATCCGCATTGAGCTTGTTATTCCAATCGGTAAGATCTTGATGCAAATCAATTTCTTCAGCGGTCCAAAAACTAGCTTCCATTTTCTTGTACCACTCCCATATATCATGGTGTTGTATTGGAAAAATCACAAATCGGTTTTCGTTTTCTGCTAGGATGGGTTCCACTGCTGCCATAGTTTACTGTTTTTCGTTGATTAGGTTACTTTCGAGACTAACAAAGATTTAAAAATGCTCGCAGAATTGAAAGGGGTACTTATCCACAAACAGCTCTAGTTTTTAACAAAAAACAGTTGTTGCCCGCTAATGGCTTAAAAAATATAAAAGCGCAACCGTCTGTTTTTGAGTGTTTTAGGTTGTCAGAAATGCGGCTATGCCGCAGTATACTTGAAAACGTCAGTTTGACAATTCTTGGGCTGCTAAAACCAATTCATCATACCACGCTTGTCCAAATTTTCGAATCAAGGCTGTTTTGACAAATTCATAAACAGGGATTTTTTGCTGCGCTCCTAACGAACAGGCAGCCTTGCAAATATGCCATTGATGGTAATTAACTGCTGTAAAATCTGTGTATTGCTTTAATCGAACTGGATACAAATGACAAGAGATGGGCTTGTTCTGTGAAATGGCTCCTGCCTTGTAGGCTTTTTCGATACCACATTGCGCCATTCCTGTTTCTGAAAATACGGTATAGGCACATTCTTTCCCATCGACAAGTGGGGTTTCCAATTCATCACCAAACCCTTTTACATGGGGCCCTTGTTCGAAAATTGCTTCTTGCCCTTTGATGGGAATATAGGGTTTGATCTTGGGCCATTCTTTAGCTAAAAAGGTCGCTTCTTGAGGCTCCAAGGGGGCTCCTGCTTCGCCTTCTACACAGCAAGCTCCCTGGCAGCTATTCAAATCACAAGCAAAAGCTTCTTGCAAAACAGCTTCCGAAACCAAACAATCTTGAATTTGTACAATCATAGTTGGGATTAGTGCTTAAAAATACTGAGAATAATACTAATTTCGCTGCAAATTTTAATCCCATTAAATCCAGGGCTATGTTTGATTTCAAAGAATTTTTAAGTGCCGGAATGATCCTGTTTGCCGTCATTGATATTTTTGGCAGTATCCCGATCATCATCAGTTTGCGTGATAAAGTTGGTCATATCCAATCTGAAAAGGCCTCGATTGTGTCGGCTTTGCTAATGATCACCTTTTTATTCTTAGGAGAAGAAATTCTTAAATTGATAGGAATCGACGTGAGTTCCTTTGCCGTAGCTGGATCTTTAGTAATGTTTTTGTTGGCTGTTGAAATGATCTTGGGAGTGAGTCTTTTCAAAGGCGATATTCCTGCTTCCGCCTCTATTGTTCCCCTTGCCTTTCCAATTATTGCCGGAGCGGGGACCATGACCTCTATTCTCTCCCTACGAGCTGAATACCATGTAGTCAATATGATTGGTGCTATTGTGGTCAATATTCTGTTGGTTTATGGCGTCTTAAAATCTTCCAATGCCATTGGTCGATTTCTTGGACCTTCGGGGATTCAGATCATTCGAAAGGTTTTTGGCGTAGTGCTTCTGGCTATCGCCCTAAAACTTTTTGCTACAAATGTGGTGCAACTAGCGGCCTAATACAATCTTGTTTTTTACTTTTATCGAACGATGAAAAAGTGGATTTACGTATTTATGTTTTTGGCAATAGCTGCCTTGGGGTTCAATACCTTTCAAATAGAATGGAGTGCGCCTTTAGAAGGGAAAAGTTTGGTGGCCTGCATTGGAGTACTAGCTTCTGCTTGTGCCCTTCTCTTATTGGTTTTACTATCGCAATCGCTCAAAGTAGCTCAAAAGCTCAAAAGAAAGTAAACTAGTCTTCGATGCTTCGATGCGTGAGCGCGCGTTCTATAAAAACATCTTGCTGGGTCAGGATTTTGGCGTAGCAATTTTCGCCAAACAGCTGTAAGCCTAAGTATGCTTTGATGGCATTCCCAACGATTTGAGTGTCTTTTATGTTCAATGGCAAACCATTGTCTTTGCAGTAGGTTTTAAAATCTTGAATCCAACGTTGGGTGTTGGCTAAGGGAGTGGCGATGAAATCGGCTTCTGAAGCAAACTCATAAGCGCCTCGGTCTTCATCTATCGTACTAAAAACAAAGTGATTCATCAGATTGGACCGCAATAAAAAGAAATCAAATTCTTCGGCACGAGTATTATTGTTTGGCACGTAAATATCTGGAGTAATCCCTCCACCTCCGTACACAGTTCGTCCTCCAGGTGTTTTATATACCAGCGTATCATTGACTGGAACTTTTGCTACATCGGCCATTTCACCACTGTCATAGCGTTGGTTGACTTCATCGTAATAGGCCTCTTTGTCACTGCTGTAAGGGCGTTGAATGGAGCGCCCGGTAGGAGTGTAATAACGAGCTGTCGTCAGTCGTACGGCATCCCCATCGCCCAATGGAAGCTGTTGTTGAACAAGGCCTTTCCCAAAGCTCCTACGACCTACAATCCACGCCCGATCGTTGTCTTGCAGTGCCCCTGCCAAAACTTCTGCCGCTGAGGCTGATTGCTCATTGAGCAAAACATAGACCTCCCCTTTTTCATAACCTCCTTTTTCGGTTGCTAGTGTTTGTTGACGTATTCCATTGTTGCTTTTTGTAATAACGATGGGGTTTCCATCCTCTAAAAACTCGTCGGCAATTTGCTTGGCTGGAAACATATACCCTCCTGGGTTGTCTCGCAAATCGAGAATTAGCTTTTTAGTTTGATACAGATCAAACGACCGCAAAGCCGTTATAAACTCTTCGTAAGTCGTTTGAGAAAAGCGATTGATTTTGATATAGCCTGTGGTCTCATTTACAGGAAAATGGGCCTCTACACTTTTTAATGGAACCGTTCCACGGGGCATGGTTAAGGAAAAAAGAGAATCATTTTGAGGACGATAGAACTGAAGGTTTACCGAACTATCGGGCGTTCCTTTGAGTTTGGACACAATATCTTCAATTTGGAACTCCTTTTGGTAGAGCGTGTCTGTATCGGCTATCAAAATACGATCCCCCGCTAGGATGCCTGCTTTTTTACTAGGACCGCCCCCCAATACCCGGACAATCGTGACCGTATCTTGAACCATATAGAAACTAACCCCGATCCCTACGAAATTCCCCTGCATGGTTTCTGACAATGCCTGACTTTCTTCTTTGGGAATATAGACCGTATGGGGATCCAAACGATCGATAATCTCTTGAATGACCTCAATCGTCAGCGCGTCAATATCAAGTGAATCCACATAGCGTTGATCGACATAGTCCATCAAAAGATTCAGTTTTGCTTGGGCCGAACTCCTTTCGGCAGAAAACAATCCCAACTCCTCGGAACGACTGCCCCAGAAAAAGCCAATCAATAACGATAGAACAACAATAACCAAAAGATAAAAGGTGTTTTTCACAAATCGCGTTTTAAGAAGATAGGGGCAACTGGGTGACTTCAACCCCAGCGCGTTTTAAGAAATCAACTCCAGAAAGGTCTTTATAGGCTTTGGAATACACCACTCGTTGGATGCCTGATTGATGAATCAATTTACTACACTCTCTACAGGGAGAAAGAGTGATATAAAGTGTGGCCCCTTGGCAAGATTGAGTCGAGGCGGCTACTTTGAGAATCGCATTGGCTTCGGCGTGAAGCACATACCATTTGGTTGCGTATTCGTCATCTTCACAAACATTTTCAAAACCAGAGGGCGTTCCGTTATATCCATCGGAAATGATCATTCGGTCTTTTACAATTAGAGCTCCTACCTGCTTGCGTTTGCAATAGGAAAGCTGTCCCCAAGTGTGGGCCATCTCCAGATAAGCGCGATCGTATTTTTCCTGTTTACTTCCCATAGCCGACTAAGATACGAGTATTTAAAAAGCAGTGGTAGTTTTTTATCTCGGCCAATTCTGGAGGGTCATTTCAAGAGCTTGTGAGAGAATCATGGCACCCGCGACCAACTTCCATTTTTCCTTGGTCAAGAGGCCAAAACGAACTACAAGTAATTGTAACAACAATACACAAAGGATGATGACAATCTGTGCGGCCTCAACCCCAAAAGCAAAAGAAAACAAGGCGGAACCGGCATCCTCTCCAGACACAATCATTCCAAAATAACGTCCAAATCCAAATCCATGAATGATTCCAAAAACAAAAATTAGCAAACTGAGTAAGGCTTGATAACGAGGAGATGGGATTGAGCCTTGCAGTAAGGGAACACACGCGACAAGAATGGATATGGGTATTAGAAACTCTATCCATTCCGATGGGGGATTGAGGGCAAAATAATAGTTGCCCATCAAAGAGAGCGTATGGCCCACCGTAAACAAGGTGGTCCACCATAGTAATTTTCGAAGGGCTTCAAAATGATAGGGCACAGTGAACGCCGCAATAAATAAGAGGTGGTCTATGGCTGTTGCATCCAACACATGCCAGAGTCCCAAGTCAAAATAAAACCATAACTGTTCCATTGCTGTTGTTTAAAATCCTTTTTCTTTTTTAATGGCCTCATAGGCCTCTTGAATCTGAATAAATTTTTGTTGAGCCCCCTTTAGAAGTGCTTCGTCTTCCGTTTTGATTCGGTCGGGGTGGTATTTTTTTACTAAGGCTCGGTAGGCTTTTTTGATTTCTTCATTGGTCGCTTTAGGGCTTACTTCCAATATTTTAAAAGCTTGCCCGGTTTCTTTTACAAACATCGCCTTGATGCGATTAAAGTCTTGGGAGCGCAATCGCATGGCCGAAGCAATTTCACGTAATTTGGCCTCCTCACTTTCCGACATATTCCCATCGGCGAAGGCAATCCCAAATAAAAAATGAAGGATTTGAACCCGTGTCGCATAGACGGTTCCTCGCACAAAATCCATGCCTAACCCAGCCACACTTTGAGATTCTTTTTTGATCTCCTCATTAAAAGTTTGAAAAATTTCTTGAGCCCTTTGCGTTCCGTATTGCCCAATAAAGTAGTTGCGAACGTAGCGCAATTCTTCTTTTAAAATCGTGCCATCAGCTTTGATGACCACAGCTGCCAAAGCCAATAACTTTAGTTCAAAAGAGCTTTTAGAAAGTCCTTGACCCGGAGGACGAAATCGAGGATTACTTCTACTCGCCTGATCCAATAGGCTTCCAATCACAAAGCCCAGTACCGCTCCAGGAAAACGATATATTAAGTACCCGATTAGGGCAGCCATCCATTTCACCTATCATTGTTTATTTGTTTTGCAAAGGAAAAAATTAATTCAAATACAAGACCTGTAAATATTTAAAAAAAGGGAGGGGACAATACCAAACGAACTTTATATCTTTGGAAAAAAATAATTATGTACCCAGCAGAGATTGTAAAACCCATGCGAGAAGAACTGACAACCCTTGGATTTGAGGAGTTGTTTCAAGAAGGAGATGTGGACATGGCCCTAGCCAAAGAAGGAACTACCTTGGTTGTTGTAAATTCTATTTGTGGCTGTGCCGCCGCCAACGCACGTCCAGGCGTACGAATGTCGTTGGGACAAGACAAAACTCCAGACAACCTTTTCACGGTATTTGCCGGTGTGGATCGTGAAGCTACCGATGCCGCTCGTGCCAAAATGATTCCATTTCCACCTTCTTCCCCAAGCATCGCCTTGTTCAAAGATGGAGAATTAGTGCATATGATCGAAAGACATCATATCGAAGGGAGACCTGCTCAGATGATTGCTGAAAATCTGCAATCGGCCTACAGCGAGCACTGCTAAACCCCTTTTGCTTTGAAAAAAGCACTGTCGTATCCGCTTTCTTTACTGTACTACTTGTGCTTTGGGAGTACCCTTATTCTTTTTCACGGAGTTCAAGTGATTTGTCTGAGGTTATTCGGATACCAAGCACATAAAAAAAGTGTGGATTTACTCAATTGGTGCCTCTTACGTTGCCTCAATATCCTGGGAATCCGTTTTGAACTGCACGACCTGCCCAAGTTGAATCGAAACAGATCCTCTATTATTGTTGCTAATCATCAAAGCACCTATGATATTCCACCCCTGATTTGGTATTTGAGGGCTTGTCATCCCAAGTTCATTAGTAAAAAAGAATTGGGAAAAGGCCTGCCTAGTATATCTTACAATCTAAAAAACGGAGGCTCAGTCTTGATTGATCGGAAAAATAAAATCAAAGCGCTGGAAGACATCAAAACCTTTGCCCAAACAGTGCGCCAAAACAACTGGTCCGTTGTCATTTTTGCCGAAGGAACGCGCAGTCGAGACGGGCTCCCCAAACCCTTCCAAAAAGGAGGACTGCTTACGCTTTTTAAAGAAATTCCCGACGCGCAGATCATTCCTGTAAGCATTGGTAATTCATGGCAGCTGAGTCGTTACAATTACTTTCCCTTCCCCCTAGGCATACCAATTATTTTTAAATTTCACCCCCTCCAGGAAATCAATACAAAGGCACCTGAAGAAACGATCAATTCTCTTGAAAAAATGATTCATCAAGGCGTCAATAGCATCCAATCTGATTCTTAAAGCAAGGGAATTTTTACCTCAAATTTAGTACCCACTCCTTCTTTGGATGTAAAGGATATTTCTCCATTGTGAGAGGTAATAATGTTCTTGACAATCCCAAGACCAAGACCCATCCCTCTGGTTTTGGTGGTAAATTTTGGTTCGAAAATCTTGTCTTTATTCTCAGCCGCAATTCCGTGCCCATTGTCTTTTACAGTAATCACAACCCAATCTGCTTGAATTTTGATTTGGACTTTGATTTTGGGTGTTTTTTCAGAAGGCACTGACTGAATCCCATTTTGAATCAAATTGGTCATCACACGAATCCACTGGGTTCTGTCTAGCAATACATACTGGCTTTTGATGGTGGTTGTAAATTCAATATTTTCCTGTTCAAAAACATCCGCAGCTCTTCGTGTTAGCTTTACAATGTTGTCTTCTTGCAATTGTGCTTTGGGCAGGGTTGCATAATCGGAAAAAGCGTTTGCCACCTGACTCATCGTATCGATTTGCGTAATCAACATAGACGAAAATTCATGAATTTTTTCTCTTAGTTCGGGATCATTCGGATCCAAACGCCGTTGAAAACTCTGTACTGTGAGCCGCATGGGAGTGAGTGGATTTTTGATTTCATGCGCCACCTGTCGTGCCATCTCCTGCCAAGCCTGTTCCCTTTCTGTTTTGGCCAATAGCTCTGCGCTTTGTTCCAGATCATCAATCATGTTGTTGTAGGAGTTGACCAAGCCTTCAATTTCACGAGTCGCATTATCCAAATGGATTTTTTTGTTTCGTGTCAAAAAACCGGTCTGTCCAATCATTTGCCGAAGTTTCTCCAGCGATCGCGTCACGTAGCGTGATATGAAATAAGCAAAGAAAATAGCCACTACCAGCATGATCAAATACACCTGATACAGCCTTTGCAAGAACTTATTTAGTTCGTTTTCGGAAAAAGAAATGTCTTCAAAATAAGGGAAAAACAAGATGGCATACGGCGTCCCATTTTCCGTTTTCAACAAACTGTAAGACGATTGAAATTTTCCAATTTCATCATTGCTTTCTTCCAAATATCGTGTCCCGGATTTTTCAAATACTTTGGCTACTAAGCTTGAATCGATCTTGTAGTTGTTCGCAATGATTTTAAGGGGTGTAAAGGAGACAAAAAGCGAATCTCCTTCAAGACTAAAAATGGAAAACTCCACTTTATGAATTTTACTAATAGATCGCAGGTCTTTTACATAACTCGCCCAAACGGAATCAGAAGCTTCTTCCAGATCGTACTTATCTACTAAATAATTGAGCTGACGTTGAATTTGCTGCTCTTTTCGATCCAAACGAAATAAGTTGTAGTCATCTGCTTCGGTTTGATACTGTATATAGGTCGCAGCTAAGATGAGCATACAAGCCAAAAAGACCAATAATATCATGGACAGGAATAGCCGTGTACGCAATGATAGTCTTCGATTAAAAAGCGCCTTTAACGTCATGTGTTTTGCTTTTTCCGAATTCGTTTATACAGTCGAATGCCCAACATCAAAAATACGCCCAAGAGTACAATTCCTACTACGCCAAAAACCCAGTGAAAGCTATTTTTTAGGGTCACCAAAAAAACAATGGCAAATAAAATAAGTGTGGCCCCTTCATTCCAAATTCGCATAAAATTAGCACTGTACGGGTATATACCGCCTTGCATCTGACGGAATATCATGTGCGTTTTGAGGTGATAAACAATCAAAACTCCAACAAAAGCCAGTTTGATCCACATCCAAGATTGAACCAACCAAGAAGGCATCAGATACAACAAAGCCGAAGCAAAAAGAATGGCTAGAACAGCAGAAGGCCAGGTGATGATATACCACAATCGATAGGCCATCAACTTAAATTGTTCCGTCAATATGCTGCGAGCTGGCACCTCCTTTTGCTGCGCTTCTATCCAGTAAATAAAAAGCCGCGGCATATAAAAAAGCCCCGCAAACCATGTGATTACAAAAATCAGATGCAAGGCTTTTATATAGTTGTAATAACTCACTTTAGTCTTCGATCGTTAGATAATCCAGTGCTTGTTTTGAAAACTCTAAGTTAAAGGATTTTACGTCTGTTTCTTTGATTTTTTCAAAAGTTGCTAAGGCTTCGTCAATGGCTTTTGTAAGGGCTTCCCGAACGGCTTCATCCTGACGGGTAGGCCCAAAATCATCCATTCCCACCAAGCGGTTAAGATGCGCCAATTTATTGGTTAATTTTATGGGGAAGTTCAACGGATCCTGATTGCTTCTGTTTTGTGTTTGGTAAAGTGTTTTTTCAACATCCAAGAGGGCTGTTTGAATTGCTTTTGCCTGATCAACCAGACCCTTCAATGAAGCATCCGAAGCAAAATTGGCTTCGAATCCAGCCAATTTCTCCCGAATCAAACGCATGCTTTTGATGGCTTTGTGCGCCTTGTCGTTGGTGGTGTTTACTTGCTGTATAAAGTCAAACTGCTTTTGCATATCTGCCAAAGTAGCCTCCCCAGCAGGATTGGGAAGAATGGTGAAGTCTTGTTGAAGATTTTCACCGTTAAGATTTAGTTGCACCTTGTAATTCCCAGGAACCGCCTTGGGTCCCGAAAAGGAAGCACTCCAAAAAATCATGTCCTCCAATGTCATTGCCTTTTCATAACGAGTGTCCCACACAAAACGATTCCCTCCTTTTTCAGGTTCAAGAGGGTTTTCTTCATCGAAAGAAGTAATCGTTGTGATTGGGCTGCCGTATTCTTCCATAAAGTGGATGGAAAGACTGTCTTTTTCCGCATCCCAACTCGGTAGATAATAATGAACAATAACCCCATTGGAAAGGTTGGTTCCTTGGGTTTTTGAGCGGTCTCCCCCACGACCCGACATACGGTAACTGTCTTTAGGCGCATACAGACGTAGCTTTTGATCTGTGGCGGTATCGGGTAATTGATGTAATACTGACAAATCATCGAGCATCCATAAACTACGCCCTTGGGTGGCGACAATCAAGCTCTTTTCTTTAATCGTTAGGTCTGTGATCGGAACCAAAGGAAGGTTTTGCTGAAAAGGACTCCATGAATTTCCATCGTCAAAGGAAATATACATCCCCGATTCGGTTCCGGCATACAAAAGTCCCTTCCGATCTGGATCGGCACGAAGCACACGGGTAAAGTGCTCCGAAGGAATGCCTTTGTTGATTGCTTTCCACGTTTTTCCATAATCTGAAGTCTTGTACAAATTCGGGCGGTAATCCCCCATTTTGTATCGTGTTCCAGACACATAGCAAACGGCCGGATCTTCGTAAGAGGCTTCTATACTATTAATTTGTGTCCATTCGGGAAGCGACTTCGGCGTGACGTTTGTCCAGTTTTTACCTCCGTCTTTTGTCAAATGAATCAAACCGTCATCGCTTCCCACCCACATAAGACCTTCCTGCAACGGCGATTCGTTGGCGGCAAATAAGGTACAGTAATACTCTACTCCAGTATTGTCTTGTGTAATGGGCCCTCCGGAAGAGCGCAATTTGGCTGGATCATTCCGAGTCAAATCCGGACTGATTACTTCCCAACTTTGTCCTTCATTTTCGGACATATGCACCTGATTGGAAAAGGTGTAAAGTCTCTTTGGATTATGACGGCTAAAGAGAATGGGGAAATTCCATTGAAAACGATAACGCATCCCTTCGGCACCATAGCCCATAGGATTATCCGGCCATACGTTGATGCCTCGTTCGGTATCTATTTCGTGATTGACACGTGTAAGATAGCCGCCATAGCTTCCTCCGTAAACAATTTCATTGTTTAGAGGGTCAACCGCTATATGGGCCGACTCCCCACCTGCAGTGGGTTCCCAATGATCCGTTCCCAAATAGCGTCCCGTGGAACGATGCTGAATCCGGATGGTGGAATTGTCTTGTTGTGCAGCATAGATACGATAGGGAAAGGCGTTGTCTGTCGTCACCCGATAGAACTGTGCCGTAGGTTGATTTTGGTAGGTACTCCAATGGGCTCCCCCATCATAACTCACTTGGGCTCCCCCATCATCTCCAATAATCATTCGCTGATTGTCCTCAGGGGCAATCCATAAATCGTGATGATCGCCATGGGGCGCATTAAAGCCTTCAAAGGTTTTTCCCCCATCGGTGGATTTGTGATAGGATACGTTCATCACATATACAATGTCTTCGTTTTGAGTGTCTGCGTAGATCTTAGAATAATACCACGCACGCTGACGTAAAGCCCGACTGTCATTGATATGCTCCCAAGAGGTCCCACCGTCTTTAGAATGGTAAACCCCTCCGTCTTCTTTATTTTCTACAATGGCCCACACTTTCTGAGCATTTAAGGGAGACACCGTTACACCAATGATTCCGAGTGTTCCTTGGGCAAAACCTTCATGTTGGCTTATTTCAGTCCAGTTTTCCCCGGAGTCCGTACTCTTCCACAGCGCAGAACCCGATCCCCCGCTGCTCAGGCTATAAGGCGTTCGTTGCACACGCCAAGTGGCTGCATATAAAATTCTAGGATTGGTCGGATCCATCTGAAGCTCAACGGCTCCGGCTTGATTGTTTGAAAACAGAACTTTTTTCCATGTTTTCCCACCATTGATGCTTTTATAAACCCCTCGTTCGGATGTTGGTTTATACAAATCCCCAAGAACCGCTGCGTAGACGATATCGGGATTGTTTGGGTCAATAGCGATTCGTGGAATATGCCGTGAATTGGGAAGCCCCACAAATTGCCATGTCTGTCCAGCATCGGTGGTTTTCCACATACCATAGCCCGAAGACACATTTCCACGAACAGTGACTTCACCTCCTCCTACATAGATCACATTGGGGTCACTGGGGGCTACTGCTACCGATCCAATACTGCCTCCAAAATAGCCGTCTGAAATATTCTCATAGGTTTGCCCTCCGTCTGTGGTACGCCATACGCCTCCTCCGGTACTTCCCATATAAAACAACTTGGGTTGTCCGGGTACGCCCGTGACCGCAGCAGAGCGACCGCCTCTAAAAGGTCCGATCTCACGATATTCTAAACTGCTGTATAGAGCACTGTCTATTCCCGTACTCTTTGTTTTTCGCTTTTTCTGTGCTTCTATTGTGCTGGGAGCCAGCGCCAATAAAAACCCTAGAATAACAACTACATACTTGCCCATTGCTTTCATGTTTTCTGAATTTTAACGGGTAAATTACAAAAAAGTATCTGAGTAGGTCTAAGCCTCTGGAACTTCGCTATTCCGATATTTTTTAAGCTCTCGAAACAAAAAGAAAGCCGTAATAATAGTAGCCAAAGCTTCTCCTATTGGAAAGGCCATCCAGATACCATCAATACCAAAATAGCTTGGGAGTATAAATACTAGAGGGAGAAAGAAAAACCCCTGTCGTGTAAGAGTAAGCAACAAAGCTGGAATGGCTTTTCCAATGGCTTGAAAATAGGCCGCCCCGATTAACTGAATCCCCAAAATTGGGGTGGCTGCGAATACCCACCGAAGGGCATAAGGCGTTTGGGTAATGACTTCGCTATCGTTGGTAAAAAGCTGTGCAATGGGTGCTGCAAAAATAAAAATGAGTCCAAACACAAGACTCGCCATTACAGTAACCACTATGAGCGTAAGCCGAATCAAGGTAATCACACGCTCTTTGTTATGGGCACCGTAATTAAATCCAGCAATGGGTAAAAAGCCTTGGGTAATTCCCAATACCGGAAAGAGTGCAAACATAAGCATCCGACTAATGATGGCATAAACGGCAAGCTGTGCCTCCCCTCCATAATCAAACAATAGATTGTTCACAATCAACACCACCAGGCTGACCACTGCTTGACGGGCAAGTGTAACCATCCCTAAACTTCCAATTTCTTTAACAATAACTGGTTTGAGAAGCAACTGTTCCCAATGAATTTTCAGTTCGCTATGTCGAATAAAAAAATAGAGCAGATAACTCGCACAAACACCATAGGAAAGAGTGGTTGCCCATGCGGCTCCGGTCATCCCCCAGCCCATTCCTTTGATAAAAATAACATCCATTAAAAGATTGGATATCGACGGAAGCAACATGGCATACATCGAATATTTGGGTTTCCCTTCGGCACGAACCACATTATTTCCCATCATACAAAATCCTAATACGGGAACTCCATACAATACAATAACATAATAGGTTTTGGCTAAGGAAAACAAACGCCCCTGCCCCCCAAATAAAGGAATTAAACTATCAGAAAAATAAAGCCCTCCCAATACAAAACTCAAACACAAAAGCAGGGTCAGGGTCAACTGGTTTCCAAAAGTCTCACGGGCTTTTTCAGCATTGCCTTTGCCTAAGGCTCTGGAAATGATCGAACCACCCCCAATACCAATAGCCATTCCTAAGGCACCAATAAAAAAAGATACGGGTAAAACCACATTGATCGCAGCAATGGCATCGGCACCAATCCACTGTCCAACAAAAATCGTGTCCACCAAAATATTAATGGACATCGCCAAAATCCCGATGGATGCCGGCACCGATTGTTGCAACAGTAACTTCCCTATGGGAAGCTGCCCTAATTGAGCAGCTTTTTGGGTAGCCATTAAGGGTTTACCGCTTCAGCTGTAGCCCATTCATCTACCCAACGACTCATCACATTCACCCAGTCTTCACGATCGTTGATACATGGAATAACATGAAGGTGGTCACCCCCTTTTTCTTCAAAATCTTCTACGGCTTCCATTCCGATTTCTTCTAACGTTTCCAAACAGTCTGACACAAAAGCAGGCGTTACAATGGCCATGTTCTTTACTCCCGATTGGGCCATCTTGGCAACTGTTTTGTCAGTGTAGGGTTGCAACCAAGGATCCAAGCCCAAACGCGACTGGAAGGAAGTAGAATAGGAATCGGATTTTAACTCCAAATATTCGGCCACCAAACGAGTTGTTTCAAAACATTGATGACGATAACAAAATTGGTGGGCTGGAGAGGCCGTTTGACAGCATTGTCCGTCTATTTTGCAATGGGACTTGGTGCTATCCGATTTGCGAATATGGCGCTCAGGAACCCCGTGATAGGAAAACAAAAGATGCTCCCATTCTTTTCCTTTTAGCGATTCTTCTATCGATTGGGACAAGACTCGAATGTAATCCGGATGCTTGTAAAAAGGGGGTAGCGTGGTGAACTCCATCTGAGGGAAATGCTTTTGACGCAAGGATTCCGCCAACACCAAAATGGTTTCCGTGGTTGCCATGGCAAATTGTGGGTACAACGGCACCAGCAACACTTCTGTAACACCCTTATCCGCTAATTCTTGCAAACCACTTTGAATGGAGGGATTTCCATAGCGCATTCCCAAAGCCAAGGGCAGCTGCACTTTAGCCTCCATCTTTTGAAGGAGTCGTTTGGAAAGCACAATCAAGGGCGACCCTTCTTTCCACCATATTTTTTTATATGCTTTGGCCGATTTCTTAGGCCGTGTATTCAAAATAATCCCACGAACCAAGAGGGTTCTAAGAAATGATGGGAGATCAATAACCCGCTCGTCCATTAAAAATTCATCGAGATATACCTTCACATCTTTGGGGTCCGGACTTTCCGGGGAACCCAAATTCACCAGCAAAACACCTTTCATCGCTTTTTTTTACGAAGATACAGACATTAGGTATTTTTTGGGAGTCGTACCAAACTTCTTTTTAAAGGCGGCTATAAAATGACTCGAGGTGCTGTATCCCAACTTTAAGCCTACTTCATTGACGTTATACTGCTGTGAATCCAGCATACGCCGTGCTTCTTCCATTTTATGATCCAATAGATACGAAAATACCGTCTGTCCATAAAGTTGCTTAAAGCCCTCTTTGAGCTTTTTGGTATTCAGGCCTATTTCAGCTGACAAGTCCGTCAATGAAGGCGGTGCCGTCATGCGTTCTAAAATAATTTTTTTAGCCAAATGAATTTTCCCCACCTGGGCTTCATCGACCAAAAAAGGGCAGCTTTCGACATCCTCATCACCTCCTTTGTTGAAAAACAGACTCAACAGCTCGTAAACTTTTCCTTTAAAGTAAAGCGCACGAATACTGTCATGAACCTTTGCCTGAAGCATTTGACTCAAAACAACTGCCATTGCAGGCGTCAATGGTTTGTTCTCATAGAATTTTTTAGCCACATTTTCGGGACTCAAAAAGTGAATATGATCGGCATCACTGGAAAAGAGAGAATGAAATTTTTTAATCGATAAAATCAAGCTCAGCATCCATGTGCCTGGGCTCAACAGAGCATCAATTGGCAACCCCTTCTGAGGATTACAGAGCAACATCGTTTGGGACTCATTCACTGTGAACTGATAGGCATTGGAATTGTATGAAAAAACAGCTTTTCCTTTCAAACAAAAATGAAATTGAATATACTCTTGACTCAAAGGGCGAGTAACTTGCAAATCCTCCGTCGCTTCATTTTGATGCCGAATTACATAAAACCCATTTTCTATTGTTGTTTCCATTTTGACCTTTTAGCGTTATTTTTACGTTTTGTGTCTTTTTATTATTTAGACCTTTTCTAAATAGCGAAGTGCTTAAGAGTGCCTATGTTTACTGGCAGAAACCGAATAACAACGCTTTAGGGTTTAAAATTACGCATTTTGATAGTTTTAGTTCTTTTTGCGTTGTTTTTTAATTTCTTCAAACGGTATTTTTGCATTGGATATTTAGAAATGGAATGAAAAACAATCCTACCCATAAGGATTTTTATGCCGTTGGAATCAGCTATAAAAATGCCGATGCCGAAACACGAGGAAAATTTAGTCTGAGCCAGCAGCAATCGGAAGCCCTAATCGCCAAAGCCAAAGAAAGAGGATTGGACGAAGTGATGATTAATACCACCTGTAACCGGACTGAGCTGTATGGTTTCGCGGACTCTCACAAAGCACTTAAAGAATTACTCGTTGAACATAGCCAAGGAGATCAAGGAATTTTCGATTCATTGGGATATGAGTTTCAAAAAGAAGAAGCCATCAATCATTTGTTCAAGGTAGGAACAGGTCTTGACAGTCAAATCTTAGGAGACTTTGAAGTCATCAGTCAATTGAAAAAAAGCTTCTACCTGTCCAAAAAGCAAGGCATGGTCAATGGCCATTCGGAACGACTCGTCAATGCTGTGATTCAAGCCAGCAAGCGCGTCAAAACAGAAACAAAACTCTCCACGGGCGCTACCTCTGTTGCCTTTGCTGCAGTACGATTTATTTTAGCCCAGCAAAAACAGCTTAGCCACGCTAAAATTGTATTGTTTGGTACAGGTAAAATCGGACGAAATACGTGTCAAAACCTTGTCAAGCATGCTCCCGATAACGAAATTGTTCTCATCAACAGAACCACTGAAAAAGCAAATCAAATTGCAGGTAAGTTTGATTTAACCGTAAAACCCCTTGGCGATCTGGCAGCAGAAATTCGCCAAGCAGACATTCTCATTGTAGCCACAGGTGCCTCAGGATATACCATCAGTAATGAATTGGTTCATCTGAAAAAACCACTTCTGGTTCTAGACCTTTCGATTCCTCGAAATGTTGATCCTTCTCTTACCGAAAACCCATTGGTGCGCTTGGTTCCACTCGATGAACTTTCCAAAATAACAGATGCCACACTAAACGAACGCAAAAAATACATCCCCCAAGCTGAAGCCATCATTGAAGAAGTCAAAGACGAATATATGGAGTGGCTCCGACTGCGAAAGTATGCGCCACTGATTCACGCCCTGAAAGAAAAATGGCAGTTGAACGACCTTAGCGAAACTCCCAATCCTCAACAACAAAAATTCCTCAAGGTAACTGGGCAGATTGCTAGTTTTTTGCGTGAAAATCCAGAAAAAGCAGATCATACTGCCGAAGTACTGCGAGATCTTTTCGATTTGGAAATCCCTTCCCATGTCTAAAAACCCACTTCGGATTGGAACGCGCTCAAGTCCGCTAGCCCTGTGGCAAGCGCATTGGGTACAGGCACTTTTGCAAGAAAAAGATATTGCATCGGAACTGGTTCTTATTCAGAGCCATGGCGATCAAGACAGCCGTCAGCCGTTGTATGAAATGAATATTCAAGGAATATTCACCAAAGCATTGGATACAGCCTTACTCAATAATCTAATCGATATTGCTGTACATAGTTATAAGGATGTTCCCACCCAACTTCCTGAAGGAATTTCCAAACTCGCTGTGTTGAAACGAGGCAATCCCACCGACTTACTCGTTTACAAAACCAACGAAAGCCAATGGTCGGAAAATGCCACCATTGGCACTTCCAGTCTCCGACGGAGTGCCCAGTGGAAGCATCGGTATCCAATGCATCAAACAGCCATTCTTCGAGGAAATGTTCAAAAAAGATTGGAGACACTTGAAGCCAATGATTGGGTAGGCGCTTTGTTCGCCCAAGCGGGATTGGAGCGTGTCAACAGCCGCCCGCCCCAAAGCAAACGCCTTGACTGGATGATTCCTGCCCCCGCCCAAGGAGCTGTATGCATGGTCGCTCGAGGTGCTGATTTGGAGTCCTTGTCCGTTGCCGCCCAACTAGAATGTTCAAACACCTTTATGGCCACCCAACAAGAACGGATATTCCTCCGCTTGCTTGAAGGAGGTTGTACGGCTCCCATTGGAGCTTTGATGCAACCCACCCAAGAAGGATGGTATTTCAAAGGAGGCGTCTTTTCATTAGACGGAACCGAAAAAGCCCTATTTGAAAAACATTTTTCAAAAGACGCTTGGGAACGAATCGGAGAAGAAGCTGCCCTAGCCGTCTTAAAAGAAGGAGGTGCCGCCATCATGTCCCAAATAAAAAAAGCTTGAGATGCGATTACTGGCCACCAAAATATTAGCTCCCGAGTTTAAAGAACGATTGATTCAACAGGATTTCTCGGTGATCGAATATCCTTTTATAAAAATTCGGCCTTTGCCCTTTCCAAAAAACACATTTCAAAAACACATAATTCTCACCAGTCAAAATGCAACCCAGCTTTTATTAGAGCAGGCTTCTTTTCGCTTGCAACTGAGCCAATACGAATTTTTTTGCGTTGGTGAAAAAAGTGCCAAAATGCTGAAAGCCCAAAAAGCAACAGTTGTGGAAATAGCCCCTTCCGCCTCGGCTCTTGCCGAAACAATATGCCGATCTTATTCGGATTATACCTTCAGCTATTGCTGTGGCCGTAAACGACTGTCCATCATTGAAACGCAGTTGGAGCAGGTAAAAATAAGCCTACACATTCACGAGCTGTACGACACAGTACTCACGCCTAAACAAATAAAAACCGCTCCAGATGGTATTTTATTTTACAGCCCCTCAGCTGTTGAAAGCTATCTATTAAAAAATAAAATGGAGCAGGCTCAATGCTTCTGTATCGGTCCGACTACAGCCGAAAAAGTACGCGAACACACTCAAAATTATAGCGTGGCCAAAGCCCCGCATAACAACTTTATTTTTCTGGATTTAATGCAACACTATCATGCCTAAAAACGACTTATTCCTTCAAGCACTCGCTGGTCAAACGGTTTCTCGCCCTCCCGTATGGATGATGCGACAAGCTGGACGTTATTTGCCCAACTTTATGAAGCTCAAGACCAAATATGATTTTTTTACGCGCTGTCAGACACCAGAACTTGCCGCTGAAATTACCGTCATGCCCATTGACCAAGTGGGACCCGATGCTGCCATCCTTTTCAGCGATATTTTGGTGGTCTTGCAAGCCATGAACATAGAAGTGGAAATGAAAGATGGTGTGGGACCTTGGCTGCCCCACCCCATTCAGAACACCTCCGACTTGGATAAGGTGATTGTCCCTGATGTGAATGAGACTTTGGACTATGTTTTTGGCGCGATCAAACTCACCTTGGAACAATTAGATGACCGAGTACCCCTTATTGGATTTGCTGGATCTCCTTGGACATTATTGTGCTATGCCGTAGAAGGACAAGGGTCCAAAACCTTTGACAAAGCCAAGGCTTTTTGTTTCGAACAACCCGAACTAGCGCACTGCTTACTCCAAAAAATAACCGATACCACCATCGCTTATTTAAAAACCAAAGTCCAACACGGGGTGCACGCCCTACAGCTATTCGACTCCTGGGGAGGCTTACTTTCCCCTTCGGATTACCAGCGCTTTTCATGGCCTTACATTCAACAGATTGTCGATGCGCTGAAAGACGATATCCCTGTCATTGTTTTTGGAAAAGGATGCTGGTTTGCACTCAAGGAAATGAGTCAATCTGGGGCATCTGCCTTGGGTGTTGATTGGACCTGTTCCGCAGCCAATGCTCGCTATTTGTCCGGAGGAAATATTACCCTACAAGGAAACTACGACCCTGCCCGACTATTGTCTCCCATATCTAAAATCCAAGAGGATGTTCGTCAAATGATCGATGCCTTTGGAAAAGATCGATATATTGTAAATTTAGGCCATGGCATACTGCCCAACATTCCAGTTGCCCACGCAAAGGCCTTTGTTGACGCAGTAAAAAATTATTCTTAAAATCATGAAAGAACAGTTCTTTCCTTACATTCAAAACCTACAAGATCAAATCACTCAAAAATTTGAGTCCTTGGATCATTTGGGCCAATTTAAAGAAGAAAACTGGGAGCGCCCCGAAGGAGGCGGTGGACGAACACGCGTGTTAGAGAAGGGCGCTGTTTTTGAAAAAGGGGGAGTCAATATCTCTGCCGTGCATGGTGAGCTTCCCAAAAGTATGCAAGACTATTTCAAGGTAGGGGAATCTACTTTTTACGCTTGCGGCCTGAGTCTGGTCATTCATCCAAAAAATCCAATGGTGCCAACCGTTCACGCGAACTTTCGCTACTTTGAAATGTACAACAAACAAGGGGAGTTACAGGATCAATGGTTTGGCGGAGGGTTGGACTTAACGCCTTATTATTTGATCCAAGAAGACGTACAACACTTTCATCAGTGCTGTAAAAATAGCTGCGATGCGTTTGATGCTTCTTTTTATCCCAGCTTTAAAAAACAATGTGATGATTATTTTTGGAATACCCATCGCAACGAAGCCCGTGGGGTTGGCGGCTTATTTTTTGACTATCTTAAACCTACCGAAACCATCAGCCTGCAAGATCGATATGACTTTGTGACCAAGGTTGGAGACAATTTTCTCAATGCCTATGTACCCATCTTGCAAAGAAGAAAAAACTATCGCTACACCCCACAACAACGCACCTGGCAAGAAATACGTCGCGGTCGCTATGTAGAATTTAATTTGATTCACGACAAAGGCACCTTGTTTGGGTTAAAAACCAACGGTCGGATTGAAAGTATTTTGATGAGCTTGCCTTCCCATGTGCAATGGAAATATGATTTTCAACCAGAAAACGGAAGCGAAGAAGCTGCTTTAATTGCCGTTTTGGAACAACCTCAAGAATGGGTATAATCAAAACATAAAACAACCCCCAATGGACACCAAACAAATATTGCTTCTGATCCCTTTGCTGATCATCTTTTCCTATCTGTTTGATGCTTTTTCCCGAAAAACAAAGTTCCCTTCCGTACTGTTATTACTGGGAACCGGAATTATTGCCCGTGCTTTTGCAGATTGGTCTGGCTTTGGCGGTTCCAGGATTCTCGATGAACTCATTGCTGTTTTGGGAACCATTGGTCTTATTTTAATTGTCTTGGAAGGTGCCTTAGAGCTTCAAATTAAAAAAGAAAACCTCGGTCTATTACTAAAGGGCTTTGTTGCTGCCTTGGTGGTATTACTCCTCAACATCGCCTTGGTGAGTCAATTAATCGGCGCCTTGACGGATCTAGACAATCACCTCTCCGTACTCTTAACCGTTCCTTTGTCAATCATCAGTAGTGCTGTGGCCATTCCCTCGGCGACAGGCTTATTAGAGCAAGACAAAGAATTTGTCGTTTTTGAATCTACCTTTTCAGATATTTTAGGGATTCTGATTTTCAATTATGCCCTTGGACAATACCAAAAAGAAGAGGTGCTGCTTGCATCGGCACCATTGATTAATCTAGGGATTCAACTTGTTGGAATTGTAGCTCTTTCTTTGGTTATTGCTTTTCTTCTTTTTCAGTTGCTGCAACGAATCACGCATCATGTAAAGTTCTTTCTTATTCTTGCCATACTGATTCTTCTTTATGCCATTGGAAAGTACTTACACCTCCCGGCCTTGGTTACCATCTTTATTTTTGGTTTGTTTTTGGGGAACGTCTCCACCTTTTTCCCTCGGATTTTGGCACAGTATCTGGATCCTGAAAAAACCGAAAACGAACTGCACGAATTTCATATCCTAACTGGAGAATCCACCTTCTTGGTGCGCACTTTCTTTTTCCTGTTTTTTGGCTTTTCGATCACCCTAGACAACTTTTTGTCACCAGATCCTTATTTCTACGGACTGCTGATTTTGGGGGTTATGTTTTTGGCGCGATATGCTTATTTTTCACTTAGCGAGTTCAAATTACAACCCAGCACAAAAGTCTTTCTCTCACCCCGTGGCCTTATCAGTATCCTACTATTTTTTCAGCTCCAAGACAGTAATATTCCTGGTTTGGATAACCAACCCATCAACGAAAAAGTCCTGCTGATTGTCATTATTTTTTCAATGCTGATAATGATTGTTGGCACATTGCGTAAAACCCCTCCCAAACAAGAGGAAGAAGCCGAGGAAACAGAAGAAACTGTTGCCTTTTCGATTACCAATCCGGATACAACACTTGAGTCAAACACAGAATCTTTAAACGAAACCGATGTACCCACTCCAGAGGAATAGACGCTTGCGTCAGAATACAAGCATTCGCAACTTAGTTCGCGAATTTCAAATCCACACCGATGATTTTATTGTACCCCTCTTTGTTGTGGAAGGGCTGCAAAAGAAGGAAGAAATTCCCTCCATGCCCGGGTATTATCGATACTCCTTGGATTTTTTGGAAAAAGAAGTAGAAGAACTCTGGCAACTAGGTCTCCAAGCCGTTTTGCTCTTTGTTAAAGTTCCCGATGCCAAAAAAGACAATAAAGGAAAGGAAGCACTAAACACTGAGGGATTGATGCAACGTGCCATCCAGACGGTAAAAAAGGCCTGTCCAGAAATTTTGGTAATGACCGATGTAGCCCTCGATCCCTATTCCAGTTTTGGTCATGATGGGATAGTAGAACAAGGCCAGATTGTCAATGATGCTACGTTAGAGGTTTTGACCGCAATGGCACTATCCCATGCACAAGTTGGGGCCGATTTTGTGGCACCCAGCGATATGATGGACGGTCGTATTTTGAGTATCCGTAAAGGATTGGAAGCGGCTGCATTTACCGATGTGGGCATCATGAGCTATAGTGCCAAATACGCCTCTTCCTTCTACGGGCCTTTTCGCGACGCCTTGGATTCTGCACCCGGTTTTGGAGATAAAAAAACCTATCAAATGGATTTTGCCAATCGTTCTGAGGCACTGATAGAAAGCCAAAGGGATGCTGATGAAGGGGCTGACATCCTAATGGTCAAACCAGGAATTGCTTACCTCGATATACTTTACGAACTCAAACAAAAACTCAATACGCCCTTGGCCGTGTATCAAGTTAGTGGGGAATATGCCATGCTCAAAGCAGCGGCAGAGAAAGGCTGGCTCGATTATGAATCCGTGATGTTGGAGCAACTTGTGGCCTTTAAGCGGGCAGGAGCCTCTCTTATTGCCTCTTACCATGCCAAAGAAGTGGCATTGCTTCAACAGTTTTAAAGGAAAACGCTCCAAAACAAGCCTCTGTGATGGCTCCTTAAATGGGATTTTAATACCTATAAAAAGGGCATTATATCATACAGGTAAAACAGTCTCGATATTTTGTTTAACTTTAGTCCAAACCTTTTGACTATTTTAAGCAACCATTTATAATGGATAAAGCCTTTTACAATAGCCCGCTAGGGTGGATCGAAATCTGCACTAATACTAACGGCGTTACCCACATCTATTTTGTTGAAAAACCTCAAAAAACCGCTTCCAAAGGGACGGCTTTCTTAGATCTTGTCGTTAAACAATTAGATAATTATTTCACTCATAACCATAAAACCTTTTCATTTCCTTTAGATCCTTCGGGCACCGAATTTCAACTTGCTGTATGGAAATTGCTTGATCAGATTCCTCACGGCACAACACTACCCTACCTAAAGATGGCACAGAAATCTGGAGATATTAAAAAGGTTCGAGCCATTGCCAATGCTATTGCCAAAAACCCTATCCTGATCGCCATTCCCTGTCATCGAGTTATTGGCAGTGACCGAAGCTTGGTTGGCTACTCAGGAGGACTGGAACGAAAACGAAAACTCCTTGAACTAGAGGGTTTTCCAAAACAAAATTCCCTATTTTAGGAGAAGATTTAGTTTATGATTTTATGAAAGCTAGTTGTCTGCCTCCGGTAAACAAGCCTGCCTAGGATAGATTTAATAGACATCATATACTAATATCCACTAACATGATGAAAGTCTCAACACGAACTACATACACTTATTAAACAGATGAAAAAGAAAATTTCAGTCATTATTATTGGCCTTGCATTTGCTTATGGTTTGCTATTTATTTCAGGATACGATTGGTTCCTTAAAGGAATAGGTGTGATTTATTTCACGGGTCACGACACTGCTTTTTTGGAGGACTACCGCTATTTTGATAATCGAGCCGTTGCTGCTCCTAAAGTGGCACAACCATGGCCAGAACACGAACAGTTCAACCAACTGGAAGTGTCTGAAGCCCTAGAAGATTATCATAAAGAAACCAAGTCAGTGGCATTTTTGGTGATCAAAAACGACAGTCTTCTTTATGAGAAATACTACAAAGGATATGGCCCTTCTTCCAAGTCCAACTCTTTCTCGGTGGCTAAAAGCATGGTTTCTGCTTTACTAGGAAAAGCCATCATGGATGGCTATGTCACGAGTTTAGATCAAAAAGTGATCGACTTCATTCCCGAGCTCAAGGGAACTTATGCACAACAGGTTACCATGAGGGATCTTTCCACCATGGCTTCTGGCATGAAATGGGATGAGAAATACTACAATCCCTTTTCCGTTACGGCAGCAGCCTATTTTGTCAGTGATTTAACCCCCTTGATTTTAGATCAACCCATTATTGATGAGCCAGGAAAAAGTTTTAGCTACCTCAGTGGCGCTACTCAAATATTGGGAATTGCACTCACAAGAGCTACCAAAAAAACACTTAGTGACTATCTCTCTGAGAGCTTTTGGAAACCCATGGGTGCCGAGCAAGAAGCCCTTTGGCAATTGGATTTGGAAGCCAATGGAATGGAAAAAGCCTATTGCTGCTTTGCTACCAATGCTCGCGACTTTGCGCGCTTTGGAAAACTCTATAAAAACCACGGTCGCTGGAACAATACCCAGTTATTGGATTCAACTTTTATTGCAAAATCCATTCAGCCGCGCTTTGAAGCAAGCCCCGAATACGGCTATGGCTGGTGGTTAGAAACCTATAAGGGGCAAAAGGTTTTCATGGAAAGAGGGCATTTGGGACAATACGTAATTGTTTTTCCAGAGTTGGATCTAATCATCGTTCGATTGGGAGAACTCAAAGGAAACCGCACAGAGGATAAACCCTATACAGAAGATATTTATATTTACATGGACGCCGCACTTGAAATGGCTGAAAATGTTACACAAAATAAACCTTCATAATGTTTTGTTTCTAGATATAGAGACGGTTCCATTACAGGAAAACTTCTCCGATCTACCCGAAACCGAACAGTATCTTTTTAGTGATAAGACCGCCTATCAAAGAGCGGAAGGGCAAAGTGCTTCATCCTTTTATGAAAGAGCCGGCATTTGGGCCGAGTTTGGAAAGATCATCTGTGTTTCGGTGGGTTATTTTGCCTCCAAGTATCAACCCAGACAATTCCGGATCAAGAGTTTTTCCGGAGAAGAAAAAGAACTTCTTCTTGACTTCAAGACCTTGCTGGATAATTACTATAGTGGTTCTCGGCATCTTCTCTGTGCGCATAATGGCAAAGAGTTTGATTTTCCCTATATCGCTCGACGTATGCTCATCCATCAAATTGCACTCCCTAAAATCCTATCGCTCCACGGAAAGAAACCCTGGGAAATTCCCCACCTTGACACCATGCATTTATGGCGTTTTGGAGACTTTAAGCAATATACCTCACTGAAGCTTCTTGCGCATGTGTTTGGAATTCCCTCCCCCAAAGACGATATTGACGGAAGTCAAGTGGCACAAGTGTACTACCAAGAAAAAGATATTGAACGTATTGTTCGTTACTGCGAGAAAGACGTGGTGACCGTTGCACAAGTACTCTTAAAAATGCGTCAAGAACCACTTCTTAGCCCCGAAGAAATAGAATTTAATCTCCAATGAAAGCACTCCTTGAAGTAAAAGACCTCAGCATCGAAATCGGAAGCAAACGGCTTGTGGATTCTATTGGATTTTCACTGGATGAAAACCAGACCTTAGCCATTGTAGGAGAGTCTGGAAGCGGAAAGTCCCTCACCGCCTTATCCTTGTTGGGCTTGCTGCCAGAAGGCAGCAAAGTCCATGCCGAAAAAATTCATTTTGACTCCATATCGCTTCTAGGTTTAGAAAAAAAAACTTGGCAGCAATTACGAGGGGAAGCCATCGGAATGGTATTCCAAGAGCCACAGTCCAGCTTAAATCCTAGTATGCGTTGTGGTCCACAAGTTTTGGAAGTGCTTCAACAACATCGTTCCTCAGAAGAAGCTACTCAAGAAATAGTTTTAACCGCGTTTGAACAAGTGCTTCTCCCCGAACCCAAACGCATTTTTAAGGCCTATCCTCACGAATTGAGTGGCGGTCAAAAACAACGAGTCATGATTGCCATGGCATTGATTTGTCAACCCAAACTGCTTATTTGCGATGAGCCAACCACAGCACTGGATGTTACCGTTCAAAAGGAAGTTTTAGCCCTACTCAAACAATTGCAACAGCAGTATAAAATGAGCATTCTTTTTATCTCTCACGATTTGTCATTGGTGCGATCCTTTGCCGATTCAGTATTGGTAATGCAAGGAGGAAAGATTGTCGAACAAGGAAGTGCCAAAAGCCTTTTTTCCAAACCGCAACACGCTTACACCAAAGGTTTGTTGAGCGCTCGTCCTCCCCTAGATCAACGGCCGGAAAGGCTTATAACACTGGCCGATTTTTTAAGTGACAATACCGATGTTGCCATAGAACCCCAATCGAGACGAAAGCAGCATCTTGAAAAACTCTATAAAAACACCCCCCTTTTAGAGGTGCATCAGCTCCGAAAAGCATATCTTAAAAACACTTTTTTTTGGCAAAAAAAGGAGGAAACAGAAGTCCTAGCTCCCATAAGTTTTGAAATATATCCCGGTGAAACCTTAGGTTTGGTTGGAGAATCTGGTAGTGGAAAATCCACACTCGGACGAAGCTTGAGCTATTTGACACCCCCTAGTGGAGGTCGCGTATTATTCGAAGGGGAACCCATCATACTAAAAACTGAATACGCACGACAAAAACTCCGAAAAGACATCCAATTTATATTTCAAGACCCCTATGCCGCCTTGCATCCTCGAAAAACAATTGGGCAAATGCTTGCCGAAGTCCTTCGACATTATAAAACGAAAGCAATTAGTGAAAGGATTGAAGAACTCCTAGAGCAAGTAGGTCTTGAAAAAGAAATGCAAGTACGCTACCCCCACCAACTTTCTGGCGGACAACGGCAACGGGCAGTAATCGCACGAGCACTGGCCCCAAAGCCCAAACTGATCATCTGCGATGAAGCCGTGTCAGCCTTGGATATTTCCATCCAAGCACAGGTTTTGAATTTGCTCAACCGACTTAAAAAACAATTGGGATTGTCCTATCTCTTTATCTCTCACGATATGGCTGTAGTTCGCTATGTGTCTGACCGTATTCTTGTTCTGAACCGAGGAAAAATGGAAACCCTTCAGGAAGCAGATCAACTATTTTTGGAGCCAAACAACGCCTATACCCAAAAATTAATTGACGCCATCCTCTAGATCGTAATAGTGAAAAATTAAAAGTCAAGAAAATCTCTTAGTGACACATTAAAAGCTTTAGAGATTTCCCAGAGTGTATAAATCGTGTGATTTACATTTCCGTTCTCAAGTTTATGAATGGCTTGTCCATCCTTGAATGAAGCTCGTGCCAAGTCTGATTGACTCCATCCTCTTTGCTGCCTCATCGCAATGGTTCTTTGACCAATTTTTTTATTCAACTCCTTTTTAGTCACCACGATAAATTTCAGCCAGTTCCTCCTATATTATGTCATACTAAAAATTAACATTGTTAAAATTTGTTTTTTTACACGGTCAATAAAGATCCTACGAATAGTACTTAGCGTTACGGAATTGCTTTATTCAACCGTACACATCCTTAAAAAATATACTGATAATGCTAATTACAAATGAATTAGTATAATTAACAGTATGGAAAAAGTTTTTGTAGGGCTATCCTGATTTTTTTTCTAATTTCTCAAAAGCGTGAAAGAATACAAAAATCTAAAAAACCTTATTGTCTTCCTTTAAGGCATCAAAGGCGCTTTATGGTTATTTACATAAAACTATGGAGATTTTTTCCTAAAAAAAGAGAAGTCAGAAAAATCTTAAACAGCTGGATCTGGGATCGCGTTGTGAATACGATCAATTTCTTTAAGAACCTCTTTGGAAAGTCGTACTTCTGCCGAATCAATATTTTCCTTGAGTTGTTCTAAGTTTGTAGCTCCAATAATATTGGAAGTTACAAACGGACGATCATTAACAAAAGCTAATGCCATTTGCGTAACGCTCATTCCATGGGCCTCAGCCAATTCCATATACCGTTTTGTTGCTTGGGTACTTTGTGGACTGCTATAGCGATTGAATCGCGGGAAAAGCTTCAAGCGTGCATTTTCAGCGGCCGTTTCATGAATATATTTCCCCGTAAGTACACCAAAACCCAAGGGGGAATAAGCCAAAAGGCCAACGTTTTCATAATGACAAATCTCTGCATTACCGACTTCGAAAGGGCGACAAAGGAGCGAATAGGGATTTTGAATCGTAATCATCCTTGGACGATCGGCATTAGCCGCTTGCAAAAACCGCATCATTCCCCATGGAGATTCATTAGAAAGACCCACTTGCCGAATATTACCTGCTTTCACATGCCCCTGAAGCGCGTCTAAAACCGCTTTGAAGTTTTCTACCCATTCGTTTTTGGGGTTATGAATAAAACCACGTTGCCCAAAACGATTGTTATCACGTTCTGGCCAATGCAATTGATAAAGATCAATGTAATCCGTTTGCAGTCGTTTGAGACTTTTGTGAACCGCTTCGTCTATATGTTCTTTTCGGAAACTCAGATTTTCACGAATGTGCTGAGTATAGTCCCCTGGGCCAGCCACTTTGGAGGCCAAAATAACCTTTTCACGATTACCTGTTTTTTTGAACCACGTTCCCATAATACGTTCCGTTTCCCCTTGTGTTTCGGAGGTTGCTGGAACAGGGTACAACTCAGCGGTGTCAAAAAAATTAACCCCTTGTTCGAGTGCATAGTCCATTTGTTCGTGCCCTTCAGCTTCGGTGTTTTGATTTCCGAAGGTCATGGTTCCCAAGCAAATTTTACTGACTTTTATGTCGGTATGGGGTAATAAGCGATATTCCATTTAATTTATTCCTTATTGAGCAGATCAGTGATAGCATCTAAATTGGGGCTTAGAACAACTTCGATTCGGCGGTTGGCGGCACGGCCTTCAGCAGTGCTGTTCGGAGCAATGGGTATAAATTCCCCACGGCCGGCGGCTGTTAGGTTTTGAGAAAGAATATCTGCGTTTTGCTCCAAAAGCTTTACGATAGCTGTAGCGCGCTTGGCTGACAGATCCCAATTTCCTTCCAGGGCTCCTTTCCCAGAATAAGGAACATCATCTGTATGTCCTTCGATAAGAACGCCTATATCTGGATTTTCAGCCAAGACAGTTCCCAATTGAGCAATCGCCACACGCCCCTCCGAGCCTACTTCCCAGCTACCTGATCGGAATAAAAGCTTGTTTTCCATCGAAACATAGACTTTGCCATTACGCTGCTCAACTGTTAGCCCCTTGCCTTCAAAATTCAGAAGGGCATCACTCAAGCGCTGCTTCAATTCGTTCATTGCATTTTCTTTCTCTGCAATCAGGTTTTCCAAGTCTGTAAGACGTGCTTCTCGTTCCGTAAGCATTTGTTCTTTCTGGGAAATTTCAGCGAGCAATTCGTTGTTTTTGGCAATACTCTTTTGTATTGCGGCATCCGAATTTTCCTCTAGAGCACTGTATGCACTTTGCAAATTGGTGTAATCTTTCCGTGTCTGCACCAAACTATCCTGCGTTTTTGTCAAATTTTTTCTATTGATCTCTAACTCCTTTTCAAGTGCTTTGTTCGACTGTTGAAGAGAGTCATATTTTTTATTCAAATCCGTATGAACCACTTTAAGGTCTGCATAACGGCTTTCTAAATCAGCGAATACTTTGTTGGCAACACAACTGCTAAACAAAGTTGTCACTAACAAAACGAGGGGGATGAAATGTTTTTTCATAAATCAAAATTTAGTTCAACACCCACCGGACAATGATCGGAATGGCGGGCTTCCGGCAAGATGTAGGATCTTGCAATATGTTTTTGTAGGGGAGTACTCACCAAAGCATAATCAATGCGCCAGCCTTTGTTGTTGGCTCGTGCATTAGCCCGATAGCTCCACCAGCTATAATGATGCGGATCTGGGTTTAAATAACGAAAGGAATCGATAAAGCCGCTTTTTAGGAAACCATTTAACCAGGCACGTTCTTCGGGTAAAAATCCCGATACCGTTTTGTTGCGAACCGGTTCATGAATGTCAATGGCCTCATGACAAATATTGTAATCTCCACAGATGACCAGATTAGGGTATTCCTTTTTAAGGCTGTCAATATAGGCTTGAAATTCATCCATGAATTGGAATTTATAATCCAAACGAGCGCTGTTAGTTCCCGATGGCAAATAGAGGCTGATGACCGAACAACTTTCAAAATCAACACGAATCACTCGTCCTTCAAAGTCGATATGGTCAATGCCTGTTCCATAGGCCACGTGTTTGGGTTTTTCTTTTGTCAATATAGCCACGCCACTGTAGCCTTTTTTTTCAGCCGAAAACCAATAGTGGTAATAGCCTGCGGCATCCAACAACTCGGTATCTACCTGCTCTTTTAAAGCCTTCGTCTCTTGCAAACACAATACATCCGGGGCAGCGGCCTGCAACCAGCCCATAAAGTCTTTTTTGAGTGCCGCACGAATTCCATTGACGTTATAGGAAAGAATATTCATCAACACTAAAATAGCAATCTGAGCGTTATAAATTTGAAGAAACCCCGAATCTTTATCCTCAAATCTATGAACACTTTATTGCCGCCCTTCAGAAATGTTTTTCTGCCACTTTCCCTAATCGTTTTGAGTTTTTATAATCCGCTGAGCGCGCAAAATCTCCAAAACAAAGACAGCCTTCCCAGCAAATATGAAATTCGACTGGATATCTTTCAACTCATCATATTGCCCGGTTTTGATATTTCCTATGAACATTTTATTGATCCTGTTTCCAGTTGGGGTGTCACAGGTTTTGTGAATCTTGATAGCAACTTATCAGAAGGGTATCGCTTTGACCGATTTGAATTTTCTCCCTACTATCGTTTGTATTTTAGTCAGAAAGAACAAAACAACAGCGGCTTTTTCGTGCAACCGTTTATAAGTTGGCTTAGTACAGCGTATGATTCTTATACAAATTCAACAGACAGTTTTGTCTCAAAAGATTTTTTGGGATTTGCTTGAGGGGCTTTGATCGGCTTCAAATGGATCAACCAAAAAAACTACAGTTTTGAAGTTCATGGTGGTGTTGGACGCTACTTCATGCCAACAAACGAAGAGAGTGCTACCGACAATACTGCCTATCCCCGCATCAACTTTTCCATTGGTAAACGCTTCTAAATTTTTTGCAGCCAGTATTTTGGATTGAGTTTTTCATCCAAGAAACGATCCAATTGATCCACCGCAATTCGCTCTTGTTGCATACTGTCACGATCTCGTAGGGTTACCGTTTGATCCTCAAGAGATTGGTGATCTACTGTAATGCAGTAGGGCGTTCCCAGCGCATCTTGACGACGATAACGACGTCCAACAGCATCCTTTTCATCGTAATTGACAGCATAGTTCCACTTAAGATCATTTTGGATTTTTCGTGCCAAATCCGGTAGGCCATCTTTTTTGACCAAAGGCAAGATTGCTACTTGGGTAGGAGCCAATACAGCAGGGAGCTTCAAAACCGTTCGGCTACTACCGTCTTCTAGAGTTTCTTCTTGTAGTGATTTGGAAAAAACAGCCAAGAACATACGATCCAATCCTATGGATGTTTCCACCACATAAGGAACATAGTTCTCATTGCGTTCCGGATCAAAATATTGTAATTTCTTTCCTGAAAATTCCTCATGGCTACCCAAGTCAAAATCGGTGCGGGAGTGAATTCCCTCTAGTTCTTTAAATCCAAAAGGAAACTTAAACTCAATGTCGGAAGCTGCATCGGCATAATGTGCTAGTTTTTCATGATCGTGAAAACGGTAGTTCTCTTCGCCCAATCCTAGAGATTTGTGCCAATTGAGTCGTGTATCTTTCCACTTTTCGTACCATTCTTTTTGGGTTCCTGGAGGGATGAAAAACTGCATTTCCATTTGTTCAAATTCGCGCATGCGAAAAATAAACTGCCGGGCGACAATTTCATTTCGAAAAGCTTTCCCTATTTGGGCAATTCCAAAAGGCACTTTCATTCGCCCTGTTTTTTGAACATTCAAAAAATTGACAAATATGCCTTGGGCCGTTTCTGGACGTAAGTAAAGATCCATAGCAGAATCAGCGGAAGCTCCGAGCTTGGTGCCAAACATTAAATTAAATTGCTTAACGTCAGTCCAATTACGAGAGCCTGATTCGGGACAAGCGATCTCTAATTCCTCAATCAAATTCTTAACGTCCGCTAGGTCTTCCTTTTCCAAGGATTGACCCAAACGCTTTAGAATTCCATCGATCTTTTCTTGGTAGCCAACTACTCTCGGGTTGGTGGCTAAAAATTGCTCTTTGTCAAAGGCTTCTCCAAAGCGTCTTGCGGCTTTGGTTACTTCTTTTTCTATTTTGACTTCCAATTTTCCACAGTAATCCTCGACCAATACATCGGCTCGGTAGCGTTTTTTGGAGTCTTTATTATCAATCAAAGGATCGTTAAAGGCATCTACGTGACCCGAGGCCTTCCAAGTAGTGGGATGCATAAAAATTGCAGCATCGATCCCTACAATATTATCGTGCAGCTGCACCATCGCACGCCACCAATAGTTTTTGATGTTGTTTTTCAGTGCAGCCCCATTTTGACCGTAATCATAAACGGCACTGAGTCCGTCATAAATTTCGCTGGAGGGGAATACAAAACCATACTCTTTAGCATGGGAAATTACTTTTTTAAAGAGGTCATTTTGTGTTGCCATTCGGCAAAAATAACGGCTTTTTCCCTATCTTAAACATCCCTCTACTTTTTTTCCATAAAAAAATACTTTCATCGCTGATGGAAAACCTGCTTTTCTTTCTTTTTTCCTCGCTTTTGCCCGGGCTGTTCCATAGAAATGATGCCCTATGAAAGACCTTGTTGCTTGCATTGTCAAGCGAGTCTCCCTTATACCCATTTTGAAACCTTTCACAACAATCCGGTCTACGAAAAACTGCTCCAATGGATTCCCATTGAGCAGGGAACGGCGTTGTTTTATTTTGAAGAGAATAGCCCCCTTCAAAACATCATTCATCAACTGAAATTTATGGGACAAGAACAACTCGGCCACTGGCTGGGTGTTCTTGCTGCGGAGCGACTTCGAAATACGCCCTGCCAAAAATGCACCGCGATTGTCCCACTACCTCTCCACCCTCATAGACAACGGCAACGCGGCTACAATCAGGTAGATTTGCTTTGTCAAACATTCGCTTCACAACTTAATATTCCCTATACGCCCAACCTCATCTAACGTGTAAAAAACACCCAGTAATTGTCTCTAAACAAAACATCGGATCGGTTTGAAGAAATGCACCAAGCTTTTCAACGGACCCAAGTAGACCCTTTTGAAAAACCGCATTGGTTGCTCGTAGATGATATCATTACTACGGGAGCTAACTTACAAAACTGTGGAAAAAGTATGCTCGTGGCTCCAAAATCGAAACTGAGTATCCTGGTCATCGGGTGTAGGAAGTGATGGGAATATGTTGTTATTTTGTCTGAGATGAAATCGACCTTTTTTCGTTTTTTACTAGGCCTTAGCCTTGCCCTGACACTTTCATACTGTGCCAAACGCGGTGCTCCTACTGGTGGTCCTCTTGACAGTATTCCTCCTGTGTTACAGAATGCTTCTCCCAAACAAAGAACCACTTTTTTTGATAAAGAAAAGTTCGTTCTGACCTTTGATGAGTACATAAAACTGAGAGATCTCCAAAAACAGTTGATCATTTCACCCCCTATGGAACCTAGTAATTACAAGGTGTATCCGCAAACAGGGGTTTCCAAAAAGCTGAGTGTGGTTTTCAAAGACAGTCTTCGGAATGACACGACCTATACCTTCAATTTTGGCGAAAGTATTCAGGACAATAATGAAAGTAATATCCTCTCCTATTTTAGCTATACCCTTTCCACAGGAGCTACCATTGATTCCCTTCAATTTAGAGGAACTGTTACGGATGCTTTTGAAGCAGAAACACCCCCTTATGTCTCCCTACAGCTTTATCCTATTGACAGTACGTACAATGACTCTACGGTTTACACTCAAAAACCCTTATACGTTGCCAGCACGCTAGACAGCACTATTTATCAGTTTCAAAACCTCAAGGCAGGAAAATATGAACTGATTGCTTTACTGGACAATGCTTCTAACTATTTTTTTGATCAAAACATTGATAAAATTGGGTTTATAGAAAAACAAATCGAGTTGCCCGGCGATAGTGTTGTTGATCTTAGAATTTTCAATGAGATTCCCAATTTTTCTTGGAGCAAGCCCGAATTCATTAACGAGCACCACATTGTTTTGCCTTACTTTGGCCGCTATACGGGACAATCCATGGAGATGATTTCTGAGGTTCCCGGTGATTTTGAAAGTTTAATCACCCGAGACCGAGAAAAAGACAGCTTGAATTTTTGGTTTAAAAACCCCCCTAAGGATTCGCTGCAGTTTCGCTATCCCTACAAAGATAGCCTACGAACACATACGGTAAAATATTCAACCCCCACTCCCGATTCTTTAGTCGTCAAAAAGACCAGTCCTAAAGTTTTACATCTTATGGATTCTGTGCTTCTAATAGCCAACCTACCCATTATCAAAATGGACAATAGTAAGATTCAGGTGCGAAATAAAGATTCTGTTTTTGTTCCTTTTCAAGTCAATCTTCATCCAAACAAAGATGAAATTCGACTCTCTATTCCCAATCTGGGACCTAATGACAAATACTTTTTTGACATTTATCCCAACGCATTCACTGACTTTTTTGGTGCCACCAACGACACCATCGCTTTTGATGTGGTAACCAGTAAATACGAGAGTTATGGGAAACTGATCGTACAATTCAAAAACTTGGAGGACAGTCCCCTTGTGGTGGATCTGCTCAACAGTCGTTATAAACTCAAACGAAGAATTACCAAAGCCTTACCTAACAATCAGCATACTTTTGAATACCTCCCTCCTGGAAAATATATCATTCGCGTGATCAAAGATGTTAATGATAATAATAAATGGGACACCGGAAACTACTTGAAAAAAATTCAGCCTGAGGAAGTCATCTACCTCCCTGAAGAGATTGATGTTCGAGCGAACTGGGATGTCAATCAAGTTTTTGATCCCATACAAATTCGTCTCGATCGGCTAAAAAGTTCAACCGCTTCCGAAGTGACCGAAGTGGATCAAGTTCCATAGTAACCTCTGCAATACCTTCTTTTTTATTCAAGTCCTGGCTCATCTGACGACCGAGCGCATCATAAGCAGCGGAATGACCCGGGTAAATATTGCCATTGGCATCTTCCCCTACGCGATTCACTCCAATGCAATAGCTTAGATTTTCAATAGCTCTTGCTTGGAGTAAGGTGTCCCAAGCGTGAATGCGTGGTTGTGGCCAGTTGGCGACAAAAAGAAGCAGATCATAGTTTTCTGTATTACGTGCCCAGAGGGGAAATCGCAAGTCGTAACAGATCCGCGGGCAGATTCGCCACCCCCGATACTCAAAAACAGCTGTATTGGTTCCTGCTGTATAGACCTTATCTTCCCCAGCCAAGGAAAAGCCATAGCGCTTGTCATAAGTATGGTGCGATCCGTCGGGAAGCACCCATAAAAACCGATTGTAGTAAAGTCCCTTTTCTTCAATAGCCAAACTTCCCGCCAATACTTTTTGATAGTTCGCAGCCCAAGCCTGCATCCATTGAACCGTAGGACCTTGCATGGATTCTGCAAACTCCTGAGGATTCATACTAAAACCTGTGGCAAACATTTCTGGTAACAAAACTATTTCCGCCTTTGAGCTCACACGCTCCAGAAGGGTTGTAAGTTGTTTTTGATTTTCGAGAGGGTTTTCCCACACAGCATTTGCCTGAACCAAGGCTATTGTCAAATGTGAATGCATAGCTTTATCTTGTACACCATAAAAATACTTGATTCTGTTTTGCTATGAAACCTCTTTCCTACTATAAAGCCCTAATTTTTGACATGGACGGCACCTTGGTCGATAATATGCACTATCATCATGATGCCTGGATGCAATTCATTGATGCAAAACAATTGGGAATTGACGCGGAAACCTTTGAACGAGACTACCACAAAGGAACCATTGTTGAAGTAATGGCACGCTTTTTCCCACACCTAAAAACAGAAGAAGCACTGCGAGCTGTAGGGAACGAAAAAGAAGCCCTCTACAGAGACACTTTTGGCTCCTTATTGCAACCGTTACCTGGATTGCATTCTTTTTTCCAATATTTAAAAACACTGGACATCCCCCTTGGATTGGCCACAATGGGTGACCAAAACAATCTGGACATGACCCTAAAACAACTGAAAATCGAGGCGTATTTCCACTCAACTACGGGAGGCGATCAAGTTACTAAGGGCAAGCCACATCCCGAGATATTCTTACGTGCAGCAGCAAAAATCCAAATGACACCCGAGCACTGTCTCGCTTTTGAAGACACCCTTTCTGGAATCCAAAGCGCACAGGCTGCAGGTATGGATGTGGTAGGCGTGGCTACGCAGTTTAGTAAACAACAACTCCTAGATTTAGGCTGTGTTAGTGCCATTGCAGATTATACGGAGATGGTTCTTGAATCTTAATCCCTTCTCTTTTTTTACGCTACCTATTGGCTGAAAAGTTTTTTACCTTTTCAATGACGCAAATAGATTGGTCGACAGGTATCATCATCATGACCAAACAAAAAACCCACTAAAAATAGTGGGTTTACTAATAAGGTTAGGGGAGTGATTTATCCTTTGATACTCGCTGTTAAATACTCGCGGTTCATTCGGGCGATATTTTCAAGTGAGATTCCTTTTGGACATTCCACTTCGCAGGCCCCGGTGTTGGTACAGTTTCCAAACCCTTCTTCGTCCATTTGCTTGACCATGTTTAGCACTCGATCTGTAGCTTCTACTTTTCCTTGCGGCAGAAGTGCGTATTGCGACACCTTTGCGGAAACAAAGAGCATGGCGGATGCGTTTTTACAGGTCGCTACACAGGCTCCGCAGCCAATGCATGTTGCTGCATCAAAAGCGCGATCGGCGTCGTGTTTTTCAATAGGAATGGCGTTGGCATCTTGGGTGTTTCCAGAAGTGTTCACACTGATAAACCCCCCGGCATGTTGCACGCGATCAAAAGCGGAACGATCCACCGCTAAATCTTTGACTACTGGAAATGCTTTGGCGCGGAAGGGTTCGATGATGATGGTGTCTCCATCTTTAAATTTCCGCATATGCAGCTGACAAGTAGTAACCAAACGATCGGGTCCGTGGGCCTCTCCGTTTATAAACATCGAACACATTCCACAAATTCCCTCACGACAATCGTGGTCAAAGGCAATAGGATCGATTCCTTTTTGAATCAATTCTTCATTGAGTACATCCATCATCTCCAAGAAAGACATATCAGGAGAAACATCTTCAATGGAATAGGTTTCAAAGTTCCCTTTAGTAGTGGTGTTGGCTTGGCGCCATACTTTTAAGGTTAGATTCATATTATTCTTTTATAGTGCTTATTTGTAAGAACGAGTTTTCACTTCTATCTCTTCATAATTCAAGGCTTCCTTGTGGAGTTTGGCTTTGGCAGGTTCGCCTTGGTATTCCCAAACGGATACAAAAGTGAAATTCTCATCGTCGCGCAAGGCCTCTCCCTCTGGCGTCTGTGACTCTTCTCGGAAGTGTCCTCCGCAGGATTCATTTCGTTCCAAAGCGTCTTTGGCAAACAACTCCCCCAGCTCTAGAAAATCAGCCACACGACCTGCTTTCGCAAGTTGTTCATTGAATTCATGTAGGCCCCCAGGAACTTTTACATTTTTATAAAAGTCTTCGCGTAATTCTTTTATCTCGGTCATGGCCTCTTTGAGGTCTTTTTCATTGCGAGACATTCCACATTTATTCCACATGATTTTACCCAGCTTCTTGTGGTAATAATCCACTGAATTTTTTCCGTCATTATTGATAAAAGCCTCCAAGCGATCTTGAACCTCTTTCTCAGCGGTATCAAATTCTGGGGTATCAGTCGCGATGGTTCCCGTTCGGATATCGTCCGCCAAATAGTCTCCGATGGTATATGGCAAGACAAAGTAACCGTCGGCCAAACCTTGCATTAGGGCTGAAGCTCCTAAGCGATTGGCTCCGTGGTCGGAGAAATTGGCTTCTCCAATGGCATAACAACCCGGAATACTGGTCATCAAGTTATAATCAACCCAAGTACCTCCCATAGTGTAGTGCACCGCTGGGTAGATCATCATTGGGGTTTCATAGGGGTTTTGATCTACGATTTTCTCGTACATCTGAAATAAGTTTCCATATTTGGAACGCACTATTTCTTGCCCTAGTTTTTTAACCAATTGGGCATCGTTTTCATCCAGTCCTTTGACATGGGCTTCTTCTTTTCCATACCGCACAATAGCAGTGGCAAAGTCCAGATAAACTGCTTCTCCTGTTTTATTGACTCCAAATCCAGCATCACAACGCTCTTTGGCTGCTCGAGAGGCAACGTCGCGCGGCACGAGATTTCCAAAAGCAGGATAGCGTCTTTCCAAATAGTAGTCTCGATTTTCTTCGCCCAATTCCGTGGGCTTTAAATGTCCCTCACGAATGGCTTTGGCATCTTCTATTTTTTTTGGTACCCAAATACGGCCATCATTCCGCAAAGATTCGGACATCAGTGTTAGTTTCGACTGATGGTCTCCAGATACAGGAATACAGGTTGGGTGAATTTGCGTAAAACAAGGGTTGGCAAAATGCGCTCCTTTTTTGTGAATTTTCCATGAGGCAGATACATTGCTTCCCATCGCATTGGTTGATAGAAAGAAAACGTTTCCATAGCCTCCAGAAGCGATCACCACCGAATGGGCTCCGTGCCGTTCTAGTTTTCCAGTTACTAAATTACGTGCAATGATCCCTCGGGCTTTGCCATCAACAACAACCAAGTCCATCATCTCATGTCGGTTATACATTTTAATTTTTCCACGACCAATTTGTCGGTTCATAGCAGAATAAGCTCCAAGCAGTAACTGCTGGCCCGTTTGTCCTTTGGCATAAAACGTACGGGATACCAGTACCCCCCCAAAGGAGCGATTGTCTAGCAATCCACCATAGTCACGAGCAAAAGGAACGCCTTGGGCGACACACTGGTCAATGATATTAGCCGACACCTCTGCCAAACGATGTACATTGGCTTCTCGGGAACGATAATCCCCTCCTTTAATAGTGTCATAAAAAAGACGGTGGGTAGAGTCTCCGTCTCCTTGATAGTTTTTCGCCGCATTAATTCCTCCCTGAGCTGCAATGGAGTGGGCTCTTCTGGGAGAATCTTGGAAACAAAACGTCTTGACGTTGTAACCCAATTCTGCCAGTGTAGCTGAAGCCGAAGCTCCTGCCAATCCCGTTCCAACCACGATAACATCAATCAATCGCTTGTTGGCAGGACTCACCAAATTAATATTGCTTTTGTGTTGTGTCCACTTATCAGACAGTGGTCCTTCCGGTATGTTAGAGTTTAATGTTCCCATTGTTTATAATGCATTAAAATGGTGAAAGAGCGCAATAAATACAAAGCCCGCAGGAATCGCTATTGCGAATATTTTAGTAAAAGTCTTAATCGCCGGTGTGTATTTGTTATTGAGTCCCATGGACTGAAAAGAAGACCCGAAACCATGTAACAAATGCAAGGCAAGAAAGAAAAACGAAACGACATAAAGCCCAACACGAACAGGACTCACGAATTTGTGAACCAGTTCTTCGTAATAACGTGTTGGATCTTCTGGAAGTACCTCAATGTATTTATAGTTCATCTCGGGGACCCAAAAATCGTAGAAGTGAAGTCCTAGAAAAGACAAGACCACTACTCCTGATAAAATCATATTACGAGACATCCAACTGGCATTAGCGCTTCCTTTGTAGGATCCATATTTGTTTGCACGTGCTGAACGATTTTGAAGTTCAAGAATAAAGCCCATTACAAAATGAAAAACTACTCCAAAAATTAAGATAGGTTGTAGGATGAATTGAACAAGTGGGTTGTTTCCCATAAAGTGGGACAACTCATTAAAGCTGTCTTTACTGACAACTGAAGCCAGATTGATGGTAAAATGCTGTCCCAAAAAAACAACCAAGAAAAGACCTGAAAGTGCCATGGCTACTTTTCTTACGATTGAAGATGTGATCATAAAAATAAATTCAATTTGTAATCAAAATTACAGCATAAAGACTTCTGTTCCCAACCCTTATGCTTTTTTTTTGGCTTGCCCCTGTATATCTATAACAATTCTAATCTTTTGTTGAGGGTTTTTAATCCCACTTGCTCAAAATGTGACTGTTTGCTTCAACAAGACTAGTACGGCAGCGCTATTGATAGCCCAAAAATTTGACGCACCTGTAAATCCGCAATGGCGTTATCGTCATAGATCAACTGCAGTTCAAACAGCGCACTTACATGCTTATTGACCTTCATTTGTGACGTTAAGGTGTAATCAAAATCGACATTTTTAAATTCTTCAAGATAATTGGTTACTACATTCAACTTATTCCGCAACAAAATGTTGGTCGCCACCTCAATATTACTCTTCATCGATACGGACACACCTGCTTCCCATCGACTGCTTTTACCAGCTGCCACGCCAAAATAGGTTTCTCCCGCAGCAAGATCTTTTGTGAAATCAGCATCAACCACGATCACTCTTGCGTTTATGGGGTTCCATTGCAGCTGAAAAGAATCGCCTTTTGCATAAGCGAGTCCTGTTCCCAACTGCATATAAGCCGGAGAAAAAAAGTGCGTTGATTGAATTTTATCGGGCTGGTTTTTATCCAAAACAATTGACCCTGGAGCATTTTGTGTTTTTAAATCAAAACTGGAAGAAAAATTCCAAGCTTTTTCGGAACGGACTTTCAAGACTGATTGAAACACCTATTGATCATCCATTTTGGTGTAATCACTCGATTCATTGGTGCGCGCATAACCTAAAGCGAGATCAAGACGATTGGTCCAATCCCAGTGCTTATTTTTGAAGTTCAGATTATAGCTGGCATTAAACGTTCTGCTGAAGTTATTGACCCCTCCTGCCAGCCAGTTGGAAAAACTGGCTTGATTGAGTAAAATTCCTATCGAGTGTTGGTGTTTCCAACGGGGTAGACTGTCGGAATTTTCCTCCTGACTCCATAACGAAGGAATGGAAAACAAAAGGAGAGGTAACCAATGGTTGTGACGTAAACAAATCGTCTTCAGTATTCTAAAAGGGGGTATCTATTAAAAGGTATTCGTTAAAAGTGCTTTTCGGTTACTCCAGGGTAAAGTTTCTCTTTTGTATGCCTTGGTCTGTTTTAATTTCAAGAGTGTAGATTCCCGGTTGCAAATAATAATTTCCATCCTCGGCAGGCTTCATCGTTTTTTTCTTTTTTCGTGAAGGGCGCATATTCTTTTTACCATAGGTTAAAGAATAGCTAAGGCTAGAAAATCCTCGTTCTAAAGATCCTTGGGATTGATATACAGAAATTCCATCATTGGATTTAATCGTCAAGGCATAAGGTGTGGCAGCTGCAGTAAAAAGCTGGAATTCAAAATTGGGATAATTCCATTCTGACCAAGAGGCTTTTCGGCTTCCCCATTTTTTGGAATGCTTCATTTTCTCTGGAACAAATAGCTGTAGGGTCTGTTTTGGGTCTCTTTCTTGCAAGGCCGCTATTGAGGCTTTGTAAATAGAACGTCCATGAGTTCCTACCAGAAGATGTTTTGCTTTTGGCTGAATTTTCAAGTCGTGAACCGCCACGGTTGTCAGTCCTTTTTCAAAGGCTTCCCAAGAGACACCTTGGTCAAAACTGACATAAACCCCTCGATCCGTTCCTACAAAAAGAATATTCTCCTTGACAGGGTCTTCTACAATTACATTCACTGGAGCCGCTGGTAAATTTGCCGCTATGGCTTTCCAACTTTCTCCAGCATTTTCGCTCACGTACACATAAGGCGTGAAATCATCATTTCGATACCCGTTGAGCGTTGCATAAACTCGGTTTTTCTTATGCGAAGAAGCCACAACCCGACTCACCCAAAGGTTTTGAGGTAACTTATTTGAAAGCAACTCCCAACTGGCACCGCCGTTTTGGGTTCCCTGAATTTGACCGTCATCACTTCCCGTGTAAAGCATCCCAAATTGAAAAGGAGATTCGCTAAAGGTGGTCAAAGTTCCAAAGGCCACATTGCCTTTCTTTCCTCCTTTGGTCAAATCTGGAGAAATGGCCTCCCAGTCGTTTCCTTGGTTAAAGGAACGATGGAGTTTATTACTTCCCAAATAGAGAATGTCTTGATTGTGCGAGGACAAACAAATAGGGGTTTGCCAGTTGAAACGCAGTGGAGCTTCCCCCAACTCGTGTTTGGGTTGCACGGCTTCATAAGAATCCGAAGCCAAATCCAATCGGTAATAATTCCCAAACTGATAACCGGTATAAACGATATTAGAATTTCTATCATCAATCGCCACCTGCATTCCGTCGCCACCCATGATTTCCTTCCAAGGATATTGACCGTTGGCTTGCCAACTGCGATCTTCTTTTGCATTGTGAGGGCCTTTCCAAACACCATTGTCTTGCAAGCCGCCATAGACATTATACGGCTCTTCATGGTCGATGTTGATCGCGTAAAACTGCCCCACTTGAGGGGTGTTGTTTTTACTCCAATGTGCTCCGTCTGTGTAGGTGATATTGACCCCACCATCATTTCCATTGATCAGGTGACCGGGTTGCTTGGGGTTGATCCATAGGGCATGATGATCGGAATGGACATTGCGTTTGGACAGATATTCAAAGCTTTTACCCCCATCATTAGAGGTCAAAAGAGGAACCCCATAGATGTAAATTTTATCTGCATCATAGGGTGCTACATGAATGTGTCCAAAGTAGTATCCGTAACTGTAATACACTCCATCTAGGTAGCCCTCATGGGTTTTCTGCCAATTGGCGCCACCATCGGTGCTTTTGTAAACCTCTGCTCCTACCACAGGAGTGTCAAAGAGTAAAGAATTGGCGTCTTCCAAATAGGTCGCCAAATCAACCGGCCTGATCTGTCCGTTACGCACTTGGTTTTTTAAATTTTCAGCTCGGTATTTTTCTTGGAAACCATTTTGCTTGAGATAGGTGTTGATTTCTTTATTGGGCAAGGCTAAAAAAGCATTACGACTCATGGTCTTAAAATCCGATTTGGTCAAACCCTGGCTTTCTTTTTCAGCTTCTTTTTCTCGACGAAACTGGCTGTCATGGATGGCATAAATAGTATTGGCATCGTAAACAGCCAATCCGATACGACCCACTCCGTCCCCCGTACGAAAACCACTTTCAGGTGTACTCATCAGTCGCCAAGTCTGCCCGCCATCGGTACTTTTGTAAATCCCCGAATGGGAACCGCTCCCAGAAAAATTCCAAGCCTTACGATCTTTTTGCCAAGCCGCCGCAAAAACAACATTGAAATCAGCCGTCAAAGAGACCATGTCTATAATTCCTGTTTCATCATTGATATAAAGCGTCTGCTCCCAAGTGGCTCCGGCATCTGAAGTAACATAAACGCCACGTTCCGAATTGGGGGTGTATAAATGGCCTGTTACTCCCACTACCAAATGATTTGGATTGTTGGGATCAATCAAAATTTTTCCAATATGATGACTGCTATTGAGGCCGTGCTGCGTCCAAGTAGCGCCATTGTCTGTGGTGCGGAGCATCCCGATACCGGCGTAGGAAGAACGGGAGGAATTGTTTTCTCCCGTACCAACCCAGAGGGTTCGGGAAGGCCAGTGCATGGCTATTTCACCGATGTTTTGCGTGGGAGCATTGTCTGTAATGGAGACAAAGCTGATTCCATTGTCTTGGGTATGCCATACGCCTCCAGAGGCATAGGCCACATAAAATTCTGTTGGTAGTTCAGGGTTCACCGCCAAGGCCACCACCCGACCGCTCATAATGGAGGGACCGATATTTTCAAAAGGGATGTTTTTGACATAAGAAGCCGACTGCATTTTTTCATGCTCTACAGTAGCTGCGAGAATTGCTTCTCCTGAAGTGGGTTGTGCACGAACCAAAAAAGACCCTAAAAGCAAGCAAAGTGGAAACCAAAGATTTTTCATATCGGACTGAATTTTAGGGTATCAAAGTACAAAAAACTACCTTAGTGTTTTAAATCTTACAGTATGCGTTACGAACCCTTATCTTCTGACATTTATCAAAAGAATCGACAGTCTTTTATGGCGGCTTTAAACCCCAAAAGCCTGGCTGTGTTCAACTCCAACGACACCTATCCCATCAGCGCAGACAGCACCCTTCCTTTTGCGCAACACACTGATATGCTTTACCTCACAGGGGTGGATCAAGAAGAAACCATTTTGATCCTTTTCCCCGATGCCGCGGATCCCAAGCATCGAGAGGTTTTGTTTTTACGAGAAACCAATCCCCATATTGCCGTTTGGGAAGGAGCCAAACTCACCCGAAAAGCCGCTCGCGATTTGACCGGTATTGAGACGATCTATTGGGTTCAGGATTTCGAAAAGGTTTTCTTTGAATTAGCCGCCCAATGCGACACTTTCTACTTCAATAAAAATGAGCATTATCGTGCGGCAGTGGAAACCCAAACACGAGAAGACCGCTTTATCGAATGGGCTCAAAAAAATTATCCTACTCATCAATCGGCCCGAAGCAATCCGATTTTACAAAAATTACGCTCTCTTAAATCCGCAGCAGAAATCGAACAAATCCGAAAGGCTTGTGAAATCACCCATCAAGGGTTTCGACGAATACTTTCCTTTGTAAAACCCGGTGTTTGGGAATACGAAATTGAAGCTGAATTCATACATGAATTCCTACGCCACCGATCGGACGGCTTTGCTTATGAACCCATTATCGCCAGTGGCGCCAATAGCAATGTGCTTCATTATACCGAAAACAAAAACCAGTGCCAGGCAGGAGACCTATTACTGCTCGATGTTGGAGCTAGTTATGGTCGTTATAGTTCGGATATGACCCGAACCATTCCTGTGTCAGGGCAGTTCACCCCACGACAAAAGGCGGTCTACAATGCCGTACTTCGTGTTAAAAATGAAGCGACAAAGCTCCTCCGGCCCGGCGTCCTTTGGAAGCAATATCATTTTGAGGTGGGTAAAATCATGACTAGTGAATTACTAGGGCTTGGCTTGCTTGACAAAGCAGATGTCCAAAATGAGACCACAGCAAAACCGGCCTATAAAAAGTATTTTATGCATGGGACTTCACACCATTTGGGCTTGGATACCCATGACTATGGTTTGCTGCATCTTCCTATGGAGCCCAATATGGTCTTTACCGTTGAACCCGGTATTTATCTTCCCGACGAGGGCTTTGGCATTCGCTTGGAAGACGATGTGGTGGTACAAGCTTCTGGAGAACCCATAAATATAATGGCGCAGATTCCACTTGAAGCAGATGAAATTGAGGACTTAATGAATGCCTAGGCTTTTGCTGGAAAGAGTATTTCACTTTTTAATTCCAATTCTGAAGTGTCCTTAGGGTTGTTCCAATACACTTCCATTGGGGGTGTTTTTTTAAGAGGCTTAAACTGTTTGCTTCGCAAATGCATAGCGGCTGCCGACCAAGCATTGGCAATATGCCGATAAGGACCTTGGTGCAATACGGAATAGACCTGCATGGCAGGGAGCGTTCCGGTAACCATATCCGACTCTAAATCTGTAGGTATTTCCGTCAAGGGAAGGGCTGCCGTATATATTACCTTTTTACGAACTACATCAAACTTGTGGTAAATGGAAAAAGGAGCACCTGCTTGAAGGGCTTTCCACTTTTGATGAAAAAGGGGCGTCAAGCGACCAAAGTCTTCTCCCATACATTGTTCCATCTCAGCAGTACTGATGCTTCTTTGAAGCCCTACATATTGCATTGCTGGGTGCTTTTTCAATCCCAAAAACTTGATTGAAGAATTGGTTTTTCCCGTTTCTGCAAAATCTTTTAGAAGCCGTAGGCCACGTCCATAGTCTTGACTGATATAGGCCTCCATGGATTTTTTCATCCAAAACAAAAAGAAAGGTATGCCGCTATCTATGGTCCATCGAACTTGAGTAGATGCTCCTTCTTCTTTTAGATAAAAAGCTACTTTGGCTTGGGATTTCCAAGGTTTTAAGAATGTCAAATCCATCAGTGAAAAATCATGCTTTGCTGACTTTCGGGTGATTTGCATTTGTCCCGAACCGATGATTTGGCCCTCCCACTGGTAAAATCTCCAGAGTCTGCAATAGTGACTTTTGCTTCGGGTTCTGCCAGCAACCAAGGCGACCAGGTCTGCCAATGGTGGTAATCACTTAAAATGGAATAGATTTTTAAAGGTTTTTCTTGGATGACGATGGACTCGTCGATACGCATTTTGGGCATCACATAAGGTTAAAGTTCAACTTTTTTAGAATCGTTTGGCAAGCTGGGGGCTTTCCATTACGAACTTACATAAAATTGAAAACTTCTAACAGTCGCAATTTTTCCCACAACTGGAGTCGGACTTAGAGGGCATCCAAAAACGGCGATACAATAAACGGAGTGCCAAAAAAGCCGCTAGGGTTACTAAAAGTACTTGAAGCCAGTCCATTAGGATAAAATTTGATAGGCCGCAAAGGCAGTGACATAGGCGATTACAGTCATCAGACCCAACTGAAGCAATGGCCATCGCCAGCTGTTTGTTTCTTTTTTGACAATGGCTAAGGTGCTCATGCACTGCATGGAAAAGGCATAAAATAACATCAGAGAAATTCCAGTAGCCAGATCAAACACCACTTGTCCATTGGCTCTTTTTTCTTGGGCCATTTTGTTTTTTATGGGGGTTTCTTCTTCGCTCCCAACGCTGTAAATCGTTGCTAAACTTCCTACAAAAACTTCACGCGCCGCAAAGGAACTAATCAAAGCGATGCCTATTTTCCAATCATAGCCCAAAGGTCGGATGACAGGTTCAATGGCTTTCCCTAAGATCCCAATGTAAGAATGCTCCAGGCGATAGGAGGCTATTTCAGCTTCGAGAGCCTCTTCGGTCAATGGGTTATTGATATTGGCTTCGCGTACAATCGTATCGGCCTTGGTGAATGGCTCGCCTGGACCAAAGGAGGCCATTAACCAGAGTAGTACCGAAAATGCCAAGATAATTTTACCCGCTTCGGTAACAAAGGATTTTGTTTTTTCAAGTACTGTGATTCCCACGTTTTTTAACTGCGGCATTTTGTAGTTGGGCATCTCAACGACAAAATAACTTTTGGTCGTGGTTTTAAAATAGCTTTTCAAAATCCAAGAAGAAAGCAAGGCCATGGCAAAGCCAAGGATATATAACCCCATCAGGGTAAGTCCCTGTGCATTGATCCCCAAAATACTCCGTTCGGGAATGACCAATGAAATCAAAATTAAATAGACCGGAAGCCGTGCGGAACAGGTGGTGAAAGGAGTCACTAAAATCGTGAGCAGGCGTTCTTTCCAGTTTTCAATATTTCGGGTGGCCATCACCGCCGGAATGGCACAGGCCGTTCCCGAAATCAAGGGGATCACGCTTTTACCACTCAAGCCAAAACGGCGCAATCCGCGATCCATCAAAAATACCACGCGACTCATATAGCCCGATTCTTCCAACAAGGAAATGAACAAAAAGAGAAAAGCAATCTGAGGGATAAATATTACAATCCCTCCCAAACCGGGAATAATTCCTTCTGCCAATAAACTGGTGAAAAGACCGGGGGGTAATTCGGCATTGACCCACTGACTCAGTTGAGCAAAACTCGAATCAATGAAGTCCATGGGAACGCTGCTCCAATCAAAAATAGACTGAAAAATCAAGAACAGTAGTGCAAAAAAGAAAACATAGCCCCAAACCTTGTGGATCAAAATGCGATCAATTCGACTACGAAGATCCGTAGCTGCATCATTGTTTACCTGATAGGTCTGCTTCAGCGTTTGATTGATGATCTGGTAGCGCTTGATGGTTTCTTTTTGCTGCAAACGTTTGAGCACTGCATCGCTTTGGACTTTGAAATCACTGGCAGCTTGAATTCGCTTGCGCTCTAGACTGGAGAAATTCACGTCTTGCGTGATCACCAGCCACAACTTGTATAAGGATTCTGTTGGAAAGGTTTTTTGCAATCGAGAAAAATAATCCGCATCAATGGTTTCCAGATCGAGCAAAGGCGTTGTGGGCAGTTGTCGGTAATTGACGAGGGCTTCTTTGAGTGCTGCTACACCTTCTTGATGGCGCATGCTAGTCAGAATCACTTGCGTGCCTAAGTCCGCTTGTAGCTGTTCTACTTCAATACTGATTCCTTTGCGTTTCATTTGGTCGGACATATTGACAACCAAAAGCGTAGGAATCTCCAAATCCTTGATTTGAGTGAAGAGCAGTAAATTTCTTTTTAGATTTTCCACATCAGTAACCACTACAGCAACATCAGGAAAGTCTTTGTTGTTTCGATTGAGCAACAATTCGATGACAACACTCTCATCCATCGAAGATGCATTGAGGCTGTAGGTCCCTGGTAGGTCTAAAATGTGCGCTTTGGTGGTTCGGTTCAAGCGGCAGCTCCCTTCTTTTTTTTCCACCGTAATTCCGGGATAGTTCCCTACTTTTTGATTGAGGCCTGTAAGTGCATTGAATACGGATGTTTTGCCCGTATTCGGGTTTCCAATCAACGCTACTTTGAGGAAGTGCGCCATGTGTTAGGGACGTTCAATCTCTATAAGGGAGGCTACCTCTCTTCGGATGGCCATGTGGCAGCCGTCGATCTCCAAATAGAGTGGACAGTTAAAAGGTGCTCTGTGAAGAAGGCAGACCTTATTGCCAGGAAGACAGCCCATTTCAATGAGCTTCAAAGGCAATTTTTCGGTTTCGAAATCCACAATCGTTGCGTGTTCTCCGGGCTCTAGTGAATCAAGAAATTGCATTATTTAGAATCAATTTAGAAAACAAAAATAGGATATTTTAGGGAAGCGGAAACAGAAAATGAGAATTAAGGTTGGGGAAATTCGAGTTGAAGGATGGCCACGTCTTTGATAAGCTGCTCCATCGCCTCTGCTTGAGTGCCATCGTAAAATCCACGAATGCGTTGCAACGGGTCAACCAAAACAAAGTTCTCCGTGTGGATCATATCATACGGTCCACCATCTCCATCGTTTTTGGCAACCAAATACGATTGACGTGCTAGTTTGTAAATTTCTTTTTTGTCCCCTGTAAGAAGATTCCACTTTTGATCGTTTACGCCTTTTTCCAAAGCGTATTTTTTGAGCTGCGCGACCGAGTCAATTTTGGGGGTTACACTGTAAGAAAGCAGTCGAATTTGATCGTCTGCAGCAAATGCCTGCTGCAAGTCATGCATGTTGGCGGTCATTATGGGGCAAATGCTGGGGCAGGTCGTAAAGAAAAAATCAGCGATGTGGATCTTGTCCACCACCCATTTTTGACTCACCCACAGACCGTTTTGATTTTGCAAACGAAAATCGGCAATGCGATGGTATTTTTTAACATGTTGAAGGGTGCTGTCCACCAATTCAAAGTTCACCATTGCGGGTTGAAAAATGGGAAGGTACGGTTTGGGTTGCAAGGCCCGATAGAACAACCACAAAATGATGGTGCTTACAGCAGCAAACACAATTAAAAACCGTCGGTATTTTTGAAAAAATGCCTTCATAGTTATTTTCAGAGCAAAGGTACATAATTGTCATTCGGCCATCGTACCACTGCGCTACTATTTAGAAAGTGTTAAAATACATACTGCTCGTAAAAAAAGTTTAATTTTGGACACCTTTTAAATCCACCTATGAGTCCATTTGCTATCAAAGCGATCCAGTTATTTATGAGTTTGTCCTTGCTTATTATTTTGCATGAGTTGGGTCACTTCATCCCTGCCCGAATTTTTAAAACCCGTGTCGAAAAATTCTTTTTGTTTTTTGATGTCAACTTTGCCCTCTTCAAAAAGAAAATTGGTGATACCGTCTACGGGATCGGCTGGCTGCCCTTGGGGGGCTATGTAAAGATTGCTGGAATGATTGATGAAAGCATGGATACCGAACAAATGAAACAACCCGCACAGCCTTGGGAATTTCGTTCCAAACCAGCTTGGCAACGATTGATTATCATGCTGGGTGGGGTGACGGTCAACCTCATCCTAGGGTTTTTGATCTATATGATGATTCTCTTTGTTTGGGGTAAAAATACGCTAACCAATGAAGCCCTTCCTTTGGGATTACAACCCAGTCCTATTGCCCAAGCCATCGGTTTTGAAAGCGGAGATAAGATCCTCCGTGTGGACGGTGCCGAGCTCGACAATGTGTTGGAAGTCAACCGTTATTTGTTTTTGCGGAGTGTTGAAGAAATTGATGTAGTGCACGCCGACGGACGCAAAGAAAGCATTGCGATCCCAGAAGATTTTGGACAACAGATGTTTGAAAGTGGAGAGATGCAGTCTTTCCGCCCTTTACTATCCCCTGTAATAGATTCTGTGGTACCCAATATGGCTGCCGATCAAGCAGGACTTAAGGTGAACGACCGCATCATTGCCGTAAACGATCAGGCAATCACCCACTGGCAGGAGTTTGTCGCTAAACTCAATACCAATAGTAACCCCATAACTTTAGTGATGCAAAGAGGACGAGAAATCGACACCCTTCAACTCACGCCCAATGAAGAAGGTAAAATAGGAGTGAATAAGCTCTATACCGGCATTGAATCTACGCATGTGGATCTTGGTTTTCTCGAAAGCATTCAACAGGGGTTTTCGTACGGCTATTGGACGCTTTACGACTATGTGGCGCAATTTAAATATATATTTACTAAAAAGGGAGCTAGTCAAGTCGGTGGCTTTGGTGCTATTGGTAATTTGTTCCCTGGCAGTTGGGACTGGCAAGGTTTTTGGTTTAGCACCGCTTTGATATCAATCATGTTGGCCTTTATGAATGTATTGCCCATCCCCGCTCTCGATGGTGGTCATGTCATGTTTTTGGTGTATGAAATCATTACAGGTCGAAAGCCTCATGACAAAGTGATGGAATACGCTCAGGTGATTGGTTTCTTCCTTATTTTAGGATTGGTGCTTTTTGCCAATGGAAATGATGTGTATCGTTATCTTTTTGGAAGCTAATTTTTTTTTGGACTGCTTTTTCGAGCCAACAAGGAGTTTCTTATCTTTGAGCAAACAACAAACTATATCTTTATGAAAAAGTTTCGCTCTTTACTGCTCATTTTAGTAGTTTTTGGTCTGGCAACTCCCATCGCTGCACAGGTTCAAAAAGTGGGTATCGAAGACTTTATCGAACAACATCAGGGGTTTGAAGAAAACGCCGATGGAGAAATCATCCCGATCAACATCAAAGAAATCAATAAAAAGATTCGCTTTTTTGTGGAAGAAAAATACCCGAATGTAGAATACACACGAAATATCATCTGGGATTCCTATGAGACTTTTATAAGTCCTTTCGATAAATTCCACTTTCATACATTTATTTGCCAAATTAAAGTAACCGATATGCAACGGTTAAAGTATTTGGAAGTTACCTTCAACCCTCTGGATGGTAAGGTAAACAGTGAC
>QXYU01000032.1 GCA_009886755.1 Flavobacteriaceae bacterium
GGGCTCTAATTCTTTGGTAAGGGTGATGGTTTTGGTGATGCTATCAATGGTCTGAAAAGGCAATCCAAACACTAAATAGTGACTTATTGAATCGTACCCAATTTCCCGAGCCCATCGGGTTATTTGTTTTACTTTTTCAAAAGGCTGAATTCTATGAATGGTCTTCTGGACTTTTGGGTCATAGTCTTGAAAACCTAAACTAATTCTCCGAAACCCGATATCGTATAATATTTTTAAATGTTCTACGATTGTATTATTAGGATGTGCTTCAAAACTGAATTCAAAGTTGTTGTCCAGTACTGCTTTGGAAGTGATTTTTGTTATTAACTCCTTTAGATTGTGTGGCTCAAAAAAAGTAAGGGTACCGCATCCTAAATGAATTTCTTTAATCCGAGGTTTTTGAGAAAATAGTTGAAGATACAACTGCCACTCTTTAAGCAGTGTTTCTATATAGGGTTTCTACATGCTATGCCTTTTGGTAATTCGTTTGTGACAAGCACAAAATGTACAGAAAGACTCGCAAAAAGGTAAGTGAATATAAATACTGATTCCTTCAGTGTGGTTGGTTTCTTCAAAGGATTTTGTCACCAAATTTTTCCAGTCCAGAATGCTAACGCCCTCCTCATTCCAATACGGAACCGTTGGGTAACTGGTATATCTAGGGCTCGGAATATTGTATTTTTCGATTAAGTTATTTGTCATGGTTTTTTTTCCTAAAAGCGGCTTCTTTTTTGATGATATGGAATTGTTCTTGGGTCAATTCATATCGATTGATTGTTTGGGGAAAGTTGATGGGACCGGTTGTGGTTGGGTAGGTTCGAACGAATTCAAAGCCAAATTTCTTTAAGGTTTTGTTTGGAGCCCTATTTTTAGATTAGGTTTCACAGATCAGTTTTTTAAGGTTTAAATTTTCATAGTAAAAAGGAATCGTTAAGTTTAAGAATTCCATCCCTAAACCCGTTTTTCGAGTTTTATTATGCCAAATATGAAGATGCATCGTTGCGGATTCTCAAAAACGAATGCTGTTTGCATTGGAATGTCCAATGGCTTGGTTGTTTAACAACCAAATGATGTAGTAATTACTCTTTTGGGAATAAATTTTTTTTCTTTCAATTTAAAGTTTTTGAATCCATTGATTCCTGTCGGGCAACTTACTTTTATCAGCCCCCATTCCTTTAAGAAAGGTTGTTTCTGAATGGGTAAAGTAATCTACTATTTTGTAGATATCAGATTTATTGGGTTCACTTACTGAAAGATTCATGTATAGGTTAAGATTGGGCATGTTATTACATCCCTACGGAGCAAAGCAAAGCTAATAAAAACAAATAGATTATCGACTTCGAAAGACCGCTACGGCTTGGCGTACGGAAGGATATTTTTGAAGTAGTTGTTTGGCTTCCTTATGGGGCAGTCCTGTTTGTGTCATCACCATTTGGCAAGCTCGCTCGTGGAGTTTGTCATTGTTGAGCTGCATATCCACCATCTTGTTGCCTTGTACACGACCGATTGCGATCATGCTGCAGGTTGTGATACGGTTTAGGATTAACTTTTGTACAGTTCCGGCTTTTAATCGTGAACTTCCCGTTACAAATTCGGGACCTACGATGACCTTAATGGGATAATCGGCATAGTTTGAGAGGGGAGCGTTGTGGTTGCAGCAAATGGCTCCGGTAACAATTCCGTTTTCTTGACAGCTTTTTAAGGCATGAACCACATAGGGCGTTGTACCTGAAGCGGCAATCCCTACCACGATGTCTGTACTATTGATTTCATTGGTTTCTAAGTCTTTCCAGCCTTGGATGGTACTGTCTTCGGCTTGTTCCACGGCCGTAGTAAGAGCTTTTTGCCCTCCAGCGATAAGACCTACTACTTGGGATGGATCAGTGCCAAAAGTAGGGGGGCATTCAGAGGCATCCAAAACGCCCAAACGACCGCTGGTACCTGCTCCCATATAAAACAGTCGGCCTCCTTTTTCAAAGGCCTTTACGACCTGAGCAATCAAGGCTTCTATTTCCGGCAGCACCTTCCCTAGAGCGGCCACGGCTGCAGTGTCTTCTTGCTGCATTCCTTCAATGAGTTCACGAAGGGATTTTTTTTCTAAATCTTGGTAGTGTGAATCTTGCTCGGTGATTTTTTCAAATGCCATAGTCTAAAATAGGGCAAAAAAAAACGCTACCGAAGTAGCGTTTGATTTTTAATTGAGCTTGGCGTCTAGATTTGTTTTCAGGGCATCCAAGAACTGTTGGGTAGTGAGGTAATGGGACTCATTCATGTTTTTTTCATGAATCAACAAGGCCAAATCCTTGGTCATTTTACCACTTTCAATGGTCTCAATACAAACCCTTTCTAGCGTAGCACAGAAATCTATCAAAGCTTGGTTGTCATCCAATTTCCCTCGGTGAGCCAAACCACGCGTCCATGCAAAGATGGAAGCGATTGGGTTGGTAGAAGTAGCTTTTCCTTGTTGGTGCTGACGGTAGTGACGAGTCACGGTTCCATGTGCTGCTTCCGCTTCCATGGTTTGTCCATCAGGCGTTACTAAGGTAGAAGTCATCAAACCGAGTGATCCAAATCCTTGGGCCACAGTATCAGATTGTACATCCCCGTCATAATTCTTACAAGCCCAAACAAAGCCTCCATTCCATTTCATGGCTGCTGCTACCATATCATCGATAAGGCGGTGTTCATAGGTAATGCCTGCGGCTTCAAATCGGTCTTTGAATTCACTATCAAAGACTTCTTGGAAAATATCCTTGAAGCGTCCATCATAGGCTTTCATGATGGTGTTCTTAGTAGAAAGGTACAACGGCCATCCTTTGTCCAAGGCGCGGTTCATACAAGAACGTGCAAATCCGTAGATGGACGAGTCGATGTTGTACATGCTCATCGCGACTCCGTCTTCCTGGAAGTTATATACTTCCCAAGACTGTGGTTCGCTACCATCTTCTGGCGTAAAGGTCATGGTTAATTTCCCTTTTCCTTTGGTCACAATATCAGTGGCTTTGTACTGATCCCCAAAGGCATGACGGCCAATACAAATAGGCTTGGTCCACCCTTGTACATAACGAGGGACATTACTCATGATGATCGGTTCACGGAACACAGTTCCTCCCACAATGTTACGAATGGTTCCGTTGGGTGAACGGTACATTCGGTTAAGTTTAAATTCTTCCATGCGCCCCTCATCTGGAGTGATGGTGGCACACTTTATTCCTACATGGTATTTTTTAATAGCTTCGGCTGCATCTACCGTAATCTGGTCGTCGGTTGCATCCCGGCTTTCAATCCCTAAATCATAGTATAACAGTTCGACATCCAAATAAGGGAGAATGAGCTGTTCCTTAATGAATTTCCAAATGATGCGCGTCATTTCATCCCCATCAATTTCAACAACAGGATTCGCGACTTTTATTTTTGACATATGTAATCGTATTGGTTTCGGGTGCAAATATACAATCGAAACAGTTTAAATATAATTTTGGTTTGGGTCAAAAAAAAAGATTGCCGAAGCAATCTTTTTAAATAATATTAATAACGCGCTTCTTTGATACGTGCTTTCTTACCTCGTAATTGTTTGAAGTAGTAAATACGTGAGCGACGAACTTTACCACGGCTATTCACTTCAATTTTTTGAAGAGCAGGCATGTTGATGGGGAAAATACGCTCCACACCTACGATACCTGACATTTTGCGAATGGTAAATGTTTTGGATAAACCGGTTCCTTTTACTTGGATGACCACACCTTTAAAAAACTGTGTTCTGGATTTGTCTCCTTCTCGGATTTCGTAGTACACAGTAAGGGTATCACCACTGGAAAATTCGGGAAAATCTTTTTTCTCGATGAATTGATCTTGTACGTAGCTAATTAATTGTTCCATGTTAGCTGATTTGTTTGTTTGTGCAGGGAACATTCACGAGTATCGTCAGTGGTTCCGTTGCGAGTGCAAAAGTAGCGATAAAATTCGATTTTACAAGGAAAATATGTGGGAGTCGTAAAACTTATGGCAAAAGATCAGGCCGCAATTTCTGGGTGCGCTCTAACGCCTTTTCCATTCGCCAGTCCTCAATGGCGGGGGTGTTGCCTGAGGAAAGAATTTCAGGTACGTTCCAGCCTTTGTATTCTGCAGGGCGTGTATAGACAGGGGGTGCTAGAAGATTGTCCTGAAAGGTGTCGGAAAGTGCAGAAGATTCATCGCCCAATACTCCAGGGATCAATCGAATGATGCTGTCGCAAAAAACAGCAGCAGCCAGTTCTCCTCCAGAGAGGACAAAATCTCCAATGGATATTTCGCGCGTGATCAAATGATCTCGAACCCGTTGATCCACCCCTTTATAATGTCCGCAAAGAATGAGAATGTTTCCTTTTAAAGAACATTCATTGGCAATTTTTTGATTGAGTCGTTCTCCGTCTGGTGACATATAAATGATTTCGTCATAATTGCGTTCTTTTTTCAAATCTTCAATACAACGATCAATAGGGCCAATCATCATCACCATACCTGCACCCCCCCCATAGGGATAGTCGTCCACCTGGCGGTATTTGTTTTCTCCATATTCACGAAGATCATGCAAGTGGATACGCACTTTTTTGCTTTCACGAGCACGCTTGACAATAGAGGCTGAAAAGGGACTTTCCAATAATTCTGGTAAAAGTGTGATGATATCGATTCGCATGGAAACAAAGGTAAAAGAAAAAAGCCCCAATTCGTGTTTGAGGCTTTATTTGAGATTAATTTCTAAAAATGATCCTTTCATCATCGGGAGTGAGGATCAACAGGGATTCAATGTCTTCTTCGGGAAAGGCATCCAGTTGACTGATATCATCTATGGATTGTCCATTGATCTCTAAAAGAATAGAACCTTCTCCGATTCCATACATGTATAGTGAGCGATTATTGTTATTGATAATTTCAACCCCATTTTCCAAATCTCTTTCCTTCTTTTCTTTGGGATTTAAGTTTTTTAACTCCATGTTATGGAAGAAAGTGCGTTTGAGTTTTTTTAGTTCTACCGTTACTTTTTTGCGTACGCCATCACGGATGTAGTCCACCGCCACTTGGTCGCCAGGACGTTTGGTAGATAAATACCCAGTGAGATCGGAGAATTTATTGATCTTATTCCCATCCACACTTTTGATAATATCTTTAGGGGCTAAGCCTGCACTTTCAGCCCCCATGCCTTCTTGAAGGGTTTGGATATAAAAACCTTCGGTTTCATTTAGATCCAATTGCTCTGCCATTTTAGAGTCGAGTGCTCGTCCGGCCACTCCTAGTAGACCTTTTTGGACATTCCCGTATTCCAAAATATCTTCAAATACTTTACGAGCAATATTGCTGGGCACTGCGAAGGAGTAGCCTACAAAACCACCTCCAACCGAGGTGATAGCGGTATTGATTCCAACCAATTCCCCTTGGGTGTTGACCAAAGCTCCACCACTGTTTCCAACGTTTACGGCCGCATCGGTTTGTATAAAGGATTGGTTTTTCTGATCTCTTTGATTTAGGTCGCGAGACTTGGCACTAATGATTCCAGCAGTTACCGTTGAATTGAGATTAAATGGATTTCCTACAGCCAAAACCCATTCTCCGACATTTGTGGCATCCGAATCGCCAAAGGTGAGATAGTCAAATCGATGGTCGCCTTTGATCTTTAACACGGCTATATCGGTATAGGCATCTGTGCCAATGAGTTCAGCTTCGTAGGTTTTGTTGTCATTGGTGGTTATTTCAATAGTAGAAGCTTCGTCTATGACATGATTGTTGGTAATAATTAATCCATCAGGAGAAACAACGACCCCAGAACCTGTGCCTACCTTGTCAGGCATTCTTTCTCCATAGAGACTTCGCATCCACCAAGTTTGTTGTCGATCGTAATGGCCGATATTTTTAACATGTACTACACCATCAATGACTTTTTCTACCGTTTTGGTAAAGTCCACCTCAAAAGCAGCCGAATTAGTGCTAAAGTTAGTGTTGACCATTCGTGGAGAAGTTGAAAACTCGGACGTATAAGTTTGCTGAGTGGATTGAGTGGGGGCTTGAAATTTTTCAAAAATAAAGTAGCTCGCTATAGAACTAATCAGGGCTACAACTACTAAGGGGATTATTTTTTTCATAATTTTTCTTTTGATAACAATCCAAAATTATAAAGAAGTTGTAATGTTTCTTTTTGCTTTAACGACATTTTAACAGCTCTACCGACAGGAAAAATATCTTATTTTTACGCTGTGATGATTGCATTTGAAAAATACCATGGTGCTGGAAACGATTTTGTTTTGATAGACAATCGTTCGCAGCATTTTCCCGCGATTGACCGTAATACTTTGATCCACCTAATGTGTGATCGAAATTTCGGAATCGGTGCTGACGGATTGATTCTTTTAGAAGACCACCCAGAAGCTGATTTTGAAATGCGTTACTTCAATTCCGATGGACATTTGAGCAGTATGTGTGGCAATGGCGGACGTTGTGCGGTTGCTTTTGCTCACAAACTGGGTTTGATTCACCAAAAAACGCACTTTCGGGTAAACGGAGGGCACTATTCAGCTCAAGTATTGGGAAAAGAAACCGTATCACTTGCCATGGAAGACGTGCCCTCAGTTGAGAAAAAAAAGACCCATTGTTTTTTAGATACTGGATCTCCCCATCATGTGGTTTTTGTTCCCGATGTTAGGAGTGTTGATGTTGTTTCCGAGGGAAGAAGCATCCGATATGGCACCCCTTACAGCGAGGACGGAACCAATGTGAATTTTGTAGCCCCCTTGAATGACAATCAATATGCGATCCGAACGTATGAAAGAGGTGTAGAGGGGGAAACGCTCGCCTGTGGTACAGGAGCCGTTGCAGCAGCATTGGCTATTCATGCCACGCAGCAAACCATAGCCACTTCGATTCAGCTTGAGGCACCTGGAGGTTTATTACAAGTCGATTTCACCCCAGAAGGGAAAGGTTTTACCGATATTTATCTGACCGGTCCGGCAGTATTTGTCTTTGAAGGAATCTTTTGATGAAAAAAACAAACTATTCTTTGCGAGCTTTGGAACTGGAAGACCTCGACTTTCTGTTCGCTATTGAAAACGATACGCGCTTTTGGAAATACGCCAATCGGACGAAGCCCTACACCAAGGCTTTTCTTACGGAATACATACTACAATCGCATTTGAGTATTCAGGAAGCCCAACAACTCCGTCTGGCTTTGGTTGATACTGCTGGCAAGGCTTTGGGTTTTGTGGATCTATTTGAAGTAGATTTACACCACCGTCGTGCCGCTGTGGGAATTATAATCCATCCCGATTACCATCAGCAAGGACTTGGAACGCTGGGCTTGCAGATGCTGTTGGACTATTGTCAAGCCCACCTTTCACTGCATCAATTGTTTTGTGATATTGATGCGACCAATGAAGTAAGTTTACAGCTTTTTGAAAAAGCTGGCTTCGAACATACCGGAACCAAGAAAGATTGGAATTACTACGATGGGGCTTTTCATTCGGTCAAGACCTATCAAAAAATATTAGACTGATGATGAATCCAAAAATAAAAATCGTATTGGGTGGTGGTGGAGCTATACTTTTTAGTTTGCTGCTATTGTTCTCGGCCACCTTCTATTGGGATAACACCTCTTTTGAAGCAGATAGCACAGCGATTTATATTGAACGAGGTTGGGATTTTGAATCCCTTCAAGACGCCTTAGCACCCCATCTGAAGTCATCTACTTTATTTGCTATAGCGGCAAAAGCAAAAGGATATTCGTCTCGGGTTCGGAGTGGAAAATACGAAATAGCAAAAGGGCTTTCCAATAATGAAATCATAAACCGTTTACGACAGAAAAGCGACCCGATCAGGATTACGTTCAACAATCAAGAACGTCTGGAGAACTTGGCTGGACGATTGGCTCAGGTACTCGAGTCGGATAGTCTTTCTTTTTTGACAGCCATGAGAGATCCTGAATTTTTGAAAACTAGGGGATTTACAACTCAGACGGCTTTGGCGATGTACCTTCCTAATAGCTATGAGTTCTTTTGGGATGTAACACCTGCGGTCTTTTGTGAACGGATACACAAAGAGTATCAGAAATTTTGGAACACAACACGTAAAATCCAAGCTCAGAAGCAAGGGTTAACTCCTGTTGAGGTAATCACTTTGGCCAGTATTGTCCACAAAGAAGCCGTGCATGAAGACGAACGGAAAGTCGTGGCAGGGGTCTACCTAAACCGATTGCGTCGTCGGATGAAATTGCAAGCCGATCCTACCGTTATTTATGCTTTGAAAGAACGCTTTCAAAATTTTGATACCGTTTTCAAACGGGTTCTTTATAAGGATCTTCGTATTCGCTCACCTTACAATACATATCGGGTAAAACGATTACCCCCAGGGCCTATTGCCATGCCTGATATCTCAGCTATTGAAGCGGTACTCTCTCCCCAAAAGCATCGGTACCTGTATTTCGTAGCCAATCCGGATCGACCGGGTTATCATTTGTTTGCAGCAAGCTTGGACGGTCACAATCGAAATAAGCGTAAATATGTTCAGTGGCTAAACCGAAAAAAGCTCTATCGTTAGTCTGGTCCGTGAACTAAAAAAACCGCAGGGCGTTTGTGATAGGAGTCCAGTTTTAGTTTTTTCCAATGCTGTATGGAATAGGTTTTAATCCATTCTGTGGGCAAACTCAAATCACATGCTAAGGTTAATAGTGTAGAAGGTTGAAGCTGCTGAATGAGCGATCCCAGTAAAGAAATATTGCGATAGGGCGTTTCAATAAACAATTGCGTTTGTTGGTTTTGCAATGCTGCACGTTCCAGTTTTTTGATGGCTTGGGTTCGCTCTTTTGCAGCAATGGGTAAATAGCCGTGAAAGGTAAATTGTTGTCCATTGAGCCCCGAAGCCATTAGGGCCATTAGAAGTGAGGAGGGGCCTACCAGTGGCACCACTTGAATGTTTTTTTGATGCGCAAGAGCCACGATTACTGCTCCAGGATCAGCAACACCAGGACAGCCCGCATCCGAGATCAAACCGATGGAGGTTCCGGATTCGCAAACATCTAAATAGCGGCGGTATTCCAGTTCGGTGGTGTACTTATTGAGAGGGTAGAGTTGTAATTCGTTTTGTTTTTTTTCTGGAGAAATACGTTTGATAAAACGACGTGCCTCTTTCTCATTTTCAACAATAAAATGCTGTTGCTGTTCAATAGCTGTCTTTATCTGGGGTGACAAGCTGTCTAGTGGTGCTAGATCACCCAAAGGGCAGGGGATGAGAAATAATTTTCCTTTAGTGGTCATTTTCGAGAAGTTTGTTGGCGATGCGATCGGTGGCGACATCAATCATTTGATAAACCATTTCAAAACCCTCTGTTCCACCGTAATAAGGATCAGGCACTTCTTCATTTCCCAGTAATAAAGCCACTTTCTCCCATTCTGCATCCGTAGGTTGAAGCGCCTTGAGGTTGTTGTAATTAGAACGATCCATCACATAAATTCGGTCAAAGCGTTGAAAGTCTTTCTTTTGAAAGGGACGTGCTTTTTGATGGTTAATGGCAATGCCATATTTAGCAGCAACAGCAATGCTCCTGGAATCGGGATGATTTCCAGTGTGATAGGCGGCGGTTGCAGCAGAGTCAACGGTAAAGGTTGTAGAAGGTAATTTATGGGCTAAGATACCCTCAGCCAAAGGGGAGCGACAGATATTTCCCAAGCAAACCATTAAAATGTTAACGGTTTCCAAGAGTGTTTACAGGGTTAGTTTTTGATTCAGATCTTCAACATATTTCCGAAATTGCTTATCGGTAAAGCTAAGGTTATCTACGGTTTTGCAGGCGTGAAGTACAGTAGCATGATCACGTTTTCCGATTTGAGTTCCGATACTGGCTAAGGAAGCCTTGGTGAATTTCTTAGCAAAATACATTGCCAATTGTCGAGCCTGGACAATATGACGCTTTCGTGTTTTGGATTGTAAGGTAGAAACATCCATTTGGAAGTATTCCGAAACCACTTTTTGGATGTAATCGATGGATACTTCTCGTTTTGTGTTTTTAACAAATTTATTGACGATTTCTTTTGCCAACTCCAAGTTGATTTCCACTTTATTGAAAGAGGATTGGGCAATCAGGGAAATGACAGCACCTTCCAACTCTCGGATATTGGATTTGATATTTTTGGCAACAAATTCTACTATTTCATTGGTCATTACAACCCCGTCTCGATAGAGTTTGTTTTTTAGAATAGATACCCGTGTTTCGAAGTTGGGTACCTGAAGCTCAGCTGACAATCCCCACTTGAATCGAGACAACAATCGCTGCTCAATATCCTGCATATCAATAGGTGCCTTGTCAGAGGTGATGATAACCTGTTTGCCGTTTTGGTGAAGGTGGTTGAAGATGTGGAAAAAAACATCTTGTGTGCCTGATTTCCCACTGAGGAATTGAACGTCATCGATAATCAAAACATCGATCAATTGGTAAAAGTGGATAAAATCGTTGCGTGTATTTTTTTTGACAGATTCAATATACTGCTGTGTGAATTTTTCGGCGGATATATATAGAACCGTTTTGTCAGGATATTTTTCTTTAATGTCCACACCGATTGCATGCGCTAGGTGTGTTTTCCCTAATCCAACACCACCAAATATGAGAAGTGGATTAAAGGAGGTGCCACCGGGCTTGGACGCAACGGCCATTCCAGCGGAGCGAGCCAGACGATTGGAATCGCCTTCAAGAAAATTATCAAAACTATAATTCGGATTGAGCTGAGATTCAATCTGTAAGTTCCGTATTCCCGGAATTACAAAAGGGTTTTTGAGTTCGCTGCTGTAAGTGCTTAGCGGTGCTTCAACCGTTTGTGAGGTTGCTGCTGATTTTGGATTGGATGGGATACTTTCCGTATGGGGTTGCTTGTTTCCATACGTATTCTCCATTCGGATCACATAAACCAAACTTGCTTCCTTGCCAAGTTCTTTAGTGAGTGCTGATTTCAAGAGTTTTACATAGTGTTCTTCCAACCATTCGTAGAAGAATTTACTAGGTACTTGAATACTTAAAATATTGTCGTCTAACTTGACAGGTACAATGGGGCTGAACCAAGTCTTAAAGGCTTGTGGCTGTATATTGTCCTTAATGAAGGTGAGACAATTTTTCCAGACCTGTTCAGCGGTGTTTCCCATTTAAGAGGTAGTAATTATGTAGTTTTTGGTTTTGGTTTAGACTTAGGACAAATATCACTGGTTTTTTTTTATTAAAAAATTCATTTTGCTATTGAAAATTAAGTTTTTTTTTCACAACTTATGAGTGCATGCTAATTGACTATTTTAAGTCAATTTCTTAAACAAAAAATCAAAAACGTGACTTATATCACTAAACCCATCCGAGTTCGATACTCTGATACCGATCAAATGGGGTATATGCACCATAGTAATTACCTTCGTTTTTTTGAAATTGCTCGTTTGGAGTGGATGGCCTCCTTGGAAATTTCCTACAAGCAAATGGAAAAAAATGGAATATGGCTTCCGGTTGTGAGTGCAGAAGTCTATTATAAGACGCCATCATATTTTGATGACGAACTCACCATCAAGGTTAAACTGGAAGAACGCCCTATGGCTTCTTTGCACTTCTCCTATGAAATTCACAATCAACACCAAAAGCTGGTTTGTACAGGGCTAACTAAATTAGCCTTTCTCGATGCCAAATTGCAGCGTCCAGTGCGCTGTCCTAAGAATTTGTTTGAGGCACTGAAACCTTATTTCTAAACCTATGAAGCCAATCGCTTTGTAGTGCCACTTTTTCTTGAGGCTGCTGGTTCAATTTGGGAGCTACAACCCCAGTTGATAGTTCTGAAGTCGTTTTAAACAATCGAATTTCATCCCATAGCTGAGCGTCTATAAATTGCTGTAATGTAAAAGCACCTCCTTCGACCAATACAGATTGTATATTTTGATTATATAAATAGGTAAGCATTTCCGAAAAATCAAAAGTTGAAGAATCGGATGTTAATGGGAACTCATGCGAACTGATATGAATCAGCTGTTGGTGGTGAAATAAAGCATCATCAGCATTCAACTTCCTTGAAGGGTCTAGTATAATGGGAATGGGATTCTTCCCTTTCCACTTCCGTACATTTAGCTTTGGATTGTCAGCCTTAACCGTATTGATACCCACAAGAATTGCCTGTTCTTCACTGCGCCATTGATGAACTAGCTGTTGCGAAAAGCTATCGGATAACCAAAAAACACCTCGCTCTTTGGCTGTCGAAGTAGGTGCAATATAACCGTCTTGACTTTCGGCCCATTTTAATACTATATAAGGACGTTTTTGGGTGTGATATTTAAAAAAACGCCGATTGATTTCGGCACATTCCTTTTCCAATACACCAACACGAATCTCGCAATGGTTTTCTTGCAGCCTAGCAACTCCAGTTCCAGCAACCATCGGGTTGGGATCCAAGGAGCCAATCACTACTCTTTTGAGGCGATGTTTTAGAAGTAAATCGACACAGGGAGGAGTTTTGCCGTGATGGCTACAAGGTTCAAGATTGACATAGAGGGTGGCTTCGGAAAGTAACTCTTTGTTTTTTACAGCATCAATAGCATGGACTTCAGCGTGGGGTTGGCCAGGGGTATGGTGCCAGCCTTCGCCGATGATTTTGTCATGGTGAACAACAACACTTCCAACCAAAGGATTGGGGTAGGTTTTTCCCAAACCCTTTTGAGCCAATTGCAAGCAGCGTTGCATGAAAATTTCGTCAGAATGCTTTAGTTTTGTATTCAATTGCTGTCTTCTTGGAGGGTAAAATTACTTATACTACAGCACATGACCTTGCGCAATATAAAAAATAGCGATAATAAGGAATTAGCAGCCCTACTTCGTTCTGTATTAGTAGAAATGGGTGTTCCAAAAACGGGAACTGCTTACGAAGATCCAGAGCTGGATCAGATGTTCGAAACCTACCAGGTGGCAAAAAGTGCTTATTTTATTATTGCAGAAGGGGGGAAACTCTTAGGAGGTGCTGGAATTGCACCACTCCGGGAAGGACCTTTGGAAATCTGTGAGCTACAAAAAATGTATTTTGCTCCACAAGCACGGGGTAGAAAATGGGGTGATCAGATGATTGAACATTGCTTGTTTTATGCCCAAACACAAGGATTTAAAAGATGCTATATTGAAACGATGCCTTATATGAAGGCGGCACAAAAATTATATCAGAAAAAGGGTTTTGAATATATTGAGGGACCTATGGGTAGTACCGGACACACCAGCTGCTCAGTTTGGATGATCAAAACGCTTTAGATGACCTTATTGAATTGGCATCAACTTTTTCAAGAGCGTTTGCAGACCAAGCATTCGAAGCCAGCCATTACGACCTACTTTAAACATTTACTGGCTGCATTTTTTGACTGGGAGCCAACGGTATTGGGGCTTTATCCAGACCGGGAACTTTCATCATCTCAGGCCGATGAGTTACAAAAAGCGTTAGAAGCGCTGCAAAGAGATAAACCGCTACAATATATAATAGGTCATACCGAATTTATGGACTTGACTTTGAAGGTAGGTTCAGACACTTTGATTCCTCGCCCAGAAACGGAAGAATTGGTTGGTTGGATTTTGGAAGACCATGAACCTTCAAGATTGACTGTAACCGATTTAGGGACAGGAAGCGGTTGTATTGCCTTAGCATTGAAGCACTATCGGCCTGATTGGGAATTGCATGCCGTGGATGTTTCAATAGCAGCTTTGACAGTAGCGGAAGAAAATGCGAAAATGCTCTCCTTGAGAGTACATTTTCACAATGCAGATTTAGGTAGTTCAGATATTGCCTTGCCGAAGTGTAACCTAATCGTATCCAACCCTCCGTATGTTAGCTTTCCCGAAAAAGTTGAAATGGAATCCAATGTTTTGGATTATGAACCGCATTTGGCCTTGTTTGCCCCAGAGCAGAAACCGCTTTATTTTTATGAACAAGTATTCAAAATCGCTTTGAAGAAGTTGTCAAAAGGAGGCGCTATTTACCTTGAAATTAACCCGTTGTTTTGTAATGAATTGATGGAAATGGTAGTATCTTTTGGCTTTAAAAACCCTACGATCCGTCAAGATTTATTTGGTAAAAACAGAATGCTTCGGTGTCAGTTATGAAAGATAAGGACCAACTTAGAATTGATCGGTTGCGCGAAATGCTACACCTGCACAACCACCGCTATTATATCCTTGATGCTCCCACTATTTCAGATTTTGAATTTGATCAACTTCTGAGTGAGTTGACACAACTTGAAAGCGCATATCCAGCCTATTTTGATCCCAATTCTCCTACCCAGCGAGTAGGGGGTGGCGTTACCAAGAATTTCGAAACTAAAAAGCATCGTTTTCCAATGTATTCTTTGGATAATACGTATTCGAAGGCGGAGTTGGAAGAATGGGAAAAGAAGATTCATAAAATAGTAGGAGCGGAAGCCTCTTTGGTTTACAGCTGTGAGTTAAAGTTTGATGGAGCTTCCATTAGTTTGACTTATGAAAACGGTCAATTTATTCAAGGTGTTACTCGAGGCGACGGCACTCAAGGGGACGATGTGACTCAAAACCTGAAAACCATTCCAACCATTCCACTACAATTGCAAGGAACTCCCCCTCCTTTTTTTGAAATACGAGGGGAGATTGTACTTCCCTCGAAGGCCTTTAATCGCTTGAATGCTGCACGTGAAGCCAAAGGGGAACCATTATACATGAATCCGAGAAATACGGCATCAGGGAGCTTAAAACTCCAAGACAGCCATGAAGTAGCCAAGCGTGGCTTAAGCTGTTTTCTTTATGCCTTGGCAGGGGATGATTTACCGTTGCATTCACAATTTGAAGCCTTGGAAAAAGCGCGGAGTTGGGGCTTCAAAGTGCCAACGACAGCTCAGCAAGCACAAAACCTTCAGGAAGTTTTCGCTTTTTTGGATTATTGGGATGCTAAGCGCACAGATCTTCCGTATGAGATAGATGGTGTTGTTATCAAAGTAGATAATCTGTCTCTTCAAGAGGAGTTAGGATATACTGCAAAATCACCTCGATGGGCCATTGCCTATAAATTTCAAGCAGAACAAGTAGAAACTGTTTTGGAGTCTGTCACCTATCAGGTGGGACGCACTGGAGCCATTACTCCAGTAGCCAATCTTCGTCCCGTTTTGATTTCTGGAACTACAGTCAAACGCGCATCACTTCACAATGCAGATCAAATTGCAAAATTAGGACTTCGAATTGGTGACACTGTAGGGGTTGAAAAAGGTGGGGAGATTATTCCTAAAATTGTAAGCGTTTCAGAGGCCCATAGAGGTTTGGAACAGCAAACGGTTACTTTTATCGAAAACTGTCCTGATTGTCAGGCGCCCTTGGAACGTTCTGAAGGAGAAGCACAACATTATTGCACCAACAGCACGGCCTGCCCAACCCAATTGATCGGGAAGATTCAGCATTTTATATCGCGTAAAGCTATGGATGTTGAGGGTATCGGTAGTGAAACAGTTGTGCAACTCTTCGAAGCGGGATTACTCAGAAATATTGTGGACTTATATAATTTGGAGCCCGAAGCGATTTTACAGCTTGATCGAATGGCGGAAAAGTCAGTGCAAAATATTATTGATGGTGTTGAAGCGTCGAAAGTGAAACCTTTTTCCAAAGTACTATTTGCCCTTGGAATTCGTTTCGTTGGAGAAACAGTCGCAAAGACTCTCGCCAAACATTTTAGATCTATTAAGAATCTAAAGAACGCTTCTTTAGAAGACCTCGTTGCCGTTGATGAAATAGGAGATCGGATCGCTCAGAGCGTTCACAGTTTTTTGCAAAATGAAATTCATTGGAATCAAATTTTTGAGCTACAACAATTGGGCTTACAGTGGGAGTTGGCTCAGGAGATTGATGGAGGCGAAATGCCATTGGAAGGATTAAAGTTTGTTGTTTCTGGCGTATTTGAAACCTTTGATCGTTCGGGACTGAAGACCTATATAGAAAACAAAGGAGGAAAGATTGTGAGCACTGTGTCTAAAAACACTAGTTATATTGTAGCTGGCGTGGGAATGGGCCCTAGTAAAAAAGAAAAAGCTGCCGCCTTAGGGGTTCCTATCCTTGATGAAAGTGCACTGATGGAACTGGTAGAAGGGAGCGTTTGATGTTGTAAATACAACAAGCAGTTTTAAAATTATAATAAATTGTTAGTAATATAAAGTCTACGGATTGTAAATTCTATTTTTGATATGAAAATGTTCAAGTGGTTAAGTATTAAATTGATTCGCAGAGCTGCCCGAAAGGAATTAACTCGACAATCAAAAAGAAAAGTATCAAAACCCGAACACATTCGAAAAATAGGTGTTTTGATAGATACAAAAAATTCCGTTCACTCAGAAGAAATCCAGAAGGAGTTGGCGGCTTCTAGCTATGCAGAAGCGTCCATTACATTCTTTCAATACGATGCGCGCATTAAAAAAAACTCCGATACGGGCTCAGGTTTTTTTGGTCCCTCTGATTTTAATTTTGCTGGGGTTCCCTCTGCAAAAGTTCAAAAATTTTGTGCTACGAAGTTTGATTTACTTATCAATTATTTTACAGAGAATAACCCCTATTTACAGTTGATATCACTCCGATCAAAGAGTAACTTTCGAGTTGGTTTTTCCGAGGTCGATTCACAACTGAATGATTTGATTTTTGCGGTTCCCCAAACGGAACCCCAACTATTTTGCGCGCAAATGAATACGTATTTAAACTCCATTACAAACAAATGATTGATTTGAAAGGCCACGGTGTTGCTCTTATTACTCCTTTTGCAGAAGATCACGGAATTGATTTTGATGCTTTAGGGGCACACGTAGAACGTCTAATCACTTCGGGAGTAGATTATTTGGTAGTAATGGGGACCACGGCAGAGTCCGTGACACTAAAAGCTAAGGAGAAGGAGCAAATCCGATCTTTTGTGGTAGATACGGTTGCAGGTCGTTTGCCTTTGGTAATCGGGATCGGCGGAAATAATACTCAGGCAGTGTTAGAGGAAATTGAATCGACAGATTTGTCTCCTTTTAGTGCTATTTTATCAGTGTGCCCCCATTATAACAAGCCCAATCAGGAGGGGTTGTTTCAGCATTTTTCGGCCCTAGCAAAAAGCACCCAGAAGCCTATTATTTTGTACAATGTACCCAGTCGTACAGCTTGCAACCTGACTCCCGCCACCGTAGTTCGTTTGGCTGAACAATATGACACCATCGTTGCCATCAAGGAAGCCAGTGGTGATATGGCTCAAATTCAAGATTTAATCCGCCTAACTCCAGAACATTTTCAGATACTCTCTGGTGATGATGCTCTCGCAGTTCCTGTTCTTCTTGCCGGAGGTGTAGGAGTGATTTCAGTGATCGGAAACTTGCTCCCCGAGCGTTTCTCACAAATGATACATTGGGCGCATTCCTATCGTGTGAAAGAAGCTTTCCAAGAGCAGTACGCAATGTTGGATTTGATTGATCTATTGTTTAAGGAGGGCAATCCAACTGGGATCAAAGCGGCTTTGAGTCTTAAAGCAATCTGTCAGAATACACTACGTTTACCCCTTGTCCCTGCTTCTTCGGCTTTGATGGCCTCTCTCCAACAGGAAATTTCGTTGCTTGAGGTTATTTCCTAAACTTAAAAATAAGGTTTCTGTAACGCCAAGTGACATCTAGACCCTCACGTTTTATGAGTAGAGTTTTTTCCGACCACAAAATTACCAATTTATCCTACACAAATTCCTTCGATAAACGTATCATACTACAGATTAAAAGCTGAGTTATTTAACGGTAAAACAGACAGTTAAGTAGTGCGTTTTTAAATTTATTCAAGCTTGAAATTCTCAACAAATCCTTTCAGCTATTTTTAAAAAATGTAACAGACTAAAGTTTACTTCTACAGAATAGAATAGCTTTCTAATTAAATACAGTTGTGACATGAGTGGCCGTATTTTGATCACTGGAGCAAATGGACAGTTGGGCACTGTTTTAAGCCATGAATTAACAAAAAAACATGGCATTGAAAAGGTTGTAGTTTCAGATATCAATCCACAGACGAATACTCCTTTTATTTTTGAAAAAGTTAATGTTTGTGAATCCTGTGAATTAAATGCAGTTATTGTCAAATATCAAATCACTCAGATTTATCATCTGGCAGCTATTTTGTCTGCAGATGGTGAGTCAGATCCGCTTCGGTCATGGAAAGTTAATGTGGAAGGTTGGTTGAATGTTTTAGAAGCAGCGCGTAAACACAACATTCAAAAGCTTTTTTTTCCAAGTACTATAGGTGTTTTTGGCCCCTTATCTGCAAAAGTAGACACTCCAAATAATAGTTTTTTAGATCCATTGACAGTTTATGGTGTCAGCAAGTCTGCTTGTGAACTGTGGTCAAATTATTACGCGATGAAATATGGACTTGATATCCGTTCCATAAGATATCCAGGGGTGATGAGTTATCAGTCCATCCCAGAAGGAGTTACGACGGATTATGCGGTTGAAATGTTTTATTATGCAATCAAAGAAAAACCCTATATCTGCTACCTTGAAAAGAACACCAGACTCCCAATGATCTACATAGATGATGCCATCCGTGCAACCCTTGAAATCATGGATGTACCCATTGAAAAAATCAATGTTAAATCGTCGTATAATATATCAGGGTTAAGCTTTGACCCTGAAATGATTACAGCAGAACTTAGAGCACATATTCCAAACTTTCAAATAAGGTATCAACCCGATTTCAGACAACAAATCGCCGCCCAATGGCCCATCTCAATTGACGATTCCCAAGCAAGAAAAGATTGGGGATGGAAACCAAAATATTGTTTGGATGAGATTGTTGCTTTGATGATTGAGGGCTTTCGATCAGCATTTAATGAAAAATAAAAGGCATGAATTTCCAGCTTAAAAAATCACTTCAAAAGGAATTGGATCAAACCAAAGAATCAGGTTTATTTAAAAGTGAACGCATTATTATCAGCCATCAAGAAGTTCTAATAAAATTAAAAGACCAAAAAGAGGTTGTTAATTTCTGCGCTAATAATTATTTGGGACTCTCTTCCCATCCTGATGTCATTGCTTCAGCAAAGGAATATCTGGACACACACGGATTTGGTCTTTCTTCAGTCCGATTTATCTGTGGCACTCAGAATATCCATAAAGAATTAGAAAAAAAGACAGCTTCCTTTTTGGGTATGGAAGACTGTATTTTATATGCCGCTGCTTTTGATGCCAATGGTGGCTTATTTGAACCATTGTTTACTGATAAGGATGCAATTATATCAGACGCACTAAATCACGCCTCCATTATTGATGGAATCAGGCTTTGTAAAGCCAAGCGTTTTCGATATGAACATAACAATATGAATAGTTTAGAAGAGGAGCTGAAAAAGGCAGAGGGATGTCGAAGAAAAATCATTGTTACTGACGGTTTTTTTTCGATGGATGGTACCATTCCTCAACTTGGTATTATTTGTGATTTAGCGGACAAATTTGGCCCCCTTGTAATGATTGACGAATGTCATGCAACCGGTTTTATTGGGCAAAAGGGGAGAGGTGCTCACGAATATCATAATGTTATTGACAGAGTAGATATCATTACAGGCACCTATGGAAAGGCCTTAGGGGGAGCTACGGTTGGATTTACTGCGGCGAGTAAAGAAATTGTTGATATACTGCGACAGCGTTCCAGACCGTATTTATTTTCAAATTCCATGGCTCCCTCAATTGTTGGAGCTGCCATTAAAATTTTGGATATGATCAGCACTTCATCGCAGTTGAGAGATCAGTTGGAGTATAACACCAAAGTGTTCCGAAGTGAAATGGAAAAAGCTAACTTCGATATTCTTTCAAGCACCCATCCTATTTCGCCAGTGATGCTTTATGATGCTAAAAAAGCGCAAGATTTTGCCTCAAAACTTTTAGAAGAAGGGATATATGTTATTGGTTTTTTCTACCCTGTTGTACCCAGAGGGAAAGCTAGAATTAGGGTACAAATTTCTGCAGCGCATTCTGAAGATCAAATCCTCAAGGCTGTACAGGCTTTTATAAAGGTGAGAAACAGTATTGGCTGAAAATAAATACACTAAATCAAACCTATATTTAAAAAAGCCAAAGCCAGAACAGCCGCCTCTTTGAGGCGAAAAATAAAGGGAGTTGTGCCACGGATAGAAGTTAACGTTAAATTTTTCTCAAAGATTGCTTGAGACTTTGATTTACAGTACCTTTATCGACTATTCGAATATAGCTATGAGTACGAAATTATTTAGGTTTCTTTCTTTGTTTTTGATAGCACTCTTTTTGGGAGGATGTAGCGAGTATCAAAAATTGATAAATGGGGATGTTATTTCGGACAAATACAAAGCCGCTGAAGCCTATTACAAAGAAGGAGATTATCGAAGAGCTAATCGTCTTTTTGAAATGGTGATTCCCGCTTATCGTGGAAAACCTCAAGCAGAACGTTTGATTTTCTTTTTCGCTGATTCGTATTTCTATACTAAGGACTATTATCTGGCAGCGTATCAGTTTGAGAATTTCATTAAGTCCTATCCTAAGAGTAACCGTATTGCAGAAGCCTACTTTATGGCAGCAAAATCGTACTACATGAAGTCAGCTATTTATAGTTTGGATCAAGAAGACACCCAAACAGCCGTGGAAAAACTTCAAATTTTCATCAATAATTACCCAGATTCTGAATTTGCCGAAGAAGCCAATGTGCTGATTTTAGAATTGCAAACCAAATTAGAGCTAAAGGACTTTGAAATCAGTAAACAATACTACACCATACAAGATTACAAAGCTGCAATTCAGGCCTTGGATAATTTTATTGGAGAGTTTCCAGGTACTAAATTTCGTGAAGAAGCACTCTATTACAAGTTTTTGGCCTCTTTTGAAATTGCTTCAAATAGTGTAGCAAGTCTTCAAGAGCAACGGTTGTTAGAACTCAAAAAACTTCATAATACCATTATAAAATATTATCCTGAGACTATTTTTTCGGAAGACCTTACACAGAAATTAAAACGAGTAAATAAATTGTTAGCGGTCTACCAAACCGACGAAGAAAAGCTTACCAAATAAAAAAAGCAGCAACATGACAAAATATATGAATTCTAAAGCCTCCGTTTCCACGCAAACATACAACCGTGAAGCGATCGAAAATCCTACAGAAAACATTTATGAGGCCATCTCTATAATTGCCAAGAGAGCTTCTCAGATCAATCTTGATATCAAGGGGGAATTGCATGA
>QXYU01000033.1:0-13753 GCA_009886755.1 Flavobacteriaceae bacterium
CACCCATGGAAGTCATTACACCTCTTGCAGCATGTTCGCCCATACCGACGACGACGACATTCGGATCGCTCTCCGCTACTGCAATAGCACCCACTGTTCCTGTTTTGAAGAAACCATCTGAAATATTTTTCCACTGGATGCCTGCATCTTCGGTTTTCCATAGTCCACCGCCTGTGCTTCCCATATAAAAGGTGTGGGGCTCCTGAACCACCCCAACGGCAGCCACACTTCTACCGCCTCGGAAGGGGCCAATGTTACGCCATTTAAGATGATGATAACGGGAAGATGAATCTGATGTTTGCTTTTTTTGTGATTTTTTGGATTGGGCTTGGCCGGGGAGGACAAGCAAACCAATCATAAGGGAACTCAGTACGATTCTTTGAATCATAATTTTTGTGTTAGATAGCTTTTTTAAGAACTCTTAAGGAATCAATTTCTCCTTATGAAGCAAAGAAAGATACTAATTATTCTAGGAAATGAACCTAAATACAAGGTCTTGGACGACCAAAGAGGCTTTAAAAAAAGAAATTTAAAATAACGCTTATTTAGTATGAATAAAAATAAGGAAATTGCTATATTTGGACCATAATTAACTTTAATGAGTCTAAATAAATGAAAAAACGAATCTTACTTTTAGCATGCTTACTAGTAGGTATGTCTGCTTGTACTCGAAATAATGATGATGACCCAATGGTCGTTGTGAACACTCCTGAAACCTATTCTTTTGAAAGAGATGGAAACAGCACAGTCAGTTTTTCGGGTCAAACGACACGAATTCAAATGGCCAATGAAATCATCAACCGCATGAAAGATTTTAGTGCTACGGAGACGATCCTTCTTAATATGTTTTCCAATGAGAACAGTTCATTTTCAAATGAAGACTTGAACAGTTCTTCTAAAAATGTAAAAAGTAAAACGGCCGCATCGAAGGATTTTTTTGAATCGAATGCTGCGGGATCTGCTGCTGTTCGCGCTGATTTTGAAGGCTGGTTGACAGCCCAAGTGAACGAAACTTTTCCTGCTCAAAATACGGTAGCGAGTGCAGGTGTTGCTGGACAGATTGCTGACGGAAGTAGCACGAGATATGTTAGCGCAAAAGGATTGGAGTACAATCAGGCGTTTAATAAATCGTTGATTGGGGCTTTAATGGTCGATCAAATTCTTAATAATTATATCAGTACGGGTGTGTTGGACGCGGGCAGCAATAAGGAAAACAATAATAACGGGGTTGTTGCCGACAGCAAAGAATATACCAATATGGAACATAAGTGGGATGAAGCTTATGGGTATTTGTATGGTACTTCAGCAGACAAGGCCAATCCAAATGCAACAATAGGATCGGATGATAGTTTTTTGAATAAGTATTTGGGCAAAGTGGATGCTGATTCTGATTTTTCAGGAATGGCGCAGACCATTTTCGATGCTTTTGCATTGGGTCGTGCCGCTATTGTTGCGAAAGATTACACATTGAGAGATGCTCAAACAGCCATTTTACGCGAAAATATTTCTCAGGTGGTTGCGGTTCGTGCGGTGTATTATTTGCAACAAGGGAAAAACGCACTGGCCACAGAAACACCTGATTACGGCGCTGCCTTTCATGACCTATCCGAGGGTTATGGCTTTATATATAGCTTGCAGTTTACCCGAAAGCCAGGAACCAATTCGACCTACTTTAGTCGTCCAGAGGTTCTTAGCCTTTTAGATCAAATAACAACAGGAAATGGATTCTGGGAAGTTAGTCCTGCCACCCTAGAAACCATCTCAACGGAAATCGCTTCGCGTTTCAATTTTACAGTAGCGGAAGCCAAAGACTAATAATTGTGTAGTAGCTTAATTAAATGAATAAAAAACATATTTTTGTCAGACCAAAAAGGCGCTTTTTCGAAGGCTCCTTTTTTGGTCATGAAAAAGATTTAATGAAAAGGATTGTATTACTAGTTTTAGGAGGGCTGTTGATTGCATGCAGCTTGGAGGACGACCCTACTTCTCCAAACGAATCTTCCATTGGCACTGCCGTAAATTTTGATCGCTCAAGCATGTTAGCCCACTGGGCCGATGCCATTATTCAACCCGGTTATGCCGATTTTCTTTCCCAGCTTCAAACTCTTGAAGCTCGGGCGACGCAGTTTACCGAGACTCCCAGTGACGCCAACCTTACGGCACTTCAATTTCAGTGGGAGAATGCCTACACAGTGTGGCAGAAAATTTCAATGTTTGAGATTGGTCCAGCCGAGACGATCAATTACCGTTTAAACATCAATATATACCCTTCCAATACCGATTTGATTTTAAGGAATATTCAGGAAGGTTCCTACAATCTAAACCTATCTTCCAATCGGGTTGCCAAGGGCTTTCCAGCCTTGGACTATTTGTTGTTTGGGTTGGCTGAAACCAAAAACGAAACGCTTGCGGTTTATTCAGGGTCTCAAGGGATTCCGTATGGGAACTATTTGCTCGCTCTGATTGCAGATATGAAAGCACTAACAGAAACAGTCAAAATGGGTTGGGAATCGGGTTACCGTGATACTTTTGTAGCCAATGACGGAAATTCAGCAACGGCTTCTGTAGATCGTCTTGTGAATGATTTTATCTTTTATTTTGAGAAGCATTTACGTGCGGGAAAAATGGGAATTCCTGCAGGCGTATTCTCAGGAGCAGTGATGAAGCAAAATATCGAAGCCTTGTACCATGGGAACTATTCCAAACATTTGTTCTTAACAGGACTTATAGCGGTTCAAGACTTTTTTAATGGAAAAGGCTATGGCGATGCCCCCGATGGCCAAAGTTTTGCGACATACATTACAGCTCTCAATGCCGTAAAAGAAGGAGCGGATTTGAGTCTTTTGATCAATACCCAGTTTGATCAGGCAAAAACAAAAGTTGCTACTTTGGCAAGTTTTAAAGAAGAACTCCAACAACAACCTCCCATAGAGTTTCTTGAGGCCTATGATACTGTCCAGCGCTTGGTTCCTTTGCTGAAGGTTGATATGGTTAGTGCCATGAGCATTACGATTGATTTTGTAGACGCAGATGGGGATTAAAAATGCAACGCAAGAGCAACAAATACTTTGAATTACATACAGAGGCTGCTCCATTGGCAGTCTTTCGTATTTTATTTGGCGCATTGATGTTTGCAAGTTTGGTTCGCTTTTGGGCGAACGGTTGGATTGAAAAACTCTATTTAGAGCCTTTATTTCATTTTAGTTTCTACGGTTTTGAATGGGTTAAGCCATTGGGAGTTTACACTTATCTTTTGTTTGTTGTCTGTGCTATTAGTGCATTATTGGTAATGGTCGGGTTGTATTATCGATGGGCTATAGCATTGTTTTTCTTCAGTTTTACCTATATCGAGTTGATGGATAAAACCACCTATTTAAACCACTATTATTTCATCAGTGTATTAAGTTTGGTTTTGTGTTTTCTTCCAGCGGGGCAGTATTTTTCAGTGGATACAATGCGGACGTCCAAAACAGAAGCTGATAGGGAACGAAATAGATGGATTCCACGGTGGAATTTGGACGCGTTGAAACTGCTTTTGGGAACGGTCTATTTTTACGCGGGGCTTGCCAAGCTCAACAGCGACTGGATGCTGGAGGCAATGCCGCTTAAAATATGGTTGCCGTCCAAAGTTGCTATTCCTTTCCTGGGGAATTTTCTCACACAAGAATGGGTTCATTATTTCTCTAGCTGGTCAGGTGCTTTGTACGATCTGTTCATCCCGTTTTTATTGTTATGGCGCCCCACACGAAAATTCGCTTTCGTATTTGTTATACTGTTTCATTTGATGACTGGAATCTTGTTTCCCATCGGGATGTTTCCCTACATCATGATCGTGAGTAGTCTTGTGTTTTTTGATCCATCTTTGCATCAAAAAATTCTTGCATTTATGCATCGTTTTACGGGATCATGGAGCGCCCCTATTATCCAAAAAAAGAAACCAGAATCGCATCAAAAAAGATTCAAAGGGTTGATGGCTCCCTATATTGTCGCAGGATTGCTTCTCTTTCAACTGCTTTTTCCATGGCGCTACCTTTTGTATCCCGAGGAATTGTTTTGGACCGAGGAAGGGTATCGATTTTCGTGGCGGGTAATGTTGATGGAAAAAACGGGCTATGCACAATTCAAAATAGTTGACGGCCAATCAGGAAAACGATTTTATGTTGACAATTCCGATTTTTTGACAGCCTTTCAAGAAAAACAGATGAGTTTTCAACCTGATTTTATTTTAGAATACGCCCATTTCCTCACGGAGCATTTTTCAAAACAAGGCCATCAAAATGTTGAAGTGTATGTAGAATCCTACGTATCTTTAAATGGTCGTTTAAGCCAACCATTCATCGATCCCAACGTGAATCTATCTGTTGAAAAAGAATCATTCCGACATAAAACATGGATTTTACCATTTAACGATGCGATTGAGGGGATTTAGGATTCTTTGTTTGCTGCTGTTTGGCACGTCCAACCTATTTGCTCAATGGACCCTATTGGGAAAGGTTGTTGACCAAACCAACCAAGCCTTGGCGGCTGTAGAGGTGTATCTAACTAAAACAGGGGCCGTACAAGAGACCGCATCGGACGGGAGCTTTATTTTTAACAATCTTCCCTCAGGGGATTACAAGCTGGTGATTTACAGTTATAACTATACTGTAAAAGAAATTGAGCTTGCGGTGGCAGAAACCACTGAGATTAATATCGCATTGGAACCCTTATCGGAAAACCTATCCGAAGTGGTCTTGTGGCAAAGACGTAAACAGCTTTTTGCACTGAGAAGTTTAAAGAAAGTGGAAGGAACCGCTTTGTATGCGGGTAAGAAAAATGAAGTCATTCAACTGAATCAACTAACAGCAAATCTTGCGGCCAATGCACCAAGACAGATTTACAGCCAAGTCGTGGGACTCAATATATACGAAAATGGTGATGCGGGTCTTCAGTTGAATATTGGCGGACGAGGACTGAACCCAAGTCGATCGGCTAATTTCAATACGCGTCAAAACAATTACGATATCAGTGCCGATGTATTGGGGTATCCGGAAAGTTATTACACTCCTCCAGCAGAAGCGCTTTCTGAAATTCAGATTATTCGTGGGGCAGCTTCCTTACAATACGGCACACAGTTTGGCGGTTTGGTGAATTTCCGGTTTCGTAAGCCAAGTAAAAAGCCCTTGGAATTGATCAGTCGACAAACCATAGGATCCTATGATTTAATCACACACTTTAGCAGTTTAAGTGGAACCCAAGGCAAGTTAAAATATTATACCTATCACAACTATAAAGAAGGGAAGGGGTGGCGAGCCCATTCGGCCTATAGTAGCAGAAACACCCATGCACATCTGAGTTATCAACTTTCAGAGGAAACCAAACTCACGGCAGAAGTCAGCTATTTTAATTATTTGGCTCAGCAAGCGGGAGGGCTCACAGATGCGCAGTTCTACGAAAACCCCAACTATAGCAACCGCGCGCGAAACTGGTTTGATGTGGATTGGAAGTTGTACGCTTTTCGAGTGGACCATCGTTTTTCAGTTAATACGGATCTCAGTGTACAGTTTTTTGGTTTGGATGCGAGTCGAGAGGCGGTTGGGTTTCGTGAAAACCGAGTTTCACAGTCAGATGCCGATGACTATCCAAGAGAATTATTGGTGGATCATTTTCAAAATTGGGGGGTTGAAACACGCTGGCTCCATCGCTATAACTTGAAAAATAAAAAAGCGGCATTACTGTTAGGGGCCAAGTTTTACTGCACTTATAACACCCAGCAACAAGGCCCAGGGAGTAATGGCAGAGATCCCAATTTTAGTTTTGCGACCACTGATTTCCCGAATTATGAAAGACAGGCAAGTTTTCTTTTTCCCAATCAAAACCTTGCTTTTTTTGCTGAAAATATATTTCCAATTACAGAAAAATTGAGCATTACGCCTGGGCTTCGTGCGGAATATATCAAGACGGAAAGTGATGGTAATTTTCAAAACATAGTTCTTGATTTAGCGGAGAATGTAATATTAAATGAGAGTATTCCCGATGATCGAATTTTTGAAAGAGGATTTGTGCTTTCAGGAATTGGAATTGCGTATGATTTTTCAAAATCCGTAGAGGGCTATGCCAATCTGAGTCAAAACTTTCGCTCGGTGACTTTTAGCGATATCCGAGTGACCAATCCATCCTATGTTATTGATAATAATATCACGGATGAAAAAGGGATGACGACGGATCTGGGAATTCGAGGGAATTACGCAGATAAACTTTCCTTTGATGTTAGCCTTTTTGGACTGCAATACAATCAACGCTTGGGGGAAGTTCTTTTTGTCGCGGAGGACAATAGCATCAAAAGAAGACGTGGAAATATTGGGGATGCGTTTATTTACGGTCTGGAGGCAATGCTAGATTGGAATTTGGTAAAGGTATTATCACTTTCAGAACAGACACTTCGCGGAAATTTCTTTACCAATCTTGCATTGACAAATTCTGAATATATCGCTTCTGACGCTGTTGGAGTCAAAGGCAATCAAGTAGAATTTATTCCAAAAGTAAATTTGAAAACAGGACTTCAATTAGGCTGGAAAAACCTCAGTTCAAGCCTGCTGTTAACGCATCTTTCAGAACAATTTACGGATGCCACCAATGCACCACAAGATGTTTTAGACAATCAACGGGGGATTGAGGGAAGTATACCTGCCTACAGCGTTGTAGATTTTTCGCTGGCCTATGGATTTAAGAATTGGCGTTTGGAAACAGGAATCAATAACCTTTTGGATGCCACGTACTTCACCCGTCGTGCTACGGGATACCCCGGTCCTGGGATCATTCCTTCGGAGCCGCGAACTTTTTACTGCACCCTTCAATTCAAGCGATAGGAAGAATTACTCTGATAGGACCCGTTTGATAAAGGTTTCAGGAGCTTCCTTGTAGCTACCCGAAAAGTCAAGACCAACATTTAACGCTTTTTGACGTAGATAATCAGCATGTTTGACACTATGGAACAGCACATTGAAATCTAAGGAGTCGTTGGCATCTATAAAAGCATCTTCATAGACGGGATTGAATACATAAAGAGAAGGATCGTTAGCATCCATAAAGCTCCGATAATCCAACAAAGCTCTTTTTTCTTCACTAGCATCTCCGTTGTAGAAGTCGGTGAAAAGGTCGTCCAGTTCTTCATATTTGGTTCGAAGGCTGTCCACGGAGTAATTGGAAAACAGCTTTTCCCATTCGTAGAGGTCATAACTGCTTTGCGCAAAAGAAGCTACGATTCCACGGATAGACTCATTGGTTTCGTTACGAAAACCGTTCCATTGGGCAATTCCTGCTCCAGCAGAGATACCAGCGAGCACGATTTGCTGAGAAGGAATTCCCATCAGTGCAGCATTGCTTTCAGCGAATCGAATGACTTGAGTTCCCTCCTCTAAGGCAGTAAGAACTCCTTCGGACTGTTTGTCATTGATAAATGTATAAGCAGCATTAATAACTGCAATATCAGCTGCCAAAAGGGCTTGGACAAACTCTTTTGAAGGGCTTAGGTATAGATCTTCTTTGGTGCCAAAGAGAAAGGCACCACCGTGAAAATAGAGCACCACTCCTTTGATATCGGATTTTGAAGGAAGTAGTATATCTAATTTGTTTTGGGGCTTTGTACCATAGGAAACATCTTTAAAAAAAGCGTACTGACCCTCAAATGGGACCTGTGTTGCCTGAGGTCCAAAGTTTTGTTCTAATGAGAGAAGGTTGAAAGTTGCAGAGGGATCTCCTTTTGAACACTGGATGAATGTGCCGATAAGTAAAAATGCGAAGAGTATCTTTTTCATGTGCGGTTTTTACTTGGGGCGAATTAAAGATAGGATTAATTTTTATCCCTTTCGAATCAAAACAAATGGAGTGGTCATTTATTATTATCTTAGGAACGACCATAAATCAAGCCATTTTGATTTTCCAGCATCTTTTGAGATGTACCAAAGGAAATCGACAAAGGGCGATTGCAGAAAATGAAGAAAAAAGAAAAACAGACGCTATCCAATTGGTTGGAAATCCTTCAACAAGAAAGCTGGCATTTAGAATTACTCATTTCTGGATTTGCCATTTTTCTTTTGGTGGGAGCGCGTGATCCTTTAAATCTATTTATCTATAATTCGTCTGTCACTTCAACAGGTATTATTGCCATTGATCTGGCCTTAACGGTTCCGAGTATTATCCTGATCGGATCGTGGTTTGTACTGCTGATTAACCTGATTGTGCATGTGATGTTTCGAGGCCTTTGGGTAAGTACGATTGGCTTGCGCTATGTATCTGGAGATATTGATTTTGATTCTCTAGAATTAACCCCCAAATTCAAATCCTTTTTGGAACACAGAATTATCAATTTTGACACCTTTATTAATCGACTCGAAAAACTCTGTAGTTCCATTTTTGGGTTTACATTTCTGATCATTTTTGTCATTATTTCTACGGGTCTTTTTTTCTTTTTTGCTTCTGGATTGATTCTTCTTTCGGAATGGAGTCCACCGCCGATGGATACCTTTTTTGAGGGAGTTGTTTTTGTCTATTTTGCTGGAGGAGGGATTTACTTAATTGATTTTATCACTTTGGGATGGTTAAAGAAGCTTCCTAAAATAGGACGGCTCTATTTCCCCTTATACCTTTTCTATAGTCTCATCACACTATCGTTTATCTATCGTCCGCTCTATTACAATTTGATTGACAATAAATTTGGGCGGAAGGTGGTGCTGTTTTTGATTCCTTATGGATTGTTGTTTTTCATTTACAATAACATATTTATTGAAACGCATAAATACCTTCCTTCCTATGCGCTCAATCAGACGATTGAGACCAATTTTTATGATGACACTTGGGATCAAAATACATTTTTGCAACAAGCATCACTTCCTTCTTTACAGATAGAGAAAAACTATTTGGAGGTTTTCCTGCCTTACCTTTCCACAGCAGATGACCCCATCATTAAAAATCTCTGTCCTGATTTGATTCCAGCAGAAACGGGTGTATTTTTATTCAACAGGGACACCTTTCGTTTGGATCCCGAAAAGGCACTCTCTTGTCATGCGCAGCGATTTGAGCTATTTATTGATGGAACCCTGACTATGGGAACTGATTTTTGGTTTTATAAGCACCCTCAAAGGAAAGCACAGGGGATACTGGCTGTCATTGACCTTACCCAGATGAAACCTGGAAAACACTTACTTACTGTGGGGGTCTATTTACCAAAAGAGATCAACTGGGCTTCTGGAGAGGTGAAGGAACCCTATCTGAATAAAGACTTAATCATTCCTTTCTGGAAAATGTAATAGGAATGCATAAAAAAACCCTCACAAAGGAGGGCTTTTAAATGCATAGGGAGTTCGTTTATTGGACTTCCTTGACTTTGAGTTTGATGTTTCCTGCAACAAAGTCGAATTCTCCACGCCATTGCATGACTTTTCCATTGGTAAGTGCATCATAACTATAGCCAATAAGTTTTCCATCTTCATTTCGGGTAATCCCTTGAAGGGTGGCTTCTGTAATTCCTTCAGGTGTTTGTGACCATCCAAAACCCGTAAACTCACCCAATCCTTTGGTGTTATTGAGCTTATTGGTAAAGTTAAAGGTGACATACACTCTTCCATAAGGACCAGCCTGTCCGGAAGCAGTACATTCATACTTACCGGCTTCTATGGTTTTAGCGGAAGTAATTTCAAAATTGGCTTCAAATGCTTGTGCCATTTCTTTCTTTTGAGCATAGGTGGAAAAGGTAATTCCAAGCAATGCCACAACTAAAAGCAGTCTTTTCATTATAAAAATGTTTATGGTTAATGAATTCAATTTACAATTTATTTTGAATATGGGTCGGTTTGTGTTAAGCTGCCTTGGTTTGTCTATCTTGTTCAAATAAACGAATGAATTATGGATTCAAAAACAAAAATGCGGTTGCTGCTGCTGGTGGGAATACTCAAAAAAATAGTTATTGTCTTGTTGTTTAGCAGTGGTTATATGAATGCTCAGGAGATTCAATACATCAATAGCCCAGAACATTTGGCGCAGGAGATGCCATTTTCCGAGGCCACCATTGTAAACAATGTGGTTTACCTTTCGGGACAGATTGGTAGTAACGCCAAAAATGAGGTCGTTTCAGGAGGTATTACTGCAGAAACAGCGCAGGCGTTACGAAACATTCAAGCGCTTTTGGAACGGATGAACCTTTCTTTGGAACATGTATTTAAGTGCACCTGCATGCTGTCCGATATTAAGGATTGGCCTGCCATGTCCAAAGCATACAAAGCGTTTTTTTCACCAAATAAACTTCCCGCTAGGAGTGCATTTGCTGGAAGTGGATTGGCCCTAGGAGCCAAGGTGGAGATCGAGTGTATGGCAACGCTCCAGTAGGATACTACAATTTTATATAAATTTTCTTTTTGAAGAGGTATTGGGTAGGAATCCAGATGACTCCTGCGTAGAGGAGGGCATAGCTAAGAGATAAAAACTTTTTTGAGACCAAGCCCACATCTAAATGGGTCATAAAGAGTTCGTTTAGACCAACGCTCCAAAGGCGATCGCTGTAAAACAACAAATAGAAAAGGCTGGCCAACACATATGAAAAAATGGAGTTAACCCCAAAGGCGTGAGCCATTTTAAGATGCTTTCCCCATCCTTTGATATCACAAAGGTAAATACAAGCTCCAAGCCCCAGACAACCAATGCCAGCGGTTAGTAGTGTAAATGAACTGCTCCATAAGTTTTTGTTGAGAGGAAAAAAATACTGACCGATATCGCCCAAGAATAGCAAGAGAGTTCCCATCAAAAACAAGGGAATTAATTTGTCTTGAAGAGTCGAATCCTTTTGTTGTAATATTTTACCTGCAAAAACACCTAGCAATCCAGTGGCAATGGCTGGAAGGGTACTGAGTATTCCTTCAGGATCCCAAGTTTTTTGCCATAGGACTCCTGGTAGTAAAAGACTGTCAATGTAATGCGCCCAGTTTTTTTCAGGAATGGATATATCTGGAGCTCCAAGGCCGGGTATGGGAACATAACAAATGATAATCCAATAACCGATAAGAATTCCGACTGTGGTGATGCGTTGGGTTCGTTGGGTGGTATATAAATACAGTAAGGCACAGGCCAAATAGACCAAGGCGATGCGGGGCAATACACCTACCCATCGAATACGATCCAATTCAAAAGCGGGCCAAAGCCAAAGAAAGATCCCGACAGCATAGATTTTTAAGGCTCGAAAAAGGATTTTTTTGAGCAAGGTTTGCCGTGAAAATTGCGCCCGTTGTTTATCAATGGATAACACTACCGAACATCCCATGATAAACAAAAATAGTGGGAAGATATAATCGGTGGGGGTAATGCCATTCCAGGAGGCATGGCGTAATATAGGATACACATGATCCCAGGAACCGGGATCGTTCACGATGATCATAAAGATGATAGTGAGTCCTCGTAAAAGGTCTAAGGAAAGCAATCGCTGGTTGGAAACAATCATACGATATGTTGTTTAATTTTTCCTAGAATGTACAATTTTCAACGTCATTGATCGTAAAGAGGTATCGATACTCAAGCGAATCACGAGTTTCTAAGAGTTCCATAGTGGCACTATCCAACCTAATAATTTTAATGATATTCCCTAGATCCCAGGGCTTCAATGCATCGTATTTTATCAAAAATGTTTGTGCAGTTGGGTCACGTTCGTCAAATTTCCAAAAGGCATCTTCAATAGAAACTATGCTATTGTTAACATCACGATACTTCCAATAATAGCTTCCGTATTCGGTAATACTAAGACTGATATAACTAGGAATGGTACAACTTTCATCAAAACAATTTTCAAAACTTTGGGCAATGATTTCACATTGAAAATCGGAAAGCTCAGAACCATTTACGGTAACCACCAAGTTTTTCAGATTCCAATCTAGGAATAAATTTGTGGCTTGTTCTCCCAGTCCATCAACGTCTAATTTCTCTTCTTTAGCAGCTTCATAGGTATAGGGAGCGTTGAGGCATAGATCCGAGTTGCCGGGGATATAGTCAAACTCTATCCCATCGGAAGTAAAGGCAAGGTTTTCTATGGAGCCTAAGGCGGCTTCAAAATCCACAGTATCCTTTAGGTCATAATCCGCAGCAAACAAGTAAATCCTTGGGATTTTTCCTTGGATTACTACAGATTCAAAATAGCTGTAATATTGTCCTGTAACAAAGTTGAAATTCCCATTATCATCCACAGTTTTGATGATGAAATTTTGGTTTCCAAACATTTCAAAATTTTCAATAGAACAATTGGCAAGGAATGACTTACTCTGTGTGGAATTAGAACGGGAACCAGAAGTTTTTTTCCGCACTTTCCATTTTCCTACCAGCTGTACTTCGGCTTGTAATTGCAACTCCAGAAAAAGTTGTTTTTCTACCAGGGGATCGACCGCGGTGTTTTTTTTGTCTAGACAGCCAAGTAGCATAAGAGCCATCAAGGAGAATAAAATAGGCTTCATAATTATAGCTTTAAAATGTAAGTATTCAAACGCTCGGTTTTTTTCAAGTTGAGCTTTTTTCGAAGTCGGTAGCGTTTGGTTTCAATAGTTCTTTTATTACGGTTAATCATTTCTGCAATTTCATAGTCCGTAAGATTAAACTTTAAATAAAGGCAAAGCTCTACTTCCGAACTGGTCAAGTTGGGATGCATATCGAGTAATTTTTTCGGAAACTTAGGATACAATTCTAGGATCCTATTTTTAAGATTATCTTTCATATTAATAAGTAATAAATAACCATCCTACCAGAGTCTGATTTGTTTCAGGTATATATATTTTATAGAAATAAGAACCACTCGGAAGTCTTTCATTGTTGAATTCGCCTTCCCAGTTATTCTGGTAATTAACTTTTTTAAATACTTGTTGTCCGTTTCTATTGAAGACCTCTACAATGGAACCAGGATTGTTTTCGATTCCTCGAATCGTCCACCGAGCTTCAGTAAGGTTATTCCCTCCTGGGGTTAGCACAGGGGAAGGATAAACGGTTTTGTCTATTTCAACAACAGGGCTGGTGTAGGTTCTTTCGATGACCTCTGAGTTGGGATCTATGGGTTCTCCAAAAGGATCAAAACTTTCATCCAATACTGTGAAACTATCATAAATATCAGGAATGCCATCGTTGTCATCATCCAGATCTTCATTATCTCCAATCCCATCACCATCAAAGTCTGCGTATTCGTTAGGATCGGTTGGGAATAAGTCAAATTGAATTTCTACAAGCTCTCCATTCAAGATGAAAGGAGTACCGGTAAGGATCTGATCAGGATATCCGTCATTGTCATCATCAGTATCTTCACTGTTGGGTATACCGTCCCCATCGGAATCCAGCAATTCTTCTGGATCCAAGGGTAACTCGTCCGTACAATCGGTGATGCCATCACCATCTGAGTCTACACTCAAGGGATCGGTTCCTTTGACGAGTTCTTGATAATCAGAAATACAATCATTATCAGTGTCATAGGTGTTAGGACTGGTACCAATGATTGTCTCTTCAAAATCGGTTAATCCGTCGTTGTCTGAATCGGGATTATTCGGATCGGTTCCATTGTCAATTTCTTCACCATCATTGAGCCCATCGTTATCTGAATCGGGGTTATTCGGATCGGTTCCATTTTTGATTTCGTCCCCATCATTGACACCATCCCCATCAGTATCTGGATTGCTAGGATCGGTGCCATTATCGATTTCGTCCTGCGTATCAATACCGTCTTGATCTGGATCGGAATCGGAACAACCGTTATTGACGG
>QXYU01000033.1:13853-15366 GCA_009886755.1 Flavobacteriaceae bacterium
CGTCATCGTCAGAATCAGGATCGTTAGGATCGGTGCCATTATCAATTTCGTCTTGAGTACTCACACCATCCTCATCAGGATCAGGACTTAAACAACCTGAATAAAGAAAAACACCTCGTTCTGTAGGACAGATATCAACTGAGTCATTGACACCATCATCATCTGTGTCAGGATCATTAGGATCGGTTCCGTTATCTATTTCATCTGCATCAGTGATACCATCTCCATCGGTATCAGGATCGTTAGGATCGGTGCCGTTGCTTTCTTCTTCTCCATCGGTCAGTCCATCATCATCAGAGTCGGGATCATTCGGGTCGGTACCATTATTGATTTCGTCCTCTGTGCTAACGCCGTCTTCATCAGGATCGGGATTGGAACACCCAGAATAAGTAAATAATCCTGGATCGTTAGGGCAGATGTCATTGGAGTCATTGATACCATCATCATCGGAATCGGGATCGTTGGGATCCGTTCCGTTTCCAACTTCTTCCCCATCATTGACCCCGTCATTATCCGAATCAGGATCGTTGGGATCGGTGCCATTGGTGTCTTCTTCTCCATCGGAGAGCCCGTCATTGTCGGAGTCGGGATCGTTGGGATTGGTTCCATCGGTTTTTTCTTCTCCATCACTTACACCATCATCATCGGAATCGGGATCGTTGGGATCCGTACCATCATTAATTTCATCAACATCCGTGACCCCATCTCCATCGGTATCCACGGTAGGGGTTGCAGTAGTGACAAACTTTCTCATTACAGTAACAGTGGTTGTATCACTATCACTGGTGCCATCATTTAATTTATAATTGAATGTGTCGATTTGTCGGGTGCCCACAATAATGACCTTATTGGTTAGGCTCGTATTTGGCTTAATTTTTCCTTTAGGTTTTGTAGCGGAACTTTTGCCTGAGGTATCACTGGTTTGTGGACAACCATCATCTGTGAGTGCAAATATCTGGGGACAACTATCATTTTCATCTTCAATTCCGTCTCCATCAGAATCGTTTTGACTATGTGAGGAACAGCCGTCTTCTTCGGCCAGTCCAGGAGTTTGTGGACATTGATCAAAGTAGTTAATGACAGAATCCTGATCAAAATCTTCTCCGTCAATCAGCCCATCACCGTCCATATCAGGGTCCAAAGGATCAAGCCCTAAACTTTCTTCTTCAGCATCATGAATCCCATCATTATCAGAGTCGGGACTTAATGGATTGGTTTCAAGTATATTTAACTCATAACCATCTGATAAACCATCCTCATCGGTGTCTTCCTCAAGGGGATCTGTTCCAATGTTAATTTCTAGCTCATCACTGATTCCGTCACTATCAGAGTCAATATCGTTTTGTGTTTCGGAATCAACAGTACTGGTTTCTTGCGTATTTGTAAAGAAACCTTCGCTGACGAAATCATACGCAAGTTCACCAGAAGAAGAAACACTTACAGTTCCAGAGGTAGGGCTGGATGTTAATGTTAAGGCAATAGGATCGCCATCAGGATCGTAATCATTTGCTTT
>QXYU01000034.1:0-41741 GCA_009886755.1 Flavobacteriaceae bacterium
TGAAAATTCCAAAAAGTAATAGAAGGGGCGTTCCATCATTATTAGGTTATGTATCTTTAAATATATAAAACCTTTATTTATTTTTCGATTTATGCACAAATCTGAAATCGTAAAAAAACTGGGCAGCTTGCTCCAAGCCCATCAAATACTAACTGGGGAACAGCTCCAACAACGCACCTATCATATATGGAAAATGGACGCCTCTCTAGATGTGGTGGCGCTTGTGCTTCCCGAATCTACGGAAGACGTTGCCGCAATTCTCAAAGCCTGTTCGGAGGCTAATCAAGAAATAGTGGTGCACGGGGGATTGACCAATCTGGTAGGAAGCACTGAAGTGCAGCCCCATCAGGTGGTCATTGCTATGGATCGAATGAATGCTATTGAAGAAATGGATTCGCAAAGCCGAACCCTAACCGCCCAATCGGGAGCGATCGTGGAAACCCTTATCGATTGCGCCGCAGAACACGACCTTCTCCTCCCTTTGAATTTTGGAGCCAAAGGATCGGCTCAAATCGGAGGGGCTATTGCTACCAATGCCGGAGGCCTTCGCGTTTTTCGCTATGGGATGACACGGCAAATGGTCCTTGGATTGGAAGCCGTATTGCCGGATGGACGTATCGTTTCTTCGCTCAAAAAAATCCTGAAAGACAATTCAGGCTATGACCTAAAACAACTTTTTATCGGAGCTGAAGGCACCCTAGGAGTAGTCACCAAAGTAATTCTAAGATTGGTTGAAGCCCCCAAAAGTAGGGTTTCCGCACTTGTAGCAGTAAATCAATATCCGCAAGTCATCAACCTCCTGAAATATTTAGAAAAAAATCTCAGTGGAAGTTTAACCGGTTTTGAACTGATGTGGCAAAACACTTACACCACTATGACGAAAACCCTCAACCAACAACAGCCGCCTTTACCTCAAGAGTATCCTTATTATATTTTTGTGGAATGCTTGGGAAGCGATGTGCAAAAAGACTATGACCAACTGGAAACACTCATTGGAGACGCGCTTGAAAACGAAATGATTGCCGATGCAGCACTAATGAACACCGACCGCGATCTGAATCATTTATGGCAAATTCGTGAAGATGTATCGATCTTGGCCTCCCAAGGAAAATACGACCAGCATTTTGATATCAGCCTACCCATTCCAAAAATAGGCCCTCTTATTGCTGAAATTCAATCCCAGCTGGAGAGCCTTCCGGGGGTTAGTCATGCCTTTGCCTTTGGCCATGTGGCCGATGGAAACATTCATTTCATTATCGGAAAAGAAAACGAGTCGGATGCTACACGCGAAGCTATCAATGAAATCGTCTATGCGCCTCTAAAAGCGAACAATGGTTCCGTATCCGCCGAACATGGTATTGGGCTACACAAAAAGGACTATCTCTATACCAGTCGCTCGGAAACTGAGATTGCCATTATGAAATCCTTAAAAAATCTGTTTGACCCAAAACATCTACTCAATCCTGGTCGTATCTTTTAACGTGAATCCTCCTATCAAATCTCTAATTCTCCTTTGTCTGATACAGTGGAATCTGTTTCAAGCGCAAGCCCTACCTCAAGGATTTGGACAGATTGCCGACTACCTTCCCAAACTTCAGCTCGAATTGCGCTATGCTGGTTCGGATAATTTTACGGGAAGACCTATAAAAGGATATGAACAGCCCAAAAAAGTGTTAACAATAAAAACCTTAGTCGCCTTGCAAAAGGTGCAACAAGAGTTGACCCAACAAGGAATGGGACTAAAGCTTTTTGACGGGTATCGTCCTCAACGTGCGGTCAATGATTTTATCGCTTGGTCAGTAGACCCTGCCGACACCCTAACCAAAGCTCAATATTACCCCAACCTGCCAAAAGATGAATTGTTTGATCGAGGATACATTGCCAAACGTTCGGGCCACAGCCGAGGAAGCACTGTTGATTTAACGATTATTTACACCTCTGGAGTGAATCAAGGAAAAGAGGTTGACATGGGCAGCCCTTGGGATTTTTTCGGATCTATCTCATGGTATGAAACCACGCAAATCAGCCCAAAACAAATGGCGCAGCGTCGCTTTCTGCAAGAACTAATGGTTGCTCATGGATTTCGCACCTATGCAAAAGAGTGGTGGCATTTCACATTGAAGGAAGAGCCTTTTCCAAATACATATTTCGACTTATAAATCATTGACTGGCTGATGTATGATCGCTTACAATCTTCCATTGTCCTTCAAACCGTTTCCATAAAAGTGTAAAATAACCAGAAGCGTTTTTTGGATTTCGAATCAATTCAAAACGCCCTATCAATTGCATTACATCAGGTTGAAATGCTTGCATGTTGAGGATTGTGAATTGCAAACGTCCCATTTTTTGTTGGCTGTCATAGGTTTTTTTGTACCGATCCCGGGTTGCTTCCCAGCCATAGACCGGACCCTTAGCACCGCAAAAGACCAAGTCTGGGCTTCTCCAATAACCATCCATAAAAGCATCAATATCAAATGAATTCCATGCTTTTTCTTGAGCATGCAAAATCGAGACAATCGACAAAGAGTCCTTCTCAAAGGATTGGGACCAACTTACTGTACTAATCAATAAAACAATAAACAAAGGGTGGAGTAGTTTGACCATGATGATTTTTACGACAAATTACACATAAAATATTCTATCTTTTGAGAAGGAAAAATCAATCGTGTAAAAATAAAGTGTAGCACCTTGCATGGTATAATTTCATAAAGAATATCCGATCTGATGATTACAGTTTTAACTCCCGCTTGTGTTTTTAAACCCATAAAAACTGTGGGGTTTTTTGGGGTTTTTCTTCTTTTGATAGGCTGCACCCCTAGCACTACAGAAAAAATTCTTTCCAAAGCCAAAGAAGCCCACGGGGGATCAAGCTACCAAAAGCTCAAACAGATTGACTACGAAAAAACCAGTTGGAGACTCTCCGAACAAGGGGATACGCTCAGTACCCAAGTCGAAAACCATTCCATAGATTTTGAAAAAGGGACGTCCGGTATTTTTTGGATAAAAGACAGTGTGCATTGGCAGGCACAAAAAAAACGGCAAAGAACCACGCTCTTAAAAGACGGAGTTGCTGTGATTGATACTATACTTTTGGCCAAAATAAGTCGAAAATTAGACGCGGCTCAGTTTGTTTTTTGGCAACCTTTTCGACTGTTAGAATCCAATCCTCAACTTAGCTACCAAGGCACCCAAACACTTTTTAACGGTTGGGAGGTACATCACCTAGCCTTACGTTATCCTGGACAAACGGATCGTTGGTCGTTTTTCTTTGATGCAAAGACCTATCTTTTAAAAGCAACGGGGGTCTTTTTTAAAAACCGATACAGCCTGATCATCAACGACAAACAAGAATCTAAAACAGGACTTTGGCTCCATGAGAAAAGAACCAGCTATTTCACTGATTCTTTGTTTGTACCTAATCGCAAAGGGAGTCTGTATGCCTATAAAATAGAAGCGATTCACTAAAGGGGGTGCTTCTTTATTTGCAGATTGTTGATTTGTGAAACCGCAATCAGTTGCTTCCTTGTAAATAAGCGTGGGAGACTGTCTAGGGGAGTGTCTTTTAGCAAAGGCTTGTAATTGGTGTAGTTCTGAAAACGCATTCCAAACTTTTCAAATCGTTCACTCACAGACCGGAAACGAATCCCTCCACCATCCGTAATATAGTTGTAGGCCAAATAATCCACTGCAAAGCTTTCAGCATCAATCCAATATCGAAATTCATCTTCAAAATCAGTTCCCCCAGCTTGCTGCCGGAAAGTGATTTTTAGGGTATGGTATTTTTTTCCTTTCAATTCTATATCAGCCAAACGTTGTTTGACCACGGCAGCATCATTTAGCACTCGCGGAATTTGAAAAAAATACAAGACCGAGTTTACCGATTCGCTGTACACACTTTGAAGGCTGTCCGATAAGGCAACCGCTTGGTCACCTTCCGAACGACGGAACGATCCAGAACCAAACAATGAATCAACTACTGTGGGAGTTGCAATAGTACTGCGTGTGTAAACGGTCTGATTGGCTTTGCGAAAAAGGGTATAACGATGTTTTCGAAATTGAAATTGCAAATGGATATTGTCCCAAAGAGACCCCCCATAAAAGGAGTAGCTTTTGTTCACAATTTCTTGCGCCGTAAAAGGTTTTGGAGGATTGCAATTCCAAAAAAATAAAACCGAAAAAACCGTTATAAAAGACCGCATCATACAATTGTTAGCGGTATAAATATAACGAAAAGAACAAGCTATTAAAAAATCAGCTTTTGTTATAAACAATTTGAATTGTCTTCCCGGAAAGCGATTACATTTGTTGAAAATACAAATCGATATGGAGCGACTCAAAACAGCAATCATCGGGAGTGGTCCTGCAGGCTATACTGCAGCAATTTATGCCGCAAGAGCGGATTTAAAACCAGTTGTTTTTACTGGTATGGAGCCAGGTGGGCAATTGACCACCACTACAGAGGTTGATAATTTTCCTGGCTATCCAGATGGTGTGGACGGCCCTAGCATGATGGTGGAACTTCAAAAGCAAGCCGAGCGTTTTGGTACCGAAGTCCGTATTACTTATATCGAAAAAGTAGATCTTGCTACCGAAAAAGGAGGCATTCACACACTACATATTCAAGGCGGCGGAAGTGTAGAAGCTGAGACCGTAATTATTAGCACAGGGGCCACTGCCAAATACCTTGGACTTCCGAGCGAACAACGACTCCGTGGCGGGGGTGTTTCAGCCTGTGCTGTCTGTGATGGTTTTTTCTACAAAGGTCAAGACGTTGCCATAGTGGGTGGAGGAGACACGGCCGCTGAAGAAGCTACCTATCTTGCCAATATTTGCAACAAAGTGACCATGTTGGTTCGCAAAGGAGAAATGCGGGCCTCAAAGGCCATGCAACATCGGGTCACCAACACTCCCAACATTGACCTGCGATATTATTCTGAGGTAGAAGAAGTCATGGGTGAAACTGTGGTAGAAGGACTTCGCATCAAAAACAATCAAACCAACACCACCGACGAGATCGCCATTACCGGATTGTTTATCGCCATTGGTCACAAACCCAATACCGATATTTTCAAAGACCAGCTAGATATGGATGATGCGGGTTATTTGATAACCAAAGGTAAAAGCACCCACACCAATAAACCTGGCGTATTTGCCTCAGGTGATGTTCAAGACAAAGAATACCGTCAAGCCGTCACGGCAGCTGGTACTGGCTGTATGGCCGCTTTGGATGCCGAACGCTACCTTCAATCTCTTAGCTAGTTACCGATCTGATACTGAAATTTTAAATACAGCTGCGCATCATCCAAACAATAGGCATCAAACTGATCGTTAAATTGATAGTTGTTATTGCCCACGATATAAAAAATGGTGAATGGGGTTGGATTCCATTGCCCGTAAACTTGGTGTCCACTTGGCTCCCTTCTGCGTTACAACCTACTGATATTCCATAACGTCCATCGCCAAAAGTATCAACTCCAAACATGACAATATCATCCTGAAAGGCATCGTCTCGATTACGAACAGCACTCCGCAGGTTAGCCATATCTGCTTTGGCATCAAAACCCACATAGAGGTGTGTGGTAGAGTATAGTACAAAAACATCCATCTTATGTGGAGCAGGGGAATTATTCCCTGGTTGAATCTCATAATCGATGCTAAAACGCTGGGCTTTGTTCCATTCATCTTCACCCAATCGACCATCAAATACAATGGGATCTTGCTGTGCGAAAGTCATTAAACTAGTAAAAAAATAATGAGTGAAAATTTGGGCAACATAGGATTTGGGTTAGTTTAAATTAAGACAGGTTAATGCTAATAATGTTACAGCTTTGAAATTTTATTTTTAAAATATCCCCTGTTTGGTTAACTTTAACAGAACAAACAACTATATTTTATGGAAGGCAAGCGGTTTTTAAGAACAGTTTCATGCTGTTTATTGTGCATTGGTCTTGTGACAAGTCTCGTCAGTTGTGGCTCTCAGGAAGCTACTTCAGTAACAGTTCAAGGAAGTATCTCAGAAGATACTACTTGGACAGCAGACAACATTTATGTAATAAACCAAGAAATACGAGTTATCAATGGTGCTACACTAACCATTGAACCGGGGACGCTTATTAAAGCAGCTCCAGGAGAATTTCCCAACGCATCAATGCTTCTGATTACACAAGGATCAAAAATCAATGCCGTGGGTACTCCTGAAAAACCAATTGTTTTCACCTCTTCTGATGATAATATCACACGAGTTGAAGAATCAAACCAATCATTATTAAACGAAAATAATAAAGGACTATGGGGCGGTATCATTATTCTTGGCACAGCACCAATCTCCACAGAAACTGGTGATGTTTCTACCTTTTATGTAGGGCTCGATCCCAGCGATAAGGCCAATTACTATGGCGGCACCAATGTTGAAGACAACTCTGGTATTATGAAATATGTATCTATTCGTTACGGCGGAACCTACATGGGAACTGGAAGTGAATCCAATGGTTTGACCTTATGTGGTGTTGGAAACAAAACACAAATTGATCAAATTGAAGTTTATGCCAATCAGGACGATGGGATTGAATTTTTTGGTGGCACTGTAAACGCGTCCAATTTGTTGGTGTATAACAGTGGTGATGACGGGATCGATTTGGATGAAGGCTACTCTGGAGAAATCAAAAATATCATGGTAGTGCTTGGCGAGCAGTCAGATAGTGGTATTGAAATTTCTGGTGGCCAAGGGGATTTTCAAGGAGACTTTAGTCTTAGTAACATACAATTAACCGTTAAAACCCCTAGTGAAGATCAGCAAATCATGCGAATCGATTCGGCCTCAAAGGGATCTATCTCTACCCTTTTAGCTTCTAACTTTTTAGATATTTCTAAAATACAATTGCAATCTTCTGAAGTCACGCTTCAACAACTTCAAATTTCTAAAAATCAAACTGAGGTGAACTCGTTGAGTGAAATCAATGGTGGTGAAAAGAACTCGAAAAATATTTCTTTCACTAGCGGATTGAGCCTAGAAAACGATAGTAAAGGATATCACTGGACACTGACCAAACAAATGGTCAGTCGATAAGATTTATTGCTCTATTGAATTGGCGTCAAAACGCATCAGCGTGCTGTTTGCTGTTGCGTACTGAATTTGAATTGGATTGCAACACACCTCACAATCTTCTATGTATTCTTCGGTATGCAGCGATAGGTCGAGTAACATAGAAATATCTTCCCAACAGTAAGGGCATTTAAAGTGATGTTCTTCCATCAGCCTAGGGTGTCTAATTGTTCCTCCAGTTCTTGCCACTGCACATAGAGTGTCTCTAAGGATTTTTTACGGCTATGATAGATGTCAAAAAAATCGGCTTGCTGAATGGTTTGGTCGTAATTGATTTCCAAAGCTACATCTGTATCTTTAATCCACGTTTCCAAGCCCTTAATCTCTCTTTCCACATTGGAAAGCTTGTTTTGGATTTTTTTACGCTGCTTCTGGTTTCGATAGTCGTTTCCTGAGGGCGTTCCTTTTTCTTTTTTTTCCGGCTGTCCATGCTCTAGTTCTTTAAGTGAACCTAGCTTTTTGTACTCCAAATAATCGGCAACACCACCCAAATATTCTTTTACTTTTTGATTTTTGAATTCAAAAACACCATCGCATAGATCTTGCAAAAAGTCACGGTCGTGAGAAACCAATAGTAAAGTGCCTTCGAACTTTCGAAGCGCCTCTTTGAGTACAGACTTAGACTGCAAGTCTAGGTGGTTGGTGGGCTCATCCATCACTAATAGATTAAAAGGTTGCAAGAGCAGTTTGCACAGTGCCAAACGATTGCGTTCACCACCCGAAAGCACCGCTACTTTTTTGTCCACCTCTTCTCCCCGAAACAAGAAGGCTCCAAGCACATCTCTGACAGACTTACGATTTTCTTCTGTTGCAGAGTCTAAGGCAGAATCCAAAACGGTTAGTGAACCGTCTAACTGCTGTGATTGGTCTTGGGCAAAATAGCCTAATTCTACATTATGCCCCAACTGCATATGGCCTTTACTCGTCAACTCCCCCACTAGAATTTTGGCCAAGGTTGACTTTCCTTGTCCATTTTGTCCAACAAAAGCAATCTTACTACCCCGTTCGATTAGTAAATCAACTTCTGAAAGAACTTGATGGTCTCCATAGGCCTTGGAAAGCCCTTCCGTCTCAATAACCACTTTTCCCGGTTGTTTACTCACTGGAAAATGAAGTTTCATGGCTTCGGTTTCTTCCGGATCAATTTCAATCCGATCCATTTTATCAAGCCTTTTAATTAGAGATTGCGCCATGCTAGCTTTGGAGGCCTTGGCACGAAACCGCTCAATCAGTTGTTCAGTCTGCTGTATTTTTTTCTCTTGATTTTTTTGAGCTGCCAGTTGCTTCTCTCTTAGTTCAGCACGAACTTCGAGGTACTTGGAATAAGGCTTTTTAAAATCATACAATTGTCGTTGAATGATTTCCATCGTTCGATTCGTAACCTGATCCAAAAACATCTTATCGTGTGAAACGAGCACAACGGCTCCTTTATATTTATTGAGAAATTGCTCCAGCCATACGATAGAATCAATGTCCAAGTGGTTCGTGGGTTCATCCAATAATAAAATGTCGTGGTCTTTAAGCAACAATTTTGCTAATTCAATACGCATACGCCAGCCTCCTGAAAAAGTCTCTGTAGGACGATCAAAATCAGTTTCCAGAAACCCGAGTCCTTTCAGAACCCGCTCTACTTTTGCTTGATATGTATAGCCACCCAAAAGCTCGTAGCGTTCTCCGGCTTCGGCTTGTTGCACAAGAAGGCTTGCATAGGCTTCACTTTCATAGTCTGTCCGTTCCAGTAATTCATTTGTGATCTGCTCTTGCTTTTTTTCCAAAGCGATGAGTTCTGCAAAGGCTTGGTAGCTTTCTTCCAATACCGTTCGTCCTTCTTCAAAATCAATATCCTGAGCGAGGTAGCCGATACTGCAATGTTTCTCAAGAGCAAAATCTCCAGTTGTGGGACGTTGTTCTTGGGCAATTAATTTGAGTAAAGTCGATTTTCCAGCACCATTTTTCCCAACAAGACCCACACGATCACCAGCCCCAATTCGAAAGGAAAGACTCTCAAATAAAGTTGTACCCCCAAAGGATACGGAAATATCTTGTGCGCTTAACATGAATCAGCGGCAAATCTAGTGATGGAAATCGTATCCGGCAAGGAGATGTTTTCAAAAATAGAGCGATATAGATTTACACTCATTTGAGGAGCGGTCAATACCCCCCTAGAACCCAATCCATTTAACAGATGAAGTTTCATGTCAGCAGGATGCGTTCCAACAAGTGGCCTACGATCCACAACAGTAGGTCGAACCTGTCCAAGATGCGCTATTACCGTAAACGGAATAGTAAGTAATCGATTCAAATGGGTCAACAACCATTCTTTACCTTCTTCAGTTGGAATGGGTTCTTTGAGCTGGTTATTGAAAGAAGCGCCCACCCAATATTCATCGTTGCCTTGCGGCACTACAAAAAGGCGGCTTTTCCAAATGTGTCGCGTATCCAAACCTGGCGCATGAATTCGGAGCATATCACCATGAGAGCCTCGAAGTGGCAGATCCTTGAAAAAAGGATTGCTACGAAGGGTGGCTCCCTGACAAAATATAATGTGGTTAGCGGAAATATCTTTGTAAATGATTGATTTCGCTTTGCTTTTGAAAGCTTTATACAAAAAAGGTTCTTCTCGAAAATGACTCGCTGGAATAAGTTGTTTTCGATAGGCTAAGAGCAGTTCTGAAATAGCCAAACGTCCAACACCAACTACTTGTCCATAGCCCAAAGGAGCATTTAGTTCAGCAGGTGTCTCTGATTGAATTTTAGGCACCAAATAAGGCTTGAACTGTTGCTGATCGGAGGCGGACATCCATTGGTTTTGTTCGGAGATACTACTAAATACGCGAGCAATTGGAAGAGGATGAAGAAACAAAGCCCCTAGCACTAACTCTAACTCCTTATAAAAAACCAGGGCTTGATCCAAAAGAGCTGGAGCTTCCCAGGCCATCGTGTAGCGTTTTAGGATGGTAGGGTTATAAATTCCCGCCGCACAGTGAGAAGCGCCTGGCTGTGGCTGATCGATCACCACAAACGACTTTCCCGCTCGGCGCAGCTGTTCCGCAACTGCCAGACCTGCCAAACCAAATCCTACCAATACAACATCAACCTTCATGGGGTAAAAATAAAAAAGCGCTGCGGTACCGCAGCGCTTTCTTTATGGAATCTTAAAAAGATTAGTTGTTCCACATATCTTGTTCGAAATCTCGGATCACCGATTTGATTCGTTCGGATTCTAACAACTGACGAAGGGCGTCTTCAAAGATATAATCTTTGACCTCGCGATCTTCATATACATTTTCTTCTTTGTAGATGATAGAATTAAATCTTCGGGTATTTAGCATCACATCAAAAGTGATGGGTTGAGATGAATTTCGAGAATTAAAAATACTGTTCTGATTGAGCGTTTCACGAGCATCTGGATACCAAACCCAAAACAACTCTACAAGATCTTCCTCTTCCTCGTTAGCAGCTTTAATATTGATGTCAGCGGCTACAGGACAAACCCCGAGCAAACGATATCTCAATTCGCCTAATCGCTTATTGAAGTACCATGTACCCTTGATTCGGAATTGCTTGATCTCAGCAGAGGTTATTCTTCGTTTGTTGATGTATTCTTCATCAACAAATCCTTCTGCATTATACTGGTCATAACCCGCTTCAATGGTGTCAATTGCCATTAAGCTTTCCTGAATCTCATCATAGGTCAACTTTTCCTGAAAATAGGAGGAATTGTAAACTTCTTTGATTTTACCCTTACTAAGATTCAATTTCAAAAGATCAAACAAAGAACGTCTGTCAGGACCTAAATTAAGTGTATCTGTTGGGTAGTAATATGGAAAGTTAATCCGCTCGTTTAGATCGATGATCTCCCAAATCGTTTTAGACCACAAAACATCTCGATCATCTACATATCCATAGGCCAATGGCGTTGCGTCATTGGTTTCTTCTTGAAATTCTGTGAGTTTACCAATATCTTGGGGGACTCTTGAATTAAGCAAGTTGGCTTGGGCTGACAGCGGTGCGTATTGCAGCGCGAAAGCGACAAACAGGATGAGTAAATAATTGATCGGTTTCATGATGTTATGACTTAGTTGACAATTTCACAGATCACAGGGGAAACCTTTTTAAAGCGGTAGTTCGGATTCTTAGGATTTTTGACTTTGATGTCAAAAATCTGAACCGATTGACCCGCTCTTGCACGACGTAAAGCACTTTTGGCTTTGGCGTCAAGCTTGTTTCCTCGAACAGTTATTGTGGGTTGTCCCGGCACTTTAAACTTAAAGCTTACAGTTTGCAGGGTAATGTCAAAATCAAAATCCTCAAGCTCAGCTCCAATTGAAGCAACCCCTAAACTCGACTTGGGTATAGAAATATTTCCAAATTGTTTACGCACGCTTCCGCGCGGCGCCGGAATATCCTTGATTCGAAATTTCGATTTTGTGTTTACACGCTGTCCGTCGGGCAACGAACCACTCGCATTGATTGTTATTTCACGTCCTTTTCCAGGAATCATAACATATTTACTCCCCTTGGCTCTTTTAAGGCCTGGGGCTGTGGCTTTAACTTTACTATCAGGAATTCCAGGGATAGAGATGGTCATCGGGTTTTCTACACCTCGATAAACCACGTTCATTTTATCCGCAGAAATTACTGCTGAATTAGGCTTCGAAATAACAGCGAAAGATTGGCTCACTGGAATTTTGGATTCCTGTCCATCATTCAAAAACACAAGTTCACCTTCGATTGTATGATCACCAGGGCGTCCTGCTGTTACTTTCAACTTCACACCTCCCGCAATCAAATCATAATCATTAGTGCCCAATTTACGACCGTCAATTGTTAGATTGACCGAGTTTGGGTTTTGTGCTCCTCCTTTACGTCCAAGGATCACACTACCATCAAAAGTTTCACCTTGATAATAAGCTCCCTTTTCAGTTTTTAAAAGAGTGATATAGTTGGACTCATTCACACCGGATTCCAATTCCAATTCTTTTCCCATCAGAGTGGTCAAAACGTCACTTTCCGTCAAACGAATATCGTTTTGCATCATGGTGAGTTTTGCCAACGAGGAAATTAGTGGAAAACCTTCATAATTCCCAGACAACCAAGGTTGGTCTTGTCCGTCCTTGTTTTTAACATTAGAGTTTTGATCACCTGTGAAAAAGCGTCCTTCAACTTGCTCAATATACTGAGGAAACTGACTGCCAAATACCTGAATCACACTCATTTTGTAATCATTGATCATGTCTACAAATTCAATTCCACCAGGTCCAACACCGTTCGCGTCAAAAAACAAAAGGTCAAGCGCTTCGCCCTTGTCCATTTGAGAATATTCCTTAAGGTCTGGATCTTTTTCTCTTTGTTTCTCGGTTATGGTTTCTTTGATTTCATCGATACGCTTAAAAAAAGCTTCGGAAGATTTTTTGATCTCGTTCGCGGTGCGCTCGTGACCAACCCATTTTCCTTCTTTCTCTCTAGCGTTTACAGAAATTTTATTGTAATAAATTTCATTGCTTTCGTAAACTCGGCCATTGGCACTCTTGAGTTTAACGAACATCTGTCCAAAACCATCCAATACCTCTTTACTTACGTTGAGGGCTAGCATGGTAATGAACACCAGGTACATCAAGCTGATCAGCTTCTGCCTGGGGGTTTCTTTTGCTCCTGCCATTTCTTCTGCTTAATTTTTGTTCATAGCAGAAAGCATTCCACCATATACTTGGTTCAAGTTAGCGAGATTGGCAGACAGAGATTCCATTTGCAAACGCAATTGCTCAGCATTTTGAGCAACCTGAGAATTGAAGGCTGCGCTAGTCCCAGCTGTTTGTACTTGCTTGGAATAATGACCGTTCAATTCGTTAAGTGTCTTAGCCGCTTTTTGAAGTTGATCACTATATTCTTGATTGGAATTGACAGTAGAAGACACTGGCTGAATTGCTTGCGCCGTAGCCTCTAGATTTTTAATGCTCTTGGTCAAATTGCTCATTAGTGTGACATCCAATTTGGCTTCCTTCATTAACTCGTCAATTTTGGAAGAAAGACTGCCGTCTTTTTTGGGTGCTGCACCGCCACCGCCGCCAGAAACTTTTTTGACGTAGTCTGCGTGTTCTTCTTTGATTTCTCCAGTATTCAAGGCTGCAACTGTAAAGATCAAAGCTTCAGTTCCAAGCCCCAATCCTAATACAAGTCCCCCTGTAATTGGACCAATCTCCAAGTGAAGGATTTTGAATAGTGCACCAATAATTACAACCGCACCTCCTATTCCAAATAGCATGTGCATGGCAATTTTACTTCTTAACCGTTTGTTGAGAGTTTTTTCATTCATTTTTCTATAGTTAGGTTCGGTATAAAAATAATGATATTATTTGATTTTCACATTAGAGGTTCCTAGGTAATCTTGAACCGTTCTAAAGCCAATAAAACTTCTGGCTGTATCAGCGTATTCATAGTCTCGTGAACTGACACGTAAGAAATACGCCACATCTTTCCACGATCCGCCTCTAACAACTTTTCGCATTTCGGATTCTAATGACATGTCAGGATTTAAAGAAGCAACATTGTCATAAGCTCCGGGGTCATAGGAAGAACGTGTCCATTCGGCAACGTTTCCTGCCATATTATAAAGGTTGTAATCGTTGGGTAAATATGATTTTGCTTCTACAGTATAGACTGCTTGATCGACAGCATAATCCCCACGTAAAGGTTTGAAATTGGCCAAGAAACATCCACGATCATTCAATAGATAGGGCCCTCCCCACGGATAGGTTCCAGAAGGAATTCCACCACGAGCCGCGTATTCCCACTCGGCTTCACTTGGCAGTCTAAAATTGTTTACCAAAGGTTTTTCGCGCGACTTTTGGTAACTGTTTTTGAAATGAGTTCTCCAGTTACAGAAGGCCACAGCTTGTTTCCAAGAAACGCCTACAACAGGATAATCTTGATAGGCCGGGTGTGAGAAATATTCGTTGTGCATCGGTTCGTTGTAGGAGTAGATAAAATCTTTGATCCATACGGTCGTGTCCGGATAAATTTGCACTTCTTCTTTTTTGATAAAAGGCTTACGATCAATAAATTGTTGTCGTGTGCGCTTAGATTCTTTTGAAGCTGCTTCAGCGTCAAACCAAGTATATCTGTAAACTAGTTTGGTGACATCTATTTTCATTTCACCATTGTACCAAAGTTCGGGTGGGAGATAGAGTGAGTCCATCATCTCCGCATAGGCTTGATCTACATAATCACGAGTATCCCATAAGATATCGGCATCCCAATTTAAGGCACGCCCTGCATAGCCATCTTCACTTAAGTCGTAATAATTGGCACGCATGTACTTTTGGAATTCAGATAATTTGGAGGTATCAGCATCTTGAAAGGCAAACTCACCAATGGTGTTTTTCTCATCGCCTGTAAGTTCAAGCTCATCAGCCTTTCGGGCAAATAGCGCCAAGGCAACCGAGTCTTTTACCCAATAAACAAATTGTCGGTATTCACTATTTGTAATTTCGGTTTCGTCCATATAAAAAGAAGGAACCGTAACAGTTCGTGCGGGTGCATTTTGAAGCTGTGCTACATCCTCATCAGATTTTCCCATAATGTAAGCTCCACCCTCAATCAATGTCATTCCGTAGGGTTTCTCTGGAAACCACTTCTTTTGTCTAACACCAATAAGCTCACCTCGATTTTTTCTTCCACAGCTAGCTATGGATAAAACGACGATGATTAAAAGCACTAATTTTTTCATACTGGTTGGTTGCTTGACCAAATTATTTTTTCAGAACCAATTAGTTAATCTCAGGTTAAATTTAGGGCCGATATGTTATCCTCTTTTGGTGGCTTTCCACCATCTTTCGGGTAAAATATCGTTGCAAGCATCTTGATATTCGCGAAGGTTGCAAGGTAATAACGCAGTAGTTTTTGTTTTATTATCTAAATAGTTTTCATTTGTTACTTCTACCCACCATCTTTCGCTTACTTCACTCTGATAAAAGACTAGATCGCGATCGGACAATGTTACCGTATACCGCTTAAAACCTTGGCTTGTCAGAACTGGGTACTCTCCGAAACGCAAACTTACTCCTTCAATAAAATACCAAATTATTTGTGCTAACAATTGGTGAAAAACCGGAGTTGAGGGCAATTCAAACAGGCCAAAAATCCCTAATCGATCGCTTATTCCAGAATAACGCGCCAAAGCACAAATGGTTTTGCTGTCAATTCCGTTGGGCAATCCTTGAGGATCTGCTGTACTTTGCCATGATAAGGCTTTCATATCGACACTCACAATGTCGGCCTCCCGAACCAAGGGTTCAGCAAAGCTTACATCATGAGAAAAAGTTCCCAAGCGATACGATTCAAAAAAGAGCTTCTCCATCAAATCTAGTTCTTCCTGAGCAATATAATAACTCTGGTACCCAATATTGGTGTAGTTATAGAGTAAATTGGGTTGCTCCATGATGATTTTACTCATATAAGAGCGCCCCGATATCAATTCTTCTTGCTGTGAAAAGTCAAATTGACTGTCTATCGAAACCAAATTCACCAGCTGACTGCCTGCTGAAAAAGATCGATACAACGGATAGATCAAGTCATGAGAACCTCCAAAAATTACAGGAATTATATTGGTTTGTCGTAACTGAGTGCAAATTTCCTGTAAGGCAAAATAGGTGTCCTCAACGGTTTCACCGTTGGGCAAATCCCCAAGATCAACAAGAGTTAAGCTCCAATTTCCGGGATAAAGCTGATAAAATGCTTTTCGAAAATCAGAGAGGTTGTATTGGGTGTTGGGGAAAAAAGAATTCCGTATTTCACTGACACCAATAAGAGCGATGTCTGCATTTTTAAATTCTGGAAGCCCACTCTTTTCAGTATGAATACTGATTGTTTTTCCAATAATCTGCTTGGGAAGCAAACCAATACTGGAAAGTATTTCTTCGGAAATAGGGGCCAACAACTCTACACTCATTTTTTAGATTTCTTACGTGTCTTTTTCTTCGGCGCTGCTGCTTCCAAATAAGCAATTGCTTCTTTAAGGGTGATTTTAGCTGCATCGATATCTTTGCCTAGCTCAACCTTTTGCTTCCCTTTAATGACATTAGAACGACCCCAACGTGCTTTCTCAATTCGGATTCCCTCCTCTTCCCAAACTTGAAGGAGCTTGTCTTTTTCTTTTTGAATTTTTTCTTCAATCAAAGTGTTGATATCGGTATCCGAAAGCTGATCGAAATTGTATTTTTTATTGACATTAATAAATAGTCCGTTCCATTTTAAGAAAGGTCCAAAGCGACCAACGCCTTTGGAAACTGGCAGTTCATCAAAATAGGCAATGGGGGCATCGGCTTTTTTCTTTTCTTCTATCAATGTTATGGCTTGCTCTCGATCCACATTACTTGGTGCTGTATCCTTTGGCAAAGAGACAAACAGTTTTCCAAGTTTTACATAAGGGCCAAAACGTCCGTTGTTGACAGATATAATTTCCCCATCATATTCCCCAAGATCTTTGGGAAGTTTAAAAAGCTCCAAGGCTTCTTCCATGGTAAGGGTTTCCAACTGTTGTCCTGGAACAAGACTTGCAAATACGGGTTTGTCCTCGTCTTCGGGGTTTCCTATTTGTGCAATGGGTCCGTATTTCCCCAAGCGGACTTTCACGGGTCTATTCAATTCGGGGTGGATTCCCAATACACGTTCCCCCGATTCGCGTTGGGCGTTTTCCTTAACGTGGTTGACCGTTTTGTGAAAGGTGTCATAAAATCCTTGAATCATCTTAGACCAATCCTGATCCCCTTCCGCAATCGCATCAAAACGCTGTTCTACTTGAGCCGTAAATCCAAAATCCAAAACGGATTCAAAATTCGCCACCAAAAAGTCGTTTACAATCGCACCTATATCGGTAGGAACAAGTTTTCCTTTATTAGCACCCACCTGTTCGGTACATTGTTTTCTTTCAATAGATTGTTCTACTAAATGGAGTTCTAGATAGGTTCTTTTTTTGCCTTCGTCCGTTCCTTTTTCAACATACCCACGACTCTGCACGGTGGATATTGTTGGGGCATAGGTAGACGGTCTTCCAATTCCCAATTCTTCAAGTTTTTTCACCAAACTTGCTTCTGTAAACCGCGCGGGGGGTCTGGAAAAACGCTGAACGGATTGAAGTGCATTTAATGCAAGGGTATCGCCAACACTAACAGCTGGTAGAATACCTTGTGCTTCTTCATCTTCTTCGTCCGTCCCTTCCAGATAAACTTTTAAGAAACCGTCAAACAAAAGCACCTCTCCTTTGGCTTGAAAAATCTCAGAATGAGCGGAAGCTTTTATCTTAAGCTGCGTACGTTCCAATTTTGCCGGACTCATTTGTGAAGCAATTGTTCGCTTCCAAATCAGTTCATACAAACGTGCCTGATCGCCCTCGGCAATCACGCTTGATCGGGACAAATCAGTGGGGCGAATGGCTTCATGGGCTTCTTGCGCTCCTTTGTTTTTTGTGGTATAAACCCGCGTTTTTACATACTCCTTACCGTATTGTTTTTCAATCTGTGTTTGAGCCTGCTGTAAGGCTTCTTTAGAGAGATTTACGCTGTCAGTACGCATATAGGTGATTAACCCTGCCTCATACAAACGCTGTGCAAGCGTCATGGTCTTACTAACCGAAAAATATAATTTACGTGATGCTTCCTGTTGGAGGGTAGAAGTGGTAAAAGGAGCTGTAGGATTTTTTTGAGCCGGTTTGGTTTCCAAACTAGCCACTTCAAATTGTGCTCCAGCATTCTGACTCAAAAAATTCTCTGTAAAATCCAACTCATTAAAGGAGTGCATCAACTGGGCACGAATCATTTTGTTGTCTGGTGTCTTAAATCTTGCTTCGGTGCGAAATACTTGTTCCGGGTTAAAATTTTGAATTTGTCGTTCCCGCTCCACGATCAGTCGTACTGCTACCGACTGAACTCGACCGGCAGACAAGCCGCCTTTGACTTTGCGCCACAAAACGGGGGAAAGTTCATAACCCACTAAACGATCCAGCACCCGCCGGGCCTGCTGTGCATTGACCAAGTTGTAATCTATTGTACGGGGATTCTCGATTGCTTTCAGAATGGCATTTTTGGTGATTTCGTGGAAAACGATTCGTTTCGTCTGATCAGGATGGAGTTTTAGATTTTCCGCTAAGTGCCATGCAATAGCTTCCCCTTCGCGGTCTTCATCACTTGCCAGCCAAACTGTTTCCGCTTTTTTAGCATAAGACTTCAATTCGCTAACCACCTTTTTCTTATCCGAAGAGACAATGTACTTGGGAACGAATCCCTTTTCGACATCAACCCCTAACTCATTGGAAGGCAGGTCTGAAATGTGTCCGTAACTGGAGACTACTTTATAGTTTTTTCCTAAATATTTCTCAATCGTTTTGGCTTTTGCCGGAGACTCAACGATGACAAGATTCTTGGCCATACACTTTTTTTAACGCGATAAAAGTAGACAGATTTTTGGAGTTTTTAGCTTTGAAGGCTGGAAGTATCACATTTCTTACTCTTAAAAAACAAGATTTACAACCGAACTAAAGTCCTATTGCGAATTTATCATCGACTGTCATTCGACCTGACAAATTTGCAGTTTTCAGGATACTTTACTTAATTTTGTGTGCTGCATAAAGCAATTGAATCCATGATACCCAGAGTAGATGACAACAAAAAATAAAGCCCTTCTTCACGCTTCCAATTCTATGGGAGCAGCCTTTTCCGAAAAAGACCCCATGGCTTACGAGGGAGCGGTGTTGCCTGAAACGGAAAAAACACCTACAGCAAAAAAGATGTATTTGGAGTCCTATGGATGTCAAATGAATTTTTCGGACAGTGAAGTCGTGGCCTCTATTCTGCAAAAAGAGGGGTATCAAACAACCACTTCTTTAACTGAAGCCGATTTGATTTTGGTCAATACCTGCTCGATCCGGGAAAAAGCTGAGCAAACAGTTCGCAATCGACTCACTCATTTTCAGCGTTTGAAAAAACAAAACAAAGGGGTTAAGGTGGGCGTTTTGGGCTGTATGGCCGAACGGTTGAAGCACAAATTTCTAGAAGAAGAAAAAATCGTAGATATTGTGGTAGGACCCGATGCTTACAAAGACCTTCCCAATCTCTTAGAAGAAGCCGAAGCCAATCGCGAAGCGGTGAATGTCATCCTCTCCAAAGAAGAAACCTACGGAGACATCGCCCCCGTTCGCTTGTCATCCAATGGAGTTAGCGCTTTTGTGACCATCACAAGAGGTTGTGACAATATGTGTACCTTCTGTGTGGTTCCCTTTACACGGGGGCGTGAGAGAAGTCGCGACCCAAAAAGCATTCTTCAAGAAATTGAAAATTTGGCTAAAGAAGGCTACAAAGAGGTGACCCTTTTGGGACAAAACGTAGACAGTTATTTATGGTATGGCGGCGGTTTGAAAAAAGATTTTAAAAACGCAAGTTCACTCCAGCAGAAAACCGCAGTGGATTTTTCTAAACTCTTGCAGCTTGTGGCCGAGGCCCATCCCAAAATGAGAATCCGATTCTCCACCTCCAACCCACAAGACATGTCTGTAGATGTACTCCACACCATGGCAGCCTATGACAATATTTGCAAATACATTCATTTACCCGTACAATCGGGCAGCAATCGCATTTTAAAAAAAATGAATCGCTTGCACAGCCGTGAGGAGTATTTTGAGTTGATTAAAAACATCCGAGAAATTATTCCCGGCTGTGGTATTTCCCACGACATGATTACGGGCTTCCCTACCGAAACAGAAGCCGACCACCAAGACACCCTAGACCTGATGCGCTTTGTCAAATACGACTATGGCTTTATGTTTGCCTATTCGGAGCGCCCCGGAACCACGGCTGCTCGAAAAATTGAGGATGATGTTCCCCAAGCCGTTAAAAAAAGACGTCTTAACGAAATCATTGATCTGCAGCAAGAGCATAGTAAATACCGAACCCAGCAATTTATTGGAAAAACGGTTTGTGTGCTTATTGAAAAAACCTCTAAAAGATCTGATGGGTTTTGGAGTGGACGTACCACTCAAAACACGGTCGCTGTCTTTCCCAAAGAAAACTATCAGATTGGCGATCTAGTAGACGTAAGTATTGACTCCGTGACAACGGCCACACTCATTGGAACTCCACAAGGATATTCAGACCGAATCTAACATGAAATCTATGGATACGATTCAACAACTTAAACAACGTTTTGGAATCATCGGGAATCATACCGGGCTCAATCACGCATTGGAAAAAGCCTTGCGTGTTGCTGCCACCGAGATCTCCGTTTTAGTCACCGGAGAAAGTGGTGTTGGAAAAGAAAACATCCCTAGAATCATTCATCAATACTCTGGAAGAAAACACGCCAAATACATTGCTGTAAATTGCGGCGCCATACCCGAAGGAACCATTGACAGTGAGCTTTTTGGACACGAAAAAGGAGCCTTTACTGGAGCCACCTCCACCCGAAGTGGTTACTTTGAAGAAGCTGATGGTGGTACTATTTTCCTTGATGAAGTGGGAGAACTTCCTTTACCCACGCAGGTACGACTTCTTCGTGTATTAGAAAATGGCGAATTTTTCAAAGTAGGTTCCTCCAAAGTTCAAAAGACCAATGTGCGAATTGTAGCGGCCACCAATGTGAAAATGACTGAAGCGATTCAAAAGAATAAATTCCGAGAAGACCTTTATTATCGTCTGAGTACTGTGGAGATTCACATTCCCCCACTGCGAGAACGAAAAGAAGACATTCACTTGCTCTTCCGCAAATTTGCCGCAGACTTTGCCGAAAAATACCGCATGCCACCCCTGCGTTTGGACGAAAACGCACAACTGCTTTTGAGTCAACACCGCTGGAGCGGTAACATCCGCCAACTTCGTAATGTAGCGGAGCAAATGTCAGTGTTGGAACAAGACCGCATCATCAATTCCAATAAGCTTCGTGGCTACCTCCCCAACACCACTTCGCAACTTCCTGCACTGGTTGATACCGAACAATCTAAAAGTGACTTTGCCTCAGAACGAGAAATTCTCTACAAGGTGCTTTTTGACATGAAGTCCGATTTGAATGATTTGAAAAAGCTCACCTTAGACCTTCTAGAAACCGAGGAACAGCCACAGTTTAAAGAGCGAAACCAGTCCCTAATCAATAAGATTTATGGTGATAAAGATGCTTCGGAAATCCCAGAAAGGCTAGAAACTCTCCCTGTGACACACCCAAGCATAACAGACGTAGAAATCACCAAACCACAGACCGAGGATAAGTATCAATTTGTGGAGACCGTGGAAGAAGAAGAACCACTGTCTTTACAAGAAAAAGAAATTGAAATGATCCGCCGAGCCCTTGAGCGCAGTAAAGGACGGCGAAAGAAAGCCGCCCAAGAATTGGGTATTTCTGAACGAACACTTTATCGAAAAATCAAACAATTTGATCTCAATGAAGAGGATGAATAAATTCCCCACCCTAATGCTTCAGGCCGGGCTAACCACTCTTGTTATGGGATTGCTGGTTCAATGCGGCATCTACTCCTTTACAGGAGCTTCTATTCCTGCTGGAACAGAAACATTTCAAGTAAACTATTTTGAAAACCAAGCCGGAAACCGACCCGGATCAACCGTAGAACCCGGTTTGGATCGTGATTTTACTTTGGCCCTGCAAGACCTGCTCCTCAACCAGACCAATCTCTCTTTGGTCAATTCTGATGGCGATCTCATTTACGAAGGGGAAATCACAGAATATAGCGTTACTCCCATGGCAGCAACAGCTGAAATTAAAGCAGCCCAAAACCGATTGAAAATGAGTGTCAAGCTGCGGTATTTCAATCGTAAAAACGAAGAAGATGATATGGAAAAAAATTATTCTTTCTTCTACGACTTCCCTGCCGAACTCCAAGTGTATGATGTGCGTGACTCAGCTCACAAAGAAATTTTTGAGCGTATCACTCAAGACATATTTAATGATACCTTAGCAAAATGGTAGGAATGGAGTTTCAAGCAATTGTACAAGAATTTGACCCAAAAAGTAGCACTCAGTACGATGCCTTGGAGCAACTTACCCAAAACTACCCCTATTTTCCATCTCCGTGGGCTTACTTAGCCAAAGCGGCGCAAGCACAGAAAAGGATAGAAGCAGAACGCATCATTGAAAGAGCCGCCATTCTTTCCTTCAATCGAGCCGCTTTCAAAGATTGGATGGATAAAGAGTTGCAACAACCCACACTACAGCAATCTGAATCCATAGAAACAGCTCCTGTTCATACGATAGAGGAATCCACCCAAGAAAAAGAAGTCCCCACGCCCAAAAGAGCGAAAAAAAAGTCAAAACCAAAGACCGAAAAGAAAAAGTCGTCCCCTGTTGCCAAGCCATCCATGGAAAATCGTTCGTTTTTAGAATGGCTAGATCAGCATCCTACCAAAGATTCAGCGGCGGATACTGCTGAACAAAGCAACGATAAGTGGGATATGATTGATGCCTTTATTGAAAACAGTCCTAAGATTCCCCCAGCCAAAGCTCTTGTAGAATCCCAAGATGAAACGATTGATTTGGCCCAAGGTCAGGAGTTTGTCAAGGAAGAACTGATGACCGAAACATTAGCTAAAATCTTAGTACAACAACACAAGTACAGCAAGGCCTTACAAGCCTATAAAATCCTGAGCTTGAAATATCCAGAAAAAAATACTTTCTTTGCAAGCCAGATAAAAGAAATCAAACGCTTACAACAAGCTAAATAATATATATTATGAGTACGTTTTCCATCTTTATTGCATTGATCATTTTGGTCTGTTTTTTACTAATCCTAGTTGTGATGGTTCAAAACCCAAAAGGCGGCGGACTTTCCTCTTCTTTTGGAGGCGGTGGCCAGCAGATGGGTGGTGTACAAAAAACCACTGACTTTTTGGATCGAAGTACTTGGGTACTCGCCACCTTATTGGTCGTTCTTATTCTTTTGTCCAATATGGCCTTGCCAGGCGGTTCAGCCGCATCGGACTCTCGTTTGATACAAGACGGAGCCGTTGAGCAAACCATACCACAAGTACTGCCCGAGGCGATTCCAGAAGAGCCGGAGCCGGAAAACAACTAAACGCTTTCAATGCCAGACAACTGACAGTCTGGCATTTTTTTTTTCAAACCTCTCTCTTTTTGGAGATGGCACAATTTGTGACATTAACCCTTTCATAAAAATATATTCATCATGACTATCAAACCACTAGCTGACCGAGTTCTGGTAGAGCCAGCGGCAGCAGAAACAACCACTTCTTCAGGGATTATTATCCCCGACACCGCGAAAGAAAAACCCCAAAAAGGAACTGTCGTTGCTGTAGGACCTGGCACCCAAGAAAATCCCATAACCGTAAAAGCGGGAGATCAAGTTTTGTACGGTAAATACGCTGGCACCGAATTACAACATGAGGGAAAAGACTACCTCATCATGAAAGAAAACGATTTACTCGCAATTGTATAATCCAAAATACTAGGAAACATGGCAAAAAAAATAGAATTTGACATAAATGCAAGAGACGGTATCAAGCGCGGCGTAGATGCGCTTGCCAATGCCGTAAAAGTAACACTCGGTCCCAAAGGACGAAATGTAATCATTGGGAAATCATTTGGTGCTCCACAAGTCACAAAAGACGGTGTGAGTGTAGCCAAAGAAATCGAACTGGAAGACGCCCTTGAAAACATGGGTGCCCAGATGGTAAAAGAAGTAGCTTCAAAAACCAATGACCTTGCCGGTGACGGAACAACTACTGCAACCATTTTGGCCCAAGCCATTGTTCGTGACGGTCTCAAAAATGTTGCTGCGGGAGCCAATCCTTTGGATCTGAAAAGAGGTATTGACAAGGCCGTAGAAGCGATTGTAAAAAATCTCGGTGAGCAGTCCGAAGAAATTGGAAGCTCCTCTGAAAAAATAAATCAGGTAGCCAGTATTTCTGCCAATAATGACAGCACTATCGGCGGATTGATTACTGAAGCCTTTGATAAGGTTGGAAAAGAAGGTGTGATAACTGTTGAAGAAGCCAAAGGAACAGACACTTATGTAGATGTTGTCGAAGGAATGCAGTTTGACCGTGGATACCTATCCCCCTACTTTGTAACCAACTCAGAAAAAATGGAAGCCGACCTTGAGTCGCCTTATATCTTGCTTTATGACAAGAAAATTTCTGTAATGAAAGATTTACTTCCTGTATTGGAGCCTGTCGCCCAATCGGGAAAACCTTTGTTGATTATTGCTGAAGATGTCGACGGCGAAGCCCTTGCCACTTTGGTTGTGAACAAACTGAGAGGATCTTTGAAAATTGCTGCTGTAAAGGCCCCTGGTTTTGGAGATCGCAGAAAAGCCATGCTCGAAGACATCGCCATTTTAACAGGTGGAACGGTTATCTCCGAAGAACGTGGATTCACTCTTGAGAATGTTAACATCGATATGTTGGGAACTGCAGAAAAAGTAGCCATCGACAAAGACAACACAACAGTAGTCAATGGTAGCGGAGAAGCGGCCAACATCGAAGCACGAGTTGCGCAAATCAAAGCGCAAATTGAAGCTTCTACCTCTGATTATGACAAAGAAAAGCTGCAAGAACGTTTGGCTAAATTGGCTGGCGGTGTAGCGGTGCTTTATGTAGGTGCTCCTTCTGAAGTCGAAATGAAAGAAAAGAAAGACCGTGTGGACGATGCCCTACACGCAACGCGTGCAGCCATCGAAGAAGGTATTGTTGCCGGTGGAGGTGTCGCATTGCTCAACTCCAAAAAATCTCTGGAATCTCTCGAAGGAGAAACCGCTGACGAACAAACAGGTGTTCAAATCATCCACCGTGCTATTGAAGCACCGCTTCGCACCATCGTTGAAAATTCAGGCGGCGAAGGCTCTGTTGTTGTTTCCAAAGTTTTGGAAGGTAAAGCCAACCATGGCTATAATGCCAAAGATGGCACTTATGTGGACATGCTCAAGGCAGGAATAATCGATCCTAAAAAAGTGACTCGTGTTGCCCTTGAAAATGCAGCTTCTGTCGCTGGGATGATCCTCACAACAGAATGTGCCCTAGTCGATATCAAAGAAGATGCCCCAGCCATGCCTCCTATGGGAGCTGGCGGTGGGATGCCTGGAATGATGTAAATCAGAACCCAAATAGTTATTTTAAAACCTGCTCAAGGAGCAGGTTTTTTTTATTTTCAATAAAAAATGCTGCATAAAAACTTAACTTTTTTTTTCTTATTAGTGTTTGCCTGTAAGCTTCATGCCCAACATCAGCTAACCGTTCAAGTACAAAACATTGAAATCCCAGAAGGCACCTTATTTCTTGGTCTTTTTGATTCTACAGTAGACTATGATAATGATAAAAGCAAAACTGGTTTTTTTACCCAAACCCTTGTGAAGGGACCCACCGCTAATATCGTATATGAAGGGCTACCCAGTGGGTGGTACGCCATCAAAGTGTACCATGACGTAAACGATAATAAAACGCTAGATAAAAATTTTATGGGCTTTCCTAAAGAACAGTACGGTTTTTCAAACAATGCAATGGGAACATTGGGGCCACCCTCTTTTGAGGAAAGCCAATTTGAAATCAAAGAGGACACCACCCAACTAGTGATACTCCAATAAGATTACCCAAAAATAAGCCCTCCAGCCATCACCAGCATTAGGCTGTTTTCGATCAGTGTGGCTTCTGTCATCGGTAGTTTCAATACGGTGCCTAAACAGGCGCATTCAATCTGCCGCTTGTTTACTAAGCTTTGAACAACCCCTATTGTCGTAATGGATAACAAAACAACGGTAATCCAAAGGGCTGCATCCAACTGATAACGCAATAAAAAGGCCACACCCAAAAACGTTTCAATAAAAGGATATATTTTACCATAGACACGGACTTGTCGCGCCAAAGGGTCATAGTTAGCAAAAGAACTAGGAAAGCCACGGTAATCCAAAAACTTAAAAAAGCTGAAGACAATCAGAAACAAGGCCATATAATTCAGCATAAATTCATCTACAGCAAAAGGATTGGGTGTAAGATAAACACTCCCAGCAATCACATAACTCAAAATAAGAAATAACGGATATAGTGCCTTAAGCTTAGAGGAAGGTTGATTGACCGCCTTAGTAACAATAGCGTATTTAGCACCCAAAGCCTTCTCTAGTTCCATTTTGGATAAAATTCTTTCCGCTTCTAGGTGGGCCAATCCGCTTTCCCGATCAACCGTCACATCAGCAACACCCTCTAGGGAGGCCAAAGAAGCGGTTACCTTTTTTTTACAATTATCACAGGTCATTCCTTCAATGATGAATTCTTGTTTCATGAATACATTTATTTGTTTAAAAATATTACCATTTCGGCAGCCTCACACAGGGGTTTTTAATATTTTTGAAAAATTTAACGCGTGAGCACACATCAACGTATTTTAGCAACGGTCGACGAACTTCTAAAAGGTCCTGCTTCTACATGGAAAAAAAGCCTTTCGGAAGTGTGCAAGCACCTACAAAAATCCATTCCCCATTTCAACTGGGTTGGATTTTACTTTGCCAATCACGCCACTCAAACACTACACCTCAAAGCTTTTGCTGGGTTGCCCACTGACCATACAGAAATCCCTTTCGGAAAAGGAATCTGTGGTCAAGTAGCCCTGAGCAATCAAAACTTCCAGGTGCCCGACGTCCATCAACAAGACAACTACATTGCTTGTGATTTACACGTCAAATCGGAACTGGTTGTACCTCTCTTTGTGGAAGGACAAAATGTAGGACAAATCGACATTGACTCCAACCTGCTTGACCCATTCGATGAAAGTGACGAAAGACTTTTAGAAGCCGTCAACAAAAAAGTTGCTGCATATATTCCCAACAAACTATACACGCTATTATGAAGGATCTCAAAATCAAAGCTGCCCTCATTTCTGTTTTTGACAAAACAGGACTAGAACCCATCATCAAAACGCTCCATGCGCAAGAGGTAAAGCTCTACTCGACTGGTGGGACACAAAAATTCATCGAAGACTTAGGAATTCCTGTGGTTGCTGTGGAAGACCTGACTGGCTATCCGTCAATTTTGGGAGGGCGTGTCAAAACCCTTCACCCCAAAGTATTTGGTGGCATCCTAAACCGCCAAGGCAACACCTCAGATGAAAAGGAGATTGCAGCTTTTGAAATTCCACAAATTGACCTTGTCATTGTGGACTTATATCCCTTTGAGGAAACGGTTGCTTCCAGTGCCTCTGAAGATGAGATCATTGAAAAAATTGACATCGGTGGCATTGCTTTGATTCGTGCGGCGGCTAAAAACTTTAAGGATGTGCTCTGTGTGTCCAATAAAAAATATTATGAAGAGCTTGTCAATTTGCTTCAAGAGAAAAAAGGAATTTTAGACCTCGCTGACCGCAAGGGTTTTGCCGCCAAGGCCTTCTCAGATTCTTCACATTATGACAGTGCGATTTACAATTATTTTGCCCAAGACGATGCGATTCTGAAAATTAGCAGTCATCAAGCCAAAAGTCTTCGCTACGGTGAAAACCCTCACCAAAAGGGGCAATTCTTTGGTCCGCTGGAGGACATTCTCGAACAAATTCACGGTAAAGAAGTGTCTTATAATAATCTTCTCGATATTGATGCTGCGGTTCAATTAATGCTTGAGTTTTGTGACGATGCACCCACATTTGCGATTCTCAAACACAATAATGCCTGTGGGTTGGCTACGCGCACTTCACTCAAAGAGGCCTATATGGACGCATTGGCTGGGGATCCTACCTCTGCCTTTGGTGGTGTTTTGATTTCCAATAGAGCCATCGATATGGCTACCGCTGAAGAAATCCATAAGCTGTTTTGTGAAGTAGTTATTGCTCCTGCTTTTGACCCAGCTGCTAAAGAAATTTTGGCGCAAAAGAAAAATAGAATCCTTCTTATTCAAAAGAGCCGTGAAGTGGCAAACCATTCGGTACGAACCTGTCTGAATGGCTATCTAGTCCAAGAAAAAGATACACACACCGATTCGGAATCGGATTTGAAAACAGCCACGACGCTTGCACCTTCTTCTGAGGAAGTAGCCGATTTGTTGTTTGCTGCAAAAATTTGCAAGCATACCAAATCCAATACCATCGTTTTGGCCAAAAACAAACAACTACTCGCTTCAGGAACTGGACAGACTTCTCGCGTTGATGCATTGGAACAAGCCATCGAAAAAGCGAATAAGTTTACGTTTGATTTGCAAGGAGCTGTCATGGCAAGTGATGCCTTTTTCCCCTTCCCCGATTGTGTGTCCATTGCACACCAAGCTGGGATTGAATCTGTGATTCAACCTGGAGGATCCATCAAAGACCAAGATTCTATTGACTACTGCAACGAAAATCAAGTGAAAATGGTTCTAACTGGCATACGACATTTTAAACATTAATTTCTAACTTTACGGAATAACGATTTGACTTTATGGGGATCTTCACAGAAGAAATAGCCATCGATTTGGGTACTGCCAACACTTTGATCATTCACAATGATAAAGTTGTTGTTAACAGTCCTTCCATCGTTGCCATTGACAGAACAACAAAGAAGATTATTGCTATTGGTGATGAGGCAAGCATGATGCAGGGTAAGACCCACGAAAACATCAAAACAGTGCGGCCTTTGAAAGACGGTGTGATTGCCGATTTCAACGCCTCAGAGCAAATGATCAACATGTTGATCAAGAGTATTCCCTCTTTAAAAAAGAAATTTTTCACCCCTTCATTGCGGATGGTCATCTGTATTCCCTCTGGGATTACGGAAGTAGAGATGCGAGCCGTAAAAGAATCTGCAGAGCGAGTGAATGGAAAAGAAGTCTACCTTATTCATGAACCGATGGCCGCAGCGATAGGAATTGGAGTGGACATCATGCAGCCCAAAGGAAACATGGTTGTTGATATCGGAGGTGGAACTACAGAAATCGCCGTTATCGCTCTTTCGGGTATTGTTTGTGACAAATCTGTAAAGATTGCAGGAGATGTATTTAGCAATGATATTGTTAATTATATGCGTAGTAAGCACAACTTATATGTGGGGGAAAGAACGGCTGAAAAGATTAAAATTATAGTGGGTGCTGTCATTGAAGACCTTGAAAATCCACCCGAAGAAATGTCTGTACAAGGACGTGACTTACTCACCGGAAAACCTAAACAAGCCATGATTTCCTACACAGAAGTTGCCAAAGCCTTGGACAAATCGATCATCCGAATTGAAGAAGCGATCATGGAAGCCCTATCGCAGACACCTCCAGAATTGGCAGCTGATATCTATAACACAGGAATCTATTTGGCTGGCGGCGGCGCTTTGCTTCGCGGTCTTGATAAGCGTTTGTCTCGCAAAACAGACTTACCCGTTTACATCGCCGAGGATCCACTTCAAGCGGTAGTTCGCGGAACGGGAATTGCACTTAAAAATATTGAGCGCTACAAAACCGTCTTGATAAAATAAAAATGCATGCAGCAGATAATCAACGCGATTTTAAAAAATCGAAACTTTTTCATTTATCTCCTGCTCCTTATTTTTTCCTTGCTTTTTCTTCAAAAAAAAAGTCCCTACCATCAAAGCACCATCCGTAACATCAGCCTGACTCTATCGGGAAACCTACTGGATTTTAGAAATAGTTATCAAAGTTATTTCCAATTACGAGAAGTCAACAAACAGTTGATGCGACAAAATCAACAGCTACAATCGCTCTTGATTCAAGGTTCCCAAACAGCACCCAATGACAGCACCTCTGGCCCGACGAAGCCAGATATAGAGCTTATTTCGGCTAGAATTGTGCAAAATAGCATTGATGGGGTTCGGAATTTTATGATTGTCGATAAAGGAGTGGAAAATAACGTCACTACAGAAATGGGAGTCATTAGTGATGATGGTATTGTGGGAGTGATTGATCAGACAAACCAACGCTATGCCAGTGTAGTCTCCCTTCTGCACCGCGACTTAAAGATCAATGCTAAACTGAAAAACAACAATGCCTTTGGATCCCTCTATTGGATGGGTATTCAACCGAATAAAATGGTTTTATCAGACATCCCAACCATCAATCCCATAAGCATTGGCGATACGGTGGTCACCGGTGGAATGTCTGCTTATTTCCCCAAAGACCTTCCCATTGGAAAAGTGAGCAAATACACTATTTTGCCCTCCAAACGCTATTATGAAATTGAAGTGATTCTATTCACAAATTTTTCAGCACTTGACCACGTATATATCGTTCGGAATTTTGACAAACCCCTTCTGGATCAACTCAAAAAGTAAAAGAAATGCTACAAGAAAACATTCGTTCGGGTATTTCATTTGTAGTTCTAATTCTACTTCAGTTTTTGCTTTTTAGCAATATCAATCTCATGGGAATGATCAATCCTTTTGTGTATCTGTTGTTTGTCATTCGCTTCCGACTGGATGCCAACCAATCCCTGTTTATCGTACTTTGTTTTTTCCTGGGGTTATTTATAGACCTTATCTTAGGGACTGCTGGTGCGCATACCATTGCAACGCTAACCATCGGATTTCTTCGTCCCTTGATCGTAGGTTTTAGCTTTGGAGTAAACGCGGATATCCCCTATGCCATGGTCAAAGGAACCCGAATCGCAAACCAGCTCACCTATTTGGGGCTAATCATAAGCCTTCATTCGATACTGTACTACACCATTCAATACTTTGATTGGAGTGCTTTTTTATCCATTATTAAAAACGCCTTATTCAGTACAATTTTTACCTTTATATTAATTTGGCTGATACTGGGATTTTATAAACCAAAATAATGAATCGGAGTCTTCTTCTTCCTGTATGTACTCTAACCGTTGCTCTGTTTTTTGGAGGAAAACTCACACAGCTCCAACTCATCGATAATTTTTACTCCTCGCTTTCTCAAAACAATGCACTCATTGAACGCGCTGTATATCCCGAACGTGGCTTCATATATGACCGTAATGGAGCGTTATTGGTCGCTAACAAACCGTCATATGATTTGATGGTGATTCCCGAAAACGTCAAAGCCTTTGACACCCTCGAACTCACCACACTGATTGATTTGAGACGAGAAGTGTTTCAAGATCGTTTAAACAAAGCCCGTCGCTATTCAAAAAAGTTGCCCTCCACTGTTGTCAGTCAGCTTTCCGAGGAAGCTCATGCCGTGTTACAGGAAAAAATATGGAAATACGAAGGTTTTTATCTTCAGAAAAAAACCATCCGAGACTACCGAAAATCTATCGCATCAAATGTTTTGGGCTATGTAAGTGAGGTAAATAATACAGACCTCAAAAAAGATTCCTACTATCGCAAAGGAGAACTTATTGGGCGTCAAGGCATTGAGAAGTATTATGAAAAATATCTCCGGGGTATCAAAGGGAAAGAGTTTTTACAAAAAGACAAATTCAATCGTGTGATTGGTGCCTATGAAGGAGGGAGTTTTGACAGTCCGCCCATTCAAGCGCGAGACATCACCTTGACACTAGACCAAACCCTTCAGGAATATGGTGAGCGCCTTTTGCAAAATAAAAGAGGCGGTATTGTTGCCATTGAACCTGCTACTGGAGAGATTCTGGCATTGGTTAGTGCGCCAAGTTATGATCCTGCCATCTTGGTCGGTCGACAACGTTCCGAAAACTACCGAAAATTATCACTCGACACCCTTGCCAAGCCTCTGTATGATCGTGGATTGCAAGCTCAATACGCCCCCGGATCGCCCTTTAAAGTACTAAATGCCCTGATCGCGTTACAAGAAAAAGTGGTGGAACCCAAAACCGAGTTTACCTGCAACCAAGGGCATTTTTATGCTCGAGGAGCCTTTATGCAATGTCACTGTCCATTACAGACCAAGAACGACCTCACCCGCGCTATCTATAAATCATGCAATTCCTACTTTGCCAAAACATATAAAGGAATCATCAATGCCTATGGCACTCCAGAAGAAGGTATTGACCGCTGGAAAAAACATTTGCAGAGTTTCGGCTTGGGCAATTATTTAGGATATGATCTTTCTGTAGGTCAACCTGGCTATATCCCCGACTCCGACTATTACAACAGAGCCTATGGAAAAGGAGGTTGGAAAGCCCCGACAATTATTTCCAATGCCATTGGGCAAGGTGAAATCCTAACAACACCCATTCAGATGGCAAATTTTGCTGCTGCCATTGCCAATCGAGGGCACTATGTCAAACCTCATTTTATGAAATCAATCTCTGAAAAATCTGAATTGGGCGTCTTTGAGAAAAAACAAACCACGATTGATTCTACTCATTTTGAAACCGTCGTTGATGGCATGCACAAAGTAGTTGAATACGGAACCGCAAGGATCGCCCGAATCAAGGGCATCGAAGTGTGCGGCAAAACGGGTACCGTAGAAAATTTTATTTCATTAAATGGGCAAAAAACACAGCTTACAGATCATTCTATGTTCATCGCTTTTGCTCCAAAGGAAAATCCCCAAATTGCCTTAGCTGTCTTTGTTGAGAATGGATATTGGGGGGCACGATGGGCTGCACCTATTGCCAGTTTGATGATTGAAAAATACCTCAAAAAAGAAGTTAAAAGAAAATGGCTCGAAAACCGTATTCTAAATGGCAGTCTACTAACAGAATACGAAAAACCCTATTCCGGAAAGCCTTTTAAAATCAATCAATAAGGTTTTCGGTAATGTTCTAGAGTCTTTTTTATTTATCACACGAAGCATAGGCTTTTCAAAATCTCCAAAATAAAATCACATCACTTGCGGGTCATCTTTATGATCTTTTTAACTTCCATTCAACAAATCAATTATCAGAAGTACTTTACTATATCTTTGCATTATGGAAACAGAGAATCATACTGAATTTTGTTCCAATCTAAAGCATTGGCTTGTCAAAATAATTGACAATGTAAGCGACATCATTATCAAACGTAAAACCGGTAAAGACCTCGTCATCAACTAATGAAAGATTCCGTTTTTTTACGAATGGATTGGGTGAGTCTATTACTCTATCTGTTTTTAGTCGGCTTTGGATTGGTCAATATCTATTCCGCAACCTATTTAGAAGGGGCTCAAAGTCTCATGAGTTTAAGTACTCCCTTTGGAAAGCAGTTACTTTTTATGGGGCTAAGCTTTCTTGGGGGCGGTTTTCTGTTAGCGCTAAGAGTGAAGTTTTTTGAGCAATTTTCAACTCCTATTTACATTTCGGCAATGTTATTGTTGGTTGGATTGTTCTTTTTTGGAAAAACCATTTCAGGGGCCCGATCATGGTACGCCATTGGTGGATTTGGTCTGCAACCGGCCGAATTTGCAAAAATGGCCACAGCATTGTTGCTTTCAAAAGTTATTTCTCAATTTCAAACAAATCTGAAAAGCATTCGATCCCTTTTCAAGCTCGCGGGTATTATCAGTCTTCCGGCACTTCTTATTGTCTTGCAACCCGATCCAGGTAGTGCCTTGGTTTTTGGTGCTTTTTTCTTTGTTCTTTTTCGGGAAGGCTTGAATTACATATTTTTAATCATCCTCAGCAGTGCTTTGATTTTGTTTGTTCTCACCCTTGTTTTTGCCATCCCAGTTGTTATCAGTCTTGTTATTATTTTGCTATCCCTTTTATTCTATTTGTTCAAACGAATGCGATACAACCCCCCTGTCCTCCCATTTATTTTGTCGGGGATAATGGCTACGGGATTTATTTTTTCAGTTGATTTTATTTTCAATGAAATATTCGAACAACGTCATCGAGATCGGTTCAATATCATCCTTGGAAAAGAAGTAGACACCCAAGGGGTGGGCTACAATATCAATCAATCTAAGATCGCCATTGGTTCCGGGGGGTTCCAAGGAAAAGGGTTTCTAAAAGGTACACAAACCAAAGGAGATTTTGTTCCCGAACAACACACCGATTATATTTTCAGTATCATCGGGGAAGAATGGGGCTTTTTGGGGAGTATTTTGGTTATCGGATGCTTTGCCGCTCTCATTATTCGCATTCTCTGGCAAGCAGAAAAACAAACCAATCAATTTCGGCGGGTGTTCAGCTATAGTGTCAGTAGTATTTTATTTGTTCATTTTCTTATTAATATTGGCATGTCATTAGGACTGATTCCTACGATCGGTATACCTCTTCTATTGGTGAGCTATGGTGGCTCTAGCCTTCTGGCTACTAGTCTGATGTTTTTTATCTATCTCAATATGGACGCCAACCGTTTGCGGGATTGGTGATCAATGCTTCACATCCAAATAGTCTTGCAAGGCATTTCCGAGTGTCATAAATGTCAAAACCAAACTCATGATCGCAAAACCAGGAATCAAAGCCAGATAGGGTTTGCCCAATAAAAGATATCGAAAATGTTCCTTGACCATACCGCCCCAGCTGGGTACTGGAGGTTGCGCCCCAATTCCTAAAAAACTCAATCCGCTTTCAATCAGAATCGCACTGGCAAAATTGGCAGATGCCATCACAATGATAGGTCCTACTAAAACCGGAAGAATGTGAGAAAATAAAATTCGGAAATGAGAAAACCCCAAAGCATGGGCTGCTTCGATATAGTTTTTTTCTTTAACGGAAATGACTTGTCCACGAACCAAACGAGCTACCTCCACCCACATTGAAAGTCCTACAGCAATAAAAACTTGCCAAAAGCCGCGGCCCAATACTAAGGAAATTCCAATGACCATCAACAAAGTAGGAATGGACCACACGACATTGATCAGCCACATGATTATTCGATCCAATGTCCCACCGTAATAACCTGCAATACCTCCTAAAAAAACACCAATAAGCAATGAAATAATAACTGCTACCAAACCGATCGACAGCGAAATACGGGAGCCTATTAATAATCGGCTTAACAAATCTCGACCGTATTTATCCGTCCCTAAGGGAAAGCTTTGCGCTACAATCCACTTTTTTTTCAAGCTTTCAGGAGTTGGTGGTTCGGGAAAACGATTTGTGTTTACCGGACGAAAAAAACCATCTGCAGAGCCATATACTTGAATTTCCAAAGCATCTTCTTGGAAACGCCAGGATTGAATAGGGATTTCCTCATACGCTGCAGGCGTCCCCCAAAAGAATGATCCCTCCGATGGAGTGTCTTCTGGTGGAATCCGCAACATTTGAGTAGTAAAGCCTGGGGGTTGTGAATGGATGGACAAGTGCATTTGATTGGCATTGGGACTCGAATCGGGTGCCAACACATAAGCCAATAGGGAAACAATACTCAGGGCTACTATATAGCCCAAACTTAAGATTCCGCCTATTTTACTGGCTTTCAATAATGCATTTTTTAGGTGGGGTTAATTCTTATTTTGAGAAACTCGATTCCCTTTTAAAGAAAGGCTCATGTCATTCAAAATACTAATTGCTTCATTTACACAGAGGTCCTTGTCTAAGCTTTCGACCCAACGGTCGCGCTTTTCAATATAATCATCGTTAGCAACTGTTGTCATACCTGCTTCAGGGAGCCATTTAAAACTCAAATTGGAGTCAAAATCCTTCAGAACGTCAAACTGTTTGGAAGCATCAAGGCTTTCCTTTTGCTCCTTATAAAAAGAGTCATAGTCGAGGAAATAATCGTAGTCTTTCTGTTGTTCCGCCACCCATTGGGCTTGCTTTTCAATGATGGAAGCAAAGCTGTTTTCTTGAATACGATATTGACTCTGTTTGACAACAAAATCATAATTAAATTTATCTTTCCATGCGGTGTAGGAAGCAGGTGTAATATTATCCCAAGCCAAGGGATTTTCTTGATCTTTCTCGCCCATATCTATGTATTGATATCGATCGGGGAATACCACATCGCTTTTCACTCCTTCTAACTGGGTGGATTCTCCTGTGATACGATAAAATTTATCGGTAGTAACCTTTAAGGCCCCAAGGTCTCCATAAGTATTCCCTGAGATGATTCGGTTTAGATCCACCACATTCTGAACCGTCCCTTTTCCAAAGGTTTGTTTACTTCCTAAGATAATTGCACGATTGTAGTCTTGGAGTGCAGCCGCAATAATCTCTGAAGCCGAAGCTGAAAATTCATTTACCAATACAACCAAAGGACCGTCCCAAACAATCCCACGATCCGTGTCTCTCAAAACTTCTTTACGGCCTCCAGTACTTTTCACCTGTACAACAGGCCCCTCATCTATAAAAAAACCAGTCATATCAACCACCGTTTTGAGCGAACCGCCCCCGTTGTTTCGTAAATCCAATACAATTCCAGAAACATTCTTCGATTTGAGCTGCTCTAATTCTTTTTTAACATCAATGGCGGCATTCCGCTCACCGTAATCCTTAAAGTCGATATAAAACTTGGGAAGGTTGATCAGTCCAAACTTCTTGCCTTCCTTTTCTATAATGGTAGAGCGTGCATAAACCTCTTCCAACTCCACAATGTCGCGGACAATGGGAACCACTTCTATGGTGCCGTCCACACGCTTCACGGTCAAATGCACCTCGGTGCCCTTGGGGCCTTTAATCAACTTGATTGCATCCTCCAATCGCATGCCTACAATCTCAACAGGGTCTTCGCCTTTTTGCGCTACTTTAAGAATGATATCACCGACATCTAACAATTTTCCACGCCAAATAGGACCGCCCGAGATAACCTCTACAATTTTGACTTCTTGATTTCGTTTTTGTAAACGGGCTCCAATCCCTTCAAATTTGCCAGACATACTCGTGTCAAATCGATCTTTTTCTTCGGGAGCAAAATAAAATGTATGCGGATCAAACTGCATCACAATGGCGTTGATATAGACTGAAAACCAATCCTTACGATCCAAATCTTTGACCAAGTCAAAATAATCACGTGTATTTTCCAAAGTGAGTTTTCGAGCATCTTTTTCCAGTTCAACATCCGATTTCATCACATAGGTGCTGTCGCTTTCAAACTTTTCTTTTTCCTCTTTCTTTTTATCTGCAAATCGGTCTAAAGCAGAAAGCTTAAGGCGTTTGCGCCAGCGTGATTTCAACTGGGTTACCGTATTGGCGTAGGGAAGGTTTTCATAATCAAGACTGATCTCTTCGGGTTTTGAAAAATCAAAAGGCGTTTCAAGCAATTGTGGATAAAAATTCTCAACCTGTTTCATCCGCGAAAGAAGACGCTCATAAGTGACATCAAAAAAATTGAGTACACTGGCCTTGAATTCATCGTCAATACGATAGCGATAGCGTTTAAACGTATTGATGTCTGTTTGTAGGAAAAAGCGATGTTGCCCATCCAAACCTTCCAGATAACTATGGAACGCATTCTCGGAAAAAGCATCATCAATGACCTTCGGGTCATAATGGCCTCTCTCCAGTACGTAATTTAAAATCTCTAACAGTAATCGATCCTTTTCCGGTGGGGTGGGTGCCGAACTTAGGTTCCAAAAAAAGAAACAGGCCAATACCCCACTCACAAAAATTCCAAAAACACGCATAGCAAACTTATTTTTTTGAAATTTAAAAATACAGAAAAACCATCTATGAATCGCTTCTGAGAATAAAAGTTTTGTTAAAGTGCTTGGCGCGCATCCCAGTGATAATTGCTACCTTGCTATACGTTAACAGACGACCCTATGACTAAAAAACCTTTGATTTTAGTGACTAATGATGATGGTATTACTGCTCCGGGTATCCGAGCCTTAATTGATGTGATGAATGAAATTGGGGACGTTGTAGTGGTGGCCCCAGACAGCCCTCAATCGGGAATGGGACACGCCATCACAATCAATTCTACGCTGCATTGCAGCAAAATTGATGTGGATCATGGCCCTCAAACCGAATATAGTTGTTCTGGAACACCCGCTGATTGTGTCAAACTTGCAGTCAATGAATTGCTTGGTCGCAAACCCGATTTATGTGTTTCTGGAATCAATCACGGATCCAACTCGTCCATCAATGTTATTTATTCAGGGACTATGAGCGCCGCTCTTGAAGCGGGAATCGAAGGGATTCCTGCGATTGGATTTTCATTGTTAGACTATCGCTGGGGAGCTGATTTTGAAGTGGTCAAACCCTTCGTCAAAGAAATCACCCTCAAAGCATTGGAAAATAGCATTCCAGAAAATGTGGTGCTAAATGTGAATTTCCCCCAAGGTACGGAAACCCCTATACAAGGAATCAAAGTGTGCCGTCAAGCCAAAGCGAATTGGGTTGAAGAATTTGACAAACGAACCAATCCTATGGGCAGAGAGTACTACTGGCTTACCGGAAAATTTGTTAATGAAGATCAAGGTGAGGACACCGATGAATGGGCCTTAGAGCATCATTACATCTCTGTGGTTCCAGTGCAGTATGACCTAACCGCCCACCATGCTATTCAAAATCTAAACACTTGGCAATTTGAGTAACAAAGAAACGGCAATGGGATTTGTTGCTGCCCTATTGGGCACTGCATCCTGTACACTCTTATTTACCGCTACGGTCGCCAAAGGAGATGCTATCGACAGTCTCGTTTTCCTCTACCAACAGAATAAGTTAGGGGCACTTATTAGCTTGGGAGCACTGGTTAATCTCGTACTGTTTTTTGTAGCTATCCGCCGTAACAAAAATGCCTTTGCCACAGGGGTGCTTATCTGCTCAATCCTATTGGTAGTGCTTATTGCCATACTCAAAATCAACAGTTAAATGAAGTACTACCTCATCGCTGGTGAAGCCTCTGGTGATCTCCACGGGGCACGACTGATTGAAGCACTTAAAGCACAGGATCCCAAGGCATCAATTCGCTGCTGGGGTGGTGATTTGATGCAACAAGCAGGAGGCACATTGATCAAACACTATCGCGATCTGGCTTTTATGGGCTTTTGGGAAGTATTGATCAACCTCCCCACAATTCTAAAAAATATTCGTTTTTGCAAAGCCGATATCATGGGTTTTGCTCCTGATGTTGTCATCTATATTGACTATCCGGGCTTTAATCTTCGCCTGGCAGAATGGGCTCGTAAAAAAGGGTATCGAAACCACTATTATATCAGTCCTCAACTATGGGCGTGGAAAGCCAACCGAGCCGCTAAAATGAAACGTGACTTGGATGCCTTATACACCATTTTACCTTTTGAAAAAGCTTATTTCAAAGAAAAACACAATTATGAAGTGCACTATGTTGGACATCCATTACTGGACAGTTTAGCAAAAAGTAATCCCCCAAAAGATTTCCGAAAGACCCATGCACTTGACGATCGACCCATTGTAGCTTTGCTCCCCGGCAGTCGGCAACAAGAGGTCAAAAAAATGCTCCCTCTATTTCTGAAAATGATCCCTGCCTTTCCAGATCATCAATTTGTAATTGCAGGCACGCCAACATTGGGTAAAGCCTATTATACAGCCCTGATGGACACCCAATTTTGCAACATCGTGGTGGGTAACACCTATGCTCTTTTACAATCCTCGGAAGCAGCTCTTGTCACAAGTGGTACAGCCACCCTTGAAACGGCACTGTTTGAAGTGCCCCAAGTGGTTTGTTACAAGACCAGCGGTTTTAGTTATTGGCTGGCCAAAAAATGGGTGACTTTAGAGTGGATTTCACTCGTCAATCTCATTTTTGATCGGGAAGTGGTGGAAGAATTGATACAAGAAAAATGCACCGCTGAAAAACTCGAAAAAGCCCTTCGTGAAATTCTAAGCCCCGAGGGAAAAGTACACTTAAAAAAACAATATCAGCAGTTAAACCAACTACTCGACCAAGGTGGAGCAAGCCAAAAAACGGCAGCCTTGATCCTCGAAGCTTGTCTTAAATAGAAGAAATCCCTACTTTAGGGAATGCCCCATTTTGATTCTTTTCTCTTCAAGAGCCTCTTAGCATTTATTACAGGGCAATGCCTTGCCCAATACTATCCGCATATTGCTTTTAATAGTTTGTTTGTTTTCCTAGGGCTATGCTTTGTCATTCTCCCCTTTCTTTTATTTCGGAAAAAATGGATATACCAATCGGCAGCTCTTTATCTAGTTCTAGTATTGGGTGCCTGGGTTCGGGCTAACTACTACCAACTTCCTCCAGATCATTTCAGCAAAATGACAGAGGGAACCACTTTTACGGTTACCATAAAACAAATCCTCAAACCCAATGCTTATGCCTTTCGCTACTATGGCGAAGTGGTTGCTGTAGCGGAAAATCCGAGCTGTGGTAAAATCCTTATTTCTCAGCAAAAAGACCCTCTTAAAAAAGCCTTTCGGATCGGTACACAGTTCATTACCCAAGCAGTGCCTGAAAAAATTGCACCTCCTAGAAGCCCTGGTAGTTTTGACTATGCGGCCTACTTGAGTAATCAAAAAATCTATCATCAAATTCAACTGCGTCCCCAGCGCTATTTCCTGCTTCCTGCAAAACCATTGCAAGGCTTAGAGCTTCATCATCATTTTAAAGCAAAAGCCATCAGCCAAATCCAATCCAGTACATTGTCTTCTTCCGAAGCGGCCCATTGGCTCGCTTTAATTTTTGGTGAAAAACAGTATCTGGAAAGCGACTTACGCGATGCCTATGCCCAAGCAGGGGTCGTGCATCTGCTCGCCATTTCGGGTTTGCATATTGGGATCATTTCCTTTGCAGTGAGTTGGTTATTACTGCCTCTGTTACGCATACGTTATGGGAAGTGGCTCCAACAAGGGCTGCGACTCACTGTTTTGTGGAGTTTTGCCCTATGGACTGGCTTTCAGCCAGCGGTGGTTCGTACTGTTACTTTTTTTAGTCTGTTGGATTTGAGTCACTGGGGAAAAAGACCCCAGCCCCAATGGCATCGGGTCGTTCTGTCCGCTTTGATCTTACTTTGGATCCATCCTCCGTTTTTAAATCAGCTCGGATTTCAACTGAGCTATATTGCTGTTTTTGAAATTCTACTGGCATAAAGTGGGGCTGAAAAATGGTATCGCCCCAAACAAAGATGGAAAAAGGGGCTTTGGAATTTTACAATTGTCTGTGTAGGCGCTCAAATAGCCGTAGCTCCTTTGATTGTGTACTATTTTAATCAATTTCCCATACTTTTCTTGCCGAGCAATATGTTGCTTATCTACCCCTTTATGGCTTCTTTGTTAATTGCTTTTGTGCTTACCCCTGTGGTCATTTGGTTTTCCCTGTCCCCTTTTATCGCCACCTCCTATAATGCCCTTGTGAATTTTCTTCATTTTTTGGTAAAGTTTATGGCTTCTATTGAAGTGGATTTGACAGCAAATCTTTCGCTTACCCAAGCAGAGCTTTTTACCGTCTACGCACTGCTTATTGCAAGTTGTATGGGTTGGCGGTTCCAACGACGCTATGATTGGAACCCTTTGGTCGTTGCCGTCACTCTTAGTTTATTACTTCAAGGGTATCGGAATTATACCGCCCACCCCAAAGGCAACGCTATGGGTGCTGCATCAACACCAATCCAACACATTGCTTTATTACCAACAGCAGCAAGCCAAGATCTACAGTGATCAAAAGACCAAAATACTTACGCCCCTTTTATTGTCTTTTCAACGGCATTATCCGATTCGGAAAATTCAAAATACAGTCTTTGGCGTTGGCTTGATTTAGGTGATAAAAACCTCCTAATCCTAAATTTCGACACCTCAGTTCCTGATAGTTTCCCAAAGGCAGATATCCTCGTATTGCGAAACAACCCAAAAGTACACCTAGATCGAGTCCTGAAGAAGTGGGAGCCCTCCCTTGTCATTGCGGATGGCAGCAATGGCAGTTGGAACTTAGATCGTTGGAGAAAAAGCTGTGATAGGAATGGGATCGCATTTAAAGCTACCCGAGACGGGG
>QXYU01000034.1:41751-49657 GCA_009886755.1 Flavobacteriaceae bacterium
AGACGGGGCGGTTTCTATTAGCCTTTAAAACGAGGGACAAAATTTTTCCGATAATTGTCAAAATCTTCGGCTGTAGAGAAAACCTGATAATCCCCTTGCTTGATTAGTTTGAGATATAATTCTAATTGTTGCGGAGAATGATATCCCACGACTGGCATAATAGGATCACCCGTTTCACTAATAAAAATCATGGTAGGATAGCCTGTCACCCCTAAAAATTGTGTGAATTGATGAGTTCCATTCCGACCTTTTCGTTTGGGATCGTAGTTTGGATTAGTAAAGGTGTTTCCGTAGAACTTGATTTCTTCTTGCCCTTCGGCATTAAATTTTACGGCATAGTAATGCTCTGAAATGTATGCCGAAACATAGGGATTGGCAAAGGTTTTTCGATCCAACAACTTACAGGGACCACACCACTTGGTGTAAACATCCATTATGATTTTTTTAGGATTTTCTTTTTGGGCCGCTAAAGCTTCGTCCAAAGACATCCACTCAATGGGTTGGGCACTTCCTAAAAAGCCAAACAACAAAATCCCCAATAAGACGCTTTTCTTCATGCTTTTTTATTTGCTAATGTACGTCACCCATCAATTTATTGATCCATCGAGAAAGCAATAATACGATTAGGGCTGCACCAATGGCATATTTAGCAATTAAATCGAAGCCATCAAGGTAAATACTCAAGGACTGAAAACCACCGACATTACTGTCAGAACTTTCCACAGCTAGTTGTTTTCCAATAAACCCAACAAGCTGGAAGGCGTACGCAGAGGATAGGAACCAAACCCCCATCATAAAAGCAACAATGCGTTTGGGAGAAAGATCCGTGATTTTGGATAGACCCACTGGAGACATAAACAACTCTCCAACAGACAACAAAAAGTACATAATCAATAAGTAACTAAAGGGTACCCGGCCACTGTCATCGGCAGACATTCCGCTGATGGATAAAATATAAAAACTCAAACCAGCAAAAAGCAATCCCAAACCAAACTTAACAGGGGTTCTTGGGTCCTTGCCTATAGTTCTCAGTCGCGTAAACATAAGAGATAGCGGAATGGATAGCAGAATGATAAACATGGAATTGAGGGAATTGGATTGTGCGGCATCCATCAAACTCAAATTCACATTTCGAGCCGCAAATAAGGTAATTACCGATCCAGACAATTCATGAAAGCCCCAGAAAAGAGTAATGAATAGGGTAAACAATAAGGCGGCAAACAGTTTTTTTCGTTCCTCTGGTTTGGCTTGTTGCAATATATAAGCCATGTAAGCCAAAATTAAAACACCAATAACTTTAAAACATATATTCACTAGGTTTTGATCGCCCAACCAAGAAGTACCACCCCCTACTGATTGGTAGGCCGAAAGCAGATAGGCAATCAATGGCGCCGTCAAAAAAGCCAATACTGGAATAAAAACGGAGCGTTTGATACCCGCTACCTTATGTTCTAGCAAACTAGGATTTACAGGCAGGCCTTTGTCTCCAAAAACACCGCGCTTTACACCACTCCAAAAGAAGATTAAACCCGCCAACATTCCAATTCCAGCCAGGCCAAATCCGTAATGCCAGCCATACTCACGTCCAAGATAGCCACATAACAAGGGTGCAATCCAGCCCCCAATGTTGATTCCCATATAGAAAATCACAAAACCAGAATCCTTACGTCGATCACCATCCGGATATAGCGAACCGACAAATGTGGAGATGTTAGGTTTGAAAAAACCATTCCCCACAACGATAAACGCGAGAGCCAAAAAGAAGGCTGTATTGTTTTCAATCGCAAGGACAAAATGACCCAAAGCCATTAAAATCCCTCCTAAATAAATAGAGCGACGATAGCCGAGATAAACATCAGAAATACGACCACCGACTACGGTAGAAGCATAAACCAACGAACCGTAGGAGGCGTAGACTGCAGCTGCTGCCATATCACGATTGACCAAGGCTTCAAAAATTTCATTGACCATATAAAGGGTCAATAAGGCCCGCATACCATAGAAGCTGAAGCGCTCCCAGAGTTCGGCAAAAAAGAGGTAAAATAGTCCCTTAGGGTGGCCCAAATATTCTTGTTGGGCAGCTGTTTCCGTTGTTGTCATTTTGGTTTCTTAGAGGTTGGACTCAATAAAAGTAGACATTTTCTGATATAAGTGAATCAATGCGTTACCTGCACCAATCCCGTGGTTTTGATCAGGGTAAATAGCCCATTCAAAAGGTTTGTCTGCCTCAATCAAAGCATTGATCATCCGCATGGAATTTTGCACATGCACATTGTCATCCCCGCTTCCATGAACCAAAAGCAATTTGCCTTTGAGCTGATCCGCATAGTTAAGGGGTGAGTTCAAGTCATAGCCATCTGGGTTTTCCTGAGGCGTTCGCATAAAACGTTCGGTATAAATGGTGTCGTAAAAACGCCAGGTCGTAACTGGAGCGACTGAAATCGCAGTCGAAAACACGTCATTGCCCGTCAGAATACTCTGCAAGGCCATATGTCCACCAAAACTCCACCCCCATATTCCGATGCGAGAAGCATCAATAAAGGAACGTGTTCCAAGCTGTTTTGCGGCTTCGATTTGGTCTTCCGTTTCGTATTTAACCAAGTTGAGATACGTTTGCTTTTTAAAATCAGCTCCTCGAAAACCAGTCCCCCGACCGTCCACACAGGCTACAACAACATCCTTTTGGGTGAGTAGATAATGCCAAAGATCTCGCTGAGAGCCCCAACGATTGGCAACTTGTTGAGAACCGGGCCCCGAATACTGAAAAAGCAACAAAGGGTATTTTTTATTAGGGTCAAAGTCGATAGGTTTGAGCATCCACATGTTGAGTTCGTTTCCGTTGACCGTGAGCGTTCCGAATTCTTTTTTGGGAAGATTCAGTGCCTCCATATTCGCTTTCAAGGCAGTGTTTTTAAGTACTGTTCGAAGTATTTTGCCATTGGAAGTTTTTCGAAGCTGGTACACCGGTGGAGTAATGGCATCTGAAAATGAATGGATGTAGTAACGGGCATTTTTACTAAATAGCGCTCCGTTGTAACCGTGGTCATAGGACAATAGTCGTTTGCGTTTTCCATTTAAACGAAGTGCATAAACCGCTCGTTGGGTGCTCCCAATTTCGGTTGAAGTAAAATACACCTCTTGGGTCTCGGGACTATATAAATCAAAGCTTGTAATTTCCCAGTTGCCCCGAGTAAGCTGTCGTCGAAGACTCCCGTCACTGTTATAATAATACAAGTGATTGAAACCATCACGTTCACTCGTCCACAAAAAACTATTATCCTCCAAAAAGCGAAGATTGCTGTGGACATCCACATAACGTTCGTCTTTTTCTTCGAGCAATACTTTTGCCGTACCCGTTGTTACATCAATCTGCCAAAGCTTCAAATGATTCTGATGTCGATTTAAGCTCTGAACGCTCAACAATTTGGAATCCTTGGAAAACTGAAAACGTGGGATGTACTCGGGCGTTTCTTCTCCAAAACCTATATTGCGACTTGATTTTGTTTTGAGGTTATACACATGCATACTCAAGGTTGCGTTGGTTTCTCCGGCTTTCGGATAGCGAAACTGATAGGGAAAAGGATACAGATCTTTTCCATAAATATCCATAGAAAAAATGGGGACTTCTGATTCGTCAAAGCGCATATATGCCAGCTGTGTCCCTGTGACATTCCAATCGAAGGCGCGAACAAAACCAAACTCTTCTTCATACACCCAATCCGTCAAACCGTTAATGATAGTTGCACTCCCGTCGTTAGTAACCTTCTGTAAAGTTCCTGTCAATAAATCTTTGATAAAGAGATTCCGCAAATGCACAAATGCAATCTTGGAACCGTCTGGGGAAAAACGGGGTTCTTGCACCCATGGATATGAGTTTTCGGGATCGAAAAGCGGAATCAGTTTTTGGTTCGTTAAATCGTAAATGTAATAGATTGCCTGTTTGGACCGTCGGTATATCGGAAATTCAGAAGTGGCAATTAAGATTTTATTTTCGTCTTTTGAAAAACTATAGGAGGTGAAATATGGAATAGAATCGGATGAAGCCAGTAATACCTTTTTCGCTTTTCCATCCAAATAGGCGTACTTGATCAATCGAGAACTTTCATCATCCTTGTCCGTTTCTAAGACGGTAAAATGGCGTCCGTCGTTCATGGAACGATAACTCTCCAAACGATTGGGGTCAAAATCACCGCCAAAAATAGCGGCATTGGTAAGGTTTTGGGCAGTAGCTGTTGCGCAAAACACAAGTAGTAAGATTCGAAACACTTTCATAATTGGGTATATATCTTGGACAAAGTAAAAAATTAAATTCATTTTAGCTGTATAAACTATCTTTACCAAAAAGTCTCTATGCAGCAACCCATCAGCGGTTTTTCCAAGCGAAACAAAGCCGAAAAAATAAAATGGATCGTTGAACAACATTTTGAAGATCCTAAAGCCGCCGCGGCTCTTTTGACTTCTTACTCGCATCCCGATGCAAGCGTCCAAGAAAAACACGATGAATTTATTGAAAACACCCTGAGCAACTTTTACTTGCCCATGGGCGTTGCTCCCAACTTCTTGATCAATGGTCGTTACTTCACCCTCCCAATGGTGATTGAAGAAAGTTCAGTGGTTGCCGCTGCCGGAAAAGCCGCTAAATATTGGGCGGATAGAGGAGGCTTTCGCACAACGATTTTAGGGATGGAAAAAGTGGGGCAAATTCATTTTCTGTGTTCTGAAAAATCAGACATCGTTCAGGCTTTTTTTGAAAGTGCTAAAAAAACGCTGATTCGATCTTGTGCTCCCCTTTTGGAACGAATGGAAAAAAGAGGTGGAGGCCTACTCGACTTAAAACTCATCAATAAAACAGCAGCGCTAGCAGACTACTACCAGTTGCATGCTACTTTTGACACCCAGGACGCCATGGGAGCCAATTTTATCAACTCGGTATTGGAACAATTGGCAAAACAACTTTTGATCGCCAGTCGTGACTATCCCGCTTTTGCTGCACAAGAACAGCCGGTAGAAGTGGTCATGAGTATCCTTTCCAACTATGTCCCCAATTGTTTGGTTCGTGCTGAAGTACGATGTCCCGTGACCGAATTGGAAGCAGAAGATAATTTAACCCCAGAAGCCTTTGCTCAAAAAGTAATACAAGCGGTACAAATCGCTCAAGTAGAACCCTATCGCGCGGTGACACACAACAAAGGAATCATGAATGGTATTGATGCAGTGGTCTTGGCAACCGGAAATGATTTTCGAGCTATCGAAGCAGGGATTCATGCCTATGCTGCACGGGACGGCCACTATCGAAGCTTGACCAAGGCTTTTATTGAAAACGAGACGTTTGTGTTTCAAATGGATCTACCGCTAGCTGTGGGAACTGTCGGAGGACTTACACAACTGCACCCCATGGTAAAATGGAGCTTAGAACTCCTCCAAAATCCCAGTGCTCGTGAGTTGATGCAAATCATTGCCGTGGCGGGATTGGCACAAAATTTTGCCGCCATACGATCGCTCGTGACCTCTGGTATTCAGCAAGGACATATGAAAATGCATCTGCTCAATATCCTAAACCAACTGGATGCCTCCGCCGAACAAAAGGAACAAGCCATCGAGTTTTTCAAAACCAATGCCGTTAGCCATTCGGCTGTACAAGCCTTTCTTACCTCCAAAGCATGAAATTCTATAGCCACGGTAAATTATTGTTAACCGGAGAATACACGGTTCTCCAAGGAGCCCAGGCCTTGGCTTTGCCAACAAAACAAGGACAATCTTTAACGGTAACAGCTTCCGAGGACAATGCATTACACTGGAAAAGCTATGCCTCCGACGGAAGCTGTTGGTTTGAGGCTGTGCTTGGACTGGATCATTTTTCAATTATCCAAAGCAGTACTCCTGAAATTGCTATGCGGCTCTCCAGCATTTTAAAGGCCGTTCGTCAGCAAAATCAAGACTTTTGTCGACAAGGAACAACGGTCACCACCCAGCTGGAATTTGATCTGCAGTGGGGTTTGGGTTCTTCCTCTACCCTTTTGGCTAATTTGTCTCAATGGGCTGGGGTAGACCCGTATCAACTTCTAAAAATAAGTTTGGGGGGCAGTGGCTATGACATCGCCTGTGCTCAGGCTTCTCAAGCTCTTTTTTATCAATGGGTGGAAGGAACGCCAATAGTAGAAAGCACTCCTTTTGGTCCGCCCTTCAAAGAAGAACTCTATTTTGTATATCTCAACCAAAAACAAGACAGTCAAAAAGAGGTTGCTGCCTACCAGAAAAAAGCTCCCGATCCTGCATTGATTGCATCCATTAGTGGACTCACACAAGAGTTAGTTCTTTGTGAAACACTCACCTCTTTTATGGCTATTCTGCACGAACACGAAAACCTGATGGCCGATCATCTTAACAGAGTCCGAATCCAAGAAGAACGTTTTTCGGATTTCAAGGGTTGCGTGAAAAGTCTTGGCGCGTGGGGTGGTGATTTCGTGATGGCCTGCGGAGGATCACCGACCTATTTTAAAAACAAGGGTTATTCCGTAATTCGGAACTATTCGGGGTTTATTTTATAAGACTAAACTAAAACCGATAGCCGAGGCCAATCCCTCCATAAGGAATGACTGTATAATCCTCAACATAGAAATCCCCTGAAAAATGGAATAGCGGACTCGCATAAGCCCTGAAAACTAGGTGATTACTAAAGTGTTTGAGCCAGCCTATAATTGGAGATAATTGACAGGAAATCTCTTCAGCACTATTTTAACATTATAATTTTCCGATTGAAGCAGGAACTAGTGCAAATTATTCTTTTATCCTATGGTCTCTTTTTAGGCTTTTAATCACTCTATCCAAGGGAATGGCGGGTACTTTATGTCCCTTATTCCCAGTCATTGCTTTGGCTGCAAACAAAGAGTTGATAATTGCTTCTTCAGTCGCTTCTATTGTGGCTAAAAACAATGGGGTCACATCCTCATTTCTCAAAACTTCTGTTTTATAAAAGATCGAATCCGCTGAATTTGTCAAAAGAGTATTCTTGGCCGTGGACAACGCAATAACATAATCACCGCTTCCGTTGGAAGCAATTCCTCCTGTTTTAGCCAATCCCATCATGGCTCTTTTGGCAACTCTTTCGAGATTTCTAGCACTTAACGGGGCATCGGTAATGACAACCATCATGCAAGAGCCGTCCGCCGTCTCCTTAATTTGGTTCTCATAAGGATATTTGTTTAATTCCTTCCCAACTGGAACGCCATTGATCTCAAGCACACCTCCAAAATTTGTTTGAACAAGCACTCCTACAGTATACCCTCCTAAGGTGTTTGGAATTTTTCGAGAAGAGGTTCCAATACCCCCTTTGTATCCAAAACAAATAGTTCCTGTGCCCGCACCAATATTTCCTTCTACAACCGGACCCGTTCGTGCTGTTTCCAGTGCCTGAAACACATGTTTCTCTTGAATATGTCGCCCTCTAATATCATTCAAATAGCCATCATTGGTTTCTCCCACTATGGAATTAACAGAACGAACCGTTTCGTTTCCTTCTAATCCAAGCGTATAACTAATCAATGCATTGGAGGCAGTTGGAACACTCAAAGTATTCGTAAGAATAATGGGGGTTTCAATGCTCCCCAATTCTTTTACTTGACTATAGCCTGCTAATTTCCCATAACCATTTCCGATATAAATAGCCGCTGGCACCTTCTGTTGGTAGATATTTCCTTCATGGGGTAAAATGGCAGTGACTCCAGTTCGTACACTGTCTCCTTTTATCAGTGTGGTATGACCAACTTTTACGCCTGCAATATCGGTAATCGCATTGTAAGGCCCAGTCTTTAATACGCCTATTGTAATTCCATAATCTCTAGCTCTTTTGGCTTGAGAAAAACAAGTAGTGGTTAAAAGAAATGCTGTCAGTAAAAAAGTGAAGTGT
>QXYU01000035.1 GCA_009886755.1 Flavobacteriaceae bacterium
CTTGACGGATCACAAGTCTTACCTATTTAAACAGCTTAATCTCATGAAACGCCTTGTCATTATTGAATCTTTAACCTACTAGCGGCTTACGGTTCAACCTTAAATTTTGACAAACGTTCTCCCCGATTCCTCTTTGCAAATCCCGAAGGGGTTTCTCCCGTCACCTTTTTAAAAATCCTATTAAAATAGGATAGACTGTCAAAACCTGACAAAAAACAAGTCTCGGAACTGCTGCGCCCTGAAAGCAACTCACGCTTGGCGTGAGTAATGCGGTAACGATTCAGAAATTCGGTAAAAGTATAGGTGGTATGCTTTTTAAAATAACGACAAAAGGCTTCCTTGGTCAAATAGGAGTTTGCTGCTACTTCTTCTAAAGGGATTTTACGCGTATAGTTTTGATCTACAAAGGCATAAATTCGTTGCAACCGTTCCTGTTCCTTAGCTCCATAGCGGCTCTCCACCGGTTCAGGATGCAATAATTCATACGTTGTTGCCTGTGCCAATTCTTCTAGCACGGACAATACCTGCAAGTAACGCTCAAAAGGAGCTTGCGATTTCATGGCAAAAAGACGAGCTCCAATGCTTGCTTTTAACGCACCTTTGAATGCGATCCCCTGCTGTGCTCGTTGGAATAATGATTGGATTCTGGTTAATTCAGGAACATTCGCAAGGCTATCTGTGACAAAACTCGGTTTGAGATGCAAGACCACCTTGCGGTAATCGGTCTGCAAACCATAATCAAAATTCAAATGTGGAATATTGCTCCCAATCAATACCAAATCGCTCTTATAGTACTTAGAAATATGGCTTCCTACATGACGTGTTCCTTGTGGCGCTTCAATATAAACCAATTCGTATTCAGGATGAAAATGCCAAAAGAACAAATCGCTCAAGCGCGGATCAAACAACATTGAAAACGACTGTGGAGGATTTTGACTAAGAGTTTCCAATTGCACCTTCATATTCCTAAATTAGTTTATTCTTTTAATAAAAAGAGTTTAAATATTAACATAGTTCAATTTTTAGCTAAACAACTGCAAGGATTCCCCTCAAAGAAAATGCACCTTAGCCCTAACAAAATATCCAAGATATGGAACCAACATACCAAAACGAGCACAAGGATATCCCAGGAAACCCGTCCACCGCCAAAAGCAGTCAGCAACAATTAAACCAACGCCGCAACGGCGAGCCATTACGAGCCTTAACCGAGGAGCAATGGAAGCATTGGATCACCCAAGGATATGTTGTGGTGCCCAATGCTATTTCAAGCAAACAAGTAGCGCAAACCGTTTCACTTCTTTGGGAGTTTGAAGAAAAAAATCCCAAGGATCCCAAGACATGGTATGCCCCTCCAAGAGCCCCAATGGAGATGAAAGAATTGGTAGGCACCGGGATGGTAGAAGTCTATAATCATCAGCATCAATGGACCAATCGCCAAACCCCGCGGGTTTATGACGCTTTTGTAGATGTGTGGGGAACTGAAGAACTGTGGGTAACCATCGACCGGGCCAATTTAAATTTCCCGGCACCGAAGGATCAACCCCAAAAAGGATTTATCCATTGGGACTACGATCCCGACACCAAACCTCAAAACGTTCAAGGTGTTTTGGCACTATGCGATCAAACCGATCCTGACATGGGTGGCTTTCAGTGCATCCCTTGGTTATTTCAGAATTATGAGTCATGGCGCGCCACGCAGCCCGATGATCGCGATCCATTTCAACCCGACTTAAAAGGCCTCAAAGTCAAAATCAAAAAAGTCCCTTTAATGGCTGGAGATTTACTAATTTTCCATTCTGGTTTGGGGCACGGAATACGTCCCAATAACAGTCTCGATAAAGTTCGCATGGCACAATATATTTCCATGATGCCTTCCGAACCTGACAATGAAGATTTGAAAAACTGGCGTATCAATTCTTGGAAAAACCGCGTTGCTCCCGAAGGCTATGCTTTCCCTGGCGACCCGCGCAACTGGGAACAGACCCGATATGAAACGGCACAATTGAGCCCCCTAGGGGAAAAGCTTTTAGGACTAACCCCTTGGTAGATGGATTTACAACTTAAAGACAAAAAAGTATTACTCACAGGAGCCACCCGCGGAATAGGCTATGGAGCCGCTCGTCGCTTTGCTGAGGCCGGTGCAAAAATATGGATTCACGGTTCCCGAAAGGACAGTTGTGAAATAGCCCAACAACGATTATTGGAAGAATTCCCAAAAAGCAGCATCGCCATCAGCCCTTGTGACTTTGACGATTCGCAGGCAGTAATAGACTGGATTGCACATCTCCCTGCCATGGACATATTGGTTAACAACCTTGGGGTCTATCAGTCCGAAGATTTTTTTAGCATGTCTGACGAATGGTGGTTCAAACATTATGAGATAAATGTGATGAGTGGGGTTCGCTTGAGTCGAAAGATGCTTCCTCAGATGCTAGAAAATAATTGGGGGCGCATTCTTTTTATTTCTAGCGAGTGTTCTCGTTTGGTTCCGCAGGACCTCATTGCATACAGTGCCAGCAAAGCCGCTTTGGAAGCCATTAGCCGTGGCTTGGCAAAAACCACTCGAAACAGCGGGGTGACCGTCAATAGTCTACAGCCGGGATCCACCCTTACGGAAGGTGCTGTTGCCTTTTTGGAAAACCAAGCCGCGCAAACTGGCAACACTGCCGAACAGGTGGCCAATGATTTTTTCGTATCACAACGTCCCGCCTCTACTCTCCAGCGATTTGCCCATGTGGATGAAGTCGCAACCACAATCGTCTATTATTGCAGCCCTCTCGCAGCAGCTACGAATGGAAGTACCATTGCTGTGGACGGTGGTAGCACCTTGGGTGGTTGATTCAAGCTAGAAAAATACCAGTCGTCAAAAGAATGAGATAATTGGTGAAAAAAGTGGCTTGAATGTTGACAAATAATAAACTGAATTTGTACATTTGCAGCCCTGTAAACATTATTTACAGCCAATAAAACAAATTATTGTGGATACATTAAGCTACAAAACGATTTCTGCTAACGCCAACACTGTGAATAAAGAGTGGCTCGTGGTAGACGTTGCCGGCCTTCCTTTGGGGCGTGCCGCAGCCGTGATTGCTCGCCTTTTGCGCGGGAAGCACAAAACTAATTTTACCCCCCACGTGGACTGTGGTGACAACGTAGTGGTCATCAACGCCTCACAAGTTGCCTTGAAAGGAAACAAATGGGAGCAAAAAGAATACATTCGCTACACTGGGTATCCCGGTGGACAACGCGTTTTGAATGCAACACAAATGCACCTCAAAGGAGGACATCGTTTGGTAGAAAAAGCTGTCAAAGGAATGCTCCCCAAAAACAAATTGGGTGCTGAATTGTTCCGCAACCTAAGAGTGTTCGCTGATAGCGACCACCCGCATGATGCACAAAATCCAACTGTTATTTCAATCAACGAACATATCTAATGGAAATAATTCACACTATTGGACGTCGTAAGACCTCTGTTGCCCGCCTCTATTTTTCTGAAGGAAAAGGGAACATCACGGTCAACAAAAAAGATTATAAAACGCATTTTCCAACTTCCATGTTGCAGTACAAAATCGAGCAACCGATGCTACTCACAGGAACCGAAGGTGCTTTTGACCTAAAGATCACTGTTAAAGGTGGTGGTATCACTGGACAAGCCGAAGCCGTTCGCTTGGCAATTTCCAGAGCCCTTTGCCAACACAACGAAGAACATCGCGGTGCCCTCAAGCCAGAAGGTTTGCTGACCCGTGACCCTCGAATGGTGGAACGCAAAAAGTTTGGACAAAAGAAAGCGAGAAAGAAATTCCAATTCTCGAAACGTTAATACTAGTACCCATAAGGTCTCTTCGGAGGCCTTGCTCATTTATATATTGAACCAGTTGCTTGAACCGCTAAGGCGGGGATTAGTTTAGCATCTAAATAAGACCTAACGTTTTATTGCTATACCTAAGGAACGTAAACTAAAAACTATGGCACAAACAGAAGTAAAAGACTTACTCAATGCAGGCGTCCACTTTGGACACCTTACCCGAAAGTGGAACCCTAACATGGCGCCCTACATCTATATGGAGCGCAACGGGATTCACATTATCAACCTTTACAAAACAGCGGCAAAAATCGAGGAAGCCCAAGAAGCGCTAAAAAAGATTGCCGCTTCTGGACGCAAAATCCTTTTTGTTGCTACCAAAAAACAGGCCAAAGACATCGTTGCTGACAAAGCAAAAAATGTCAACATGCCTTACATCACAGAGCGTTGGCCTGGGGGGATGCTCACAAACTTTGTGACCATTCGCAAAGCGGTTAAGAAAATGGCGGCCATTGACCGCATGAAAAAAGATGGGACTTTTGAAACCCTTTCCAAAAAAGAACGCTTACAGGTTGACCGTTTACGTGCGAAATTGGAAAAGAACTTAGGTTCGATCACTGACATGTCACGTCTCCCAGGAGCTTTATTTGTGGTGGATATCAAACGTGAGCACATTGCCATTAAAGAAGCTCGCAAATTGAAGATTCCAATCTTTGCAATGGTTGACACCAACTCTGACCCAAGAGAGGTTGAGTATGTAATCCCTGCCAACGATGATGCATCAAAGTCTATCGAAAAAATCTTGACATTGGTCTCTGATGCTGTAGCCGAAGGCTTGCAACAACGCAAACAAGAAAAAGAAGCGGAATCCAAAGGAGAAACTCAAGAAGAAGCTCCAAAGGCAGAAGCTCCTAGAGCGGAAACCGCAGCAGCCGAAGTGCCAGTAGCCAAAGAAAAGGCACCAAAAGCCAAAGAAGCGCCTGCTGAAAAAGCGGATACTGAGGAAAAGGCTACTGAAGAATAACATTTACTAACACTTAAAATACACCACAGTGAAAATTACTGCATCTGAAGTCAATAAACTACGGCAAGCCACTGGCGCCGGAATGATGGATTGTAAAAAAGCCCTTGTCGAATCGGAAGGCGATTTCGAAAAAGCGGTTGAAGTACTGCGTAAAAAAGGACAAAAAGTAGCCGCAAACCGTGCCGACAGAGACTCTACAGAAGGAGCTGTCTTAGCAAAAGTTAACGGTGATCAGACCGTGGGTGTGGTTGTGTCCGTAAATTGTGAAACCGATTTTGTTGCCAAAAATGACTCTTACTTAGCCCTTGCGCAAAGTTTGGTAGATCATGCCTTGGCGTTCGAAACCGAAGAAGCCTTTTTGGCTTCTGACTTTCAAGGAATGACCGTTTCGGAAAAACTTACCGAACAAACGGGTGTTATTGGAGAGAAAATCGAGATCGGTGCTTTCAAGCGTTTAAGCGCTCCTTTCGTTGGTTCTTACATCCATGCTGGAAACAAGATTGCAACTCTAGTAGGGCTTTCTGCTTCTTCAGACAACGCGGCTGAAGTAGCCAAGAATGTCGCCATGCAAGCAGCTGCCATGAACCCGATCGCCTTGAACGAGGAGGGAGTGGATGCTTCTGTAATCGAAAAAGAAATCGAAATTGCCAAAGACCAACTGCGTCAAGAAGGCAAGCCAGAAGCTATGTTAGACAATATTGCAAAAGGTAAAATCAAGCGTTTCTTCAAGGACAATACCTTGGTTAACCAAGACTATATCAAAGACGGAAAACAATCTGTTGCTGCTTATGTAGAATCGGAAGCTCCTGGAGTAACCGTTACTGCTTTTGAGCGAGCCGCCTTAGGATAATACATTATACTATATTGCTAAAAAACACCCCTAGTGGGTGTTTTTTTGTTTTTGTAACTTTCGCTTTATGGACTCGAAAAAACGATGTAAATGGTGCCTTGGTGACCCCCTATATGAAAGCTATCACGACTTGGAATGGGGTGTTCCATTACGAGATGAGCAAAGCCTGTTTGAGTTTCTTGTTTTAGAAACCTTTCAAGCTGGGTTGAGTTGGATCACCATCCTCCGCAAGAGAGAGTATTTTCGTTTGGCATTTGATCATTTTGACTATCAAAAAATAGCACGCTATCCAGAATCCAAAATAGCATCCCTACTCAAGGACACTGGAATAGTCCGCAACCAACTTAAAATTCGGGCGACGGTTCACAATGCCCAGTGCTTTATCGAAGTGCAAAAAGAATTTGGGAGTTTTTCAAAGTATATTTGGGCTTTTGTGGAAGATCGTCCGGTACAAAATCAGTTTGCTACCCAAGAATCCATTCCAGCCACCACACCGCTTGCCACTCAAATCAGCAAGGATCTCAAAAAAAGAGGATTCAAATTTGTAGGCCCCACAGTCATTTACGCCCACATGCAAGCCACTGGCATGGTCAATGACCATGTGGTGGATTGTTTTCGATATCAGGAAATACAGAAAATGTCCTAGAAAGGCAGATCGTCCTCAACTTCATTAGGACTATCACTAGC
>QXYU01000036.1 GCA_009886755.1 Flavobacteriaceae bacterium
TAAGGGATAAACCAGAAAGCACCGTTTTGAAAAAGACCTTACCATCAGTGCTTAACAAGTTCGTCTGCAATGCTTCTGTCATTGGTCAGTCGGGGGACTTTGTTTTGTCCTCCCAATTTGCCAATGGATTTCATATAAGCCTCAAAAGCCCCTTTATTTACTTGCGTCACCACTGCTGGCTGCAATACATTTCCGCGAATTAGGTCGTCATAATAGATGTTTTGACTGCGCATGGCCGTATCAAGCGCAGCGGCAAATGCCACAGGATCTTCTGGGGAAACATTAAAATCAATCAACCATTCGTGAAAAGGCAATCCTGCTTGGGGCGCAATTTGTGGTGCCACTGTAAACTCTCTCACACTCACCTTGGTTCCCGTCATGGCTTCCTGCAGTGCCGATTCTACTTCCTTGCCAATCACGTGTTCTCCAAAGGCCGAAATAAAATGTTTGATTCGGCCACTTACAATTAAACGATAGGGAGCTTTACTTACAAACTGAACCGTGTCTCCAATATTGTAACCCCACAAACCTGCAGAGGTGTTCAATATCAAAACATAGTTCACTCCCAACACCACTTCTTCCAGACAAATCCGTTTAGGCGCATCGCTGAAAAAGGTGTCCGCTTCAATAAATTCGTAAAAAATATCGTTGTTCAAAAGCAATAAAAGGTCCTCTTCATTTTGACGGTCTTGGTAAGCGAAAAAGCCCTCGGAAGCAGGAAATAGTTCAACAGAGTCCACTTTGCGTCCAATCAGCTTTTCGAAAAGTGCTCGGTAAGGTTTGTAATTTACCCCCCCATAAACAAAAAGAGAAAAATGAGGGAAAATATCGCCCACGGCTTTGTTTTCGCGCTGTTTGAGTCGTTCAAAATACATCTGAACCCAAGAGGGTATTCCAGCAATTAAAGTCATTTTTTCGGATACCGTTTCTTCCACTATGGTAGAAACTTTCGTTTCCCAGTCTTCAATACAGTTGGTCTCCCAGCTTGGCATTCGATTGGTCTGCAAATAGGAAGGAACATAATGCGCCACAATTCCCGAAAGACGACCAAAAGCAATCCCTTTTTTCTTTTCTAAGACAGGACTTCCTTGCAAAAAAATCTGCTTCCCCGTAACAAAATCTGTGTTTCCTGTCTCATGAATATAATTCAAAAGGGCGTCTCGGGCTGCCGTGATATGCGTGGGCATAGAAGCTTTCGTGAGGGGGATAAACTTTGCTCCCGATGTGGTTCCGCTGGTTTTTGCCAAATACAGTGGTTGGCCAGGCCAAAGAATGTCTTTTTCCCCTTGCAAAATTCGCTCTACATAGGGCCGTAAGCCTTCATAGTTACGAACTGGCACTTGAGCTTTAAAATCCTGATAGTTTTCAATTTTTTTAAAATTGTGATCTTTTCCAAACTGCGTGTTTTGGGCGGTTTTTAGGAGAAAATTAAAGGTCTTTTCTTGTGCCTGGTGCGGGTTTGCAATCCATTTTTGATTTTTACGATGGATCTTTTTGGCAAATAAACGAGCGAAAAATGTTTTCATTCCTCCTTAGGGGTTTTCTTCGATTAGCGTCTCGGTTCCAAAATCAATAAATTCAATCGGGTCCATCGGATATCCATCGGACCAGAGTTCAAAATGTAAATGCCAGCCTGTCGAATACTCACCCGTATTACCTGCTGTTGCAATAATTTCTCCCGCCCGAACAATGTCTCCCTGCGTATGGGTCAAAGACGCATTATGCTTATACACAGACAAAAGGCTGTAAGGATGTTCCACCATAATTACGTACCCCGTTTCCGCGGTCCATTCCGAGAAAATAACGGTTCCGTCGGCAATAGATTTAATTGGGGTGTTGGGTTGCAACACCACATCTACAGCAAAGTGCTTGTTCTCTGCATCATAGGCTTGAGATATCGGGCCTTGTGCTGGTGGATAAAGCAAAACGCTTCGGGCATCTGCCATTTGGTCTTCTAATACATTGTATTTGTCTTCTTGAGACACCATTTCTCGCAAGAGTGAATCGGCAGCATTTGGGGGGATGCTCTGATTTTGCTCAATATTCGTTTCCTCCTCAAGACTTATGGAGTCGAGGTCTTCGAAAGCCAAATCCCCTCGTAATACTTTTTGAATTCGACCTAGATAAATGGATTGTTGTCGAAAGCGTTCCGAAATTGAGTCAAGCATATATTGATTGTCAACCGCTATTTTGTTCAATTCAGAAGACGCTTTTCCGGGAATAAATTCTTTTAATGGGGTTTGGGAAAACAGCAAAAAGGCCAAACCTGTAATAATTCCAAAAATGAGAGAAGACAGAATGATGACATTGAGTCGTGAGATTCTAAAGTACAATTGCTCTTCAAAAGTCGTTTCGTTGACAATTACCAGCCGGTAACGGCTTAGGAGCTTTTTGACAATTCTTTTTCGAAAGGGAATTTTTTCGGCCATCTGTAGGAACAAATATACACATTAGGCTGGTTGGATGCTGCGATAATGCAAATCTAGTTGGGGAAATTTAGTTACCTTTGGATCAGAAATTTAAACGCTATGGTTTCTTTGCAAATACTTTTAGGCATGATTGGAGCTCCACAAGTAATTCTTATTATCGTTGTTGTTTTACTCCTTTTTGGGGGTAGAAAAATCCCAGAGCTCATGCGTGGGTTAGGTAGTGGCATAAAAGAATTTAAACAAGCCACCAAAGAAGACGAGGATAAGAAGGACAAAAAAGCCTAAGCTGTTCCTATTCCCATTGGATGGAACGAATAATCGTCTCCAACTCAAACATATATTCTCTTTTGTTTATTGACGGTGCAAAGGTAAAGCCTTCCACTGCTATCCATTGGTGTTTCACCGTGTCCTTTATCAAATAATGTACATAGGGTCCCGCCATATAATCATTGGCAACACTCCACACACCCTTTGTGATATAGGCGTCTCGATCGCGCACCTTAGACTTGTAAAAATACGGGCGATATTCCTCTTCCGTTGCCATATATGAGCCGGGAAGACGTCCGGGAATCATTTTTTTTCCAATAGAGTCACGAAGGTTTTGAATGCTATTTCCTTTAGCAATTTCTGAAAGACGTCCTTTTACCGGATAGGCTATCAAATTTAAATGACCCTTTGGAATTTCTTTTTGAATCCAGACGAATTGACTGTCTGTTTTAAAGGTTTTATAAGCCGTTGGAAAAGTGAATTGAAGTCCCAGCTGATTTTTAAATGCCGTGCCTTTAGCTAAGGATTTTCGCATTCTCAGCAGTTTCTCTTTGCGTTCGTTTTCCACCATCGTAGCACTTATCAACTGTGCATTTTCTTCATATAAAAAAGCCTGAATTTCAGCATCTTCACCGCGGATCTGAGAAACTACTTGGGGTCTTGCATAGAGATCTTGGTAAAGATTTGCTTTGGGAAAACTGTCTTTGACAAAAAGGATGATGTTGCGACTGTGCTTGGCAAAACCGTCAAATAGTTTGGGTGGCATATAATTCACCGTAAATTGAGGCTCCACAAGGGGCAGTCCTTCGTATTCCCTCTCCAATTCTTTCCGCACACTTTGACCGAGACTACCGTTCCAATCGCTCTTAGGCATAACTACCGTGACCGTATTGATTCGGCCACTCGAGTCAGCCAAAAGTCGAGGGCCCGTCTTTGATTCGGAACAACGAATGAAAAATATTACTGTTACAATAAGAAGAATAAGACGGCTGTACTTCATTGTGGTTCTTTTAGGAGAGCAAAGCCGCTATCCCTGGGAGTTGTTTGCCTTCTAGGCTTTCCAACATAGCGCCTCCACCAGTGGAAACATAACTCATTTGTTCTTCAAAACCAAATTGTTTCACAGCTGCCACGGAATCACCGCCACCAACCAACGAATAAGCACCCTGCCCCGTGCTACTAGCAATGTGTTCTCCAAGACCGATCGTTCCCTTGGCAAAGGTTTCCATTTCGAAAACACCCAAAGGCCCGTTCCACAATATCGTTTTTGCTTGATGAACCACTTCCCCAAAGTGCTTTAGGCTGTCAGGTCCACAGTCTAGTGCCATCCATTCATCAGGAATCGCGTCTACGGGAACAATTTTAGTGGTCGCATTATTGTCAAACGCATCGGAAATACGTACGTCAGTAGGTAAATGAACACGAACGCCTTTGGCTTTGGCTTTTTCTAATAAAGCAAGGGCTGTTTCTTTTAGATCCGGTTCACAAATTGAGGTCCCAACGCTACCTCCTTGGGCGTGAATAAAAGTATAGACCATTCCACCACCAATGATAAGATCATCAATTTTGTCCAATAAACTTTCGAGAATGGTTAGTTTGGAAGACACTTTTGCTCCGCCTATAATCGCTAAAACGGGTTTTTGCCCCGTTTCCATTACTTGTTTTATGGCTTGTACTTCTCCCTTAAGTAATAATCCGAAATATTTTGCTTTGGGAAAATGGTTTGCAATAATCGCTGTAGAAGCATGTGCGCGATGCGCTGTTCCAAAAGCATCGTTAACATAGGCATCTCCCAAGTCTGCTAATGCCTGTGCAAAAGCCGGATCGCCTTTGGTTTCTTCGGCATGGAAGCGAAGGTTTTCCATCAAAATAACGCCGCCATAAGGGACGGAAGATATAGCTTCAATAGCCTGATTTCCAATGGTTTCGCTGCTGAATTGCACTTCTTTTCCGAGGATATCGCCCACAGAAGGAATGATATGTTGTAACGACAAATCAGGGTCAATCCCTTTGGGACGACCTAAGTGGGATAGCAGTACACATTTAGCACCCGCTGCTGTGAGCATATCAATAGTAGGCTTCGCTGCGTGGATTCGTGTAGCGTCTGTTACTTCAAATTTTTCGTTTAGCGGCACATTAAAATCCACTCGAACAATGACTGTTTTTCCTTCAAAAGATTGGTTTTCGATACTTTGCATTCGTTAAAATTTTTTCAAAAATACTCTTTAATAAGCGTTTAGCGTCACAGCCAGCTTAAATATATAAGAATTCTTCATTGGTCTTGAGTTGAAAGAGAAGCTCTTACACAATTGTACTATCTTTAGCTACGTGAATAGCAGTACAAGCATCGGTCAAGACAACTTCTTAGAAAACCTTATTAAAGAATACAATGAGGGCTATTTGCCTCATTCTCAATTATTTATTGACGGAAATGGTTATGGAGCACTCCCGCTCGCTTTGGCCTTAAGTCAAACCATTCTTAAGGGCGCTAAGGCAGAGAGTCCTTCAGCAGTTTTGGATCAACCCGATTTACACTGCTTTTATCCAACCCTAACTTCCAGTAAAAACAACGCTAGTGAGATCTCTGGACTCTGGAAGACATTTTGTCTTGAAACGCCCTTTGGGTCTATTTTTGACTGGGTGCAAAATTTGGACGGTGGGAACAAACAAGGCTCCATTCGGGTAGAACATATTGTGGCACTCCAAAAGCAGGCCGCATTGAAACCTTTCACGGGGAAAAGCAAAGTCTTTATTCTTTGGGGCATCGACTTATTATTAGCTCCAGCCGCCAACAAATTATTAAAGATTTTAGAGGAGCCCCCTGTAGGGACTTACTTTATTTTGATTTGCGAGCAATCCGAAATGCTACTGCCTACCATCACCTCTCGCTGTCAAATTAGTAAACTTCCTCCCATAAGTGCCGAGGCGCTCAAGCAAGCAGCTGAAAAGCAGTTTTCGAAAACACCTTCGGACGCCTTGATAAAAAATGCGGAGGGTAGCTGGCGACAAATGCATAAGACCCTTTCCAATTTAGAAGGACAACAACAGCTCGAATCATTATGGATAAAGGGCTTGCGATTGGCTTTTAAAGCGAGGGCCAACAAACAAATTGTTTTACCCTTGTTTGAATGGGCACAGGAGCTGGCTATACAAAATCGAGAAAATCAAAAGCAATTTATGCTTTACGGTCTCGGCTTGATACGCGATGCTTTGATGGTCAATTATCAAGCTGCAGACCTGCATCGCTTTAATAGTTTTACCGGTTTTGACCTAAATAAATTTGCCCCTTATATTCACGGTGATAATGTATTTGATTTACAAGCATTACTCGAGGAAGCGCATTATATTCTCGGACGCAATGCCAATGCTAAAATTCTCTTTACACATTTTGCCTTAGAGTTGTCACGCCTATTAAATCGAAAAGAATCAAGCCTTTTGGAATAGATAGATTTGCGAAGAATAATTGTTATGCAAAATTCCATGCCCAGTAGAGCGGATTCCATTCCACAAAGCACGCATCCATTTTAGAGAGCTCCCCTTATACCCTTCGCTGAGGAGACTAACGTAAAAAGCATCAAGTGGTAAGGCATATGTTTTTCGATGAACAAAACCCGCTTCTGTAGCCACACGCATGATTCCTTCTTCAGTAAAATGCCAAAGGTGTCTTGGTACATCCCAGGCAGCCCAAAAGCTTTTATAGTGATGGGCATCCCATGAATTAGGATTGGGTAAAGCCAAAATCAGATAGCCCTTTGGCAGTAACTTTTCGTAAAAATGTTGGAGGCTCTCTGACGGATTTTCCAAATGTTCGAGGACATGCCAAAGCGTAATGGCATCAAATCGAGAGGCTGAACGAAGACCTTCCAGGCTTGGAAAAACGGTTAGCTTTTTGGCCGCCAGTACTTCTCTCGCTGAGGGACTGGGTTCGACTCCAACCGTATCATATCCTTTATTGGTAAGTGCGATCATAAAGTCTCCTACCCCACATCCATAATCTAAAACACGTCCCGATTTTGAAATGCAAGAAGTCAATAGATTTAATTTTCGATAAAACATCAGCCGTTGGGCCAGACGATACGCTCTTCCAAACCAACCTTTTTTTTGGTCTTGGTGGGAGGCATAATTGGTGCTTTTGTAATAGGCGTTCAGATCTAGACTGTCGGGAAACACAGTCGCCCCGATCTGCTGCGATGGATCCCAATCAATTGTAAAAGATTCCTTTGACAAGAAATGATCTTGCAGTTGTAAGGGGCGATACGTTTTTTTTTGAGACATCTTTCGGATTGTTCCACGTGAAACTTATCGCCCTAATTGAACTAATAGTACCGCGATATCAGATGGATTAATACCACTGATACGTGAGGCCTGTGCCAAATTGATCGGCTGTATGGCTGACAACTTTTCTTTGGCTTCGTGGGACAAAGATGCCAAAGGGCTATAATCATAATCGGCTGGAATCTTGACCGTATCGAGGCGTTTCATCTTGTCGGCAAGGGCAACTTCTTTATCGATGTAGCCTTGGTATTTGGTTTGAATTTCGGCTTGCTCAAAAGAAAGATCGGTAATCGAATGGGACTCTACAAAATCTTTGACGTTGCTGAGTGAAAGAAGATCCGTGCGGTCAATATTAGGTCGTGCCAAAACCTTATGCAGCTTATCAGACTGGGTGACTAAAGCTGAATTTTTTTTGGTTAAAACCGCGTTGACTTCTGTAACGTCGTAACTGGTGTTTTTGAGAAAACCTTTTAATTGTGCCACTTCCTTTTGTTTGTTGTCAAGTGAGTGGAGACGTGATTCGGAAGCTAATCCAATCTGATGACCCAAGGGCGTTAGGCGTGCATCGGCATTGTCTTGGCGTAGTAACGTTCTGTATTCAGCTCGTGAGGTAAACATGCGATAGGGTTCCTCCGTTCCTTTAGTGATAAGATCGTCGATCAAAACACCAATATAGGCCTGATCCCGATCCAGCACGACCGCTTCTTGTTCTTTGATTTTTTGGTGCGCGTTAATTCCCGCCATAAGACCTTGCGCGGCGGCTTCTTCATAACCGGTCGTTCCGTTGATCTGTCCAGCAAAGAAAAGGTTCTCTACAAGTTTCGTTTCCAAGCTATGCTTGAGTTGGGTCGGTGGGAAGTAGTCATATTCAATTGCGTAGCCAGGTCTAAAGAATTTAACTTGTTCAAATCCTTTAACGCGTTTAAGGGCTTCGTACTGAATATCTTCGGGGAGAGAGGTTGAGAAACCATTAACATAGACTTCCACCGTATTCCATCCCTCTGGTTCGACAAAGATTTGATGTCGGTTCTTATCGGCAAAGCGGTTAATCTTGTCCTCTATTGACGGGCAATAGCGTGGACCAATACTTTGAATGTTGCCATTAAACATTGGGGAACGATCAAAACCTTGACGAAGAGTTTCGTGTACGGCATCATCGGTATAGGTGATATGACAGCTACGTTGATTTGTCAAGGGTTGTGTCGTGTCTAAATATGAAAATTTTTGCGGCTCTGTGTCGCCGGGTTGTTCTTCCATAAGGGAAAAATCCAACGATCGCGCATCCACACGTGGTGGCGTACCTGTTTTCATTCGACCACTGACGAATCCCAAATCTTGCAACCTTTCAGTCAAACCATAGGAAGCCGATTCACCCGCTCGTCCTCCACCATAATTCTTTTCGCCGATATGTATCAAGCCATTAAGAAAGGTGCCATTCGTTAAGACGACAGCCTTTGCACGGACTTGAAGACCAAGGTTGGTTTCCACACCGACAACAGTGTTGTCTTCGATAACCAGCCCTTTGACCATTTCTTGATAAAAATCGAGTAGAGGTGTCTTTTCCAAGTGGCAACGCCATTGCTGGGAAAACAGCATGCGATCGGATTGAACTCTTGGTGACCACATGGCAGGACCTTTGGACCGATTGAGCATTTTGAATTGAATCGCGGATTCATCAGATACAATGCCGCTATAGCCGCCTAAAGCATCAATCTCACGAACAATTTGACCTTTGGCAATACCACCCATGGCGGGATTACAGCTCATTTGACCGAGCGTTTGAAGGTTCATAGTGATCAATAAGGTGTGCGATCCCATGTTGGCGGCGGCGGCGGCGGCTTCTGCGCCCGCATGTCCACCACCTACAACGATAACATCATATTCTTTTGCAAACATATTTTATGGTTTCACGTGGAACAAATCTAAATATTTGTTTTCTAGAGAGCGGAAAGCCTCTTTTTCTTCTTTGGTTTGATCGGAATAACCTAAACAGTGTAAAACAGCATGAATACAAAGCCTATGTAGTTCGTTTTCAGTACTTTGTGAAAATTTTGTTGCGTTTTCAACCACTCTATCTAAAGATATATAACATTCTCCGCTTAAAGCGTATTCTGTACTGTAGTCAAACGTTATAACATCCGTATGCGTATCATGATTCAGGAAGGATTGGTTGATCTCAAGCATACGATCTTCATTGACGAAGTTGAAAGCAAAATGGGATAATGAAACATTATAGTCGTTTATTATCTGCTGAATCATCTTGCGTAAGAGCTTACTGTCAAGAAAGCTAGGTGCGTTGTTAAAATTTAATTCCACTCTGCAAAGATACACAACCCCTGTCTAGTGGGAAGATGCTATCTTTGAAAATAAAAATGGAACGCGTACGCTTTGCTCCCAGTCCAACAGGACCTCTTCATATCGGAGGAGTTCGAACCGCATTATTCAACTATTTATACACGAAAAACAAAGGGGGAACTTTTATCGTTCGGATAGAAGATACCGATCAAAATCGGTATGTGGCTGGTGCTGAACAATACATACTAGAAACATTAGAATGGTTGGGACTAAAAGTTGATGAAAGCCCAAACCATAAAGGGAACCATGGACCTTATCGTCAAAGCGAGCGTAAATCGATATATCAGGAATACATTCAGCTATTGATCGATAACGGAAAAGCGTATTATGCATTTGACAGCAAGGAGGCATTAGAAAAAGAACGCGGCGAAGCTGAATCCAAAAAGGAAACCTTTAAATATGGAGCGCATAATCGTGATCGGCTCCGAAATAGTTTGAGTTTAACTGCTAATGAAACGGAAAAACTCATAACTGAAGAAGGGTATGTTATCCGCTTAAAAAATGATGCCGTAGAACCCATCGTTGTCAACGACGAATTGCGCGGAGTTATACGGGTAAATGCCTCAGAGATTGATGACAAAATATTGATGAAGGGGGATGGGATGCCTACCTATCACTTTGCCAATGTT
>QXYU01000037.1:0-28391 GCA_009886755.1 Flavobacteriaceae bacterium
TTTCGTTTTAGCAAAGCGCACAAACGATTGAATGCTTTTTTGAATCAGGTAGATGCTTCGGTTTTGTATCGCTCGCAAATTCTACCGCCCTCATCATTGACTACGGCAGAGCGATTTGAAAAAGCGCAAGAACAATTAGCCGTTATTGCGCAAGCCCGCTTGGTGATTACGTCACGAATTCATACAGCCCTTCCAGCAGTGGCCATGGGAACACCCGTTTTGTTTTTGACAGATGGCCTAGAGCATCCAAATCAAAGCAGCCGCTTGGAAGGCTTGTCCCAATTTTTCACTTGTATCAACAGTAATCAGCTAAAAACGATCGATTGGGAAACGCTTGAGAATCCTCAAAATCCTGAGCCCTATGTAGCTAAAATGAAAGAAAAGATTAATCAGTTTTTAGAAACCGACAAAAAATGACTCCAATAGAAATAATGCAGGATGCAACTCGTATCTTTGCCAAAAATAGATCATGAACGTATTTATTCTAGGTGGGGGTGGCCGCGAACACACCTTTTGTTGGAAGCTTGGTCAGAGCCCTCTTTGCACAGAAATATTTGTGGCTCCAGGAAATGCAGGCACACAGCAAAAAGCAACCAATTTGCCCATCGACCCCATGAATTTTGAAGCAGTCAGACAGGCGATTTTAACCCACAACATTGGAATGTTGGTCGTAGGTCCTGAAGCACCCTTGGTAGCAGGAATTCATGATTTTATCAAAGCAGACAAAGCTCTTGAGGGAGTATTGGTTATAGGCCCTGAGAAATTGGCAGCGACTTTAGAAGGAAGTAAAGAATTTGCCAAGGAATTTATGCAACGCCATCAGATCCCCACAGCAAAATATGCCAGTTTTACTGCGGCAACCCTTGAAGACGGAAAAACGTTTTTAGCAGCCATGAGTGCACCTTATGTATTGAAAGCAGACGGTCTTGCGGCAGGAAAAGGAGTTCTTATCATTGAGGATTTGTCCGAAGCACAAGCAGAACTGGAAAGTATGTTGGTTAATGAAAAGTTTGGAACCGCTTCGCAAACGGTGGTGATTGAGGAATTTTTAAGCGGTATTGAATTATCTGCCTTTGTTTTGACCGATGGAAAAGCAGCGGTAAACCTCCCGATGGCCAAAGACTATAAAAGAATAGGAGAGGGCGATACGGGACTTAATACAGGTGGAATGGGTGCCGTGTCTCCTGTTCCCTTTGTAACCCCCGAATTTGAAAAGAAAATACAAGATCGAATCATCACGCCAACACTGGAAGGTCTTCAGAAAGATAAGATCCCTTTTCAAGGGTTTATTTTCATTGGACTCATCAAGGTAGGTGAGGATCCTTTTGTGATTGAATACAATGTTCGAATGGGAGATCCAGAAACGGAAGTAGTACTCCCACGAATTGAATCGGATTTGATGGAACTGTTGCTAGCCACCGGAAAGCAAACGCTTCAGTCGCAGCATTTATCATTTGATGAGCAGGTAGCCACAACGGTTATGGCTGTTTCAGGCGGCTATCCAGAGGCGTATGAGAAGGGAAAAGAAATTACTGGACTAGAAGCTATTGAAAACAGTTTGTTGTTTCACGCAGGAACCCAGCAAGAAGGATCGAGGGTGGTGACCAGCGGCGGTAGGGTACTCAGCAGTACAGGAAAAGGCAGCACAATGGAATCCGCCTTAGCGAAATCCTACGCTACCCTATCAAAATTAGATTTTGAGGGAATGAATTACCGAAAAGATATCGGATTCGACTTATAAAAAGGAATGGGCGCTGGGATCTTTGTTCTCTTCGCCACGTTGGTTGAATAGTTGTAGTTGGCGCACCCAGTAGATTAGAGCCACGAAACCAATTAGTACAAAGAGCCAGGAGAAAGCATTGGCCATCCACCAATTATTCAGTTCGAGTTCACGAAGTATATTGAGTGGAATAAACAGAATCTCTTCAAACAAAAAAGCGATAGCTTCAAAAAAGTTTTTCATCATTTGGTTTATATATATTGCAAAAGTAAGAATTCGGTAAAATGTTAGCAACGCTTTTTGAAAAAACAACTCTGATAAGCTATTTCTATGCCGGAATTGTTTTGGTATTGGTCTCTTTTCTTCGCTATACAAACCAACACGACCTTATTTTTAATGCTAGTGCTATAGGAATACAGCTGTTAGAAACAGGTCTCGTATTCGTCACTTTACTGCTGAGTAGCTTGTACTTCCGAGCCAGTGGATTTTTGAAATTAGACAACTTTTATGCTTTATTGTTTGTGCTGTTTTACGGATTTATTCCAGAGGTTTCAGGAGCACTTTTGAACTGGATACAACTGGATTTATTATTGTGGGTTGCGGTATTGTTTTTACGCATTCCATGGAAACAAAACCCACAACGTATACTACTTGATCTTAGCTTGATATTTGTAGTGTCCGTTTTTCTTTCTTTTCCCAACAGTTCCTATCTTCTTTTGATCTATATAGGACTTTGGATGACAGAGGTAAAAAAAACACAATTTTTTTTGATCCCAATTATAACGCTGTTATTTTTATGTGTAATACCGTTGACATTAAGCGATTTATTTTTTTCACGAGATTTTTTATTCTCTGAAGTGACATTTAATTTTGTCCCAGATCTCATACAAAGAGGCACTGTGAAAGAGATTATATGGTTGTCTCTAGGGGGCTTTAGCCTTTTGGTTTTGATTCGTGAACTGGCTCTTAGGGGACGACTCAACAAACCTCAAAAAAACAGTATCAACCTACAATTGGGTTTTCTTTTTTTGGTTGTGATACAATCGATTTTTTTAGAAGGACAAACCTCAAAAAGCCTTTTTTTACTCCCGATAATTGTGTTTGCTTTCAAAAGAATTTGGGTTCCCAAAACCCAGCGAGGGCGATTGCATTTGCTTAGTGCAATTTTAGTTTCGGCACTACTTGTACAAAGCCTGTTTCCGCTATAGGTGAAAGAGAGTATCTTTAACCAAGCAAAGAGTTTTATAAAGGGACATTCTCAAAACCAATATTTTATTTGACGGGAAAAGAGTGCCCATTTTAAAAAAACAGAGTTGTGAGAGTGAATAGCCTACAAAATTTAAACAAGTACAATGCGAATACTGGTGTTTTGTTTTTCTGCTTTGGGTAATATTGCCATGACAATTCCTGTTTTTCGCGCTTTGTTTGATGCGCATCCTGAATTGCAAATTTCTTTGGTAATACCGGCCAAAGCGCGTCCTCTATTCAAAGAATTTGAACGCCTAGAGGCAGTGCCTGTTTTTTTTAATGAGAGACATCAAGGCTGGAAAGGGCTCTACCGATTATTCAAAGAATTACAGGATCAAAATAAATATACTGCAATCGCTGACCTTCAGGGTGACATAAGGAGCGTTGTACTGGGCGGATTTTTTCAGTTAAGAGGATCTGGAGTGGAACGAATTAGTAGGGGGCGCTTGGAAAAAAAGGCGCTTACTCGTTCCCAAAAGAAAATTTTTAAGCCCCTCACCCATACTGTTTTTCGCTATGCGACAGTCTTCCAAAAACTGGGCCTTGAGGTTCCAGTAGCTGACACCCCTTCGCCACCCAAGCCAGCATTTAATTTAAAGTTCACAAAATGGGAAAACCCCCAACGGAAGTGGATTGGGATAGCTCCTTTTGTATTGGAATTGGGGAAACGTTATCCCTTGGATCAAATGCAAAAAGTAATTGCTTATTTGCAGCAAAAACATACGGTATTTCTCTTTGGCGGAGAAGCACAAGAAAAGCAACAGTGTGTCGTTTGGGCGAGGGCTTTCTCCAATGTAGTGGTGGTTGAAGAGGAGTTGAATTTTGAGGAAGCATTGGAATTAATTCCCTATATGGATTTGATGATTTCGATGGACAGTACCTATGGGCATTTTGGGGCCAATGCACAACTCCCTGTTGTTTCAATTTGGGGGCAAACACACCCTTATAACGGATCTGCGCCTTTTGGACAAAGTCATAAACAGGCTCTTGTACCGGATCGCAAACAGTTTCCAGAATTACCAGTTTCGATAGATGGAAACAGAAAAGGGGTTGACATGGCAGCAATTTTTAAGACAATCCCACCAAAAGCAATCCTTGAAAAAGCCTTGGAAATCTTAGGCTAAACATCGTCGAAATCAACGGCGATGTCTGGAGTAGTAGGATGCGCTTGGCAACACAAAACAAGCCCTTCTTCAATTTCTCCATCCGTCAAAATTTGGTTGGAATTCATGGCGGCGCTCCCTTTTATAACGCGGGCAATACAGCTGCTACAGACGCCTCCTTGACAGGAATAGGGAACATCAATTTTGTTTTGTAGAGCCACGTCCAAAATGCTTTGCCCTTCTCCCCCGTGCAGTTCTGTGGTCACCGAATCACAGGTCAACTGAAGCGTATAATTCCCATTAGGGGTCACTGTTTCCGAAGGGGCTGAGGCACTGGCAGTAAAGAGTTCATAAAGAATGGCTTCTTTAGCAATCCCCTTTTCTTGTAAAAATGCTGAGGTCATTTCAATCATTCCTTCGGGTCCGCACAGGAAAAATTGTTCGGATTGTAACCCCCCTACTTCTGAAAGCGATTCTAATAGGGCCGCTCCAATTCGTCCAAAGGCATGCCCTTCGACGGGATGCTGGCTATAAGTTCGAATTACGACAAACCGATCTGAGTGGTCCGAAATCAAATGATCTATCTGATTTTTAAACATTTCGTCATCAACGGTTTTATTGGCATAAACTAAATAAAAAGTTGAAGTAGTATTTGCTCGTAATACTTCTTTGGCAATCGCCAAAATTGGGGTGATACCACTACCGGCAGCGATCCCTGCATAGGAATGGTTCTCTTGAGGAGTGTTAAGCACAAACCGCCCCTCGGGTTGAGCCACAGACAAGATACTTCCTGCTGTTATTTTTTGGTTGGTATAGGTAGAGAAACGACCGTTGGGAACTTGTTTGATACCCACCTGAAGAATTCCCTCCGATGGAGCCGAGCAAATGGAATAGGATCGTCGAACGAGTTCACCGTCTATAGTTTCTTCCAAACTCAGATATTGACCAGCTTGATAGCTGAATTTCTCGGATAAATTTTCTGGGACTTCAAAAGTTAAGGCCACGGATTTTGGCGTGAGACGCTCCACGTGATGCACTTTCAAGGGGTGGTACATAGCAAATTTTTAGCAAAAATAATTAATTATCTTTGATTGTAATAAGGAAAACATGTTCGAATCCGTTGATTTTAGATCACTCCGCAAAAAAGAATGGAAACGGGGTGCACAATGGGAATCAAAACTGATCGTCCGAATCTTGATCATTCTCTTTGCCATTTACATGGCGATTTGTTTCTTTTTTATAGGTATTGGGGGCTATTTTATTCTAGAAAAAAAATTTCCCGGGCAATCTCCTTCCGGCATGGCAAACAACTTTTTGTTTTACTATTTAGGAGCCGAGTTGATTTTGCGCTATATGATCCAACAATTACCGATAACACGAATTCAACATTTTATGCTGCTCTCGATTCCCAAAAAACGAGTCGTTCAAAATGTGTTGTACCGCAGCCTATCCAGTTTTTACAACAGCAGTTTGCTCTTTCTTTTTTTACCCTTTGCCATCGTCATGGCGGTGAAAGAGGAAAACTACTTATCGAGTGCTGCTTGGTGGTTGAGCATATCTTTATTGATCTTAAGCATCGGAAACATCGTGTACCTACTCAACAAAAGCCGATGGTTTTCGCCCATTGCGGCAGGATATGCCAGTGTCGTATTGCTTGATAAATTTGAGATTTTTTCTATACCGAAATGGCTGGGTGAGGGGATAAATCGTCTCTTGGAAAACCCCTTGTGGATAGGGGTCCCCATTGTTATTTTTGCCCTTAGCTATCGATTGACCAAAGGGCATCTGATTCGAAACTTTTACTTGGACGCCGCCTTAAAAAAGAAACGAGAAAAAATGCTCGCAGGGGAACTGAAAGCCTTTAACCGTTTGGGGCTTCGTGGAGTGTTTTTGAAAAATGACATCCGCTTGCTGTTAAGGAATATTCGAGTTCGACAAATCCTGTTCGGCGCGGCAGGCTTTCTCTTGTATGGCTTGGTATTTTTCCCTCAAGAAATTTATCAGGAATCCGCCATGGAAGTCTTTGCGGCACTTTTTACCACAGGAGGTTTTGTGCTGATGTTTAGTCAGAATATCCCCGCTTGGGACAGTGCTTATTTTAAGTTGTTGATGACCCAACGTATTCCCTTGTATGAATACCTGTATTCCAAATGGCTCTTGCTTGTGGTATCGGTAGCTTTGGCTAGTCTTTTAGCAATTCCTTACTTGTATTTTGGTTTTCGAGTGTATAGCCTAATTCTTGCGGCCAGTATTTTTAATGCCGGCATGGGAAGTTTTATCGGTTTGATTTCAGGAGCGCTAAATCACACCCCCATTCAGTTGAATATTAAAGCCAAAGCCTTTGAAAACACTCAAAACTTTAATTTGACGCAGTTTCTATTTGTGATTCCTAAAATCGCCATTCCAGTATTACTTTATTGGCTGCCCAATCACTATTTGGGTCCCCCTTGGGGAGTTGTTACTTTGGCCGGGTCAGGACTGTGGGGCTTGATTTTTCAAAAACCGATCCTCCAACTTTGCGTACGATTTTATCAGCAGAAAAAATATGAGATGCTCGAAGGCTTCTACAAAAATTCGTAGTGATGATACACCTAAAAAACTTGAGTAAAAAATATCAAGGCACAACAGTACTAGAAATACCGGAACTTAAAATCCAAAAAGGCAGTTGTTTCGGCTTGATCGGGAATAATGGGGCAGGCAAAACGACGCTTTTTAGTTTGTTGCTGGATCTGATTCAGCCCAGCACGGGAAGTGTCACCAACAAAGATATTCACGTGGCGAAGTCCGAGGCATGGAAAAACCACACCACGGCCTATATCGACGAGTCTTTTTTGATCGGCTATTTGACTCCCGAAGAATATTTCGATTTTATTGCTTCTTTGCGACAGCTTTCCGAACAGAGTCTTTCGGAATCCCTAGAAGCCTTTCAAGTGTTTTTTAATGATGAGGTGCTGGAGCAGAAAAAGTACATCCGGGATCTCTCCAAAGGCAATCAGAAAAAGGTCGGAATCATTGCTTCCCTGCTGGGTGACCCCGAACTGGTAATCTTGGATGAACCCTTTGCTAACTTAGACCCCAGCTCTCAAATTCAGCTCAAACGCATCATCCAAGAACAGGCACAAAAAAAAGGGAAAACCTTTCTGATCTCAAGCCACGACCTTAGCCATGTAACGGAAATATGTGATCGAATTGTCCTCTTGGAAAAAGGAAGCCCTATTCAAGACATTCAAACCAGCCCGTCTACCCTTAAAGAGCTGGAGCGATATTTTGGGGCTTAGTTATACTAAAATATCTTTTTTTCAGTTTAATTAGTACCAAAAGACTTCTTCTTGAGAATTACGAAATATGCCATATTTTCGAGTTTGTTTTTTCTGTTGTTGAGTTGTTCAACGCAGAAAAACCGTTTTGTGAATCGACAATACCATCGGTTGACCACGGCCTACAATGTTTTGTTCAACGGAGAAGAGGCCTTTGCTATTGGAAAATCCATCCTTGATGCCAGTGTGGAAGACAACTTTTTTGAGCTGCTAGAGGTGGAGCCTATTGCACTATCGGGGGAAAACGTCAATGATGCCACTTTGGTTCCGGGTTTTGATCGGGCTGAGGATAAAGCCGTCAAGGCAATCCAAAAACATTCCATGCGATTTGATGCGGTGCAACGCAATGACCAAATCGACAAGGCGTACTTGCTTCTTGGGAAGTCAAGATATTACGATCGGCGTTTTTTTCCAGCGTTGGAGGCATTCAATTTTCTTCTGGACAGTTATGGTTCTCAGGCGGCCTACCTAGAAGGGGTAATTTGGCGGGAAAAGACGAACATTCGACTGCTCAACAATGAAATTGCTATTGGGAACCTTCGTCCTCTGGCACGCCAATTGCTGCGATCCAATAAATTTTATGGCGCAGCCAATGCCACCGTAGCACAAGCCTTTATAAACCTTAAAGAATTGGACTCTGCGCAGTACTATATCTCGGAGGCGGCTCTTTTTGAAAAAGACAAAGAACTTCAAGGGCGTTATCACTTTATCAACGGCCAGCTGTTGGAGAAACTGGGAAAAAAAGAAGCGGCTCAACAGGCATATGAAGCGATTTTAGAGTTAAAGAAAAAAACAGCCCGTAAATATTGGTTGTATGCTAAGATCAAACAACAAATATTTCAGGCAAAAGAAAACGGAATCAAACCAGAAGAAACACTATTAGCCCTTCTAAAGAAATACGACAATCGTCCTTTTGAACACGTCATTTATCGCGCCTTGGGAACTTTCTATTTGGAAAAAAATCAAGACAGCTTGGCAGAATCTTATTTTGCGGCCTCTCAAAAAGCATCAACCCTGGATGAACCAACGCAAAAAGCCAATTATCGTGATTTGGCTGATTTTTATTTTCTCCGCGGAGCCTATGGAAAAACGGGCGCTTATTTGGATAGCCTGATTCCACTTTTGAAACAAAAGTCGTTAACGCAAAAAAGAACACAGCGTGAACGAGACAATCTGCAAGGAATCTTAGAATACGAAAATCAAATCCAAAGCACGGACAGTCTAATGCATTTAATGGGGCTTACTAAAGAAGCACAAACCGAATTTTTCACCAACTACTTGGAAGAAAAAAAGAAAAATGTAGCTGCTATAGTACAGGAAAATCTGGCAAACAATCGTAAAAACCGCCTATTTGCTTCGCAGAAAAGCAGCGAGTATTATTTCTATCGACCCAATTTGGTGGCCCAAGGAAAGCAAAGCTTTTTGGCGAGTTGGGGAACCCGCCCAAATGTGGACAACTGGCGTTCTGCACAGCAGTTGATCCTTCCAGATGAGACCGATGAAGAAAGTGAAGAAAAAGCCCCTGCGGTAGCCATTCAGCTGGAAGATATGTCTTCTCTATTAGAGCAACTACCCTCAGAAGAAGACCGCGATAGTTTGGTTAGCCTAAACCATCAAAGTTATTTGCAGGCAGGCTTGCTATACAAAGAACAGTTCGACAACCCCGATTTAGCTTTGGATCGATTGGAAACCCTATTGGCAAAAACACCCGGGCCCAATGAGGCTGCCCCAGCCTTATACCATTTATATCGGATTGAGGAAAGTCAAAACCAAGTGGAAGCCGCGCGTTACAAAAGCCAGTTACTAATGTCTTATCCAGAGAGTCCATTTGCCTTGTTGTTGACAAATCCAGATTTTCAAGATAATGTCGAAGAAAGCACCCCTTCTCAGCAGTATCAAGCTTTATTAGCAGCCTATCAGCAGCGCGACTATTCTAAGGCAGAAACATTAGCCAGCACCCTTGCCGTGGTCTTAAGTGCTACAGATTGGGCTCCTAAAATAGCATTGATTCGGGCGCACATTACCGGACAACAAGAAGGTCAAAAACGATGGATAGAAAAACTGGAAGCGCTCAAAGAAACCCACCCTCAAAGTCCATCAGCGGCTTATGCTGTGGAAATTCTTTCGCAATTGAAACGCCAACCCAAGGAGAACAAGAAAACCTATGCACTGTACAAGTGGGTATTCCCTTTTGCACAATCCCAAACAGCTCCTCTTGAAGAAACAAAAGAGGTTTTAAGCACCGCACTGGCTGAACATCAAGGCTTAAAAATAAGCATTGATCCCTATTCACGACAATATCAGTTTATAGTTGTTCATGGATTTCGTTCCAAGCGCGAACTAAGTAGTTTTCAAGAGGACTTAATGCGTGTAAAGCCAGAACTGGGTTCAAATAATTTTGTAGTTTTGAGCCAAGAGTACCAAGAAATTCAACTCAAAAAAACTTGGAGACCAACAGAAAAACATTAAAATGAAAAACGGAGAGGGCAACGGCCAATACAGCAAAATAGAACTAACGACTCATATCAAGGGAGATATTCTTTCGGATGCCGATTTTCGCATTGACGGAAAACTCGAAGGATCTCTCAAAACAAAGGGAAAACTCATTGTTGGTAAAGAAGGAAAAATCATCGGTGAGGTTCATTGTTCTAGTGCCGATGTGGAGGGCAACTTTTCGGGACAGCTCGTTGTTTCCGAAAACCTAACCTTGAAATCCACGTCCAATGTGGTGGGCGAGGTAAGCACGAACAAACTTATTGTGGAAACGGGAGCACTTTTCAATGCGACCTGTAGTATGGGCAAAGAGGTCAAATCACTCAGTAAAAGCGGATCAGCTCGTGAAAAAACAGCCTAACCGCTGGTTGCTTTTTTCCTCTCTTGCAATACAAATGGGGGTTTTGTTTTATGGTGCGGTTCGTTTAGGAACCTACCTAGACCAACGCTTTGAATCGGATCGAATGGCAACACTAGCTTGTTGTGTCTTGGCACTTATCGCAAGTTTATTTCTCATCCATCAGCAAAGCCAAAAACTATAAGATGGAGCGATCGCTCGGGATATTTATTTTTCTTTTTGTCATTGCCGGTCTTTTACAAGCGGCTATTTACCTTTGGGCGGAAATTCCCTTGGAAGCCACCTACTTGTGGGAGTCTTATGTGGTGCAAGGCTTTATGGGCGGATTGAGTCTGTGGATTATACTTCGTAGCGCTCAGCGTTTCAAAAACCATGTGGCCTTTGTGTTCATGGGGATTAGCTTTCTGAAATTTGCACTGTATTTCTTATTTTTTCATCCCATCTTAAAGACAGATGGCATCCTTTCTCTGACCGAAAAAACAGATGTATTAATCCCCTACCTAGTCGCTCTTGGCTTAGAGACCTTTTTGGGCGTCCAGAGGCTCAATAAAATATAGAATAAACTGTTTTGGGAATTGCAGCAAAGCGACTACATTTGCATCGCATTTTAGATGAAATGAAAAACGCCCAATTAGGATTGTATTCCAGAGCCATAGCAGTTGCTTTATTACTGCTTTTTACGACTCCTTCACTCTTCGCAAACAACAGCAAAGAAACGGATAGTTCCGCCAGTGATGGAATTTCTAAAAAAGAAGAAATCAAAGCCTACATTCGGCATCACCTTGAAGACGCTTATGATTTCTCTTTGTTTTCCTACACTTCAGAAGATGGAGCCCATTACTATGTAGGTGCCCCGCTTCCAATTATTCTTTTGGACGAAGGCCTTCAAGTATTTTCTTCTTCCCAATTTCATCATGGAGAAACAGTGGCTAAAGCAGGCGACAAATACTACGCGCTTTATCACAATAAAATTTACCGAACGGACGCTGAGGGAACCATTGTTTACGATGCGGATCATCATCCAACGAACATAAAGCCCTTAGATTTTTCGATTACTAAAGGAGTAATCAGTATGTTGATTACCTGCTTACTGATGTTTTTCCTGTTTCGTTCTTTGGCAAAATCCTATGCGGAAAACGGAGGTTTGCCTGCGGGTGTAGGGCGCTTTTTTGAGCCGATTGTATTGTATGTTCGGGATGATATCGCCCGACCCAACATCGGGGAGAAGCACTATCAAAAATACATGAGCTTCTTGCTTACAGTGTTTTTCTTTATCTGGTTCCTCAACATGTTTGGTTTGACACCACTGGGAATCAATGTCACTGGCAATATTGCAGTCACTACGGGTTTGGCTTTGCTAACCTTTTTGATTACAAACCTTACAGGCACCAAAGATTATTGGTTGCATATCTTTGACCCATTGGGAAGTTCAATGCCCTGGATTGCAAAGATTCCTTTATATATCATTTTGATTCCCATCGAAGTCTTGGGAATTTTTATCAAGCCTTTTTCACTGTTGATACGATTGTACGCCAATATGCAGGCGGGGCACATTGTATTGATGAGCCTGATAGGGTTGATGTTTATTTTTAAAAGTTGGATCGGAAGTTCATTGTCTTTTGGACTGGCCTTCGCGATTTCCTTAATAGAAGTATTGGTAGCCCTATTACAGGCCTACATTTTCACCATGCTCTCTGCGCTGTATTTTGGATTTGCCTCAGAAGAACACGAGCATTAGTCGCATGAAGAAAAGATTGTTTTGTATAAATCGAATGTTTAATTAATAAGTATTTCACTATGGAAATTCCAGTAATGGTAGGCGCAGGCCTTGTTGTGATCGGAGTAGGAATGGGAATTGGTCGAATCGGTGGCTCAGCCATGGAAGCGATTGCCCGTCAACCCGAAGCATACGGAAAGATTCAAACGGCAATGTTGATCGCTGCCGCTTTGATTGAAGGAATTGGCTTTGCTGCATTGTTTGCAGTAGGCTAAATCAACCTTAAGGAGGTGCTGCAACGGTTGGTTGCAGCACCCTCTTTTTTACGGAACCCATAAAGAAAACATCGTATGGAAAAACTACTCGAAGAATTCTCATTAGGTCTATTTGTATGGCAATCGTTCCTATTTATAGGACTGTTGGTTTTATTGCGCAAATTTGCTTGGAACCCTATTTTGGATTCCATCAATGAGCGCGAGTCCTCTATTAAGGAAGCTTTGTCTTCTGCGGAAAAAGCCAAAGAAGAAATGCAGGCTGTTCAAGCCGATAACAAACGGATTTTGCAAGAAGCACGAGCCGAAAAAGAAGCTCTTTTAGCTGAAGCCAAAAAGACAGCTTCTGAAATGATCAATCAGGCAAAAGAAGGCGCTCAAAGCGAAGCCGATAAAATCATGCAACAAGCACAAGAAGCCATTCAAGCAGAGAAAGAAGCGGCCTTGAAAGACCTCAAAACCCAAGTGGCGGATTTGTCTTTGGATATTGCTCAAAAAGTATTGCAAGACGAACTTGCTGACGAAAAGAAACAAACGGCTTTGGTGGCCAAATTATTAAAAGAGTCCAAACTCTAGACTATGATTCAAAACCGCGCTGCAATCCGTTATGCGAAAGCCATTCTCGCTTTTGCCCTTGAGCAAAAAGCCGAGCAAGAGGTTCAAAAAGACTTTCAACAGTTATTGGAAACGGTTAACGGTTCGCCAGAATTAGCAGACTTTATCGAAAGTCCGGTATTGGATGCCGCTACCAAAAAAACGACTTTGGAAAAACTGTTCCCCCAGCAGTCCAAAGCAACACAACAAGCCATGGTGTTGCTGGCGGATAACCAACGAATTGATTTGTTGGCTCCAATAGCACAAGAATACCAAGACCGTTACGATGCCCTGCAAGGCATTCAAAAAGCGATGGTTACAACGGCTGTGGCACTGGAAGCTTCTCTGGAAAAAGAAGTGTTGGCCATTGCCCAAAAAATGACAGTTAAAAAGGTGGTTTTAGAAAACCGAATAGACCCCGCTATTTTAGGGGGTTTTATTCTGCAACTGGGAGACCAGCAATACAATGCCAGTGTTGCCCAGCAATTGCAAACCCTCAAACAAGAATTGACAGAAAACTAACGTTATAAAGCGCTAAATAAACACTATTATGGCAGCAATCAAACCCGCTGAAGTATCAGCCATCTTAAAAGAACAGCTTGCAGGAACAAACACCGAAGCCTCTTTAAGTGAAGTAGGGACCGTACTCGAAGTAGGAGACGGAATCGCACGTGTGTATGGATTGACCAACGCCCAATATGGGGAATTGGTAACTTTTGAGTCGGGCTTGGAAGCCATGGTACTCAACCTTGAAGAGGACAATGTAGGGGTCGTATTGTTAGGGCCATCCAAAGAAATCAAAGAAGGAGATATCGTTAAGCGTACCAACCGAATTGCTTCCATCAATGTAGGGGAAGGAATTGTGGGACGTGTGGTTGACACTCTTGGAAACCCAATCGATGGAAAGGGAGCTATTGAAGGTGAATTGTATCAAATGCCTTTGGAACGAAAAGCACCTGGAGTTATTTACCGTCAGCCAGTAAATGAGCCTTTGCAAACAGGAATCAAATCTATTGATGCGATGATCCCAGTTGGAAGAGGACAGCGAGAATTGGTTATTGGAGACCGGCAGACCGGTAAAACAACGGTTTGTATTGACACCATTTTGAACCAAAAAGAATTCTACGATGCAGGAGAACCGGTATATTGTATTTATGTAGCCATCGGACAAAAAGCATCTACGGTAGCAGCGATTGCTAAAACCCTCGAAGACAAGGGCGCTTTGGCCTATACGACCATTGTAGCCGCCAACGCTTCGGATCCAGCACCGATGCAGGTATATGCCCCTATGGCAGGAGCCGCTATTGGAGAATATTTCCGTGATACAGGTCGCCCAGCATTAATTATTTATGATGATTTGTCTAAGCAAGCGGTCGCCTATCGTGAGGTATCCTTATTGCTTCGTCGCCCTCCGGGACGGGAAGCCTACCCTGGGGATGTTTTTTACTTGCACTCCCGTTTGTTGGAGCGTGCTGCAAAAGTGATTGCCGATGACAAGATTGCCAAAGGGATGAACGATTTGCCAACCGCCTTAAAAGACAAAGTCAAAGGAGGGGGATCACTCACTGCCTTACCGATTATCGAAACCCAAGCCGGAGACGTTTCGGCCTATATTCCGACCAACGTAATTTCGATTACCGATGGACAGATTTTCTTAGAATCTGACCTCTTTAACTCTGGGGTACGTCCCGCGATTAACGTTGGAATATCCGTTTCTCGTGTAGGAGGATCGGCACAGATTAAGTCCATGAAAAAAGTATCGGGAACCTTAAAACTAGACCAAGCACAATTCCGTGAATTGGAAGCCTTTGCCAAGTTTGGTTCTGATTTGGACGCGGCCACTCTCAATGTTATTGAAAAAGGGAGACGCAATGTAGAGATCTTGAAACAGGCACAAAATGATCCGTTTACGGTGGAAGATCAAACCGCGATCATTTATGCGGGGTCTAAAAACCTTTTGCGTAAAGTTCCTGTGGATCAAGTAAAAGCATTTGAAAAAGCTTATATCGAAGCACTCAACAAATCCCATCGTGGTGTTTTGGACACGATTAAGTCTGGAAAACTGACCGATGAGGTGTTGGATACGCTCAACGACGTAGCCGCTAAAATTTCGGCTCAATTTGAATAAACCCTTATGGCGAATCTGAAAGAAATACGCAACCGGATCGCTTCGGTATCTTCTACGATGCAGATTACCTCTGCCATGAAGATGGTATCAGCGGCCAAACTGAAAAAAGCGCAAGATGCCATTACGGCCATGCGCCCCTATTCGGATAAGCTCACCGAGTTGATTCAGAATCTCAGTGGTTCTATTGATGGGGATACGCCCAATCCCTACACCCAAGTTCGTCCGGTAAAAAAAGTATTGCTTGTGGCTATCACCTCCAACAGAGGTTTGTGCGGCGGGTTTAATTCCAATATCATCAAGGGAATTCAGCAGTATATCACAGAGCATCCGAACGAAGAAGTGCAGTTGTTGACCTTAGGGAAAAAAGGAAACGATATCTTGTCCAAAAACAAGACTCTTTTTGGCAATAACAATGCAATTTTTGATGCTTTGACCTATGCCAATGCAGCAGACATCGCCCAAGAATGTATGGATGCCTTTGCGAATCAGCAATTTGACATGGTAAAGGTGCTATACAACCGATTTAAAAACGCTGCGACACAAATTGTTACCACGGAAACCTTATTACCAGTTGTAGCGACAGCGGAAAATAGCAGCAGCGGAGGGGATTATATCTTTGAACCCACCCAAGAAGCGATCGTGAATGAACTACTGCCTAAGAGTATTAAGATGCAATTGTTCAAAGCCCTACGAGATTCTTTTGCGAGTGAACACGGTGCCCGTATGACCGCTATGCACAAGGCAACCGATAACGCTACGGAAATGCGGGATCAGCTCAAACTGACCTATAACAAAGCACGCCAAGCCGCCATTACCAACGAAATCCTTGAGATTGTTGCGGGAGCGGAAGCCCTTAACGGCTAAACAGACGTCGTCAAATATCGATTTTAAAGCCCCTTTTTGGGGCTTTTTTGTATTTTCATTTATCCACAATCCCCAAATACCGCTATGAAAAAAGTTAAAAAACACCTCCCAAGATGGACTAATGGACTGGCCGGGCTTTTACTATTTGCGATAGGATTGATGGGCTATACTTCTCCAGAATGGTTTTTTACGGACAAATACGATGTGATGATGCCATCTTCCCAAAGCAAAACTATTTTACGAGTGATGATGGGTTTTATGGCAACGATAGGGACGCTTTGGTTATGGGCCTCTTTTCAGCTTAAAGATCAAGTTCGTTTCTTATACGCAACGGGTTTTTTAACTTTCGGCTTTATCCTTTCCCGCATCTTAGGCTTATTCTTCGACGGTTTTGACCAAACCCACACCTATATTGAATTGGGATTTGAAATGATTGCCTTGATCGTAATTCTTAGTGTCTTGAAATACTCAAAAAAAGAAAAATGAAGGAAATGCCTGATTTTGAATCCGAACGCCTACAGTTTTACGCCCTTAAAGCGTCGGATCTACATAGCATTCACGAATTGTACTCGATTCTTGAGGTGGCACAGTACAACACTATTGGCATACCTAAAAACCTAGCAGCAACTCGAAGGGTGCTGTCCGCCCGTTTGGATTCATCTGACAGGACGGAACTGGGATGGGTTCTCAGAGACAAAGACAACCAATTTGTAGGAGAAATGGGCTTAAAAGAGGCAGCCCCTCGCTTTCAAAAAGCCGAGATCAGCTATTCCATCCATCCGGATTTTTGGAACCAAGGTTTTGCCAGTGAGGCGCTTAAAAGATTGCTACAACAGGCTTTTGATGTGTTGCATCTGCATCGTATTGAGGCAGGGGTTGCTGTGGCAAATGCCGCCTCTATCCGTGTTTTGGAAAAAGCAGGGATGCAACGAGAAGGGCGTCATCGTGACATCCTTCCACTGGCATCGGGTTGGTCGGACAACTTTAGTTATGCGTTACTAGCCAGCGATTTTCAGAACAAGAAAGGGTAAAATAATTTCAGAATTGATACCTTTCTTGTAAAATCTTACCCAATGAATTATTTCCATGTACACCTCAAAGTGGCGGATCTTCCCAAAAGCATCGCCTTTTACAATGCTTTGTTCAATCGAGAGGCCACGGTGGTCAAAAGCGATTTTGCCAAATGGCAGTTAGACAATCCTCAGGTCAATTTCGCCATTTCCGCGGTAGAGGACAGAAAGCCAGGATTGGCCCATTTGGGCTTACAGGCTGAAAATGGCACGGTTCTTAAACAATTATATCAGCAGATGAAACAAGCCGAAGGTGATATCAAAGAAGAAGGCGATACGGTTTGCTGTTATGCCAAAAGCGAAAAATCATGGATTGAAGACCCCGAGGGTATTTCATGGGAAGTGTTTCACACCTATGGTGAAGCGACCTTCTATGGCAGTGGTGAAAATGCCAAAAAAGCACCCGAATCAATGGACAATTGGCAGGATCACCAAAAAGCAAATAGCTGTTGTGGGCCCCAATAACCCCAAACAGTAAACCATTAATTTCAGTTAATAACCTTTGCCATAAATCCTAGGCTAGCATTCTTGGTCAGTAGGCTTTTTTTGTAATTTAGAGAGGCGAAAAAACAGCGATGACAACAGTACCCATTATCAACGAAAGCCCTTTTGAGCTCCCAACTTACGCTACCGTTCAATCGGCGGGTTTGGATCTAAGAGCCCATATTGAAAGCGCAATAACATTGGCTCCATTAGAGCGAAAAATCATAGGAACGGGTCTTAAGATGGCACTTCCCTCGGGTATTGAAGCCCAGGTACGTCCTCGTAGTGGCCTAGCGGCTAAGTTTGGAATCACCGTCCTAAATGCTCCCGGCACGATTGATGCCGATTATCGAGGCGAAATAGGGGTGATTTTAGTCAACCTTTCCAATGAGGCCTACACCCTGCAACCCGGAGAGCGAATCGCTCAACTGGTGATCGCGGCCTATACGCAAGTACGCTGGGAAGCCGCAACGGAATTAACAGACACCAACCGAGGTGATTCAGGATTTGGAAGCACTGGAAAGCAATAAGTTATTAATCTCTAACTAAATAATCACTTGAAAATAATTGTTCCCATGGCGGGTCGCGGTTCTCGCCTTCGCCCTCACAGTTTAACGGTTCCTAAGCCGCTGCTTCCAGTAGCAGGGACGCCCATTGTGCACCAGCTGGTTTCTGAAATTGCCAAGGTGGTTGACACCCCCATTGATGAGATTGCTTTTATCCTGGGAGACGTGGCTTTTTTTGGTTCAGACGTCGAGCAGCAGCTTACCGTTTTGGCCCATAGCTTGGGAGCCAAAGCAACGATCTATAGACAAGACGAACCCTTAGGAACAGGCCATGCCATTATGTGTGCGGCGGATTCCCTTTCAGGCCCTGCCGTTGTTGCTTATGCGGACACCATTATTCGTGCGGATTTGACTCTTGATCCCAAAGCGGATGCTGTGATATGGGTCAAACAAGTCGCCAACCCGTCGGCTTATGGAGTTGTACAGCTCAACGATGCCAAGCAGATTGTAGGACTTGTCGAAAAGCCAGAGACCTTTGTTTCGGACCAAGCCGTGATTGGAATTTACTATTTCAAAGACATTGGAATACTCAAAGAGAAGCTAACCCACGTGGTAGATCGCCAACTGCTTCCTGGACAAGAATATCAGATCAATGACGGTATTTTGGCCATGATGGAGGAAGGCTATCATTTTCACCCGGGCGTTGTTAAGGAATGGATGGACTGTGGCAATCCACAGATCACCCTTGACACCAATTCCCAAATGCTAAAAATATTGGAGCAAGAAGAAGTGCCTTTGGTGGCCTCAGATGTGGTGTTGGATAATAGTGAAGTTATTCCTCCTTGCTATATAGGGGAAGGAGTGGTACTCAAAAACAGTAAAGTAGGCCCCTGTGTGGCCTTGGGTGCGGGGACTCAGGTTCATAACAGCACCCTTAGCCATTCGTTGGTTCAGCAGCATGCCAAAGTCCACAACGCAAACTTGGAGCGTGCGATGCTGGGAAACAATGTGTATTTTAACGGAAAATTCACGGAAATTAGTATTGGAGATTATTCGACTCTGAAATGAAATTAAAAACACTCTTTGGAATGCTAGTGCTGGCACTGTTATGGACGGGTTGTAAGTCCGTAGCAGTGCTGCCTAACAAAGCCCCAGTCGATAAAGTTGATTTAAAACTGCTAAGCAAGCAGATGAACAAGCAGCATGCTAAATTCAACCACCTGAGAGGCCGTTTAAAGACTACTTATGACAATGGCAAAAACAAGCAACAGGTGATTGTGAGTCTTCGGATGACACAGGATGAAAAGATCTGGATGAGTGCCAATATGCTGATTCCTATCGCCAAATTGATGATCACTCCTAAAGCAGTGCAGTTTTATGAGAAATTCCAAAAGACCTTTTTTGAAGGAGATGTGGATTTTATCAACCGTCAATTCAACACCCAGTTTGGTTTTCAAAACCTACAAGATTTATTGTTAGGAAAACCGGTGATAGCACTCCAAAAAGGCCGTTGGAAGCAAATTGCCAATCCCATTGATTATGTTCTAAGTCCCCGGGGGCGGATTAAAGACTTTCAGCCGACCTATTTTGTTGACCCAACGACCTTTCTTCTAAAAGAACAGCGATTTGTGCTGCCACAAGGACAGCGGATACTATCATTCAAATATCCAGAATATCAAAAAGTAGGCGGGGAAAACCTGCCCAAACGCGTGGAAATTTCCTTTTTTGACGGAAAGGAATTGTTGCAGTTGCAACTTGAATTTTCCCGTTTGAATTTTCCCAAAAACATTACCTTTCCTTTTAGCATCCCAGCGGGGTACCAACCGATTTCGTTTTAAAAAATGTGGCGATCTTTTCTCTTCGTATGTCTTTCATGGGTTTTGACCCAACCGCTGATGGGTCAAGGCACCGAAAACCGCCAAAAAGAATTAGAAGCCCAACGCCAACGACTACAAAAAGAGATCAAGCAGATCAATAAGATGCTGTATTCCAATTCGTCCCAACGTAAATCGGCCTTGGGACAAGTAGAAGATTTGGAAGTCAAGCTCAACGTACGGCAACGACTTATTCAAGTCAATAACCAACAAGCCAATTACCTGACCCAGCGGATCCGAATCAACGAAAAAGAAATTGCCCAACTGCGCAAAGACATCGATAAAGCCAAAGCGGATTATGCCAAAATGATCCAAGAATCCTACAAAAGCCAGTCGGAACAAAACCGTTTACTATTTTTTTTTTCCTCGGAAAGCTTGCTTCAGGCCTACCGACGCATCCAGTATATGAAACAGTATGCACGCTTTCGCAAACGACAAGCCAAAGAAATTGCGGAGAAAACGGTTTTGCTTCAGGATTTGAATACGACTTTGATTGCACAGCGTGAGCAAAAAGAAAAATTGGTTACAGAAAATCGACTTTCCCAACAAAAGATCAAGAAAGAAAAGAGTGAGCAGCAAGCGATGATTCAGCAGCTCAAACGCAAAAGCAAAAAGCTGGCCGCACAGATTCGAAAAAAACAACAACAAGCCGATGCCATTGATCGTGAAATTCAACGGTTGATACGAGAAGCCATCGCGTCATCGAACAAAAAGGCAGGGAAAAAAGCAAGCCGAACGTCTTTTGCCATGACCCCTGAAGAAAAGCTAATTGCCTCCAATTTGGAGTCTAATCGAGGACGTCTGCCCTGGCCGGTTGCTGAAGGTGTCATTACACAGCGTTTCGGAACACAACCCCATCCGGTGGTACGCACGACGATGATCAAAAGCACAGGAATTACTATTGCCACAGCGCCCCAAAGCGATGCGCGCGCGGTATTTGATGGCGAAGTGATGTCTATTTTAAGCTTTAAAGGAAGCAATCCCACGGTTTTGATCAAACATGGGAATTATATCACGGCCTACAAAAATCTTGGAAAGGTCTATGTGAAAAAAGGCGATAAAATCCGGACGAAACAATCGGTTGGACAAGTATTTACAAATCCAGTAGATGGTAAAACCAGCCTCCAGTTTAGCCTATTTAAAGCCTCTAAACCTCAGAATCCGAAACTGTGGTTGGCGCGTTTGTAAAAAAAGCGTTCTAGTTCTCTTCCAAATACCAAGCTTCCTCGTTGAGGGTGTACTTGACGAAAGACAGTAGATTTAAGGCTTCGCGCTTGGACGTAAAGCGTCCATAGGCAACACGGTGCAAGCCTTCAGGATTGACAACAGCAAAAGCAGCGGAGTATCCTTGTGCTTTAAGATTTTCCAATTTGCGTTCGGCATTGGCCATATCACGATAGGTTCCCGCAATGATGCTGTAATAGGGTTGGTCTAAAGTAGCTGATACCTCGTCAGTGTCTTCGGACGCTGCGGACTCGTTAGCCGCTAGATTTAACTCTATTTTTGAAATGGCACCCAAGTCAAAGGTTGCTTTCGCCACATTAGACTGAATGCGTTTTTGAGCCATTTCTTGGTTTTTGGCACGTTCGTTTTCAAGGTATTGCCCGCCAAAATAATAGCCAGCACCTGCAAGAGCGATGCCTAAAACACCAATAGCAACGTATCGCAATACAGGGGAACCCTTGGAGGATTTATTTTCCTCGGGGGTAAACATGAAATTTTCGTTATTCTCTTCCATCATTGAAAAGATTTTTAATGGTTCTGTTTTTTTTGGTTCGACCACTACAAGTGTTCGCGTAAACATCCGTAATCCAAACGCTTCTTTGTGGTAATTTATTTTACCGTAAGGTAGAAATTCTATTTTTTTGGAGCTATTCAGACGCATTTCTCCCAAATCTCCTAGTATTAAGGCTTGGGTTTGCAGCTTTTGTTTCCACACAATAATTTCTTTTTCGATCGCACGCAGGGCACTTTCGTAGGAAATATTCTGTTTCGTTGCCATGTATTGGGTGAGGACTCCATCGTTACTCTTCAGTAAATTATTAAAAGTCAACTCTCGGCGGAAAGGACTGAAAAGCCCTCGAGCATAGTCAATCTGTACTGGAAATGAGCGTATTACAAAAGCCCCAAAGTCGGGAATGGTCACACATTCATACTGGTATAATAGTTCCCGTAAATAATACGCTAGGCTCATAGATTCAAATGTAGGAATATCCTTCCGGATTCAAAACGCGAAAAAATGAAAGTTCGTATTTTAGAACACCTCAAATTTTTATGAAACGACTTACTGCTTGTCTGACCCTCCGTCTTTTGCCAGGAATCGGCCCTATTACAGCTCAAAAGCTGGTGGCTGCTTATGGCAGTCCCGAAGCCATCTTTGACTCTAAAGCAAAACCGAAAGAACGTCCGACCGAACGGCTTTTGACACTGTTGGGTCAGGCATCCTCGTTTAAAGGGGAGGTTCAGTCCCTAAAACAGTGGATCCAAAAAGAGAAACTTAAACCCCTTCTTTGGGGAACAGAGGATTATCCTGTAGCCTTGTCTCGTTGTCCCGATGCACCTCTGGTCTTGTTTTGCAGGGGCAATCTGTCTTGGGAGTCCAGACGTTGGGTGGCAGAAGTGGGGACACGCCGTCCAACCCCTTATGGGGTTGAAAGCTGCCGGGCACTGTTAAAAGAACTCGCTCCTTTTCATCCGGTGATTGTTTCGGGCCTGGCCTACGGAATAGATGCCGTGGCACATAAGGCCGCATTGAGAGAAGGCTTAGACACGGTGGCCTGCTTGCCTCAGGCCCTGGGCTTACCGATTTACCCTACCTCGCATCAAGGTTTGGCTGAACAAATCAGCCAACAAGGGGCTTTGGTTTCCGATTTTATCCCGCAACAGTGTTTTGAACGGGGTCATTTTGTCCAACGCAATCGACTGATAGCGGGGCTGTGTCAAGCTACTTTGGTTATGGAGTAGGGCATTACGGGGGGAAGCTTAATCACAGCCAATTTTGCCAGCCAATACGATCGGGTATTGTTTGCCTTGCCAGGGCCCGTGCATTCTAATAAAAGCAAAGTTTGCCACTCTCTCATTCAGTCACAACAAGCACAATTATTAGACTCCATTGCTATTTTAGTAGAAACTTTGGGTTGGGAGGAGACAAATAAAACAGCCCAACAAACCCTTCCATTAGACCTGAGCGAAGCCGAGCAGAAGGTCTATCATTTTCTTTTGCAACAAGGAAAACAAAACCTGGAGCTAAGCATTTCAGAAACAGCAATTTTATTGATGCAATTGGAGATGAAGAAAGCGGTGCGTCCTCTGCCGGGGAAATGTTTTGAAGTGCTTTAATACCCCACTTTATTGCGGACTCTTAGAAGTACTTCGTTGGCAATGTCACGTGCACGATCGGCTCCCTTCGCAAGTGCGATTTCAATTTCTTGAGGGTGTTCCAAAAAGTAGTTAAACTGTTGCCGTTCCTTTGCAAAGCGCTCTAAAATAAGGCCATACAAAGCCTGTTTGGCGTGTCCGTAGCCCATCCCTCCAGCGAGGTACTCTTGGCGTAGGGTATCGACTTGTTGGGCGTTAGCAAGCAGTTCATACAAGGCAAAGACATTGCAGCTGCTGGGGTCTTTGGGTTCCTCCAAGGGGGTGCTATCTGTTTGAATTTTCATGACCTGTTTGCGCAATACCTTATCATTCAAAAAGATATTGAGAGTATTTTCTTTGGATTTACTCATCTTTTGCCCGTCGGTTCCGGGAATGTATTGAGTTTTGTTTTGAACGGAAGCTTTTGGAATGACAAAGGTTTCCCCCATCAGATTGTTAAATCGTGCTGCCACATCACGGGTCATTTCTAAGTGTTGAAGTTGGTCTTTTCCCACTGGGACCACCTCGGCATCGTAGAGTAATATATCTGCGGCCATCAGCATGGGGTAGCTAAAAAGCCCGGCATTGACATCAGCCAAGCGGTCGGCTTTGTCCTTAAAAGAATGCGCCAAAGTAAGCCGTTGATAGGGAAAGTAACAGCTGAGGTACCATGTGAGTTCCGTGGTTTGACACACATCGCTTTGGCGATAAAAAATCGTTTTTTCTGTATCCAAGCCACAGGCGAGCCAAGCAGCAGCGGTGGCGAGGGTATTTTCTCTGAGTGTTTTTCCGTCTTTAATTTGCGTCAGTGAATGGAGATCGGCAATGAAGAGGAAAGATTCGTCTTGAGACGCTTTGGCCAGTTCAATAGCCGGTAAAATGGCACCCAATAGGTTGCCTAGGTGAGGGGTTCCAGTTGATTGTACGCCCGTAAGAACTCGTGCCATAGCGATGGTTTGTGTTTGTGGTGTACAAAGATATTTTTTTTGGGCGGCGCACCCAAAAGGGAAGCTCCCATTTGCAAAAAAAACCTACTTTTAGACCAATGCGACGCATTCTTTTAATTCTCTGGCGTATTTGGTTTTACACCCTTGCGGCGATTCCGGTTTTGGTTCTTTTTCCACTCCTAGCCTTTTTGGTGCTTTTGCCCAACGGCTATCCTTATTTATTTTGGATTGCTCGAAACATCTGGGCGCCTTTTATCCTGATTGGAATGGGTTTTTGCACACGCGTTCAAAACACTTCTGGGGCCCAACCCCAAAAGAGTTATCTCTTAATCGCGAACCACGCAAGCTACATTGATCCTTTTTTGATGCTCCGGGCTTGGAAGACCCCTTTTGTGTTTGTGGGAAAAAAAGAATTGGTGGAAATTCCCGTTTTTGGGTTTATCTATAAGCGTGCTGCCATTATGGTGGATCGATCAGACGAAAAAAGTCGTTTTGCCGTATATGGATTGGCAGAAAAAGTGATCCATGGTGGCTATAGTGTCTGCATTTTTCCAGAAAAAGACTATGTGGACGAATCCTTATTGCTGAACGATTTCAAACGCGGTGCGTTTAAAATGGCTATAGAACACCAATTGCCCGTATTGCCCATGGTTTTCTACGATCCTAAGCGGATGTTTCCTTGGTACACCACCTATGGTTTCCCCGGACCGATACGGGTTGAAATTCATCCACCATTGCCAACGAAGGGACTTACGGAAAAAGACATTCCCGAATTGCAGCAAAAAGCGCATGATTTTATCAAAGCTAAATTATTGGCAGATCCCAAGCAGCGTGCTGTGGAAGCACTTGCCAAATGGGAGTCTTTTCAGTCCTAGGGAAGATAAATTTCTCCTTTGAGATAGAGCCTCGCTTCCCCACCAATTCGGACGCGCTCCCCTTGGTCTTCACAGTCCAAAACGCCAAGACGTTGCGAAATCTGTCGTGCTTGCATTTGCTGTTTGCCCAGTTTGGACGCCCAAAGGGGAATGAGTGAGGTATGGGTTGAACCGGTTACATAGTCCTCATCGACCCCAGATTGAGGGGCAAAAAAACGCGAAACAAAATCTACTTGGTCTCCTATGGCGGTAACAATCAATCCGCGTTCGCCGAGTTGTTTTATCCAGCGCATATCCGGTTGGAGACGTGCCACTGCCGCCTCGTTTTCGAGCACGACTATAAAATCGGTTTCTCCTTTCCAGTATTCTACCGGAGCGGCTCCCAACCCTTCTAACGCACCTTCAAGAGGGGCGATGGGCGCAATGCGATCGGTGGGAAAATTGAGAAAAAATTGATGTTCTTCTTGGGTGACTGAAAGCACTCCTTTGGACAAAGTTTCGAATTTCAGAACCTTTTGGGGCACTTTTAGAACCATTTTGAGCACAAAAGCACTTGCAAGAGTGGCATGACCGCAAAGATCTACCTCTACATCGGGGGTAAACCAACGAATGTGATATTGGTCTCCATCGGGAATGACAAAAGCGGTTTCGGCCAGATTGTTTTCGTTGCCAATGGCTTGCATTTCAGCACCGGTCAACCATTGGTCTAAGATGCAAACGGCAGCGGGATTGCCGCCAAACACATGATCGGTAAAAGCATCTACTTGGTAAAGGGTCAGCGTTGGCATTGATTATTCTTCCACAACCTTGAGTGCGTTTTTGATTTTGTCTTCCAGTTCTTCCATCAGTTCTGGATTGTCTTGCAAAAGGGTTTTGACGGCATCACGTCCTTGACCCAATTTGGTGTCTCCATAGCTAAACCAAGACCCACTTTTTTTGACAATTTCATAATTGACGCCTAGGTCAATAATCTCTCCTATTTTGGAAATGCCTTCTCCATACATAATGTCAAATTCGGTGGTTTTAAAGGGCGGTGCCACTTTGTTTTTAACCACTTTGACACGGGTTTTGTTGCCCAATACTTCTGCATCTGGACTTTTGATCTGCGTAGAGCGACGAATGTCCAAGCGAACAGAGGCGTAGAATTTAAGGGCGTTTCCTCCGGTGGTGGTTTCTGGGTTGCCAAACATGACTCCGATTTTTTCTCGAAGCTGGTTGATAAAGAAAACGGTACAATTGGTTTTGCTGATCGAAGCGGTGAGTTTACGCAGTGCTTGCGACATCAAACGGGCATGGAGTCCCATTTTGGAGTCTCCCATTTCCCCTTCAATTTCGCTTTTGGGCGTTAGCGCGGCGACAGAATCGATTACAACGATATCGACGGCTCCGGAGCGGATGAGGTTATCGGCAATTTCCAAAGCTTGTTCCCCGTGATCGGGCTGGGAGATGATGAGTTCACTGATATCGACCCCAAGTTTTTCTGCATAAAAGCGATCGAACGCGTGTTCCGCATCGATAAAAGCGGCGATCCCACCAGCCTTTTGGCATTCGGCAATGGCGTGGAGGGTTAGGGTGGTTTTCCCGGAAGATTCCGGTCCATAGATTTCAACCACTCGGCCTCGAGGATAGCCGCCCACACCGAGGGCTATATCCAAGCCTAAGGAACCAGAAGAAATGGCTTCTACATCTTGTACCACTTCGTCACCCAGCTTCATTACCGAGCCTTTACCATAGGTTTTATCCAGTTTGTCCAGCGTTAGCTGGAGCGCTTTGAGTTTTGCTGCTTTATCGTCTGCCATAATCATTTTTCTTTTCGGTCATAGCTAAATTACCAAAAACAAAAGTCGTAGAAACGGGCTTCGAAAAGGGATTATTAACAAAAATAGGAGGGCGTGATAAATCGGTAGTTCATTTTAGAACCTAAAACAGTCCTATGGGTGGTTAGTGCCAAACCCCATTGAGGTTTATTCTAAAGATTTCGTAGTGGCTATTTTGGTGCCCTAAGGACTCCTTTTTGTGATTCTTATGCGATCACATAAAAAGTTGTATTTTCAAAAGACAAAATTCTTTATGATGCGACATTTTTGGATACTAGTATTGGCTACGCTACCGCTAACAGCTCAACATATTTTACCCCTGCGAGAACGCGCAGCGGCAGTTGAGGCCCTTCAGGAGGAGCGATTGAACATACTTTTACCTCGACTGATGGCGGAGCGTGACCTGGATCTCTGGGTGCTGATTACGCGGGAATACAACGAAGACCCAGTGGTTAAAACCTTGTTGCCACCCACTTGGCTGAATGCCCGCCGCCGAACGATTTTGGTTTTTACCAAAGACCCCAAAACAAATACGGTAGATCGGGTGGCGCTAACACGTTATGCTTTTGGAAAGCACTTCCCTTCCGTTTGGGACAAAGCAAAAGAGCCCGACCAATGGAAGGCGTTGGCGGACTATATTGGGGCGCAGCAGCCGAAGCGGATCGGGATCAATATTTCGGAGGAATACGGCATTGCGGATGGACTGGCTCATACCGATTATCAGGGGCTTTATGAGCCCTTGTCGCAACGATACCGCCAGCGCTTGGTATCAGCAGAAGACTTGGCCGTTGCTTGGATCGAAACCCGAACCGCACAGGAAATGCTGCTTTTTCAGCAGTTGACAGAAATCACACATCGTATCATTGCGGAAGCTTTTTCGACGCAAGTGATCACGCCCGGGGTCACCACCACGGAAGACGTGGTCTGGTGGTTGCGTGAAAAAGTAAGTAGTTTGGGATTGGACACCTGGTTCCACCCCACGGTGGATGTGCAACGCTCCGAAGCCAGCGATTTGTATGCCTTTGATGGACAGCAAAAATTGGATGTCATCCAAGCGGGGGATTTATTGCATTGCGATTTTGGAATTACCTATTTGAGTCTAAACACCGACTGCCAGCAGCTGGCTTATGTGTTGCATCCGGGAGAAAAAGCGGCTCCTGACTATTTGCAAGCGGCCTTGGCGGCAGGCAACCGAGTACAGGACTTGTTCACCCAACACTTTCAAACCGGGCGTAGTGGAAACACCACCCTAAAAATGAGCTTGGAGGCCGGACGAGCGGAAGGCTTACGACCGCAAATTTATACGCACCCTTTGGGAACCTATGGCCATTCGGCAGGGACTACTTTTGGAATGTGGGACGCCCAAGAGGGAGTGCCTGGCGATGGTGATCGGCCCCTGCATGAAAACACCGCTTATGCCATTGAACTCAACACCAAAGTGTTCCTTCCAGAATGGAATAAAGACATTCGGGTGATGCTGGAAGAACCGGGTTTTTGGGGAATGGATGGCTTTCGCTACATCCACGGTCGGCAAACACAACTTTTATTGGTTGGTGGGCAAGAAGTGCATTTGGGGGAGTAGAAAGCTCAATACTTTATATATTGTTAGGGAGCCTAAGCTCCCTAACAATACAGTATTTATAGAAGA
>QXYU01000037.1:28491-43066 GCA_009886755.1 Flavobacteriaceae bacterium
ACTGTTTTTTCAATGCCAGCCCTTGAACGCTTGACAGGTATCAATCAAAAGCAGTTGCACCACTATTGCTCGGGTCTTAAAAAACCGCGTGCCGACAAGAAACGAAAAATCCAAAAGGCCCTCCATCAACTGGGTGCGGAACTGCAAGCATTGGAATTGGTTTAAAATAGTACCTTTACCCATCACTTAAAACGTTTATAGTATGCAACTGTACAACAAACTAAGTGCTGAAGAACGCCGTGAACTTATTGCGCAAGCCGGAACCGAACGCTTGACGCTTTCGTTCTATCAGTACCACCAAATCGACAACCCAAAAATTTTAAGAGATTACTTATTTGTGCACTGGGACAACCTGGATGTTTTGGGTCGAATCTATGTAGCTAAGGAGGGCATCAATGCCCAACTGTCTGTTCCTGGACCCCGCTTCGATGCGTTTAAAGCCTTTTTGGATGACATTGATTTTCTAAAGGGAGTCCGACTGAACATCGCCGTAGAGCAAGACAACGAATCGTTTTTAAAACTGACGATTAAAGTACGGGACAAAATCGTAGCTGATGGCTTAGAGGACACCAGTTTTGAAGTGACCAACAAAGGAGTGCATGTCAATGCCCGCGACTTCAACCAGCTTTTGAATGACCCCAACACCGTCTGTGTGGATATGCGAAATCACTACGAAAGTGAAATTGGGCATTTTGAAGGAGCCATTACCCCTGATGTGGATACCTTTCGGGAATCTTTACCCATTATTGAAGAAGACCTCTCAGAACACAAAGAAGACAAGAACCTCCTCATGTATTGCACCGGAGGGATTCGTTGTGAAAAGGCCTCGGCCTATTTTAAGCACAAAGGATTTCAAAAAGTGTTTCAATTGGAAGGGGGAATTATTGAATATGCCAGTCAGGTCAAAGCTCAAGGTTTGGATAACAAGTTCAAAGGCAAAAACTTTGTTTTTGACGAACGCCGTGGGGAGCGCATCTCAGAAGATGTGATTGCCCAATGCCACCAATGCGGCACCCCCTGTGACACCCATGTAAACTGTGCCAACCAAGCCTGTCATTTGCTTTTTATTCAGTGTGAAGCCTGTCAGGAACAAACCCAAAGCTGTTGTTCCGATGCTTGTCAAGAAATTGTAAATCTGCCCGAAGCCGAACAACGCGAACGCCGACGGGGGACACACAACAGCAATAAAATCTTTAAAAAAGGGCGTTCTGAGGTTTTAAAATTTAAACAATAAATTAAGAAAATCGGATCGTTTCGCTGCCGGAATATGCCGTATCTTTACCCTAAACCCACTCCCTTATGAGTTGTTCCAATTGTTCCACTGCCAGCGGCACCCCTCGGGGATGCCAGTCCAATGGCACCTGCGGAACGGATAGTTGCAACAAACTGACGGTGCACAACTGGCTCGAAAACATGGTGCTGCCCGCCGGGCAAGAACCTTTTCGAATTGCGGAGGTGCGGTTTAAAAATTCTCGTAAAGGCTTTTATCGTTTTTCAGAAGACCTCCGCCCCTCCATCGGAGAGGCCGTGGTGACAGACGTTTCTCAATCGGGACACGACGTGGGTCGAGTCACGCTGACTGGAGAATTGGTTCGATTTCAGATGAAAAAGAAAAAAGTCGCCATGGACAGCGACGAAATCCTAAGCATCAAACGAAAAGCAACATCGCGTGATTTGGAAGTGTGGCAAGCCGCACGAAATAAAGAAGAAGAGGTTCAAAAACGCGCGCGCGAACTTGCACTGCGCCTTAACCTACAAATGAAACTTTCCGATGTGGAGTTTCAAGGGGACGGTAAAAAAGCAACGTTTTACTATACGGCCGAGTCACGAGTGGATTTCCGTCAGTTGATCAAAGACATGGCTAAGGCCTTTGGCATTCGCATCGAAATGCGGCAGATTGGGCTGCGCTTCGAAGCCTCTCGTTTGGGAGGTATTGGGTCTTGTGGACGCGAGTTGTGCTGCTCCACTTGGTTGACCGACTTTCGTTCCGTTTCCACTGCCGCAGCACGCTATCAACAATTATCGTTAAATCCTCAAAAGTTGTCTGGTCAGTGCGGCAAATTAAAGTGTTGCTTGAATTTTGAACTGGACGCCTATCGTTTTGCTTTAAAGGATTTTCCACGCATGGACACCAAGTTAAAAACGGAAAAAGGCATCGCTCTTTGTCAAAAGATGGATATTTTCAAGGGAAAACTTTGGTACACCTACAAAGACGATTGGATGCAGTGGCATGAATTGACTGCCGAAGCCTCGCAAGAGATCATTGCCAAAAACCGAAAAGGGGAACCCGTGGCGGCATTGGAAGATTATAGTGAAGATCTCAAAACAGAAGCCAAAGCAGTAGCCTTTGAAAACGTGGTGGGACAAGACAGTCTCAACCGTTTTGACACCCCTAAAAACCGAAACAAAAAACGTTCTAACAGTCGGAACCGCAACCGCAACCGCCGACGCAGTCCTCGTGCCAATGACTAGGTGGTTTTGCCTTCTCGGAATCCTTTTGTTGGGCGCCTGTGAGGGATCCCAAAACCTACGGGCGGATCAAGACTTTGGTGCCGGATGGGATGCCGTGGCGAGCTTTGAAATACCCCCGCGTGCCACCCAAGAATACGATCTTTTTTTGCACCTCCGAAACGACAATAACTATTCCTATGCCAATATTTTTCTGATTGCACGCTTACGCTCTGACAGCTTGGTTTTGCACACAGATACCTTGGAATACTCCATGGCTGATCCCAGCGGCAAATGGTTGGGGATGGGTTTTGCTGAGGTCAAAGAAAGCAAGCTCTATTGGCGGGAAAACATTCGGTTGATAGACAGTCTTCCGTACCAAATTGAAATTGAACAAGCCCAACGCGCACAAGGAGCCATAAACGGTTATCAAGCCTTACCCGGAATTCTTAGTGTCGGCTATTCTTTAGCCCCAAAAACACCATGAAAAAAGCGTTGTTGGATTTACTAGTTAAAATATTAGACCGATGAAAAAGCAATCGTCTTCAAAGCCTAAAGGGAATCAATTCACCGCTCGAATTCGGGAGTTTGCCTTGCCGTTAAAAATCTTTTGGGGCCTATTCTTTTTTGGTGTTTTGATCGGAGTGGGAATATTTGGTACCGCCGCATGGGGCGGCTTTGGTCCCATGCCGGAACTAAAGCAGTTGGAAAATCCAGACACCAATTTGGCGACACAGATTATTTCTGCCGATGGGGTGGAATTGGGAAAATACTATTTGCGAGACAACCGCACCCCGATCAGCTTTAAAGAACTCCCCAAAGATTTGGTAACAGCATTGATTGCTACGGAAGACGAACGTTTTTACAGTCATTCTGGGATTGATTGGCGAGGAACACTCCGAGCGGTTTTTTATCTGGGAAAAAAAGGAGGCGCCAGCACCATTACACAGCAGTTAGCGCGGCAATTGTTTGTAGGAATTCGCTCCCAAAACAAAAAAGAAGCAATTCTGCAAAAGGTCAAAGAATGGGTGTTGTCGGCGCAGTTGGAACGCCGCTATACCAAAAACGAATTGATTGCCATGTACCTCAACATCTACGATTTTGGCTACAATGCCGATGGGGTACAGTCGGCGGCAAGGATTTATTTTGACAAAACCCCTCAGGAACTCAATTTGCAAGAATGTGCCATGCTGGTGGGAATGCTAAAAAATTCCTCTCTTTATAATCCAATCCGTCGTCCGGATCGGGTCAAAGCCCGCCGAAATGTGGTGCTTGATCAAATGATCCGCAACGACTTTATTGACACAGTGGATCGGGATTCGCTCCAAGCCCTGCCTTTGGAAATTCGCTTTACCCCCCAGTCACACCGTGAGGGATTGGCAACCTATTTCCGCGCTTACCTCAAAGAATTTATGGACGATTGGATCGCCAACAACCGCAAATCCGATGGAGAAAAGTACAACCTCTACGGCGATGGGCTTAAAATCTACACCACGATCGACTCGCGTTTGCAAGCCATTGGCGAAGCCTCGGTAAGTGCACATATGAAAAACTTGCAACGGGAATTTTTCATTCAAAACACGGAGGAACAAAATCCCACAGCACCCTTTTTGGATTTGCGAGAAGGGCAGGTGGATACGCTGTTGATGAAAACCGCTCGTCGTTCCGAACGCTGGCGCAAACGGCGTGTGGCGGGATGGGAAGAAGAGAAAATATGGGAAGACTTTCAAAAACCGGTGGATATGGAAGTTTTTAGCTGGGAAGGAGAGATCGATACTTTGATGACGCCTTTGGATTCCATTCGCTACTACAAACATTTCCTTCGCGCTTCTTTGATGTCAATGGAGCCACAAACGGGCCATGTAAAAGCATGGGTTGGGGGCTACAATTACAAGCATTTTCAATACGATCAAGTGAAACAAGGACGTCGTCAAATAGGCTCGACCTTCAAGCCGTTTTTGTACGCCACAGCCATCGATCAGTTAAAACTTTCGCCTTGCGATTCTTTACCCGATGCCTTGTATTGTGTTGAACCATTTAAACACGGAAATGACGAGGCTTGGTGTCCGAAAAATTCGGGAGATCGCTACGGTCGAACCCGAACCTTAAAGAACGCCTTGGCAAATTCTGTCAATACCATCTCAGCCCGTTTGATGGATAAAGTCGGGCCGCGCCCGATCATCAATTTGGCACGAAAAATGGGAATCAGCTCGCGTTTGCCGGCAGTGCCCTCGATTGCCTTAGGAACCCCTGATATTAGTTTGTTTGAAATGGTGGGCGCCTATGGTACTTTTACAAACCAAGGAATCTACGTAAAACCAACCATGGTCACACGTATTGAGGATAAAAATGGAATGGCCGTTTATGAAGTTGTGCCGCAAACCCGAGACGTACTCAGCGCCGAAGCGGCTTATGTGACGGTCAACCTGATGCAGGGAGTGACAGAAGCCGGTTCTGGAGCACGATTGCGCCATGCAGGATTGGAAAAAACAAATTATATCTACGAAAACGTGATCACGGGCTACCCCTACATTTTTGAAAATCCCATTGCAGGAAAAACAGGAACCACGCAGAACCAAAGCGATGGATGGTTTATGGGGATGGTGCCCAATCTTGTGACCGGCGTATGGGTTGGGGGTGAAGATCGATCCATTCACTTTAAAGAAATCGGCTTTGGTCAAGGAGCGACCATGGCTTTGCCTATCTGGGGCTTGTATATGAAATCGGCTTACGAAGACGAAGCCTTGGGGATTTCTAAAGAAGCATTTTTGGAGCCAGAAATATTGACGATTCCATTGGATTGCGAAGCCTTAGCAGAAGAACGCAAACGCCAAGTCAAAAGCGAAGAAGAAGACCTAGATGATCTCGGATTCTAATTATCCGCAGCAAACCATTCCGCAAAAGCCGTACCGGTTTCTCGAAGCTTTAAACTGAAAAGAGCGACCCCTTCGGGGAGTAAATCTTTGATCTTGTAAGCAAAATCGACCAGGAGCAATTCACAGGTTGGTTGATAGGTGACACGAACGATCTTATGCCCTGTAGCTTCCATCTCATCGGCCAGTTTTTTGTGGGGAGTACTGACATTCAATACGGTGGCATGATCGAATACCGCTACGATTTCACGCTTGACAATCTTTTTGAGGTCGGAAAAATCAATAAGCATTCCATTCTTGACATGCCCGGGATCTTCTTTTGGGGTTCCGATTAGGGTGACATCCAATTTATAGGAATGACCGTGGACGTTTTTACAGAGACCATCGTAGCCGTAGAGCGCATGTCCGGTTTCAAATGTAAATTCTTTTGTGATGCGAATTTTAGCCATGGAGGTTTTTTAAAATATTTTGACTGTGTTCCGAAAGGGCGAGTTTTCCAGTGATTGCAGCATTCTTAGCAAGCAGTTCTTCCCAATGCGCGGTGTCGTTCCAATGCAGGGTGTTCAATTCTTGTAAGGCCTGACTTCCATAACCCGCCAAGCGTTGCGCCAAGGCGTTAACTTGGGTGTCCAAGGCTGAAATATCCGTGCAGCATTCTGCATACAAACCTTGAGTGTGGGCCCAAGCGGCGGATCGCCATTGGGCACTATCGAGGGAGAGTTGGTTAAAAGCAGTCTTACCAATTTTTCGACTCATGGCAGGCTCAATCACATAAGGCCCTATACCGATAGAGAGTTCCGACAAACGGATGGCAGCGGCTTCGGTTGCAATAGCATAGTCACAGGCGGCCACCAAACCAATGCCTCCACCGACGACCTTGCCTTGAACTCGCGCGATGATAAATTTGGAACAACAACGAATGCTGTTGATGAGGTTCGCAAAGCCCATAAAGAAGTCCGTTCCCGATTCCAGGCTATCTACTTGCTGTAAGGCTTGCAATGAAGCCCCGGCACAAAAAGTGCGATCCCCTTCGCTTTGCACAACAATCACCTTAACTTCCGGATTGGCATCAGCCTCACGAATTAAGTCACAAAAGTCTGAAAGCATCTCTGGGGTTAATGAATTAGCGGCAGAATGCCCAAATGTCAAATGAGCGATCTGGTTTTGGATTTCTATGCTTAGGGTTCCTTCCATAAAACAAAACTAAGAATTCTTGGCGCGCCAATCGTTTTGCAAGGAAAAAAGAGCCGTTTGCCGAAGATATGAAGGGACGTATAAAGAGGAATAGCTCCTATTTTTGACAGCCTGTAAACTACTTGGGATCAGTGTCATATAAGCTGGGGGACAACTCTTAAAAGGGTGGTTATTTTTTTATTAACTAAAATATAATGTGCCAAAAGTCCGTACCTTTGGAAAAACTTCCAAATGAAAAATATCCTTGTACCCATAGGGATCACCCCTGAAGTTTCAAAAACCCTACAGTATGCCATTGACATGGCTGAACATTTTGGCAGCGCACTGTATGTAGTTGATGCATATCCTTCAGCGATTCCTACAACCAGCATTATGAATGTTAAGGGCATCATCAAAGAGAACACGCTAAACCGAATAAAAGACGTGATTCAGCAAGTAGATCGCAAAGGATTTGACATTCAGTATGTGGCTCAAAACGGTGATTTGCTGAGTGCTGTTTGTGCCTTAGACCGTAAGATCCATCTGGATATGATTGTGGTTGCCCCACAGAACAACGATATTTCGGACGATGTATTTTTAGGAAAAGTAGCAGGAAGTTTGATCAAGCAAACAGAAATCCCTGTCATGGTTGCACCGATTGAGGGGGATTTTAAATCGCCCAAAAGACTCCTTTGGGCATTTAAAAAAGGACAGGTTCAAAATCCAAAGACCTTGCGGCCTTTAAAATTGCTTAAAGATAAATTTGACACCATCATCAACGGATTATTGGTAAAAACACCGGGACATAAACCAGGTGATTTAGAACTGGACGACGCGATTGCGGCTTTGGTTCCGGAGCCGACTATTACGGCTAACGCTACGACCTATCAAGGCGTGTTGGAACACTTCCAAAGCAACCAACCCGATATGCTCGCTGTAATCAAACGCGAACAAGGATTCTTTGAAAAGTTGTGGAAAACATCCATTGTCTACAAACACGAATTTTATTGCTCAATTCCTCTCCTTGTTCTTAAACCCCGGTCCCGCTATCGTTAATGTATGGGGGAAGGAAATAGCATTTTAGCTTTTTGTTGCCTTTTATTATCAGCACCCCTATTGGGGCAGTCACACCTCAGCTTGAGTGTTGACAATGACCTTTATTTTGCTACAGATTACTACTATTCAAGTGGTATATTCATTCGTTATGGAAAGGAAATAAAAAAAGACAGTTCCACGGTAGAACGATTTTTTTCAAAGATAGAAATAGGGCAATTAATCTACACACCTAGAGGGCGTTATGCTACAGAGATTGAAGCTTTAGATTATCCTTTTAGCGGTTATCTTTTTGTACGGTATCAGAAAGAAAAAGTCGAGCCCAATCGGCAGGGCTATCAGTATGCGGCAGAATTAGGGGTCTCGGGAGCCGCATCTTTGGCAGAGCCTATGCAAAATCTCTATCATGAGCAGGTCTTACAACTACCTCCTTTAAGTTGGACAGCTGCCATGCCTCAAGAATTGCATTTGGGAATTCGGGGAGCGTATTTTCGCGCCTTTTCATTGGGAAAAAACGTAGCCTTTGTTCCGGATGCTACTGCTGTGCTGTCCACCCACCAAACCAAGGGAGCAGCCCGCTTAGGGTGTATTTTGGGAACGACTGCAAAAATGCCTTTTCACTTTAGCCCCTTGCTCAATAATCAAAAAGGCTGGGGGGTCTATTTTGGCTGGCAACAGCAGTATATTTTCCATGACTTTCCTTTGGAGGGGAGCCTTTTTAACGATGCTTCTTCTTTTACTTTAGCACCCAACAGAGCAAGAAATCTGTTGGAATTGGGAGCCGTATGGCACACCCAGCAATGGAAACTACAAGGGACTTTTTACTCTGCAAGCAAAGACACCCCTTTACAAAACCGTTCGCGACATCGTTATTTGAACTTTACTGTTAGCAGATATTTTTAGCTTTACCAAAGCAACTAACCCATGAAACACAACCTATCCTACCTTTTTTTATTGATGATTCTGCAATCCTGTATCACAATCAATTTGTATCAGACCAAACCAAAAAAAAAGGAAGAGACTTACCCCAAAGCCACACTAAAAACGATGCTCCCGATGGAAAAAACCATTGAACTGGATGGCACCAAGCATGAGCTCCTCTTTTTTGGCGAGGACGGAAATCAGACATTCGATGTCTTTTCCGACACCGAAAACGACAGCCTTGGGACTCCAACGATTTTAATAAAAACTGCCACGGTTTCTGATGTTTCCATGAGTCGCTGGATGGCAAAGGATGACGATGCCACAATCATGCTAATGACGACAGAATTGAGTGCTGCAGGTCCATTGATAATTATCGATGGGCAAAAAGCAATCAAAGGCTTTTCCGTCTCAGAAATTCCGTCCGACAAGATTCAAACGATTCAAGTTCTAAAAGGGTCTGCGGCTATTGAAAAGTACGGTGAGGAAGCAGTTAATGGTGTTTTGGAAATTACAACGAAGCAATAGGCGTTTCCCAGATGTAATAATGGTGTTCATTATCTTGCTTGAATCCCAATTGAGGATACAATTGGTTGGCTGGAAGATTTGACTTTCCTGTTTCCAATAGAAGTCCGCTGGCCTCTGTTTCTTGGCTAAGCTGCTGTGCTTTTTTGATCAAAAGACTTGCGAATACCTTTTGTCGGTATTCCGAATCCACAAAAAGGTCATTTAGCAGCCAAAGTCGCTGCAAACGCGTAGAGGAAAAAAGGGGGTATAGTTGGGTAAAACCAACTGCTTTTTTGCCCCGGTAAGCCATGTAAATAACCAATTCTCTATTTTGAAGTCTTGCTTTAAGAAATGTAGTTTAAATCCCACTATTTAAATATTTACTATAAAAAAATCTATACGCTTCGAAAAGTAGAACTAATTTGTCTAGATCGGAAAGACTTGCTTTTTTAACGGATTGAATATTTGCTGGGTTTTGAAGGATTGAACAAGCTCCATTCCAGCCCCAAATTAACACCCCGAAAGGTGTTGGATTGATCAGTGAATGGATCATCAATCGTTTTGATTTGCGTGTATTCGAGTCGCGCAGACACACTTTTCCAGAAGCGATAGGAAACTGCTGTTACTATGCCAAAAGCATCTTTAAAATGACCTTTTCCATAGCTGTAATGTCCTGTCGTAATAATAAAAGGGGGACGGTTTTCTGTTGTATAACGCACGATTTGACTATTCTCCGCTTTGTTGAGGAGGTTGTAGGTTGGGCCTATCTCAAAGATCAATCGATCATTAGGACTGACCCGGAGGAGCAAAGGAATGCGCCAGTAGGCTAAGAAATCTTTGGTGTCAAGATCTTCTCGTTGATAGCGGTAGTGAATATTGAGAAAGGAAAAACCTGTGGCAAAGGCAAAGGTCTTATTGCTTTTTCGTTGTACTAAGAATCCGGTTCCCCAGCTTAGGCGCGGTCGCGTAAAGTCCAATGGGGTGTTCATTCGAACCCCCAATCCGTGAATGGAGACATTCCAACGATAATAAAGCAAAGCATCCGATGGGCCTTTGTTATACTGCATCAAAAGGTTGTCATCCCCCTGCGCCAACAGGCCTAAAGGAATAAGCGAGAGTATTGCCAAAAAGAGTCTGGTTCGGTACACCGTTCATACTTTGGTATTAGAACGTTAAATCAGCTGCAATCGTGTTTATAAAAGATAAAATCTTTCTTAATGCGGTAGTTTGGAACGAAGGGCACCATAAGCATAAGTTCCTATCAAAGCGGCTGCTATTACCACAAGAACAGGGATGAAACCGGCACCCAAAAGGACAAATAAAGGACCAGGGCAGGCGCCTGTTAGTGCCCATCCAATACCAAATAATGTGCCTCCATATAAATAACGCTTCCATGATTTGTCTTTATCAGGGATGACTAAGGGCTTTCCATCCAAAAGGGATTTGGCGTTTAATCGTTTAAGCAAAAAGGTAAAGAGCATGCCAAAAAGTAATGCAGAACCAATGATTCCATACATATGGAAGGATTGAAATTGAAACATTTCATAGATTCGAAACCACGAGGCCGCTTCCGATTTGAAAAGGGTGATCCCAAAAAATATGCCGATCCCAAAAAACACTATTGTACGGATCATAGTAAAAAAGGTAAAATAAAGTGATTGACAAATAGGCCTCCGATAAAGAAACCGATGACAGCAATTAAGGAGCCACGCTGTAAATTACTAAGCCCCGTAATGGCATGACCAGACGTACATCCGCCAGCATAGCGAGTGCCAAAACCAACAAAAAAACCACCGAACACAAGCATTCCTAAAATCTTGGGATCGGTCCAGTGTTCCATGCCGAAAAGGGCATCGGGCAAGAAGGCTGTTCCAGCGTCTTCAATGCCAAAGGCCTGAAGCTGGGCAATGGTTTTTGGATTTAAGGACATGGGTGCTCCATCAGTCAAATATTGGGCCGCGAGAAAACCACCAACGGTAGCCCCGAGGATGACCAATAAATTCCAGCGTTGGTTTTTCCAATCAAAATCAAAAAAAGAATGCTGGCGTCCTGCTCCGAGTGCGGAACATAGGGTACGGAGATTGGAAGACATCCCAAAGGTTTTTCCTGTCCAGAGCAGCAGTAAGAGTACAATAGCGATCAATGGTCCACTGATATACCAGGGCCATTCTTGCGATAAAAAATCAATCATGATTTGATTTTAAAAAGTGGAAGTACAGAGATAATCAGTTAAGGGGAGGTCGGTTTCCTTGATAGCCTTAAAACCGCCTTCTACATTGATTAGATTATGGATGCCTCGTTTTTTAAGTATAGCCCCAGCAATGACCGAGCGGTAGCCGCCGGCACAATGTAAATAGAAAACCCCTTTCTTAGGAAAATCGGGCAAGTGTTGGTTGATAAAATCCAAGGGAGTATTCTGTGCATTCTCCAAATGTTCCGAACGGTATTCTCCGTTTTTGCGAACATCAAAAACAGGTGCTTTCTCCTTGGCAAAGGCTTCAGCAAAGGTGTTGGCGCTGACACTGCTAAGAGTGTCAAAGTCATTTCCGGCTTGTTTCCAAGCGGCAAAGCTTCCTTTTAGATAACCAATGGTTTGATCAAAACCGACACGGGCTAGGCGAGTGATGGTTTCTTCTTCACGTCCTTCAGGGCAAACCAACAGCAGCGGTTGCTGGACATCTTGAATCAAGGCTCCGACCCAAGGGGCAAAGCTGCCATCAATTCCGATAAAAATAGATTGCGGAATATGCCCCTGAACAAATTCATCCTGGTGACGAACATCCAAGACCAAAGCACCGTGCTGATTGGCACTTTCTTCAAAAGCTTTGGGATCCAGCGCATGCGTCCCGCGACGGATCACTTGGTCAAGATCTTCATAGCCCGATTTGTTCAATTTGACATTTAGCGGGAAGTATGCAGGAGGGGGAAGTAGTCCTTGGGTAACTTCGGTAATAAACTCTGCTTTGGTCATGTCCGCTCGGAGTGCATAATTCAATTTTTTTTGATTGCCAAGCGTATCCACGGTTTCTTTCATTATGTTTTTTCCACAGGCAGAACCAGCACCATGAGCTGGATAAACGATGACTTCGTCCTCCAAAGACATGATTTTCTCGCGTAAGCTGTCGTACAACATTCCAGCCAAATGTTCTTGTGTAAGATTTCCTTTTTGGGCCAAATCGGGACGTCCAACATCTCCTAAAAAGAGGGTGTCTCCACTGAAAATAGCTTTGTTTTTCCCCTGAGAATCTATCAGCAGGTAAGTGCTACTTTCTAAGGTATGCCCCGGGGTATGAAGCACTCTAAGGGTGTATTCTCCTATGGTAAATTCTTGTCCATCTTGCGCTACAATGACATCAAAATCGGGCTTGGCGTTGGGCCCATAGACAATAGGGGCGCCTGTTTGTTTGGAAAGTGTAAGGTGACCACTTACAAAGTCCGCATGAAAATGAGTTTCAAAGATATATTTGATTGTAGCCTGATCGTTAGCAGCTTTTTTCAAATAAGGTTCCGTTTCCCGAAGGGGATCAATAATGGCGGCTTCGCCTTGACTTTCGATATAATAGGCTCCTTGAGCCAAACAACCAGTATAAATCTGTTCTATTTTCATGTGTACGCTATCAAATAAGGAATTAAAATTACAATACTATTTCTTTAATAAAAATACCCACCCCCATGAGAAGGATAAACCATCCAAATATTTTTTTGAGTGGTTCATTACCAAGTTTTTGGTTAAAGGTCAAACCGATGAAAATACCTCCGACAGCCATTGCTGTAAAAAGAAGTAGAAACGGCCAGTCAACCTCAATGTTTTGGACGTCTCCCAAAAAGCCAATAGTGGATTTGATGGCAATAATTAATAAGGACGTTCCAATGGCTGTTTTGATTTCTAGATTGGCCAATAAGACCAAGGCAGGGATGATCAAAAACCCTCCTCCAGCACCCACCAAACCGGTAACAAATCCTACAATACCCCCTTCGATTAGAATTAATGGAAGATTTAATTTTTTCTCCCCTTTCGCTAATGGCTTTCTGTCTTTGGACCCGATCATGGAAATAGAAGCGATGACCATAATGAAGGCAAAAAAGAGCATAATGGCCAAGTCTTTGGTAAGTTGAAAATGACCCAGCGTTGTGATGTTGTCAGGAATGGCAGGGATGATATAGGCTCGGGTAAGATAGACAGTCGTAAAAGCCGGAAGCGAAAACACCAGTCCAACACGATAATTGATGGTTCCCAATTGGGCATTGCGAAAGGTTCCTACCGTAGAAACGGCTCCTACCAAAAAAAGGGAATAGGCTGTGGCAGTAACGGGATCAATCTCGAGGAGATAAACCAAGACAGGAACAGTGACAATGGAACCACCGCCGCCGATAAGCCCTAGAATGAGTCCAATCAATAAGGCAGTTGCAAAGCCAATAAGTGTTACTAGTTCCAAATCTATTTTTTATATGTTGTCAAAAGTATGGACTCTAAGGAGACTATTTTGTAACCGATGTTACAACAGTTGTATGGCATTGCGATGGAGTTTTAGGATTCCTCTATTTTCAAGTTTTTTCAAAATACGTGAGATGACGACTCTGCTGGAATGGAGATCATCAGCAATTTGTTGATGGGTGATTTTGAAGGTGGCTTGTTTGAGTAGTTTTTGTTTTTCGTCAAGGTAGCTTAACAGTCGTTCTTCCATATTGCTAAAGGCAATGAGATCAACACTTTCTAAGAGTTCCATCATCCGCCGGTGGTAACTATTGAGAACAAAATTGCGCCAACTCCGATAGTTCCCGAGCCATTCTTCCATTTTTTGAACGGGGATTCGCAATAGTTTTACGGGGGTTTCCGTCACAGCGAGAATTTCACTTTTGGTGTGCCCCATACAGCAATTGAGAGTCATAGCACAGGTTTCGCCTTGTTCCAAATGATAGAGTAGTAAATGCTGCCCTTGGGCATCGGGACGTAATATTTTGATACTGCCTTCCAAAAGCAAGGGCATGGTTTTAATATATTGGCCGGGCTGAATGAGTTCTTGCTCGCTGGCAACCTCAGCAAAAGTAGCAACTCTGCTGATTTCCTCTAGCAGTTCTTTTTCTAGAATATGACCGTATAGTGATTGAATTTCTTGGACCATACATATTTGGATTCAACAGGGAAAGTACTAAAAATTAAATGAGTCCATCGGATCATAAACAAGCCGTTTTATAACCTGTGTTACAAAAAAGGATCGTGATAGGGCCTACCTTACAAGATATTTGAAATACCCCTATTGCTCAACCATAAAATATATATTTTATAAGTTTTGCGGTTTCCTAGAAAGGCAAGACAGTAGTCCCCTGCGATTAAGGAGATGATAGGTTAGATGGTTTGAAAACGAAATTATGAAGAAGAGACAAGGAAGTTTATTTTTTGTTGCGGTGCCTTAAATTAAGAATTACATTAAAAAAAGTTCAGAATTTTCTTTTACTTTTGGCACCATGGGGATGTAGCTCAGTTGGCTAGAGCGCTTGACTGGCAGTCAAGAGGTCGGCGGTTCGAATCCGCTCTTCTCCACTATATAGATCTCTATTACACTTATATACAATGTTTTAGAGATTTTTTATTTTCTTAT
>QXYU01000038.1:0-827 GCA_009886755.1 Flavobacteriaceae bacterium
ACAGAAATCCAATAGCCCCAACCCACGAGAAAACCAAAAAATTCACCGAGAACAGTTCGAGTGTAGGCATAAGGTCCGCCAACAGTATTTGGAAAATGACTGGAAAGCCCTCGAAATAGCAATACAAACAGAAAAGCCCCTACAGTGGAACAAGCCCAACCCACAAAGCTGATGCCACCCAAAGCAGCCAGTGTGGAGGGAAGTAGAAAAATACCAGACCCAATCATATTGCCTACAATGAATGCGGTGGAGGTATGAAGACCTATTTTCTTCAAAATAAATATATGTTTGAAGGGTGTACCCTTTTTTTAGTGTCCTGTGCCCAGCAAGAGGCAATTCATTTTTATTCAATGTACAACAATAGTAAGAACCCTAAGGAATGGGGAAAATGAAAAAACCCTTTGAAAACGAAAGGAATCAAAGGGCTTTTTTAGGGGATTAAACCTCCCAGTTTACTTGGGAGGGTAATAAGTTAATCAACAACCATTACAAGTTCGTAAGAGGTTGGATTATAATTTTTACGTGCTTTACCCGTTAACTCAAAAACTTTTTGAGAAGCAAAGTCATCCGGAAACTCCAATTCCTTTCCTTCAATAGGGAGGTTCCAGGCAGCATGGGTATTAAAGGTAAGCGCATTATCACTACGATTAAAAATTTTAGTGAAGCCCCACCATCTGTGATTCCCTTTCATAACGTTATCGGCAAAGACTTTCTGAAAAAACTCTGTTTCGTATTTTTCATAGTCATCTTCTAATTGTTGCATAGGGGTAATCACCAATTTGTCTCCAGGCTTCAGACCACCTCCTGTAAAAGGAGTTGCGGCGAGT
>QXYU01000038.1:837-26893 GCA_009886755.1 Flavobacteriaceae bacterium
TCGTGGTGGTATACTCTTCTTTCTTTATCAACTTTTTTAGAAAGAATGCGATTAATTTTACTACTGGACATCTTACCTTTCAATCGTCGTTTGATGATTGATTGTATTCTTTTGAAGCCTTCGGTGTTGTATTTTTCAGCTTCTTGATCCATCTGCTCTTTGGATTCATAGGTTTCCACGATCATAAAGCTTGGAACTCTACTTTTTTCAATTTTATCTTCATATCCAGTTGGATCAACTTTCCAGATAGCCCAGCTCGATTTATCGCCATTTTTTACAGCCTCTTTATGATATTCACTCCAAACTTTCTCAAGTTCTAAATAGGCTTTTTCCATCCCATCATTCAGAGTGACATAGGAAGTGCTCGCAAACTGCCCGTAGCTAATACTTAGAGCAAACAGAGTGATTAAAAAGAAATACTTCTTCATTGTTATTGGTTTTATGGTTACTCTCAAAGATATCAAAAAACTTTTGACGAAAATGACTTTCACGGTGCTTTAGAGGTTAAATAGTTAGGCGTTTTTCACAGAGAGGGATAAAAAAACCCCTTGTTTAAGGGGTTTTTGCTTTTTTGAAAAGAACTGCTTTATTGGGATTCTTTTTCAGTCATAGTACGCTGGTAGATAAACACTTTTTTGATTTTCTGATCGACAATTTGTGCATCTACAATTCTTTGTACGGTTGTTTTGTCATTATCCGTTCCTGTAGTAACGTTCAGACAAGTGGTAACCCAGTTTTCAGTAGGTTTTGTTTCAAAACGAATATCGGTAGAAATCGACCAAATAAGATCCCATTGAGCGTATTCAAGAGTGCCCAAGACTTTTTTTGACATTGCTATGTGCTCTTCGCTTCCATCAACAAAAGTTCCATTAGGAGCATAGAAGGTTGCATCACTGTGTTCAAGGGATGCTACTTTGTCCAAATCTCTTTCGTTATAAGCTTTAAAATATTCCTCGATCACAGCTGTAGAAGAAGTTTCTCCTGGAGCGATATCAATTTTTTTATCATTTTCAATCTCATAGCCAAGTGAAACAGCCGCAGGAGTATTGTTGGGTGCTTGGCAAGATAGGATTAAAGAGGTAACGAGTAATAATAGAAGTTTTTTCACAAGGATTGATTTATGGTTAAATTTAAATATACCAAAACTTATTGAGAAGAAATCAAGCGATGAAGATGGGCTTTTCAGTAAGATTCAAGCAAAAAAAACCCTTCACAAGGAAGGGTTTTTAATGAAGTGCAAAGAACTTAGTTCCAGCTTTTGATTCTATTAAAGGTTGTTGTACCCAGGTAAGTAGAATAGGCTGCGGTCATTTTTTGGAAGGTCATAAATGCGTTTTGCGCTTTTTTGGTTTTAGGCCCCCAAGACAACGCGGCACCGTAGTCTTTATGTGTTGTATACACATAATGTGATTCCCCGGCAGTACTTGAACCTTGAGCAATCAGACCTATAGACAAATAGCCTTCTTGTGGAAAGTCTTTTTGCATTTTGACAAATTCATTCATAAAAGAAACAGGATCTTTTACGTTGAACTGCCATAGTTGAGAAATTTTATCTTCCCCTTTGTCAGTATTCCATCGGGCAAGGGTAGATCCGGATTGAATATTTGTGATGCTACAAAAGTTTTCCATTTCTGTATTGTAACGATCATAGGCATCACCCGAACGAAGCTTTTTCAAGGCTGTAATTCCCTCTAAAGATCCAGAGAAGGTCATGATATGTGTTGTTTGGTAACCCTCGTGATGATACCAGGCAGCATCTAAAGAAATACCCACGCCCTCTGGCATGTCAATTTCGGAGTAGAAAGAGTCGATTAATTCAAGAACATAACTGGCCTTTCCAGGTTCGACGGACAAACCAACTTGCTCCCAAAAGATATTTTGAGCGGTGAGGGATTGGGTTACAATCAATAATAATAAGAGTACTTTTTTCATTTGAATTGAATTTATAGTTTGTGATGTTTTTAGTTTGTTCCAGTTACAGCTTCCATAATCATACGTTTGGAAAACCCAGCAGGAATTAGTTGAAAGAGTTTGTCAAACATTTCGGGTTTTACAACCTCGAGTACCCCTTGGTTCATCAAGTGGGCAAGTGTTTGCGGGTAGGTTTCGTAACTGTCCCAGAAAAATAGTGGGTCGTAAGAAGACCCCTGTGGATAGACACGTGTTGCCATTCCCCAGCTAGCCATTCCAGCTTTTTTCATATTGCCTTTGAAGCTGTTTGAAATTTCATCTGCCAAGCTAATAGCGGCACCGAGATTGGAAGGTGCTGCCCAGTTAAAAATAACATATTTGCCAGGACGTTTGCTGTCATAACTCTTCTCAATTTTGTAGGTAAAACTCCCTACAGGGTGTCTTTCTACACTTCCGTAAACGACCGAAGCAGGCACTCCAAATTTTTCTTGGGTTTGCCACCAGTCTCCAGCATTTACCATCTGATCGAGACTATCATAGGCATGTACCCAAATATAGGTGGCTTTGTCAGAGGCTCTACCGCCAAAGGTTTTTTTCATCAAATACCAGTCTGCGATTTGACCCTTGTCTTTGGCTTCTTGAGCCAGAACGGCAGCAAATTTTTTCTCTACCATTTCGAATTGCTCCGAATCAGCAGGATCAATATTTACAACTTGAAGTTGGAAAATGCGCTGTGCTTGCAAATGGAAACAAACGAACAGCAAGAGTAATAATACTTTTTTCATTAGATTGGTTTATGGTTATTTTAAAAAGGCCACCCAAATCGTTGGATGGGAAGTTACAAGATACAAAGAAGATGTCTTTTTACGAGAAAGACAGCAGACGAATCCTTTGTCGTAAAGGATACCAGGAGCGATAGCTTAAGGGCTATATTTTATTTGTTTCATTTAGAAATTGGTTAATGTTTACAATAAAATTATTAAAACAGGGTAAAATAGGATGTGACAAAACGCACAGGGGTAAAATTTTAGGCCTAGATACCATATCAAGTGGCTAGCTCCCACGCTTGGGGAGCTTTTTTTAGAACACCCAGAGCTGTACTTATCTAGCGAGTGATGTCTCCAATGGTTTGCTTCATGAATTTTTGTGCAAAAGCCAATGATTGTGCGCGCGCATCAGGATTTCCACCAATATCTACACCTCGCTCAACACAAAATAAAAACCCAAGTTTCTGAAGCCAAGGATTGGACATCGGCCACCCAAGGTAATTCATCAGAATATCGCCGTTTGCGGTGAGTTTAAACATACAATCTTTGAAACTATACCCATTTTCATTCCTGTGTACAGGCTCTTGACTGTCAAAGCCGTGATGAGCATTTGGGAAAACGGTGATATCAATAGGCGTGTTGGCGGCTAGTTTTCCCACCAAATCTTGACAAGGTGCAGCAGGAGTCCAGTTATCCGACGCGCCAGTCAATAAGTGCATGGGTGCGGTGGTAAAAGAGAGATTTTCAGGATTAAAAAAACAAGGAGGATACAAGGCTAGATGTGCCGCAAAGCTGTACTCTTTTGAAAGGGCCTCTTTGACGGGGAGCCAACCTGACATAAGGGTAACCCCACCTCCAAGACTCCAACCCGTGATTGCGACCCGATTAGCATCAACGTTGGGGTGTTGTGCCAAACGCTCCAAAGCGCGATAGGCATCTACAATAATAGCAGCAATGGTCACTTCATCTTGCGAGCCAACTGTAGAGATGATTTCGCGACTTTTAAAACTATTGAGTTCAAAGGTGGCAAATCCCATGGCTTGGTAGCGATCCATATAATCTCGATGGTGCTCTTGCCAGCCTCGACTACCAGCAACTCCCAAGACAACAGGATATTTTTTATTGGGGTGTAGGCTGTCTATGGGAAAATCCAATTGCCCAAAGACTTCTTGTTTTTCCTGTAGGTCGAGTGCTCCAATAATATCACTAAGTGAAAAAGGGTTAGCACTTTGGAAACGAAGGGTTTGCTGTTGTCGTAATTGGGCTGAAGAGGAATAACTGTACAATAAAGCACCAAGAGTAAATAGGATGATTTTTTTCAAAAAAACGGATTTCATTACTTTAAATTTAGCGGTTGGATGTTCGGGTATCCGCTAGAAACAAAATCTTCCAGTGAAGCCCATCCCAATAAAGTTGGAAAAGATTGAAGCCCGTATGCGATAATTGATCGTCTAGATAGAAGGAAAAAGGCACCCACACAGTGGCTAGGTTTTGATGCACCGTAACAGAAGGGGTTCCTAGGCGTTCTTCCCATTGGGGTTGATCGGGTCGCTGACAGACGCGACGCACAAAATCATCAAACGCAATGTTATGTTTAACTGGACTACCGTCCTCATTCTCACGTGTCAAACTCATTTGAGCTTTCGGATCAAAAAACGCTTGAAGCGCCGTACTGTCTTTTTGGTGAAATGCTTCAAAAAAAGCAGTTACCGTTCCAAAAGGGTTTTCCTTTTGGGCTTGTAAGGGTTGCAAACCTGCCAAAAGGCTCAAGGAAACAAAAGAAGTAAGTAACCGATTGACCAAAACCATTATTTTTTAAGCATGGGAAGTTTGATATGCGAGGGATAGCGTGTGGAGTGATGGATACTGTTGCGGGCTACAACACCCTCCGTTTCATCTATATTGGCTCCTCCAGTATTTAGATTTCTAGAAAAGCGAGGAAAATTGCTACTGGAAACCTCAATACGAATCCGATGTCCTTTTTTAAAATAGTTACTTGTAGCCATAGGGGTCAATTCCACCTTATAAACGCTCCCTTTTTTCATAAATACTTCTTTGTCATAGCCTGATCGATAACGAACGCGTTGTATGGTTTCATCTAAATTATAAGCAGATCCATCAGGATAAACATCAATAATTTTTAGAGTCAAATCAGTGTCTTTGACATCCGAAGACAGGTAGAGAGTACTTTCAATGAATCCAGTGACTTCAATTCCTTCGGATAGAGGATCAGAGGTATAGACTAAAATGTCTTCCCGTTCTTCCATGTCTCGTTGATCGAAGGAGCCACCTTCAACAGCATTTCCAGTACAGCAAACGCCACCACCATAGGAGGTCACGGGATTCATAGGATCATAATAAAAAGAGTCCTGTTTTTTGCCCTTGGTATCAGGGGTTGATTCCAACTTTCCATCGCCAAATCGTGAGTTGGCTCGGCCATTACTGTTTAAATAATAGTTTACCATTGTGCTGTTCTTTGGCGGCCAAGTGTCGGATGCTTTCCATTGGTTGCTCCCCATGGTGTAGTACTGAACCCGAGGAGTGTTTTCTTGGAATCCGTTGGATTGGTCTTTGAGGAGGTAGTCAAACCAAGCATAGATTTGTGCGTCATAGTCCAAACGGGCATCCCCCATAGAACGTTCGCCCACGATGGTGTTTTCTGTTGCGCGGGTATAGCGGCAATGCAAGGTTGGGGCGATAACCAAGTACTGATGATCTCGAACATAAGCATCATCACCTTGTTCGCGAACATGATTGAAAAGTGCTAGATTGGGTGCAACGGAAACATCATACCAGGAGACAAACCAAAAGCTAGGCACCCCAAAGCCCATAGTGTCATGATAGAGCCCTCCTTCATACCATGCTTTATCATTGGGTTTTCTTCGGATCATTTTGTCAAAAATCTCTTTTTTCCCATGGATGTTTTTTAGAAGATCTTGTAACGGTAGGTGTTTAAACGCTTCGGCCCAATCGACGGGTGGATTTTCGGGGGCTAAGTCATAAAATCGAGAAATGCGAATGAGATCCTCTTGGGCAGCTCCCGCTGGAATTCTGGGCTTGAATTTATCTTGTTCGACACCGTAGAGCCAAGAAGGGAAAAGCAGTTGTTCAGCACCCCCTCGGTACCAGTTGCCTTGTTCAAAGTAGGATCCAACCACTCCAACTCCTGCTCCAAAGCCTTGGGGGACCATTGCGGCATGGGAAGGATGGTCTAGGGCCGCGACAGCCATTTGCCATTCTGCAGTGGAGGAGCAACCCAAAGTACCAATTTTTCCATTGGACCATTCTTGTTTCTGAAGCCAGCTAAAGGCATCGTAGCCATCCGTCAGAGGAACACCAAGAATATCCCACTCTCCTTCTGAAAAAAAACGCCCTCGTTCGTTTTGCACCACATAGGCATAGCCTCTTTTTAAAGCCTCATAGGCACGTTCCAAAGTTCTTGTCTGTTCTTTGCCATCTCCCCAAGAATTGAAATTATAGGGTGTTCGGGAGAAAATGATGGGAACTTTTTGATCTGTTTTCGGGAGGTAGATATCGGTAGCCAATCGAACGCCATCACGCATGGGCATCATTACTTTCTCTTGAATGGCAGCAATTTTCAACACTTTTTCACGGATGGATTCTTGTGCGTTAAGAACAGAAGAAGCTATAATAAAGAAGGAAAACAGTATTCTTGAAAAGGAAAAAGACATAGTTTGTTTGTTGAAATTACCCTAAATTAAGAAAAAATGGCTTTGCTAACAGGAACGATCAAAGGAAAAGCTTTTGATTCCCGATCAATTAGAAAAGGTGTAACTTAATTTTTCAATTTTTTGATGATGTGTAAATTTACCTTTAGTTGTTTTCTTTCAATTATGTTCGTGGCCTGTAGCCCAAGGAGTTCATATGATATAATCATTGTCAATGGAAGCGTTTACGATGGTTCTGGAGCAACTCTCGAAAAAGTTGACATTGGTATTAAAGGAGATCAAATCCTTACCATAGGGGATTTAGCAAATTCTGATACCAAGCAAGTGATAGATGCCCAAGGGCTTGTTGTTGCCCCAGGATTTATAGATACCCATGTACATCTGGATCCAATGGACAACTTTTTTAAACTGTCAACAGCAGAGAGTCATGTACGGCAAGGAGTGACCACTAGCTTTGGTGGTCCAGATGGCAGAGGAGTCCCATATCAATTTGATTTTCAAGAGTATTTAGATACGGTGACCAAAGTTGGAGTGGGCATGAACGTAGGATTTCTGGCAGGACACAATAAGATTAGAAAACGAGTTTTGGGTTTGGACAATAGACGACCAACACCAGAGGAGTTAGACCGCATGAGATCCATGGTAATAAAAGCAATGGACGAAGGTGCTTTTGGGATTTCTACAGGGCTTAAATATTTGCCAGGAAATTTTTCCAAAGTAGAAGAGTTGATTGAACTTTCCAAGGAGGTTGCAGAAAAAGGAGGCGTATATACTTCCCATCTAAGAGATGAAGGATTGGCAATAATGCCTGCAATGAGAGAGGCCATTTATATTTCTAAGGAAGCCAATATTCCTGTGATTCTAACCCACCATAAGGTTATTGGCAAACCCATGTGGGGCAAAAGTAAGCAATCACTAGCATTGGTGGATTCAGCCCGGCAAAAGGGGCTTAAGGTTTTATTGGACCAGTACCCTTACAATGCAAGCCATACAGGAATTAGTGTATTGATTCCTACTTGGGCACGAGCCGGAGGCGATAAGGCATTCAGCGAACGCTTGAAGAATCAAAAAACACGTGACCAAATTGAAAAAGAAATTGTCTTTAATATCCTTAACGACAGAGGAGGTGAAGATTTGAGAAGAATTCAATTTTCTACGGTGAAGTGGGAGCCTGAATTGGAAGGGAAAACACTACATGAATGGGCACAAATGGAAGGGATGGAGCCCACGGTCACCAATGGCGCTAAACTGGTAATTCAAGCGCAACTCAACGGAGGGGCAGGGTGTATTTTTCATGCAATGGATGAAGGTGATGTAGAAAATATCATGAAACACCCTTTCAATATGATTGCCTCAGATGGGCGCCTATCAGAACCGGGCCTTGGGCATCCCCATCCTCGATCCTATGGTACTTTCCCACGTGTTTTAGGAAAATATGTAAGGGAGAAAAAAATCCTATCTATGGAAGAAGCTATCTATAAAATGACAAAGTTACCAGCGATTTCTTTCGGGTTAAAAAACAGAGGTATTTTAAAAGAAGGGTATAAAGCAGATATCACGATTTTTGATCCGCTCACAGTGACGGATCGAGCTACTTTTGAAGTTCCACATCAATACCCTGAAGGAATTCTGTATGTAATCATAAACGGAAAACTGGCGGTCAATCAAGGAAAATTTCAAGGAATTAAAGCGGGTGAAGTGCTTTCCAAGAAATGATCTTTTCTTTTCCTATTCAAATTGCTCTAGCAGAGTAATATTTAGAGGTTGCCTTCTCTTTTTATATTATTGAAACAATCAAACGACACTTCCAGAAACGCCAATAAATCAATTAGTTTTATATTCCGTGGTGCCCTCCCAGTCAGGGTCTGCCGCACCAATCCATTGTGAGGCGTTAGGGTCTTTGGCGATGGCGTGGACCCTTCCAAAACGAGCAATTTCATCAATATATTTGACTGGGGTTTGGGAGGGATCAAAGGTCGCATTTAGGGGAGCTACCTCAGGATGGTTTTCGATCCACAAACTGTCTTCATAGGGATAGACTCTTGGGAGTAGAAGTGCTTTTTCTAAGGGATGCTTTTGAGCTAAATACCGACTGAGTACTTGTGTTATGGCAGTCACAATACGACTACCACCAGCGGCGCCTAAGGCTACTTGGAGCACTCCGTCTTTGGTGACCAAAGTGGGTGAAATATGCGAATTGACCCGATCTCCTGGATTGTAGGCTCCTAGGTAGCCCCCGAGTGTTACGGCATATAAAAATCCAAGTCCTTTTGTCGCTACTTTGGAGCCCATATTGGGTCCCACAGTTTGAGTTAGGGCAACGGTATTGCCCCATTGGTCTGCGGTTGTGAGGTGGGTAGTGTGTCCATCAATAGAAGTCCAAGAGATTGGAGTGCTGTGTGGTATGGATGCTAGACGCTGTTCCTCTTCTTTTTGAATTTGCTGCGCCCACTGCGCTGCTTTTTCATAGGATAAAATAGCGGAAAGGCTGTCTTGATTTTCTTGGTGTCCCCGATATTCATACGCAATTTCAGTAGCTGCCCCTAGTTGCGTGGCCCATTCTTCTTCGGTTTCAGAGGGTTTTAAATGATCTATGATTTGAAGAATTTGTAAAGTTATTGCACCATAGGATGGTAGGTAAAGGCTATGGATCTTATGGCCTTGGAACTGCCCTTCCACCACACGAGAAGATCGAGCGGTATACTTTTTTAAATCTTCTAGACTGAGGATGCCACCATGGGCTTCCATATCAGCAACAATTTTTTCGGCAACAGCCCCTTGATAAAAACCAGCAGCACCTTTCTGGGCAATTTCCTTCAAAACCTTCGCCAAGTCTCTTTGGATCAAAAGCTCTCCGGCATTTAATGCGGTGGAATCCGCTTTTAAAAAATGGTGTCGTGAACCCTCAAATTGGGCTAAGATGGGAGCCGCTTTTTCTTGTCGTAAGGCCTCACCAGGTAGAATTTTAAAACCTTTTTCAGCATGGGTAATGGCTGGGGTCATAAGGGTAGCTAATGGCAATGAACCATGGTCCTCATGCAGCTTGATAAGCCCTGCAACCACCCCTGGAATACCAATGGTGCGGTAGCCATAAGGGAATTTATCTTCTGTGTGCTGATAGCTTTGAGGTACCTCAGTGGTAGCGTCAACTCCACCAATCACTCCTTTTTTGGTCTGATAGATGGCCTGTAAACGCCCCCCAATACCACTCATACTGGGTTCAACCACAGCAAGAGTAAAAGCTGCAGCAATAGCGGCGTCAAAGGCATTCCCACCTTGGGCGTACATGGCTGTCCCGGCTTTTGAAGCTAAAGGATGCGCCGCTGCCACCACATTGTTGGAATAACGAGGGTTTTCAGTTGGGCTGCAGGCATGGAGCATTAGGGCAATTCCGCAGCTTATTTTTATGATAATAGAACGGCAATTCATATATGAAATTTAGACAAAAAAGGTACTAAAAATCGAATATGCAACCTAATGGAAACTCTAATGAGTTAAAGTGTTTGGCTGACTAACAGGCTTTTTGATATATTTTTGATTCCGAGCCGCTAGAGTGAAGAATAAAAAGTTGCTTCACGGTAATAAAAAAACCGCTGAATGTAAAGTTCAACGGTTTATAACCATAAACCAATCCAATGAAAAACTGAATTAGTTATTCAAATATATAAATGTTTTACAAATATTAAAAATATTTAAACAAAATTTTAAACATTTGACTAAACCAGAATTCTTTTGTTAAAGAATAGTATAAGCAGAAGTGCCAATTTTTTTGATTTTGCGATCCACGATTAGCTTTTTAAGAGCCCGTGTAATTACCTCTCTGGAGGTAGCCAGATCATTTGCAATATCTAGGTGTGATTTCTTGATATCTACCACCCCATCGGCATCTTTATTTTTTGAAAGATAGTTCAGGAGACGCTCATCAATTTTCTTAAAGCTTAATTCATCTACCGTTTCAAGAAGAGATTGATATTGTCCCATAAAAAGTTGAATGATGAAGTCATTCCACTCCGAATATTTTTTCTGCCAATCCCGAAAATTTTTGTTTGGTATTTGAATAATGTCACAGGTCGTTTCGGTAATGGCTGCTACTTGGCTTCTTTTATCACTCAAACTGGCGATCATTGACATCAAGCAGGTTTGCCCTTCTCCCAGATAATAGAGGAGCTTTTCTTTGTCTACATCTTCGTTTTCAATGTAAACGCGAACGGACCCTTTACTTACAAAAGGCAAAAAACTCATTTTGTCTCCTTTGGACACGATGATAGTGTTCTGAGGAACCTTAATTATCTCGACATTTTTTTCAATTTCACCAATTAATTCTGATGGCAAACGAAGGTTTTCAATCATAATATAGTGTTAGTAATATGTCTAAATATACAAATGTTTTGAAAACGACATTTCGTGAAATGTAGCTATAAACCAATAAAAAAAACCCTCCGTTAAAGAGGGTTTTTTTTAGATTACATAAGCAATGACTTACCAGTTTGAGCTCATTTCTGGGCGCAATTTTTGGTGTTGTGTCCAGCTATCTGAAACAGATTGAGCCAAACGATCGGAGTCGTCTTTATAGGCTTCTTCACCATACATTTCGTTGTATTTAGCGACGACCACAGGGAACATCTCTTGATTGTCCTTAGCCTCTCCTGCAAAACTTTCATGATGGTAGCGAATCTGAACCCATCTTCCGTTGCAACCGGATTGGCAGTTCATTACACCGACTCTGCTCGGCCATCCTGAAGCTTTAAGAGCTGCTTTCAAGCGAGTGCGATAGCGCCAAAAGTCTCTTTCTTTACCCGGTATTAGCTTATAATGCAACACTCTTCTGTGGTTGCCTGTACGAGCCTCTTCGGGTTGATAGGTGGCATCAGAATTAACTGTCCAAATACGATTGGCAAGGGATTCATGAAGCTTCCCTGTTGTTTTCCACCAATAGTCTAATTCTTCTTTATTGAGGGCTTTGTCAAAATCAGAAATATCTTGCGCCCATTGTACTCGGTAAAAATTATTGGCTTGATTTCCGGTCAAAATTTGAAATGTAAAAAATCGTGCAGCCCCTTCTTTGTTGTTATACAATTTGGTTTTTTGGGCAATAGCCTTTCCGAGTTTTTCCATGTTCATAGGATCTACTTTAAGAACACGGGCTTGTACTACTTGTCCGTACGATACAGCCACAAGACCGAACGCTAGGAGGGATAAAATATATTTTTTCATTCTAAAAAGGATTTTTAATTATTGGTCTGAAGAAGAAACAACCTCAAATACATATCGCGATTCAAAAGTGATTGGCTCAACGGCATCCCACTGAATTCCTTTGATGGCCTCTCCATCACCAGAAAGGTGTCTCATTAAGTTGGCCATAGTGTCAAAGGCATCATAGGTCATATAAGTTGAATAGTCTTTTCCTTGAGGAGTAATTTTGGTTGCAGAACCCCATCCGGTCATCCCTGACTTTTTCATGTTCTTTTTAAAGGTTGGAATGATAACTTTCTCTTCACTTTCCAAAACACCAGTAATATTTTTGGGTGTAGCAAAGTTGAAGATGACGTATTTACCCGACTTTCCAGAATCTAGTTGGTGTTGCATTTTGTAGAAATAACGACGGTCTGACTTAATCCCTTGAAGACCGTCATAAAGCATCCCGGGAGCAATACCCACAACAGCTTTAGAATTGGCCCACCAGCCAGCAGCATCAGAAGTAGCGGCATCGATATCTTTATAGACGTTTACCCACATATAGTTATAGGGATCGTCTGAACTGGTGTTGGTTAACTTCATGAGACTCCACCAAACAAGATTGCCTTTAGCAACTGCGTCTTTAGCGGTTTTTTGGCTGTAGTTGGTTTCGATCTCTAAGAACTTTTCCATTTGATCTGCAGGAACGTGGACCGGGTGGAAAACAGCTACCTGAGCTTGCAGAGCAAAAGTCAAAAAGAGAGCAAATAATAGGAATTGATTTTTCATTTAAATTGGGTTTTGTGTATTAAATTTATGGGTGATGGACAACGGTTTATATTAATGTGATCGGTCCAAATTTTTTACTTGATGGTCTTAGGTTCTGGAAAATTAGAAGTATCGTAGAAGGCCCATTCAGAGTCCACTTGGGTACCCTTCATATGAAAGGATAAATTGACAGGGATTTTCACAGCTTCGTCCGATCCATAACCCTTGACGGTAAATTCGATCCATACATGGCCAAATTGATTGCCATTTTCTTGCGTGATGATTTCATAGATTCCGTCATTCACACTTATGGAAGCAAAAACATTTTCACGATTGGCCATATGTACTTTGACCATTTCATCAATGCTTATGGAAGCATCTTCTTGCTGATACCAAACATTGTGCGTTATTTTGGCGTCGTCCGTAAAAAAGGCTCGGTAGGCGTCGAAATCTCCTGCTGTAAAAGCAGCAATAAGGCCTTTTAGGGCTTCGATTTGTTCTCCTTCATAGGAGACACTGCTGCTTGGTGCTGGATTTTGACAAGCGTTGAATACAAAGAGTATTGACAGAAATAAAATTGATTTTTTCATTGATATTGGTTTATGGTTTTTCCAAATATACAAAGTATGGGCTAAGTTTTCAAAAACGCTTTTGAAATTGCTGTTAGGCATAAAATAGCCATAAATGAAATTTTCACCCTTACTAATTAGCAAAAGAACTCTTTAATTAAAGGAAAAAGGAGCCTCTTTTTATGGAGGTTCCTTTTGAGAGGTAAATTATTTAATTGACTTTGGTAAAGTACCATTTGATGGGCAATTCATCTTCGTCCTCATTATCCAGGTCTTGGCTTGCATCAACAGTTTCAACAATGACAAGTTGGGTATCCGTAATGGTCTCGATTTGGAGACGCGTTTCTCCTCCGTCAACCAAAAGTTCTGTTTGTTCGGTATTTGCAAATTCCCAGTCATCAACGTTCACCTCTACAGTGTCTCCGTTTATCATAATAGTGAAGATGTAGGATCCATAAGCGGAAAAAGAAACCTCCACAGAGGCATCAATGGTTTGGGAATACTCGCGAGTGACTCGTTCACATTCTTCTTCGGCCTCTTCAAAATCAGCTTCTGAGGCTTCAAAACTTGCGTAAAGCGCTTCAAGGTCTTCTAAATAGGTGTTTAAAAAAGCGTTATAATCTTCTTCTGTGGCATTGGGATTTTCTGCGATAAAGGTTGTTTGATCGGCTTCAAATTGCTCTTCAAACGCGTTGACTTGTTCATCCAATTGTTCAAAATCAAACAGCGCATCATAAATGTCCTCACAAAGGTCATCTTCTACTAAATCCTCAACAACAAGCAACGCAACGTCCTCTTGCACACCGTCTAATTCAATACTTGTAAGTGACCATACGTTTACCAGTTTGGCAAAAATACTGTTGGCATTGCCTTCTGTTTCCGTAACAACGGGTTCGTCCTTTTCCGCTGAATAATCACCCGAGAGAGTACCGCACGGAAAATCAAAGAAATCATTAGGTAAATCAAATTCAATGCTAAATGTAGCATTCAAATCCGTATCGGATTCTTCTACAATAATATCGACTAATTGAGCGATTTTTACATCCGCTCCATCGATTGTTTGAAAGAGATCAACAGAGGTCACGGTGCCATCATTTCCCTCATTAAGGATATAGGCCCCGTAGGCAAATATTTCTTCATTAATTGACTCTCCTGTATCAGGATTACCACCTTGAATGCTAAATCCAAGAGCGAAGCGCGTATCTGTAAATTCGATACCTAAAAAAGTACAGCTGACATTTCTTTTGGAACTAGAAGGAGCATTGCTCACATCCCATTTACCATTAATCGTTTTTTTGGCTTCTTCAACGGTTTGTTCCGATACGGTGCCTACCGCATCAAATACAAATTGAATATCTACAGGATTGTCACCGCTTTCTTTGCTGCAACTAAGCAGAAAGAATAATGCTGAAATCACAAGCGTGGGTCTGGAAAATTTTCTCATTAGTTTATGTTTTTCATAAAGATAATCAGAAAATGACACACCTGTTTTTTAATGAATTAAAATAAAGAACTGATATATTTGTATATACAACAATTGTACGCACATTTGAATAGTTATGAAAACACAACTCTATAAATCCGAGACACGGGGTCAGGCAGATCACGGATGGTTACAGTCGCATCACAGTTTTAGTTTTGGAAGTTACTATGATCCTGAACGCATGAACTTTGGAGTATTACGCGTTTTAAATGATGATACAGTAGCTCCAGGAATGGGTTTTAGCACCCATTCGCATCGGGACATGGAAATTATTTCAATTCCCCTAGAAGGTGACTTGGAACATCAAGACAGTATGGGTAATAAATCGGTAATACAGTCAGGAGATGTTCAGGTCTTGAGTGCAGGAACAGGGATTTCACACTCGGAGTACAACAAAAACAAGGATATCCCCGTTAAGTTTCTTCAAATCTGGGTGGTTCCCAACCAAAAAGGAGTAGCCCCTCGATACGATCAGATCACATTGAATGTGACCGAACGCAAGAACAAACTCCAACAAATTCTCTCGCCATTCCCAGAGGACGAAGGGGTGTGGATCCATCAAAACGCTTGGTTTTATCATGGCCAATTAGACAGTGGGAAAGAATTGTACTATCAGTTACATGAAAAAGAAAAAAATGGGGTGTATGCTTTTGTATTAGAAGGAGATCTTATGATCAATTCACAGCAACTGTCTCAACGAGACGGCTTGGGTGTCTGGCAAACAGAACAGCTTCATATCAAAACCCATAGTTCTTCGAAGTTGCTCTTGATGGAAGTGCCCATGACGATTTAAAAGCCTTAATTTCTTTTGTATCTTTTTAAAAAAATTAAAAGTATGAAAGTCAATAGAAGAACATTTCTACAAAACAGCTTACAGTCAACGGCAGGTCTACTGTTGGCACAAGCGTTTTTGGGGAGCGAGCTTTGGGGGCAAAATGCAAGTCTTTCCAATAAAATTAAAATTTCTCTTCAATGTTATTCTTTTGGTCCTGACCTATTGACGGGCAACTTAGATATTTTGGATTTTCCGAGAAGCGTTCGGGAAGACTTTAATTTGGAAGGGGCTGAATACTGGAATATTCCTATGTTGGCAAAAAGGAAAAATCCTCAATTTCTTCAAGAAATTCAAAAACGAACAGCAGATTACGGGCTTGAAAACACCTTAATGTTGGTGGATTTGATCAATTTAAAGGATCCGAGTAAAACCTTGAGTTTGTGCGACAAGGATTCTGCCAATCGAGCACTGGCGGTAGAAGCACATAAAGAATGGATTGATGTCGCCAAAACCATTGGATGCTCCGCCATACGGGTAAACCTTAGATCACAAAAGACGACAGCAGATGAGGTTGCCAAAGTGAGTGAAGAAAGCTTACTCAAATTGCTGGAATATAGTAGTGAAAGAAATTTGTCTATAGTCATTGAAAACCACGGAGGATACACCTCTGACGCGCAATGGTTAGTTGCTTTGATGCAAAAAATAAACCATCCCAATTTGGGAACACTTCCGGATTTTGGAACGAGTAATTTTTGCGTGGAGAAAACCCCAACGAAGGAAGGAGCGTTTTTTGCCTCTGAATGTTTGACCCAATATGACAAATACCAAGGTGTGGAAGAAATGCTTCCCTATGCAAAAGGAATCAGCGCTAAAACACGCGCCTTTGATGCACAAGGGGAGGAACTCGAAACAGACTTCAAACGAATGCTTGACTTGATCAAAGCAGCCTCATTCGAAGGCTATTTAGCTATCGAATATGAAGGAGGAATGATGAATCGCTTTGGAGGAAGCGGTGAGTATTTACCGGCTAAGGAAGGAATTTTAGCAACCAAAGCCTTAATCGAAAAGCACCTCTAATACCCTTTATTTTGTTCCGGTGACAATGAGTGTACCAGCCCAATCTTGTTTGGCACCAACCTGCCAGCTTAGTGTATTTTGGAACCCTGCTTGATCAAAAAAAGCGAGCCAGTCTGATTTGGGCAGCAACGTCATGATGGAAATACCACAGTCTTCGGGCCAGGTATGAGACACTTTGTTTTCATAATAAAAATCGAGACCGATAATGAGTCTTCCTCCATGAGCAAGCCAATTTTTATAAATATGTGTAATGATTTCCTGAGGATTTTGGAGATAGTAAAAAACTTCCATAGAATGTACCAAGCTTACCGTTTCCTTTGGAGACCATTGGAGTAGGTCGGTTGCAACATAGGAGTTTTGTGGATCCATGGTTTGGGCTTTGGCGATCATTTTTTGTGAACCGTCCACACCTATTGCAGATTGACAAGCCGGATTTTCACTTACTTGACGAACGACCCAGCCATTGCCACAGCCCGCATCGATAAAAGAAAAAGGGGCTGGTTTGTCCAAAGCATAGGCCAACATAGCGTCAACAGCTTCCCGGTGGTTTTTTTCCATTCCTTGGTCCCGGCCAGATTCTGCCCATTGGCTAAAGACCTCAATTGGTTTTTTTCTTACTTTCATTGCTATAACTAAAAGGTTAAAGTTACAAAATGGATGCTTTTTAGGGAGACTTTGTTTTCGTATCTCAAAAAGTGTTTTTAGTTCCAAAAAAAGCAGAAAATAAGCATGGAAGAAAGTGTCCTTATTGCGTTTTTATCAGCTTCTGTGCTTCTGACGCTAAGTCCGGGACCGGATATTCTATATGTGTTCAGTTTGTCTTTAAGTGCAAAAAAGAAAGACGCCATAAAATTGACTTGGGGACTCACCACGGGTCTTTTTTTGCATACGGCGGTAGTAGCCTTGGGTTGGAGTGAAGTATTGCTGCGTTTTCCCGAGTTGGTGTGGAGTATTAAAATCATCGGGGCAAGTTATTTGGTTTATCTAGCGGTGAGTGGACTTCGGCAAAAGCCGACAACAGAAGTTTCAGAGGCAACAAAAACCAAAAGTTATTTCTGGCAAGGGTTTTTGATGAATGTAACCAATCCGAAAGTGACCCTTTTTTTCATGGTGTTTTTCCCTGGTTTTGTTTTTAGTGAAACCCTTTCCCTGCAAACGCAGTTTGGGGTTTTAGGTCTGTTGTTTTGGGGACAAGCATTTTTGATTTTTAACGGTGTTGCTTTGCTCGGGGATCGGATTCAAAAGTATTCTTATTTCAGCCTGACGCAACGATTTCAAAACAGATTGCAAGCATTTGTATTGTTGTGTATTGCCGCAGTACTCCTTATGTCTGCCTGATGCAATCGGCCTACTTCATTCAATTGAAATGAGACAGATCTGTGGCAGCAGTTAAATCCGGAACATTTTCAGTAAGCTTGTGCCCATAAATGGTTTTGGGCTGTTGTTGAACGAGTTGTCCAACGGCTACAGGGAGTTCTTTTTCCTTTCTCTCAGGGTGGATGGGGCATTTTTCCAAATAGGGTTTTAGTAGTTTACCCGTAAAACGGAAGAGGTTCATACTGACATAAACCTTTTCTTTTTCATCTCTGAATTGAGCCAATTGCTCGGAGGTAGGTTTTTCGATAATTTCAGTTAAATAGCTTTCAGAATCGAGGGCTAAAATGGCAAAACGAGCAATGCGTTCTTCGGAAAAATGAAGCCCTGACCGATCATAACTAATGAGTGAATGGGGGGCATTATGGGGTTTCAGTAAAAGGGCAAGACTTTTTTTTGAATACAGATTATCTCCATTACACAATGTAAAAGCATTTTTTTCCAGTTCTGGATATTGCGTCATGGCTTGAAGGATAGCATCGGCGGTGCCTAAGGGTTTCGAATGCCCTGTGGGCGGATATTGAAACGCATAGTGAACCTGAAAATTCACATTGGAAAAAAGGGATGGATAGGCAGACAAGACTGTTTTAAAAGTCGAATTTTCGGGAGCTGTAATAAGATAGATTTTTTCATAGCCAGCAGCTTGGGCGTTTTCCAGCAGATGCACTAGTAGGGGTTTTTGGGAGACTCCTAATGGGATAAGGCTTTTATGGACTCGTTGAGCAATCGCTTTGGTGGTGGCATCCAAAGAAGTCTGTTCCAAAGATTTTTTCATCCGTGAGGAGGCGCCGCCTGCCATAATTACCAAACTATTCATCAGAAGGAGTGTTAATCAATGAAATGGCATAGGCTTTTTTAGCACCGGCTTTGAGAAAAGCGGCAATCACATTTCCTTGGGCCGCTTTTTCCACCAAAGCAACCAAACAACCGCCACCCCCAGATCCGATTATTTTCCCACCCAAGGCACCCGCTTCTCCAGCAGCAGTGAGCATTTTTTGAAGGCTCTTTGGGGTGTTTTGGATTTTTGAATCCAGAATAGCTTGATGGGCATTTAGCAAGCGACCAATGGTTGTGGCCGATGGCTTTGATTGAAGCTCTGCAACTGCTTTTTGTGTAATATCGTAATTGTGAATACTCGCATACCAATGGTTATGCAACGCCTTTGGAATCCGATCCAGAAAACGGTCATAGTCCCTGGCAGTGCTTCTTTTAAGATCAAAATCGGGACTTTCTCTTTGCACGATCTCAAGAGCCTTTTGCTGCCAGTTACGGGCATTTTCAAGTACTTTGAGTGTTTTCTTTTCAACCCCTGATTCTGCAACAATCCAATGCCAATCTGGGATGGGAAGCCTGTGGGATCTTTGTTTTTCGGTATCGATATGCAGCAAGCCCCTTTGAGCAATGGTGTATTGATCCATCAAACCTCCCGGTTGGTCAAATGCCAAAACCTCTACCTGGTAGGCCCAATGTCCCAGATCTTGAGGACTTGGAATGGGTAAAGTGTTTTGTACTTGAGTTAAAAATTGCAACCAAGCAACGACCAGTGCCGAAGAACTGGAAAGTCCGGCATTGATGGGAATATCACTCCAAATACGGATGGCATAGCCTTGTGGAAATTGGACTTTCTTTTTCCAAAGATGCTGCAATCCTGATTCGAAATAGTTGGTTGGATCCGCAAAAGATGATGGCGCTGCGACGGGAAGCTGAAGTTTTTCTTTAAGATCGAGCAGCTCAATTTCAAAATACGCTCCGGGGATGGGTTTTGCTGCTAAATTCAAGAAACGATTGATGGTACCCGCAATGACAGGGAGTCCCAAATAGTCTTGGTGGTCTCCAAAAAAACAAATCCGACCGGGTACTCGAAAGGAAATCATTGGCGGTTACTTTATGATGGCTAAGGGATCCGTATTTTGCCATCGTCCACGGGTAAAATCCGGGAATGCTTGTGAACGTCCGTTTTCGGCTACGGATTGTTCGCTGAGGGGGGTAACAGCGCTCCAAAAACAGCCTTCGTACACATTTTGATCCAGCTGCTTCCCCTGTAGAAGGCATTCCACAATACGATATCGCATAATAAAATCCATTCCTCCATGGCCACCCATTTTTTCAGCTAAGAGGCCCAAACGTTTGTAGAGAGGATGTTCGTATTTCTCATAGAGTTTTTGCAAAGCTTCTCCTTGAATCCAGTCGTGATGAGAATCTGTGATTCCTTCAAAACCACCTTCAAAAGCCACTCGTGTTGGATAGCCAGCCAAGGTGCCAAGGGTGCCTTGAATCAAATTGAGCCGGGTGTAGGGACGTGGACTTGTTTCGTCCCATTGCACAAGGATGGTTCTGCCGATTTGGGTTTTGATCAAGGAAGTATTAAGGTCACCGCCTTTAAAGTCAAATTGATTCCAAGGATGTTCTGGGGGATAGTTTTTTTTGGAGTGGAGATTTCGTCCTCTGGCAGGGGTTGAAAAAGAAACCATATGATCGAACAAGTCTTCGCCACGTGCAATATTCATATACTGGGCAATGGGACCCAATCCATGGGTAGGATACAAATTTCCACTGCGATTGGCGTAATGCGTGGTCCTCCAGGAACCGGTTCCTCGGGGGAGTTCTTCCATCTGCCATCGCAATTCGTGGATGTAAGCCGCTTCTCCATGGAGAAGTTCGCCAATTTTTCCTTGGCGACATAGGTTGAGATACATCAGCTCGTCCCGGCCATAGTTCACATTTTCCATCATCATGCAATGCTTTTGTGTGGCCTCGGAAATATCAACCAATTCCCAGAGGTCTTCTAACCGAAGAGCCAGCGGCACTTCGACAAAAGTGTGGGCTCCAGAAAGCATGCTTTCTTTGGCCATGGGAGCGTGGTTGATCCAGTTGGTAGAAATAATTACAGCATCAGCATCGATTTCTACCAGCATTTTTTTCCAAGCCATCGCATCACCAGAATAGGTTGCTATGTTTTGATGTCTAGCCCCCTTGCCTATTTGCTGGCATTCGGAAGCTGTTTTTCTAACCAGATCATCATACAGATCACAAATTGCTACAATCTCTGTTCCTTCAATTTCAGCCCATTGCAGGGCATGGCGCGATCCGCGATACCCTACTCCAATAAAAGCCATACGAACCACAGGAAGGGGAGCGGCAGCAAAACCACCCATATATTGCTGATTGGACTGTGTCGCGGGAACCCAAGCTCCAGACGATAGACGGGGACTCAGCACCGTGGCAGCTGCACCTAGGCTGGTCTTTTGTATAAAACGTCGACGATTTAAATTTTTCATTGTCTATACTTTTAAAGCGGAACCCTATTCCAAGTGCTGATGCGCATTCTTTTCTGTGGATCACAGGCTTTTTTATCGATTCTTAAGGGCCGTTTTTGCGAGAATTTTTTTAGGAGCAATAACAAACGAAGTTTCTCAAATCAGCTTTTACAAGAATTTTGATGCCTGTAATTTAAGAGATTTAATTTTTTGAAAGAAGTGTCCGAATTGAGACATTTTAACTAGTTTGCATAAAATGAAAGAAAAATGATGAAGAATGTGCTATTTGTACTGATCGGATACCTCATTTTATCTTGTAGTATTCCAGACAATCCCTCAAATTATTTAGCTCTTGGAGATAGTTATACGATTGGTGAAGGCGTAAATGCTTCCGAACGTTGGCCAGTGCAGTTGATGAAAGACCTCAAACAAAGAGGTTATATGATGGATTCCCTTCAAATCATTGCTCGTACCGGCTGGACTACCGACGAGTTATTATTGGGGGCATTGGAAAGCTCTTTAGTGTCAGATTATGATTTGGTAACAGTTATGATAGGTGTTAATAATCAATTCCGGGGAAGAAGTCTAGAGAACTTTAGAAATGAATTGTCTATTCTGTTAGAAAAGAGCATTCAATACACAGGGGGAGATAAAGAAAAAGTATTTGTTTTTTCCATCCCAGACTGGGGAGTTACGCCTTTTGCAGGAAGTCGCGATAAAGCTAAAATTGCAGAGGAGATTGACGCCTTTAATGCGGAGATAATCCAACTTACTGGGGAACTGAATTTGCGCTACATAGATGTAACTGAGATTTCTCGAAAGGCCGCTCAAGACAGCACACTTTTGGCATCGGATAGCTTGCACCCCAGTGGCTTGATGTATTCCCAATGGGTGGATAAAATGGCACCGATTATCTTCAAAGCAATCGATGAGTGATTGGCGGCATCGAGCCCAGCAGCTTGATGAACAAGACCCCCTAAAAGGGTTTCGGGATCGTTTTTTGAATCGTACGGACGAGATTTATTTGGATGGGAATTCGCTTGGGAAATTGCCTCTTGGCGTTGCCGAGGAAATTCAAGAAGCAGTGCAGGAGCAATGGGGGCATAATCTTATCCGGTCTTGGAATGATTCTTGGTTGGCGAAAACAGAGCAGCTGAATGAGAAATTTGGGCAATTACTGAATGCCTCATCAAAAGAAATAATTGTTGGAGAATCAACTTCGGTGCGGTTGTATCAAATTACCCAAGCCTTGGTGAACGCTAAGCGATATCCTCCACGGTTGGTTACCGACTCGCTCAACTTCCCTACTGATGTTTATATTTTAGATTCCATAAGCCAGCAAGCCTATGGAGTACCACTCACACAAATTGAGTACAAAGAATCAATAGAACCCAATTTGGAGCAACTCCAATCCAAAATGCAATCAGAGCCCGGGATTTATTGTCTTAGCTTGGTGACCTACAAAAGTGGTTATGCCTATCCCATGCTGGAGCTGAACAAATTTGCGGAAGCGCATAATAGTATCATTCTATGGGATCTGAGCCACGCGGTTGGAGTATTGGATATTGATTTTAAAGCAACCGAAACCAAAGTGGCTTTTGGTTGTACGTACAAATATTTGAACGGAGGCCCCGGGTCTCCAGCCTTTTTATATATGGCGACCGATTTGCTAGAACAAACTGAAAATCCAATAGCGGGGTGGTTTGGTCATGCGCGTCCTTTTGATTTCGGAATACGCTTCGAAGCTGCTGAAGGCATTCAAAAAATGGCCATAGGCACACCATCAATGCTCTCTTTGATCGCTTTGGAGAAAGGACTTGATATTACCTTGGAAGCGGGCCTTAAAGCGATTCGAGAAAAAAGTACAGCACAAACCGCTTTTCTCTGGGAATTATTGCATTCACGATTGGCCTCTTTCGGACTTGAAATTGAATCGCCAGAATCTTCCGATCACCGAGGGGCTCATTTATCGGTTTCTCATTCTGAGGCTTGGCGGATTGCTCAAGCACTCCAAAAGGGAACTCCTGCAATTATTCCCGATTTTCGGCCAGATCGTTTTATCCGCTTGGGGATTGCTCCCCTTTATACCCGTTTTCAAGACTTGCTTATAACCGTAGATCGTTTAGAAGCCATTTTAGAAAAAAAGGAATACGTTATTTTTTCCACAAAAAAGCCACAAGTGACCTAGCATCTAACAAATTAAGTTAGCAGATTTTCCTATTTTGCGAGTCTTAATTTGACTTTATGGATTTTAGAAGTACAAAAATGCGCTCCCTCCTTTTAGGAGCCCTAGTTTTAAGTTTAATTGCCTGTACGACTCCTTCTTCAGGAGCCAAAGACAGCATTGATCAAAAAGTATCAGAATTACTCAGCCAAATGACCTTAGAAGAAAAAGTAGGTCAGATGGCTCAAATTAATTTGACGGTAATTGCCAAAGGGCCCAATAAATGGGCTTCGCATGAACCCATGGCCTTGGACCCTGAAAGAGTAGCTAAAGCCATCAACCAATATCATGTAGGGTCGATTTTGAACACAACCAATAATCGCGCCCGTACCCCCGAGGAATGGAATGGGGTTATTGGTGAATTGCAGGAATATGCTTCCAAAACACGCTTGGGAATTCCCATTGTGTACGGTTTGGATGGCATTCACGGAGCGACCTATATTTCAGGAGCAACCATGTTCCCTCAGCAAATTACGGTGGCTGCTAGTTGGAATCCGAAAAACGCATTTGAAATGGCGCGCATTGCTGCATATGATACCAAAGCAAGTAGTGTGCCATGGAATTTTTCACCCGTATTGGATTTAGGTTTGGATGCTCGATTCCCACGACAATTTGAAACCTTTGGCGAAGATCCTTATCTGGCCTCTCAATTGGGAGAGCAAGCTATTTTAGGGTATCAGGGCGCTGAAAATGACATCAGCACACCCTATACACTCGCCGCTTGTATGAAGCATTTTATGGGCTATCAAATTACCCGTACAGGAAAGGATCGTACACCGGCCTATATTCCAGAACACCAATTGCGGGAACTTCACCTTCCTTCATTTCAACGAGCCATTGATGCAGGTGCCAAAACCATTATGATCAATTCTGGGTTGATCAATTCATTGCCCGTTCATGCCAACAAGTATCTGTTGACCACTTTGCTTCAAGAGGAGCTTGGATTCAAAGGGGTGATTCTGACGGACTGGGAAGACATCAACAAACTTCACGATCGCGATAAGGTGGCCAGTACGCGCAAAGAAGCAATCAAAATGGCAATCAACGCAGGGATTGATATGTCTATGGTTCCTTATGATTACGAAGAATTTTGTGAAGGCTTGGTTGCCCTAGTTAATGAAAAACAAGTTTCCGAAGCACGAATCGACGATGCTGTGGCAAAAATCCTTCGTTTGAAGTATGAACTCAATCTATTTGAAAAACCATTGAGTAACCCTGCGGACTATCCTGATTTTGGAAGCGAAAAACACGAGCAGCTAGCCTATGATGCAGCGGCAGATGGAATTACATTGCTCCAAAACAACAAAAATATTTTGCCCTTGAAGAAAGGACAGAAAATTTTGGTCACAGGCCCTAATGCTAATAGTATGCGTACGTTGAATGGTGCTTGGACTTATTCATGGCAAGGTGAAAAAGCTGACTTTTTTGCACAGAAATACAACACGATCTACGAAGCGGTTCGAAATAAATTTGGCTCTAAAAATGTTCGTTACATTCCTGGGGTTAGTTATCCTATCAACGAGGACTATGATAAAGAGCCGAAATATGAATACTATGATCAAAATAAAGATCAGTTTGAGCAAGCCATTCGTGCCGCACGGAGTGCAGATGTAGTTCTTCTGTGTGTTGGAGAAAACACATACACCGAAAAGCCAGGAGACTTAAACGACTTGCAGCTTCACCCATTACAATTAGAGTTTGCACAACGGATTATCAAATCAGGGACTCCTGTCGTTTTGGTTTTGAATGAAGGGCGTCCACGTTTGATTTCTTCCATTGCCAATCAAGTTGATGGAATCATTCAAACCTATCTTCCGGGTAATCACGGAGGCGATGCTTTGGCCGATATTCTTTCGGGAGAAGTGAATCCTTCAGGGAAACTACCGTATTCCTATCCTTTATTTCAAAATGCATTGACAAACTACAATTTCAAGCCCTCACAAGTTCAAGACAATGCTCAAGGTGCCTATAATTATGTTGGAGTGGTAAAAAACCTTTTTGATTTTGGTCATGGATTGTCATATACCACTTTTGAAACCTCTCAATTGAAGGTAGACGCTACGCAAGTGGGGCGATCCGACAGTCTAACCATATCGGTTGAAGTAAAAAACACGGGGAAGGTTGCTGGGAAAGAAACAGTGATGTTATTTTCCAAAGACCATTACGCAAGTTTGAGCCCTGACATCAAGCGCTTGCGTCGCTTTGAAAAAGTGAATTTGAGTGCAGGAGAAACAAAAGAATTGACATTTACGCTTCCAGTGCAGGAATTAGCATTTGTTAATGCTGATCTTGAAACAGTGGTAGAGCCTGGAACTTTTGATTTGATGATCGGTAATGAAAAAGTTCAAATTACCGTAGAGTAAAACGGGCATTCCATCAATTCAAAGAAGCACCCCTTTGCACGAATCTTATTTGATTGCAGGGGGGTGTTTTTTTGGGTGCTATGGTATTCGGATTTGCTTAGTCTTGTTTGGAATCTCGAAAGGCCTGTGGCAAAGACTCTTCCTGAACTTCAAACAAAACCTCATTTCGACGATTGAAAAGGGTTAGCGGGCTATTATAGCCCAGTACTTTAAGAGGACCTTGGGAACTAATATTGTTTGATTCCAGAATTTTTTCAAGTTCTCGGCGGTATTTTGCTGTTTTGTTAGCATTGTTGTACCCAGCAAATTCTAGAGCAACAAAAAAGCCTGCCCTGGCCTTATAAACGACCACATCAGATCGAACGGGGGAAGGTGCCATTTCGGTCAAGTATTTACGAGGGAGCACAAATTCCATTTGAGACCGCAGCGAATCTTGTTGCGTATACACAGGAGTAGTCATGGCAATTTTAGTACTGGAAGCATTGCCTTTAGCGATATAATTAAAGAGCTTTGAAAAATTTCCATTGCTTGACAGGGAACCTTCTGTTTTGGCTTTCATGACTTCGGGATAAAAGCGAACTTCGGCATCATCCAAGCGACCTAGAATCATATAATTTTGCGTTT
>QXYU01000038.1:26903-85946 GCA_009886755.1 Flavobacteriaceae bacterium
TTGCGTTTCGTATTCTTGAGCAAATAGCCCCATGGCAAATAGTAAATAAAAAATTGTTCGCATGCTACATCAAGTTCTTTAAAAGTAAGAAAAACAGAATTGAAGCCAAGCCCGAGAGGGGGTTTTTGTACTTTTGTTTTGAGGAGATGAAAAAACTATATTTTTTTACGGCGTATTTGCTAATGGCGGCTTGTAGTAAAACGACTCTAATTCAGCCGACCGCTGACATTGGTTCCACCATCATATCAACGACAAATTATACCGACGGGTATAACGGGAGTATGGATATTCAGTTCATTTCTTCGGAAAACCTAGTGAGTTTTTCTCAAAGTTTACTAGAAGAACGAGACACTTTGCAGATCACTTATATCACCAAAACACAGAATTTTGATAGTTTGGTATGGGTGTTTCAAGGTGCAGAACCATTGGTGGAAACGGCGAATTCATCTTATACGGTAAGCACCACTCACTATCTTGGGAATGAAATTGAAGAACAATCGGTTTACGGGGGTATAAAAAGCACAATCCCTTATAGTATTACGATCCCTTATCGCGTATTTGGAAAGTATGACGTGTTTCATGGAGCGTCCAACAGACTTGCCGTAGACAGTAAAATAGAAAACGATTACGTGCAAATTTCCTACAAGGATGACCGTCAAAATTGGGAGTCTTGGGAGTCTTCAGGGATAGTTGGATGGAAGTTCCCTCCAGCGGGGGATGGAGATTTTTCGATCTGTTTAGAAAGTTTAGTGGCATTTTACACCAATTCGAAAGTGGTTCGCATCAAGAAACCCTTTACCGGTTTCGGAGGGAATCGGAAAAAATTAATTTTTGAATTCAAATACGATTTTCAAATTTTCCCCAGTCAAGACAAGGGAAGTCGAAAACTAGGCTTGAGCATTTTTCCAAGTGAAACGATCCCTACGGGCCTAACCTCGGAGGATATTCCAAACCTTTGGGAGGATGGTGATATCAACCGAACAGAGTTCCGTCAAGTCGTTGTTGAATTACCTCAAGTAGACTCGTTCAGCTTGGTATTTACGAAATATTTGGGCGATACTGATGAAGAAGGAACACCCATCTATCCCTTTACCGCTTGTATTCGAAATATGCGTATTATCCCTGGGGATTAATGAAAACAGTTTTGATCTTTTTGGGTGTTTTTCCATAGGGCTGTATTTTAGAGTTGTTTTGATTTTATTTGTGATGCGCGTACTGTTTTTAACACTAATGATTGGCATGGCTTCTTGTTCTACTGAGAATCCATTGGTGCGGATCATGCAATCCAAAAAAAAAGAAATAGCTGTAATTACCAAAAATCAAGACCAACACGCTGTCCAAATCCGCTATACGCAGATCGAACGAGACAGTTTTAACAGACCAATATTCAAGTCCTTTGAGTTTGGAGTGGATGAGTCGCGGTATTTTTACCCTGCCAGTACAGCCAAACTTCCCGTTGCTATTCTAAGTTTGCAGCGTTTAAGAGAATTACAAGCCGAGGGGTTTGCGGTTGATATGGATACCCCCTTTCAGATAAAAGACCCTCAAACAGCTGCGATTGTTGCGGTTCGTGATAGTACCCATCCCCAACAGCAACTAACAGTAGGACACTTAATCAAAAAAATATTTTTAGTCAGTGATAACGATGCATATAATTATTTATTTGACTTTCTGGGACGTGACTATATTAATACAGAATTAGAGAAAAGAGGTTTTAGCGCGGTACAAATACATCATAAGTTTCTGTTGGGAGCCGATAATGTGAACAGCTGGGAATATGCGTTTTTTGACGGAAAGAGAGCCCTCTATGAACAAGCGTCCAAAGTGTCTGAGTACACCCGTACTAATGAAGGATTGGACGGCGTGCTGCAAGGGAGAGGGTTTATGAAAGATGGCGTTTTGGTGGAAAGACCGATGGATTTTCGAACGAAAAATCGTTTGTCAATACGAAGCTTGGAAGAGCTGCTTAAACGGGTGCTGTTTCCTGAACTATATGAAAAACAACAACGTTTCGGTCTGTTACCAGAAGATTATGCCTTTTTGCGTTATTGGATGAGTCGTACCACTATGGAAGGGGAATCACCACGCTACACCCCAGAACAGGGCTACTATGACAGCTATGTGAAATTCTTAATCTATGGCGATCAGCCAGGACAGATGTCTTCCACAGTCCGAATTTATAATAAGGTAGGAGACGCATACGGAACCCTTACTGATTCGGCCTATATCGTAGATAAAGAAAAGGACATTGAGTTTTTACTTACAGCTACTATTTTGGTTAATGCCAATGCGATTTTCAACGATGATATTTACGAATACGATGGTTTGGGCTTCCCTTTTTTAGGAGAACTCGGGCGGCAAGTGTTGGAATGGGAACAAAAAAGAAAGCAGGCCCATCGGCCTGCTTTGTAAATAGTAGATAAGGATCTAGTTCCTAAAAGGCCTCAGTAGTGAGGGCCTGAAGTCTTGAACTATTCCTTAAATGATTATCATAAGACATAAGACACCTCCTTTCTACATTAAATTAAACATCACTGTTGTCACAGTGCTCACGGGTCATTCCAAATTTAGAAATAGTTTTGGAGCTCCAAAACTTAATCCACCAATTTTTTTAGAGTTAATCCCTGGCCTAGAATGGTGAACAAAACTACGGCATAGGTAAGGATTAAAATCAATGATTTCCCCCCACCCATACTCTCGGGTAAATTCAGTGCTAGAGCAACGCTAAGTCCTCCTCGAAGCCCTCCCCAAGTGATGATTAGAGCGGTTCGTTTTTCAAATTTTTTCCAAATAGATAATATTGTAATGGGCACCGTAACCCCAATCCAACGCGCAATGACGACAATTAGGATGGTCAGTACGGAAACAATCAAATAAGAAAGTTTAAAGCCTTCGGCAATGGTGATGATCTCCAAACCGATTAGGATAAATAAAATGGCATTGAGCGTTTCGTCAAGCAAATGCCAAAACTTATAGACATAGTCTCCCATAGCCCTTTGCAAACCTTTGGTACGATTATCAGTATCGATGTTTTGGTTTAAGAAAAGGCCCATAACGACAATACCAAGTACGGCAGAAAAGTGGAAACGATGAGAAATGATGGGGAGCAACAATACCAAAGAAAGAGTAATGAGTACTTCCAACTCGACAAACTCATTTTCTACATATTTAACCAGTTGGAGGCCTAAGTATCCCATGATTGCGCCTAAGACAACCCCTCCAAAAACTTCTGTAACAAACAAACTTGCTACACTGCTGGCTGTGATATTATCCACGCCGTCTTGCTGAATACCCAAAAGGGTAAGAAATACAACAACACCAATTCCATCGTTAAAAAGAGATTCTCCAGCAATACGGGTCTCTGTAATTGAAGAAAGATTCATTTTTTTGACCATAGCTAGAACGGCAATTGGATCGGTGGGTGCAATTAAAGCGCCAAAAAGCAAGCAGTCTATATAGGTGAGTCCCAGTTCTCCAAGTCCAAGAAAATGCAGGCTAAGCAACCAATTCAAGGTAGTTCCGATTGCAAAAGTGGAAAAGACAACCCCAAAAGAAGCCAGTAGCAAAATGGTGAGTTTGTCTTTTAAGAGTTCGTGAACGTTCACACTAATGGCTCCCGCAAAGAGTAAAAAAGGAAGCATCACGTTTACTAGGAGATTGCTAAAATCATATTCTTTTGAAATCAGCCGAACAGTGTCAAAAATGGATGGGAAAACCAAGCCGATGCCCATAATGGACAGTGACATAACTAATGCGAGCACCATCAAACCAATGGTGGTGGGTAGTTTAAGCAGTCGGATGTTGACCAAAGAGAAAAAGGCAGCAAGACTGATTAGTATCGTCGATAATTCAAGAATTTTCATGTTTATGGTATTTTGCCTCAAATTAGGGAAAAATTATGGCACCATTAATCGTTTGATGTATTTTCCGATCAAATCAAATTCAAGATTGACAGGTGTTCCCTTTTTAAAGCGATGAAAATTAGTGTGTTCGTAGGTGTAAGGGATAATGGCTACCGAAAAAGCATAAGGTTCTGAATCTACTACAGTTAGACTGACGCCATTTACGGTAATAGAGCCTTTTTCGATAGTGACATTGTTAGGTCTGGGCTCGTACTCAAATCGGAAACGCCAACTGCCCTCCTCGTTTTCGATACGCGTACAGTGGGCAATCTGATCAACATGGCCTTGGACGAGGTGTCCGTCTAAACGAGCATTAAGCATCATGGCTCGTTCAAGGTTGATTAAGTCTCCCAACTGCCAGTCTCCCACGTTGGTTTTTTCAAGGGTTTCTTGTATGGCTGTCACCGTATAACTTTGATCGTCTTGAGCAACTACGGTAAGACATACTCCATTGTGAGCCAAACTTTGATCTATCTGGAGTTCTTTCGCAAGAGAGCTCTTTAAACTAATGTGTAAATTGGTTTGGTCTTTTTCCAGCCGAATTACTTCTCCGAAGGCCTCGATTATTCCTGTAAACATCTTTGTTTTCTTTACCTTTGGCGAAATTAGAAATAAATCATTCAAGATGGGTAATGCTGTAAAGATTAATCTAGGAATTTCGATGGGAGACCCCAACGGTGTGGGCTTAGAAATTATCCTTAAAGTCTTTGAAGACCGTCGTATGTTTGATTTTTTTACACCGATCTTGTTTGCTCCTCATTCGGTAGTTCAGTTCCACAAAAACCACTTTAATATTAATATTTCCCTACAACTATGTAAGGGCCTAAACAAACTTAACAAGGGAAAGTTGAATGTAGTGGATGTTGAAACGGAAGATCACCAAACACATTTTGGTACGGTAGCTTCTTCAGCGGGGAAATGTGCGGTAGATTCGCTTCGAGTAGCCACCAAAGCGCTGAAAGAAGAGCAGATTGATGCACTGGTCACAGCCCCAATTCACAAGCAATCCATTCAATCGGAAACCTTTACTTTTCCGGGTCACACACAGTTTTTGGCAAAAGAATTACAGGGAGATGCCCTGATGTTAATGCTTTCGGATCAATTACGAATAGCACTGGTAACAGATCATATTCCAGTAAAAGAAGTAAGCGCAACAATCAATGCGGAACTGCTAACCGCTAAGGCGAATCAGTTTTACCAAAGTTTACAGGAGGACTTTGGACTTCCCAAGCCGAAAATTGCCGTCTTGGGAATGAATCCACATGCGGGGGATGCAGGAGTGATTGGCGATGAAGACGATACCGTACTTCGTCCGGTGCTCCAAGAATTCCAAGAGAAAGGAAAATTGATTTACGGCCCTTACGCAGCGGACAGCTTTTTTGGTTCGGGAAATGTCCATCAGTTCGATGGAGTTTTGGCCATGTATCATGATCAAGGGTTGATTCCTTTTAAGACCTTGTCTTTTGGCCAAGGAGTTAATTTTACGGCTGGCTTATCGGGCGTACGAACCTCCCCAGATCATGGAACGGCTTTTGATATTGCCGGAAAGGGAATAGCAGAAGGGCAGTCTTTTAAAGCAGCACTTTTCGCTGCCAAAGAGATTCAATTCCAGCGAAATCAAAAGGGAGGATCCCAGCAATAGCGCAGATCACCTCAACAGTTTAAAAATGGGGTGATTAGTAGCGGTATTCCAATAAATTTTTAATAGATTTGCATGCTCAATTTTAGGCTATGGATGCGCGGTCGGAGTTTGTCATTCCTTTTGTAGGATTAAAAAACGGCCAGCACACATTCGAGTTTAGTATTGATCAGAAGTTCTTTGAAGCATTTGAGTTTTTTGATTTTAACCAGTCTCAGTTTGCTGTTTCGGCAGTGCTGAATAAGAAAGAGCAGTTGTTAGAATTTGCCCTTGAAGCCAATGGAATGGTAGGTGTCGCATGCGACCTTTCTACCGAACCTTTTGATTTACCGCTTCATTGCCAGTTTGACTTGATTGTCAAGTTTGGCTCAGAATTCAACAACGACGACGATGAAATATTGGTGCTACCTCACGGAAGCTATCAAGTGGATCTTTCGCAGTATGTCTATGAAATGATTTTGTTGGCAATGCCTTCAAAATTAATTCATCCCCAAATTGAAGAAGGCACTTTACAATCGCCCATTCTGGATAAATTGAAAGAACTTGAACCCAAAGAAGAAAAAAAGTCACAGCAGGATAATGATCCTCGTTGGGACAAACTAAAAGATTTGTTACAAAACAACAAGTGATAAAATAAAAACAGGAAACGATGGCACATCCTAAAAGAAAAATATCGAAAACTCGTAGAGATAAAAGACGTACGCACTACAAAGCAAGCTCTCAACAAATCGCTACTTGTGGCGCTACTGGAGAGGCACATCTTTACCACCGCGCACACTGGCACGAAGGGAAACTTTACTACAAAGGTAAAGTTCTTATCGAAAGCGCAGAAGCTGCTGAGGCCTAGCAGTATTCTCAATCCAAAATCATATAAACTCTCCTAAATTCATTTTAGGAGGGTTTTTTTATGAAAGAGGATGGCAAGCCAAAAAAACCATTATCTTCACTATAAGAAACCTCAGTCAGCTAGGATTTTTTAAATGACTTCTGTGCCAGAAAAAACCATAAAAGCAGCCATCACCGCTGTGGGAGGCTACGTTCCCGACGACATACTCACGAACTTTGATCTTGAGCGCATGGTTGATACTAGCGACGAATGGATACGTTCAAGAACGGGAATCAAAGAACGTAGAATTCTTAAGGACCCTAACAAAGCAACCTCTTTTTTAGCAATCGAAGCGGCCAATGAGGTGCTTCGCAAATCCAACTGTGCTCCGGAAGAGATAGATATGCTTATTCTAGCTACAATTACTCCGGATATGAAAGTGGCTGCAACAGCAGCCAAAGTTGCTACGAACATCGGAGCGGTTAATGCTTTTGCTTTTGACCTTCAAGCGGCATGCTCAGGATTTCTTTACAGTCTTTCGATGGCAGCAGCTAAAATTGAAGCAGGCCACTGCCAAAAAATCTTAGTCGTGGGAGCGGATAAGATGTCCTCTATTGTAGATTATACAGATCGAACTACTTGTATTATTTTTGGAGATGGTGCTGGAGCGGTTCTTATGGAAGCTAGTTCCAATGCCTTTGGATGGGAAGATGAATATTTTCGATCCAATGGTATGGGTCAAGAGTTCTTACACGTCAAAGCTGGAGGATCGCTGCATCCAACTACGGAAGAAACCTTAGCGAAGGGATGGGAAGCGATCTATCAAGAAGGTAAGACTGTATTTAAAAACGCGGTGTCTGAGATGGCATTTGCCACGCAAGAAGTACTCCGTCGAAATGACTTACAGCCCGAAACGGTGGATTACATTATAGCACATCAGGCGAATAAACGTATTTTAGATGCAACACAAACACGTACGAAATTGAGTCAAAAACAATTTTTAACCAATATCGAACGCTACGGAAACACTACAGCTGCTACATTGCCTTTGCTGCTGAGGGACTATGAAGACCAATTTAAAACTGGAGATAAATTACTATTTACGGCCTTTGGAGGAGGGTTCACTTGGGGATCCGCTTTTTATACCTGGGCTTATAACTAATTTGAAAAAACGAACGTATGGATATTAAAGAAATTCAAAATCTGATCCGCTTTGTCGCCAAATCTGGAGCGCACGAAGTAAAATTAGAAATGGAAGACATTAAGATTACCATTAAAACGGCAGCCGATAATGTCTTGCCGGAATCACAAACGATTGTACAACACTTACCCGCCATGCCAGCAGCTCCAGTAGCCGTGGTGGAAACAGAAACACCGGCTCCAGCGCCGGAAGCAGCCACTGCGTCGGCGGATACAGACGCCAATCTAATCACTGTAAAATCTCCTATCATTGGAACCTTTTACCGCAAAGCTTCTCCGGACAAACCGGCCTTTGTTGAATTAGGCGCCGATGTAAAACAAGGCGATGTATTGTGTGTGATTGAGGCCATGAAGCTTTTCAACGAAATCGAATCGGAAATGTCTGGGAAAATTGTCAAAATCTTAGTAGATGACTCTTCCCCGGTAGAATTTGACCAACCGCTTTTCTTGATAGACCCTTCTTAAACCGTTTTTTCTATGTTTAGTAAAATATTAATTGCCAATCGCGGCGAAATCGCCATGCGTATCATCCGTACCTGTAAGGAAATGGGAATCAAAACGGTAGCTGTTTATTCCAAGGCAGATGTCGATAGTCTTCATGTGCGTTTTGCCGATGAAGCTGTTTGTATTGGTCCTGCACCGAGTGCTGAGTCCTATCTTAAAATATCGAATATCATTGCAGCGGCAGAAATTACCAATGCCGATGCAATCCACCCAGGTTATGGGTTCCTTTCTGAAAATGCTAAGTTTTCCAAAATCTGTTCGGAACACGAAATCAAGTTTATTGGTGCTTCTTCCGAAATGATTGAAAAAATGGGAGATAAAGCCACAGCAAAAGCCACAATGAAAAAAGCAGGCGTTCCAACGATTCCTGGTTCGGAAGGTTTGTTAGCGTCTTTAGAATCGGCTCAGGAGATTGCGGCAGACATGGGATATCCCGTCATGCTGAAAGCCACTGCTGGTGGGGGCGGTAAAGGAATGCGTGCCGTATGGAAGGCAGAAGATTTACAGAAAGCTTGGGATAGCGCCCGCCAAGAGGCAGGAGCAGCCTTTGGCAATGATGGCATGTATATGGAAAAGCTCATTGAAGAACCCCGTCATATTGAAATTCAAGTGGTAGGGGACTCCTATGGGAAAGCCTGTCATTTGTCGGAAAGAGACTGTTCCGTTCAACGCCGTCACCAAAAATTGACCGAGGAAACCCCTTCTCCGTTTATGACTCCAGCGTTGCGGAAAAAAATGGGAGAAGCCGCCGTTCGAGCTTCGGAACATATTAAATACGAAGGTGCTGGAACAGTTGAATTTCTTGTGGATAAGCATAAGAATTTTTATTTCATGGAGATGAACACACGGATTCAAGTAGAACATCCTATTACCGAACAGGTGATTGATTTTGACTTGATTCGAGAGCAAATCAAAGTGGCTGCTGGGATTCCTATTTCTGGGAAGCACTATCTTCCTAAAATGCACTCTATCGAGTGTCGAATCAATGCAGAAGATCCCTACAATGATTTCCGCCCTTCTCCAGGGAAAATATCAACACTTCATTTTCCAGGGGGGCACGGGGTGCGATTGGACACCCATGTATATTCAGATTATGTGATACCACCACATTATGATTCAATGATTGCGAAGCTTATAACAACGGCTCAAACGCGTGAGGAGGCCATAAATAAAATGAAACGGGCCCTTGATGAGTTTTATATTGAAGGAATTAAAACTACGATTCCGTTCCATCGAAAATTAATGGATCATCCAGATTATGTGGCGGGAAATTATACCACCAAGTTTATGGAAGACTTTACCATGGACGATGAGCAATAAAAAAAAGCGGCTTTTAAGCCGCTTTTTTTTAGCCTTTAATTTTTCCTGTTTTTTGAGGCAGCACTTTATAGCCCATATTATAAAGAGTAAATCCAAAGATATCAGCATACTGATCAATGATTTTGGAGACGGGTGTTCCGGCTCCATGACCGGCTTTGGTTTCAATTCGGATCAACACCGGACTATTTCCAGCTTGCTTGTCTTGGAGTTGGGCGGCAAACTTAAATGAATGTGCAGGTACTACTCGATCATCATGATCGCCTGTAGTGATTAAGGTAGCGGGATAGTGTGTCCCTGCTTTTACGTTATGTACAGGGGAATAATCTTTTAGATAGCGAAACATTTCTTCGGATTCTTCTGCCGTTCCGTAGTCATAGGCCCATCCAGCTCCAGCAGTAAAAGTATGGTAGCGAAGCATATCCAAAACACCCACAGCAGGGAGCGCTACCTTAAACAATTCAGGGCGCTGGGTCATGCAGGCACCCACCAAAAGACCACCATTGGATCCCCCTCGAATGGCTAAAAGTTGGGGTCTAGTTAGGTTCTCTTGAATCAAGTATTCGGCTGCGGCTATAAAATCATCAAAGACATTTTGCTTTTGAGTTTTGGTTCCTGCTATGTGCCATTTTTTTCCATATTCACCTCCACCGCGTATGTTGGGAACAGCATAAACACCACCTTGCTCAATCCATACCGCATTAGTAATACTAAAGCGAGGGGTTTGACTGATATTAAAACCGCCATAACCATAGAGAATGGTAGGATTTGCTCCGGTGTACTCGATTCCTTTTTTATGGGTAATAATCATCGGAACCTTAGTGCCATCTTTAGATTCATAGAAAACCTGTTTGGAAACATAGGCCTCACTGTCAAAATCAATTCCTGGCTTCCAATACGATTGGGAGGTCATTTTTTTGGGGTCATAGGCATAAATACTTCCTGGAGTATGGTAATTGGAAAAAGAATAATAAAGAGTGTCCTGTTCTTTTTCCCCGCCAAAACCACCAGCCGTTCCGAGGCCAGGGAGGGAAATTTCACCCATCAAAGTCCCAGTATAGTCGTATTGATACACTTTAGAAATGGCATCAATCATATATTTAGCAAACAGATAACCGCTTCCTGAACTAACACTTAGAACGTATTCTTTTTCTGGGATTACGTCTTGCCAATAGACCTGCTGGGGTTTGTTTTTTCTAGCTCGAACCAAGCGTTTGTTGGGAGCGTTATAATTGGTCACAAAATAAAAATAACGATTATCACTGTCCACTAGGTAGGTGTCACTATCGTAATTATCTACAATAGGAATAAGAGGAGTGTTTTTTCGTTTATGATTTTTAAGGAATAATTTGTTTCCAGAAGTCGATTCGGAGGCGTAAATAAAAAGGTAGGCCCCATCTTCAGTGACATCAGCTCCAACATAACGGTTTTTTTCTGCTGGGGTTGCACCAAAAACAAGTTGGTCTTCTGCTTGTGGGGTTCCTTGTTTGTGAAAGTAGAGTTTGTGTTGGTCTGTTTTATCTGAAAGCACACTACCATGGGGTTTGTCATAACTAGAATAATAGAATCCTTCATTGCGTTTCCATTGAATTCCACTGAATTTGATGTTTTTCAGCGTGTCTTCTAGAATTTTTTTAGAACCGGCATCCATAACAATGACTTTTCGCCAATCACTTCCTCCCTCGGAGATCGCATAGGCAAGCGTTTTTCCATCATCGGAAAAACTGAGTCCGGCCAAAGAGGTAGTGCCGTCCTCGGAAAAAGTATTGGGATTTAGAAATACTTCTTCCTTATCCGCTGTGTTTTTTCGGCAGAGTACATACTGATTTTGAAGTCCTGAGTTTCGATAATAATATGTAAAATCGCCTTCCACAAAAGGAGCCGTTTGTTTGGCATAATCCCAGATAGAGGTCAAGCGCTCGGTCAGTTCTGAACGATACGGGATTCGATCCAAATAAGAGAAAGTGGTTTCATTTTGAGCGCTAACCCAAGCGGCGGTTTCTTGGCTCAAATCATCTTCTAACCAGCGATAATTATCGGTTATGGAAGTTCCAAAATACGAATCGACAACTGGTTTTTTGGTTGTTTCGGGGTACTGGACTGTAGCTGTGTTATGACAGCTGAATAGAAAAGCCAAGCAGCATCCTGCAAGAATAAGCTTCATAAGATCTGAATTTTGATATCTAAAGGTATCAAAACTTAGTAAAACACTACACTAGCTGGTGAGCAACAAGATGTTCTGCAATTTGAATGGCATTAGTGGCAGCGCCTTTGCGGAGGTTGTCTGACACAATCCAAAGATTGACAGTATTGGGCTGGGAACGGTCTCTACGGATACGCCCCACAAAAACAGCATCTTTCCCCTGAGCATATAGTGGCATGGGATAGGTATTTGTTTCGGGATTATCCTGAACCACAACGCCATCACTTTCATGTAAGAGCCTGCGAAGTGCATCCAATTCATAGTCCTTTTGGAATTCAGCATTTACAGACTCACTATGCCCTCCCACCACGGGGATTCGAATAGCAGTAGCTGTAATCTGAATGGCGGAATCACCCAAAATCTTTTGAGTTTCGTTGACCAGTTTTATTTCTTCCTTAGTATAACCATCTTCAACAAAAACATCACAATGAGGGAGTGCGTTCCGGTGAATCGGATATGGATAGGCCATATCCCCGTCCACGCCTTGATATTCGTTTTCCAACTGCTGAACGGCAGCCACTCCTGTACCTGTAATGGATTGGTAGGTTGAAATGACCAAGCGCTTGATCCCATACTGCTGATGCAAGGGCGCAAGGGCTACTACCATTTGAATGGTTGAGCAATTAGGATTGGCAATGATTTTGTCGGTAGCTGTAAGTTCACGCGCGTTGATTTCTGGGACGATCAATTTTTTGGATGGATCCATTCGCCAAGCAGAAGAATTGTCAATCACAGTTGTTCCTGCTTCGGCAAATTTAGGAGCCCAAACTTTTGACGTTTCTCCTCCTGCCGAAAACAAGGCAATATTGGGTGCCATGGTAATGGCTTCTTCCATTCCAACAACGGTGAGTTTTTTTCCTTGAAAGTGAATTTTTTTTCCTACAGAACGGGCAGAGGCTACAGGGATCAAAGTGTCAATAGGTAATTGACGCTCTTCCAATACTTGAAGCATCACCTGACCAACCATTCCCGTTACACCAACAACAGCTACTTTCATTGTAATCTAATTTGTTGGCAAAAATAAGCCGAAATTTTCGCTTTAAGTGCATTTCTTGCAATCCTTGCTTTTTTTCACAAATCGTTGTAAAAACAACAAACCGTGATAAAACTAACTATGTATCTGCCTTGGAATGCGATTGCTAAGTCCTGTTAAGAGCTCGTAGGGGATGGTATTAGCCGTTTGGGCCCACTCGATTAGGCTATGATCCGCATTGAAGAAAATCACGGGATCGCCCGGTTGACAATCGATATGAGTCACATCGACCATTAGCATATCCATACAAACATTGCCTACAATAGGCGCTTGTTGACCGTGAATCCAAACGGATCCTTTGCCGTGGCCAAACTGCCTTCCAATGCCATCGGCGTGTCCAATAGGCAGACAGGCTACTAGTCCTTTTTTGGGAGCCTGCCAAGCATGGTTATAGCCAACAAAGTCTCCTTTTTCTAAGGGATGTATTTGGATGATGGTGGCGCGCAGCGCTGCAACGGATTTCAATTGACAATCCCATTCGGGATGATTGGCATAACCATACAAACCAATACCGACTCGAACAGCATCCATTTGCCATTCTGGGTAGTTAAAAACACCAGAGGTATTGAGTAGGTGAAACCAAGCTTTAGGGTAGGCAGCGGCTAAAGGGGCTTTGATTTTTTCAAATTGTTTCCATTGCAAGCGGGTTGGCGAGTGGGGCTTTGACTCCTCAGAAGCCGCCAAATGGGAATAGATACTGACGATCTCAAGACTAGTGTTTTGTTGCTGTTCTAGAAGCCAATTCACATCTTCAGGGGCAAATCCTATTCGGTTTAAGCCCGTGTTGAATTTGACATGAACAGGATAGTCTGGAATGTGGTTTTGCTGTACAATTTTGGAAAACTGAGTCCAAACAGAAGGACTGTAGAGAGCCGGTTCGAGACAGTGATGCAAAAGAGCGGAAAAGTTTTCGGGTTGTGGATAGAACACCATGATACGACAACGAATTCCAGCAGCTCGAAGTTCAATGCCTTCTGAAACATAGGCCACGGCAAGATAAGTGACTCCTTCATCGACGAGTTTTTTCGCAATAGGTACCACTCCTTGTCCGTAAGCATTTGCCTTGACCACCCCAATGATTCGAGTGTCCACTTTGAGCTTAGCACGAATCACGCTAAGGTTGTGGGCGAGATGGGTTAGATGTAAATCAAGAGCTGTCAAAACTTAAGATTTTTTGTTCTTTTTGGTAAGGGATGTATCTTTTTTATCGGACCGCATGGCTTTAAAAAAAGCGGCACGACTGAGGGGCTCATAGGCTTCCTTTTCCCCCAATAAAACCAAGTTGTCTTGTGGGGCTTTCCGGTAACTGTATTGTGCAAGATTCCCTGTTCGGGTGCAGACCGCGTGAACTTTTGTGACGTATTCTGCTGTTGCCATCAAAGCGGGCATGGGTCCAAAAGGGTTTCCTTTATAGTCCATATCGAGACCGGCCACGATGACTCGCATGCCCCGATTGGCTAGATCATTGCAGACCTGTACAATCTCATCGTCAAAAAATTGCGCTTCATCAATACCGATCACATCACAGCCGTCTGCAAGAATAGGAATATTGGCTGCAGCAGGAACAGGAGTAGATCGGATTTGGTTTTCATCGTGTGAAATCACATGACTTTCATCATAACGATGATCGATACTGGGTTTGAAAATTTCAATTTTTTGCTGTGCAATCTCAGCCCGTTTTAACCGACGGATGAGCTCTTCAGTTTTTCCAGAAAACATCGACCCGCAGATGACTTCGATCCAGCCAAATTGTTCTTTGGGGTTTACGGTGTTTTCTAAAAACATTTTGTACTTTTCAATTTAGATGATCGACCTTCGGGTCGCTAACAAAGGTATTAAAACAATTTTGTTGCACTCCCTCCAATGAAGCATCAACTTCGTCAAAAAATCGAAAACGTAATTAAGCGGCTGCATGAGAATAGCAGGCAGCTAACAGAAAACCAACTTTATGAAAGCTTGCGAACGGTTTATGAGTTGGGTGTTCTTTTGAAACATGAAAATAAAGCTGCTGACACATCCCCTTCTCCGCTTGGAGAACAGCAAGACGAGCTTTTTGCGTCTCTAGAATCAATGGCTATTGAAAAGGAAACCCCTCCATCAGAAAGTTTTCAGGAGCAAGAAGAGGTGCCAGAGCTTATGGATACCATCAAAAATATGGTGACAGAAATGCCAGAATCCAAAGTAGTAAATGAATTATTCACTCAAATTGAGGAGCCCCATTTTGTGCGTAAGGAAGCACCAGAAGCTCCTCCAGCAGTTGCGTCTTCCACAAAAGAATTGGACAAGCCCAGCCCAAATCTCAACGAACGCTTTTCCAAAGGGCTCAAGGTGGATTTGAACGATCGTTTGGCGTTTATACAGCATTTATTTGACAACAAACCTAACGATTACCAGCGAGCACTTAATCAGCTTACGACTTTCGATAGTTTTCAAGAAGTTTTTGTCTTTATCGAATCAATGTTAAAACCCGACTACAACAACTGGGAAGGGAAAGAACTGTATGAAGAACGTTTTCTGGGGATACTTTCGCAGTTTTTTGAGACCAAAGAATAGGCAGCAATGGCATTATATCTAGTCCCAACCCCTATCGGTAATTTGGAAGACATGACCTTCCGAGCAGTCACACTTCTTAAAGAAGCCGATTTGATATTGGCAGAAGACACACGTACCAGTGCTGTTTTGTTACAACATTACGGGATCAGTACGCCTATGCAGAGTTTCCACATGCACAATGAGCACAGCAAAGTAAAAGGAGTGGTTGAGAAACTAAATGCAGAGCAAACGATCGCATTGATTTCAGACGCTGGGACTCCTGGAATTTCAGACCCCGGATTTTTATTGGTGCGCGAAGCCCTCCAACATGAAATTCATGTGGAATGCCTACCAGGGGCAACAGCATTAATTCCAGCTTTAGTACAAAGTGGTTTGCCTTCGGATCGTTTTTTCTTTCAGGGTTTTTTACCTCCTAAAAAAGGGCGACAAAAAAAAATGGAGGAATTGGCACAACTTGCAGTAACAGTTGTGTTCTACGAATCCCCCCACAAGCTCTTAAAAACCCTTGATCAAATGGAACCCATTTTTGGAGGGGATCGAAAAGTGAGTATTAGCAGGGAACTGACTAAAAAATTTGAAGACACCTTCCGAGGGAGTTTGTCTGAAGCACAAGAGTTTTATACCCAACAAGCCCCTAAGGGCGAATTTGTCCTTTGTATTGCACCCCAATAGAATTTGTATGCGATGGAATAAAACCACAAATGCCGAGACTACGACCATCTTACAGTTGGAACAAGCATTAGGAATTCCTACTGCGGTGGCTACAATTTTGGCGCAGCGTGGGATCACGTCATTTGAAGCGGCTAAAACATTTTTTCGTCCAGATTTAAAAGCCTTACACGATCCTTTTTTGATGTTGGGAATGTCCAAAGCGGTAGATCGGATTCTGCAAGCTGTTAGTACCGGTCAAAAGATTCTGGTTTATGGTGATTATGATGTGGATGGAACCACTGCCGTAGCCTTGCTTTTTTCATATCTCAAAACATTGAAATCCGAAGTTGCAACTTATATCCCCGATCGCTATTCGGAAGGATATGGACTCTCCTCTCAAGGAGTGCAGTTTGCAAGTGACAATGATATTGGACTGTTGATTACACTAGACTGTGGGATCAAAGCAGTAGAACGGGTGGCCGAGGCCAAGGCTTTGGGAATTGACAGCATCATTTGCGATCACCACCTTCCAGGAGAACAACTGCCCTCAGCGGTGGCGATTTTGGATCCAAAGCAAAAAGACTGCTTGTACCCATATAAAGAACTGTGTGGCTGTGGAATTGGGTTTAAATTGATTCAAGCCTTAACTCTCCAGCAAGAGCATGATTTTGAAGTTTTGTATCCCTATTTGGATTTGGTGGCCACAGCCATAGCAGCCGATATTGTTCCGCTGACGGGAGAGAATAGGATTTTGGCCTATTATGGCTTGAAGCAACTGAACAAGGCACCGCGTCCCGGTTTTGAGCTTTTGATCCAAAACACCAAAAAAAAGGTTTTGCAATTGAGCGATTTGGTTTTTGTGATTGCACCACGCATTAATGCAGCAGGGCGGATGCAACACGGCCAGCGAGCAGTTGATCTACTCTGTTCGGAAACTACAGAAATAGCGTTGCCCTATGCCCGTTCCATCGAATTGATGAACAGTGAACGCCGACTGACCGATGAAAAAATCACAGAAGAAGCCTTGGCTCAAATTCAGGATTTGGAAACGGAGTTCAGCACGGTTGTGATGCAAGAACACTGGCACAAAGGTGTGGTGGGAATTGTAGCTTCGCGTCTGATAGAATCCTTTTATCGCCCTACAGTTGTGTTGACAGCTTCCGGAGATCAACTGGTAGGTTCTGTACGATCGGTCAAAGGGTTTGATGTTTACGAAGCATTGGTGGCTTGTAGCCATCATTTTATTCAGTTTGGAGGACACAAATACGCAGCAGGCTTGACCATGACTAAAGAGGCGTTAGAGCCTTTTCGAGCGGCTTTTGAGCAGGCTGTAAAAGAACGAATTCTTCCCGAGCAACGCGAACCCAGTATGTTATATGATGCTACTTTGACCTTGAATGAAATTACGCCTAAACTGTTTCGAATCTTTCAACAGATGGCTCCGTTTGGCCCCCAAAATATGCGTCCTGTTTTTCGGACTCAGGGGTTAAAAGATGCGGGCGGAAGCAAGGTGGTGGGCAAAGAGCAAACCCATCTAAAATTAGAGGTCACAGACTTTAGCGGTGCTTCTGTTTCGGGCATTGCTTTTGGCATGGCGGAACACATCCACAAAATCAAAAGCCAAGTCAGTTTTGAGTTGCTTTATACGTTAGACGAGAATGAGTTTAATGGGGTAAAGACCTTACAGTTAAAAGTCAAAGCGTTACGATTCACCGAATAAAAAACAAAACTTAGTTTCCTTTACAGCGTTCGATTAGTGCTATTGTGGAGGGATCATGTGCCGCTAGGGTATCGGACTGTAAATCACTTAAAACACTGTTGGCCAATTGCTTTCCAAGCTCTACACCCCATTGGTCATAGCTATAGATATTCCAAATGATTCCCTGAACAAAAATCTTATGCTCGTACATGGCAATAAGTGCTCCCAAGGTATAAGGGGTCAATTTTTGAATCAAAAATGTGGTTGTAGGCCGATTGCCCGTGAATACTTTAAAAGGTGTTAGGCGATCTATTTCTTGCGCACTTAGCCCTTTTTCTTCTAATTCTTTTCGGACGACCGCTTCTGTTTTTCCACACATCAAGGCTTCTGTTTGTGCAATAAAGTTGGAAAGCAGCTTGTCTTGATGATCCCCTGTTTCGTGAAGGGACTCTTGGAAGCAAATAAAATCGGTTGGGATGAGCTTGGTTCCTTGATGGATCAGTTGAAAGAAGGCATGTTGGGCATTGGTTCCGGAAGCGCCCCAGATAATGGTGCCTGTCTGATAATCCACAGCTTTTCCGTTTCGGTCCACTCCTTTACCATTACTTTCCATAATCCCTTGTTGGAGATAGGCGGGAAGGTTCCTTAGGTATTGAGTGTAGGGAACAATGGCTTCGCTTTCGGCTTGCCAAAAATTGTTATACCAGACACTCAGTAATGCCAAAAGGGTTGGAATATTTTTTTCAACGGGGGTGTCGCGAAAATGTCGATCCATCGCTCCAGCTCCCTGTAAGAGTTGTTCAAAATTTTCAGGGCCTACAGCCAAACAAATACTTAAACCAACCGTACTCCAAAGGGAAAAACGGCCGCCCACCCAATCGTTCATTGGGAAGACATTTTCAGGGGCAATACCAAAGGCATCAATTTTTTCCAAGTTTGTGGAAACCGCTACAAAGTGTTGTGCAATAGCCGATTCGGGTGCTGAGGAAAGGAACCATTTTCGGATGCTGTTAGCATTGGCCAAGGTTTCTTGTGTGGTAAAGGTTTTGGAAACAATCAAAAAGAGGGTGGTTTCCGGGTTGATTTTTTTCAATAGCTCCTGATGGTGATCCCCTTCTACGTTTGAAACGAAATAGGGCGTCAGATGATTGCCGTAAAATTCCAGAGCTTCTGTGACCATGGCAGGGCCTAAATCAGACCCACCAATTCCGATATTGACAATGGTGTCGATAGATTTTCCTGTGTGTCCTTTCCAGTCTCCAGAGATAACACGTTCAGCAAAGGCATACATTTTTTCTTTGACGGCATTGACCTCTGGGATCACGTTTTGACCCTCCACGGCTATGGCTTCTGTACCCTTGGATCGCAGGGCGGTATGCAACACGGCACGACCTTCGGTTTCGTTTATTTTTCCCCCTGAAAAATAGGCTTTAATAGCTTGGGAAAGACCGGCTTCATCGGCTAGATTTATAAGAAGTTCAAGAGTTTTTTGGGAAACACTGTTTTTAGACAAATCCACATAAAAGTCTTCCCAGTGGAGGCTTAGTTTTTCGAGACGGTCTTTTTCCAATTCAAAAAAATCGAGAATCTCCTGGTTTTGAATTTGGCTAAAGTGAGTAGCTAATTCATTCCAAGCGTTTAGCTGAGTTGGTTTATGGTTGGGTAGTGTCATGATGGTCGGCAATTCGTTTTGTGTTTAAAAAATCAGGTTCAAAAGGGATGCATTCCAAATCGTATTTCAGAGATTCAATAGCCGTAAAAAATTGGTTTTTTAAATTTTCAGAAATAGGTTTGGCTGCAGGCAGTTTTTGTTTGAATGGATCTACTTGTTTTCCGTATTTCCAGAAGCGGTAGCAAACATGAGGACCAGCAGTCAATCCGGTCATTCCGACCCAGCCGATGATGTCTCCTTGTTTGACGTATTGCCCCACACGTACATTGCGTTTTTTCATATGGAGGTATTGCGTCTGGTAAATGTTGTTGTGTTTGATGGTCACATAATTCCCATTGCCCCGGGAATAGGAGGCTTTTTTAATGGTTCCATTAGCGGTGGCCATGATGGGAGTTCCCACACTGGCGGCAAAATCGGTTCCACGATGGGGTTTGATACGGTTTCCGTAGAATTTAATTCGACGGCGTAAATTGTAGCGCGAGGAGATGCGGCTAAATTTTACAGGAGCTTTTAAAAAAGCGCGACGTAGGTTTTTGGCATTCGCATCAAAATAATCCACACTTCCCACCAAGCTATCAGATTCAAATTTAAAAGCATAAAGCGGTTTGCCATTATGCTCGAAATAAGCGGCTTTGATCTCTTCAATTCCAATAGATATAGAGTCATCCACAAAACGCTCTGTATAAATGACCTTGAATCGATCGCCTTTTTGCAAGCGAAAAAAATCGATTGTCCAAGCATAAACGTCTGCGAGATAATAAGTCAATTGATCGTTGAGTCCACTTTTGATCATAGTCTCGTATAAGGAACTTTCAATGGTGGCAGCGGCTTGTAGTTCGACGGTTCTGATGGGCTTGCTAACCTTTTCACCGAAGAGGCTGTCTCGGAGTTGTATTTTGGTGTAGCTCTCCACACCGGGTTCGTAGATAAAAGCATAAGGGGTAGGAATGCTGTCCTGGCTGTAGAGGAGTGTGTAAGGTTTGCCGATTTGCAATCGGTTTACTTTGACTTTTCCTTCAATGGCCTGAAGAATTTCATACACCTGTGGATAATCAATGCCATTGGCTTCTAGAATAGCACCGAAAGTATCTCCTCTACGAATTTTTTTATAAACGACTTGAAATTGATTCAAATCGTAACCGTACTTCATTTTAGGGGGTGGAACTTCTACAACCTCTTTTTCTTCCACCAGCTTTGGGGTCGGTGCATTACAACTGCTTGCCAAAGAGAAGGTAAAAGCCAAGAATCCACAAAACAATACGGTTTTGGAATAAGAAAGAGGGAAATCGCTAACGGCTAACTTCAATGGTAAAAGGATGTTTTAGATTTTTAAAATTCTCTAGATCGGCCTTAATACTTCCGACGGCCAAATCGGCTTGCATACGAAGGGGGATACGATTTTGATCGTCAGACACCCAGAGAGTTACACTTTCTTGCTCCCGGAATACGCGTCCGGATTGGACAATGGGACGAAACTTGAGTGATGGCACAATACCGAACTTAGTGCTGAGGTTTTCCTTTCCCATAAACTTGAGCTTGAAAAGATAGTTTTCGCTGTCAAAAAACATGTTGATGGCAAAACTCTGATTGGGAATCAAGTCTTTTGCCGGAAGAAAATTCCGTAAATAGTAAAAGGCAGAAATTAAGTCTTGTGCTTTGTCATTGAAGGGATAAAGGGTTTTGGTTTTTTTCTTTTTATTATAAACCAAGGCTTGTTTGGTCTCTTGGTCAAAATCGATTTCTATATCTTTAGTGTAACCTCCTTCATCAATATTGCGGATGGATTTATAGGGAACACCAGTCACGGTGTCAAAGTAACTTTCATAATGATCTTCCACCTTAAAAAACCAGCGTGCAAGACCTACGGTTTTCCCATATCCTTTGGCATGAAAAACAGAGCGTCCGTTGAGGGTGGTCTTATCCACTTCTAGTGTGGCTATGGAGGCATTAAAAAAGCCATAGTGGATACGAAATTCAAACCACTCCTTGTCCCCAAAAGTATTATTGGATTGGGTGTCGGGAACAATCGCTTGGGTTGTTTCAGAGGTTTGAGCGTGGGCGACTGAAAAGACGATAATTCCAAGCAATAAGGCAGCTGCACTTTTCATTTTCATACCAATACAAAAGTAGAAAATCTTTTAAGAAGCTGGGGGAGAATTCAAGTTATCAAAAAGGACAGTTCCTTTGCGTGCTCCCAATACTTCAATTAAGTCTTCTTTGGAAGCCGTTTTCATGCGTTTAAGAGACTTAAATTTTTTTAAAAGAAGCTCCTTCGCTTTAGGACCAATCCCGGGGATATGATCCAATTCAGAGTCCAAGGCCCCTTTGCTTCTTCGGTTTCGGTGCAGTGTAATTCCAAAGCGGTGGGCTTCATTTCTCAGTTGTTGGATGATTTTGAGGGTTTCTGATTTTTTATCCAAGTAGAGTGGGATAGGATCTTCTGGGAAATAAAGTTCTTCCAAGCGTTTGGCGATACCAATAATGGCAGTTTTGCCGCGTAGGCCCAGTATATCCAAACTTTTCAGAGCAGAGGATAACTGTCCTTTTCCTCCATCAATGACAATAAGTTGCGGCAGGGGTTCGTCTTCTTCTAGTAAGCGGCGATAACGCCGAAAGACTACTTCTTCCATAGAGGCAAAATCATCGGGGCCTTCTACGGTTTTAATTTTAAAATGGCGGTAGTCTTTTTTGCTGGGCTTGCCATTTTTGAAAACAACACAAGCGGCCACGGGGTTGGATCCTTGAATATTGGAGTTGTCAAAACATTCAATGTGAATAGGTTCGGCACTGAGTCGAAGATCTGTTTTCATCTGCCCAATTAATCGTTTTTCATGTCGATCAGGATCTACAATCTTCATTTGTTTGAACCGTTCCATACGGAAATATTTAGCATTCCGAAGCGACAATTCCACCAGTTTACGTTTATCTCCAATTTTTGGGAGTACGATTTGTATCCCCTCCCCAAAATCGAGCTTATGCGAACTGTAGATTATTTTGGACTGAGAGTGGAAGCGTTGTCGGATTTCTATGGCAGCCAAACGGAGCAATTCGGTATCGGTTTCTTCCATTCTTTTTTTGATTTCCAAGGTATGGGAGCGAATGATGGAACCATAGAAGATTTGCAGAAAATTCACATAGCCGTAACTTTCGTCGGAGAGGATGGTAAAGACATCGACATCACTGATTTTTGGATTAACGATCGTGGACTTGGCCTGATAGTTTTCCAAAACATCAATTTTGTCTTTTATCTTTTGGGCTTCTTCAAATTCTAGATCCTGGGCATGGACTTCCATCTGTACTTTAAACTGTTGCAGAGATTCCTTGAAATTTCCCTTGATAATAGAACGAATCGCCTGAATATTTTCCTCATACACAGAGAGTGCAATATTTCCCACACAGGGACCCAAACAGTTTCCCAAATGATATTCTAGACATAATTTGTATTTACCAGAGGCGATTTTGTCGGGGTGTAAGTCGTAGTTGCAAGTTCGTAAAGGATAGATTCCCTTAATCAAGTCAAGCAGGGTCCGGACTGTTTTCATACTGGTGTAGGGACCAAAATATTCAGAGCCGTCTTTAATGACTTTTCGCGTTGGGAACACTCTTGGAAAAGGCTCTTTTTTAACACAAATCCAAGGGTAAGACTTGTCATCTTTTAACATGACATTGTATTTAGGCTGGTATTTTTTAATGAGGTTGTTTTCCAGCAATAGGGCATCCATTTCTGTGGCTACTACAATGTGTTCGACTTTAAGGATATTCTTTACCAACATACGGGTACGATTGTTCAGGTGATGTTTGGTAAAGTAGGAGTTGACACGTTTTTTTAAGTTTTTGGCTTTGCCTACATAAATGACCGTATCCTTAGCATCAAAGTACTGATAGACACCAGGGCTTTCCGGTAGGGTTTTGATCTGTATGTCGATAGCGGGTAAATTCATGTCTTAAATTACACTCCTGCAAATTACTATTTTCAAAGTCAATGGGACTTTGAAAGCAATAGATTATTTGGGTTAGGTTTATCGCAATGGGCAAAAAAAATGTAGATTTATGCAGCCTAAATCTTTAACAAACCACCAATGCCTACAATCTATTTGGGAGGAAACTACGAGAAGTTATCTTTCGTAAACAATTACATTTTTTATTTTTTTTTCTGGGATTCTTTCTTTTGTTGAGTTGTTCCAAAGACAAACCGGAGGATGAAGCCCCAAAGCTGATTGAACCGACCTATGAGTATTTGTTCCAAACTAGTTTGGAACAAAGTTTATCAGCCTCTTCTATTCGTTTTATAGCTGGATTGGCGGTTGAAGATGCAGAGCAGTATAATTACCAAGATCTAGATGTTTACAGATTAACGTATAAAACACAAGGTCCTGACGGTGGTGCCATTGAAGCCTCTGGGGCTGTTTTGATTCCTGTCGATACAGAGAGTCAAAAATTGATTTCCTATCAACACGGAACTATCACAAATCAGGAAGATGCTCCTTCACATGGAATTAGTCTAGGATTGAATGAATTAAGTGCTATGGCCATCTTTGCATCGACTGGGTTTATTGTAACAATGCCTGATTATATTGGCTATGGAGCCAGTAGCGCACTACCACACCCTTACGAACATCGAGCGAGTTTGGCTCGTGCTTGTAATGATATGCTCCTAGCAACCCTTGAATTTTTGGAAGAGAAAAAGGAAATAGAATCCATTTATTTGATGGGTTATTCGGAAGTCGGATATGCGACCCTATCCACACAACAATATATTGAATCTCAGAACGAAGTTTTGCTTAAGGCAGTATTTCCAGCAGCAGGTGCTTACAATAAAACTGCTTTTACAAAAGCAATTATACAGCAGGATGAAGAACTTGAATTTATTGATAGTTACCTATGGGTATTGGATGTATACAATCAAATTTATTCAAACTTAAACCGTCCTTGGAGTGCTTATGTAAAAGCACCTTATGATGAAATGCTTTCATCTCTTTCGGTACTTAATAGAGAAACCATATCAACTGAGTTGCTTGAAACTAAAATGTTAGAACAGAATCCCCAAAAGCTTTTTAAAGAAGAATTTATCAATGGGATAGTTGATGGTACAGACAGTGCATTTTTAGAAGTATTGACTGACAATGATTTGCTAGACTGGATCCCTAAAGCTCCCGTCTATATGTATCATGGGACAGAAGACGATTATGTTTTACCCCTAAACACCATTTCTACTGTAGATAATCTTAAGGCGTCAGGAGGAATGATTTCTTATATACCAATCGAAAAAAAAGACCACTTTTCTGCGGCTTTTGATTATTTCCTTGGGGTGTTGCTTTCTGTTTGAGCGCTATGGGTAATGGATACTTGTGGTGTGTTTACAAAATAGACAGTAAAAGATTGGGTTTTGGCGAGAAAGGTAGGAGTGGGTGTTGCTGAGACCGCATAGACCTCGGCAAACACTCGATCACCGTCTTGGACGTTTTGAGAAAAGTCGTTCTGAGTTGCTGTAGCACTCAACGTGTGTGTGGTCAAGTAGCTATTGGCACCATTCCGATGAAGGACATAGCGGTAGTTCAATACTGCATTTGGATCTATGGGATTTGCTTGAACAGAATATTCAAGCGTATCAGAACTACAAGCGATTACAGTTGATCTGTTTCCAAAATTTGTGGTCAACGTTGGCGATGCAGTGAGTTGACTCCATAAATTGCTGGAACCTATAGAAAAGAAGAGTAAGTAGGCGAGTAAAGAAAAACGTAAAGCAGTTCGTTCAAGCATGGATAGTAAGACTGGGCTTTTCTAAACTACAAAATTTTAAATAAGTAACCCGAAAAGGGGTGTCTGCGTGTTTAGTTGTCTATCTTTTTGTAGCTTGTTCTCGTGAGGAAAAAAGAAATTCGAATTCATTTTCTTGAAAAAAGAAAAGCAATTTCGCCAGCAAAGCATACGCAATGGAGTCAACAGATTGCTGCCAGCGTTCTTGAGGGTCTGATGTCAGATCAGAAATGGATTCATGTTTTTTTACCTATGGCTTCAAAAGCCGAGGTGGCTACCCAAGAGCTGATGGCAAGCTTGTGGAGAGCAGGCAAAAAAGTGGTTGTACCCAAGGTGCAGCCCAAGGTTCAACTGAGCCATCACCTTTGGACACCTACAACGCCTACGGTAATAAATCAATGGGGTATTGCAGAGCCGGTGGGTGATAAGACCATTTCAGCCGAACAATTGGATGTGGTGTTGGTTCCTCTTTTAGCGATCGATCAAGATGGTCAGCGTGTTGGATATGGCAAAGGATTTTATGACCGCTTTTTAGCAAGCTGTCGCCCAGATATTGTCCGAATGGGTATTGGCTTTTTTCCACCTATAGCAGCGATTGCTGATATTCAAAGGACGGACATTCCGTTAGACAGTTACACTACGCAAGAAAAAACCTATTTTTTCAAAACTAGGTAGGATTGAAAATCTTTTTATTAAAAAACAGTAAAAGCCCCACCCCAATACTGATCCAAGTGTCAGCGGCATTAAAGATATATTCAAAAAACAAATAGCGTTCTCCTCCGATGCCAGGAAGCCATTGCGGCCAAGTCCATTCCACCAAAGGAAATTGAAACATATCCACCACATGCCCAAAGAAAATTGGGGCATAGCCATTTCCGCTGGCCCAAGTGGCTATTTGCCCATAGCTATTAGTAAATAAAACCCCATAGAAGACGGAGTCTAGGATATTACCCAGTGCTCCGGCAAAGATCAAACAAAGTGCTATCGGTAGAAGGGTTTTTGTGCGTTGGCGAAGTGTTCCCCAAAGCCAATACCCCAATCCACAAATGGCAACCAAGCGAAAGCCGGTTAATAGAAGTTTAGCTGTGCGTTCTGACAAAAATGGAAAAATAGTATCCAAACGGGTTCCCATGGCCATCCCCTTGTTTTCGACAAATAGTAATTTGAAAAAGCCCCAATCGAGAATGGCATCTTGCCCATAGAGTGTTAGAGAATAGTTGAGTTTGATGCTAATTTTGATCCACTGATCAATGACCAATAACACAAGAACCAACAAAAAAGCGGTGAAGGCGTTTAGTGGGCGAAAGGAAAGTTTGATCATGGATTCAAAATGAGTTCAAAAATACACATATCAACGGGCTTTGCAATCGACAGACCCTTGTAGATTTAGGATTTGAAAAATAACCCCTGTACTTGCTGTGTTGCAAGAAAGTAATTTTCCTTGAGATTTGGCCCACAGCTGCATATCCTGATGGATAATTTGCACTAACGCAGATCGGGTTTTTAAACGCCCTTTGGTTTTTTGTAAATCTAGATAACAGTTTCCGGTTTGCATTTGAATATTGAGTGTTTCGTACTGTCCTTGAGCCATTAGCTATCCCTGTTTTATGTTCAGCTCAATGGCAAGGGAGGAGGGTGCTTGTATTTGAATACTACTGGTAATAACTTTATGAGCGGAGAGCTTGTCTCCTGGATTGGATAAAAGGGGGTTTCGAAATTCTGTCAACACCAGTTGTTGGTTGTCCGACTGACTGCGAAGTCCCATTTGATCTTGGAGTTCTCCCTCCGTTTGATAGGAGATGACAAGTGTATTATCAGGGTGATTGCTTAGTGAAACAGTACTCGCATAGGGTAAGGCTAATACTACATGATCCAAAGACTTTAAAGACCAATTTTCTCCAAATAGACTGTGTGTAGAGTGCCCAAGTGCTGCAAAGGACACCTATAAGGGCAACGGTCTTATTTTTGAATGTTTTTAGCTTCAATACTGAGCGTAGCATGAGGGACCAACAAAAGGCGTTTTTTGTTGATGAGTTTTCCCGTAACACGACAAATGCCATAGGTCTTATTTTCAATCCGTATCAAAGCATTTCTTAAGTCTCTTATAAATTTCTCCTGACGGATGGCGAGCTGGGTATTGGCTTCTTTGGACATGGTTTCAGAACCCTCTTCAAAGGCTTTAAATGTGGGAGAGGTGTCTTCCGTCCCATTGTTCCCATCATTCATATAGGCACTTTTGAGCAGTTCCAAGTCTGCTTGCGCCTTTTCTATTTTCTCTTCTATCAGTCCTTTAAATTCTAAAAGTTCCGAATCGGTATATCGTTTTTTTGTAGTTGCTGGCATGATTACAGTTTTTTTATGGTTATCTGTGTATCAATTTCATCAAACGTTAGGACTTGACCATTAGGCAATTGCGCTACAAAGTCCAGTGCCTCTGTTAAAGTCTCTGACATAATATAGCTTTTATTGTTTCCAACGGCTTTTTCGAGCCCAGCATGCTGTGCGATTTGCACGGCAATCTTATCGGTGACTTCTAGTCCCGCATCTTTTCGGAGGTTTTGAATTCGATTGACCAGTTCCCTAGAGATTCCCTCTTCAATTAAGGTTTCATTTAAAGTGATATCAAGAGCAACCGTTGTTCCGCTTCCAGAAGCGATCAACCATCCTTCAATATCCTTGGTGTTGACTTCCACGTCCGATTTTTCTAAAGTAATATTTTTTTCGTTTACTATGACGTCTAATTTGCCTTGGTCTTCTAATTGACGAATTTCATCTTCAGAAAGTTGCTTGATTGTCTCGGCGACAAAGCGCATCTCTTTTCCAAATCGGGGGCCTAGCGTTTTAAAATTCGGTTTGATTTCTTTGACCAAAATGGTACTGGCATCGTCAAGCAGTTCCAGTTCTTTGACATTGATTTCGGTTTTGATTTGATCAGTGATGGAGGCCAATTGTGCCCGATCTTCCTTGTTTTTGACAGGGATCATCAGTTTTTGAAGCGGTTGGCGAACTTTAATCTGTTCTTTTTTCCGTAGAGAAAGGCCCAATGAAACAATCAAACGGGCTTTGTTGATTCGGGTTTCCAAAGCGGAGTCAATCGATTCGGACAGTGACACGGGGAAATTGCTGAGGTGTACCGATGCAAATGATTCAACGTTAGTGTTGCCGATCAAATCTTGATACAAACGATCCGTATAGAAAGGAGCAATAGGAGCGGCTAGTTTGGCTACGTTCAGTAAACATTCAAAAAGTGTTTGATAAGCGGCCATTTTATCTGCACCATAGGTTCCTTTCCAAAAACGACGACGGTTGAGGCGTACATACCAATTGCTTAATTTTTCTTGAACAAAATCAGCAATGGCTCGTGCGGCCTTGGTGGGTTCATAGTTGGAATAGGCATTATCTACTTCTGCAATCAAGGAGTTCAATTCCGATAAAATCCAACGATCCAATTCGGTACGCTGGTCTAAAGGAAGGGCGTTCTCTTCATAACAGAAGCCATCAATATTGCTGTAAAGGCTAAAAAAGGAATAGGTGTTATAGAGGGTACCAAAAAATTTGCGTTGGACTTCTGCAATACCTTCCACATCAAACTTTAGATTGTCCCAAGGATTGGCATTGGCAATCATATACCAGCGTGTGGCATCAGGGCCATACTTTTTTAAGGTTTCAAAGGGATCAGCGGCATTGCCCAATCGTTTAGACATTTTCTGACCATTTTTGTCGAGTACCAACCCGTTGGACACCACATTTTTATAACTGACTTGATCGAAAACCAAGGTTGCGATGGCGTGTAAGGTGTAAAACCATCCACGGGTCTGATCGACTCCTTCTGCGATATAATCAGCAGGGAAAGCTTCTCCAGCATCAATTTTTTCCATGTTTTCAAAGGGATAGTGCCATTGAGCATAGGGCATGGATCCAGAATCAAACCAAACATCGATGAGGTCACTTTCTCTGTGGAGGGGTGTACTCCCGTCATCTCCAACCAATACGATGGGATCCACAGTGTTTTTGTGTAGGTCAATTTTTTCGTAATTGGCTTCTTCATAGTTTCCTACTTCAAAACCTACGAAGGGATTGTTTTTTTGAACTCCAGCGGCTTGTGCCTTTTCAATTTCGGAGACAAATTCTTCCATAGAGCCAATTACTTTGACCTGTTTTCCGTCTTCCGAACGCCAAATAGGCAGCGGAATTCCCCAGAATCGCGAACGGGAAAGATTCCAATCATTAGCGTTTTGAATCCAGTTGCCAAAGCGTCCTTCTCCAGTGGATTTGGGCTTCCAGTTGATTTCTTTATTGAGGGCTACCATGCGTTCACGAACCGTGGTCATCTTTACAAACCATGAGTCTAACGGATAGTATAAAATGGGTTTATCGGTTCGCCAACAGTTGGGATAGGAGTGCACATACTTTTCTACCTTAAAGGCTCGGTTGCGTTCTTTGAGTCGGATAGCAATTTCAACATCGACCGATTTCTCTGGGATTTCTGTTTCGGAGTAGTATTCGTTTTTGACGTATTTCCCACCCAAAGGACCGAGTTCTTTCCGAAATTTTCCTTGAAAATCTACTAAGGGAACCAGATTCCCATTTTCGTCTTCAACCCGCAATGGGGGTACAGGAGGCTGGGCTTCTAAGGCTACTTTGGCATCATCAGCCCCAAAAGTAGGAGCTGTGTGAACAATTCCTGTTCCATCTTCTGTGGTAACAAAATCACCAGTAATAACGCGAAAAGCATCTTGAGGATTTTCTGTGGGAAGGGGTGCTTCATCCCAAAGCTGTTGATAGCGAATACCGACCAAATCACTCCCTTTTATTTCGGATTCGATCCAGTAGGGAAGCTGTTTTTGCCCCTTTTCGTAGTCTTGTAATGCTTCGGGGGTGGTGACTTTAACAAATTTTTTCCCTAGCTGTTTGCCAACTAATGCCTTGGCGAGAAGCACACGGATTGGGAGATGGGTGTACTGGTTGAAGGTCTGCACCACTACATAGTCAATTTTGGGCCCCACGGTAAGTGCGGTGTTGGACGGTAAGGTCCAAGGTGTGGTCGTCCAGGCCAAAATATACAGTGTGTCGGATGCTTGTAAGGTCTTTGGAAGACTATCCATTTGAGTCTCAAACATGGCGGTTACCGTAGTGTCCGTAACGTCTTGATAGGTGCCAGGTTGATTGAGCTCATGGGAGCTTAATCCGGTTCCTGCTTTGGGGGAATAGGGCTGAATGGTGTAGCCTTTGTAAAGCAAGCCTTTCTCGTGGATTTGTTTTAGTAGCCACCAAACACTTTCAATGTATTTGGATTTGTAGGTAATGTAAGGGTCTTCCATGTCCACCCAATAGCCCATTTTGACAGTAAGTTGATTCCAAACATCCGTATAGCGCATCACAGCCTTTTTACAGGCTTCGTTATAGGCTTCAATACTTAGGCTCTTCCCAATTTCATCTTTGGTGATCCCGAGTTCCTTTTCCACGCCTAGTTCAACAGGAAGCCCATGAGTGTCCCATCCCGCTTTTCGTTTGACTTGGTAGCCTTTCTGGGTTTTGTAACGACAGAAAATATCTTTGATCGCTCGCGCCATGACGTGATGAATCCCTGGCATTCCATTAGCCGAAGGAGGTCCTTCGTAAAAAACAAAAGGGGGATTCCCTTCCCGAGAACTGATGCTCTTTTCAAAAATAGCTTCCGCTTCCCAATAGGAGATAATTTCTTCCGCTACTTTGGGTAAATCAAAATGGTTGTATTCCTTGAATGCCATGTACTTGCGCTTTTTCGCTCGCTTGCGAAAATAATCAATTTAAGGAAGAAATTGGCGGATTGAAATTTGAAATGCTACTGTTTTCGTTTGGTGTCATCAACAGGAATATAAATGGGTAATGATTTGTATAAAGGAACCCTTTAATGCTGTTTGCATACAGTTAAGTTTACAAAATACCCATTTCTTTTAAATAAACACGATTCTGAAATGCTTTCCTTGTCCAATCTAACGGGTTTATTTTTTGTTATTCATATAATAACTTAATGCTCCTGAGGGGCATTTTTTTATCTGAGTTCTTAATTCTTGAGTTGTCGTATTATTTATTGTAATCCAAGGTTTTTGTTTTGGATTATAGACTTTTGGTAAAGCTTTGACGCATTCCCCTGCATGGATACAGGTTTTGGGCTTCCAAACGATGGTCAGTTCACCGTTCGTATATTCTTTAATTAGTTCAGTCATATTTTTCTGTTAATTCTTTCAATTAGGGTTACATGAGAAATCCATTTTCAACTATTGTTGTAGTGCGTTTATAGGGTTTGTAGAGATGTGTTTATTTTGAAAATTCTTTAAAACCTATAGATGGATCATAATCATTAGTGGTCTTAATCGAATGGAGTTCACTGCTTGTATTTTTAGAAGTAATCATAGGAAAAAAAAGTTGCACATACCAAGGCTCTTTTGATTGATTCCAAGCGCCAAACCTTGTGGGGTATTTTCGAGTGATTTTTGAAGTCCCAAAAATAACGTCCCAAATGAAAAGAAGATTTCCATAATTACCGTTTGGATGAGAAACCCCGTCTTCTGCGGTTAGACCATGATGCGCAAAATGAGTACTTGGTGTTGAAATGGTTCTTTCTATAATCCATACCACAGGATTTAATAGTTTATAGCGATAAAGAAATCGATCCCATTTTGTTTCACTGTGGGCCAATAAAATGACCACTAGTTTTATGGGGAGATAGAACAGATAGACATAGCCCATTCCCAAATAGATTAAAACGGCTGAAAACCATATTCCAGGCATTAAGGCATAGTATAATATCGCATTTCTATAGGTAACAAGCACACCCATTTCTTCTACCACATGATGTGGTCTGTGTAGCTTCCACATGGTTTTATTTGTATGCGAAAACCGATGCCACCAATATTGGGTCATGTCATCCAAAAGGAGAAACGCCAAAATATGCCACCCTAAGGAAGATTCTAGAAAATAATCTTCAAGCCCTGGAAAAGCAAAGCCCATGGTCCAAAAGACAAACAGGAATATTCCAGGCTGTATGAAGGTCGGTAAAGTGATAAGACTAACCAACTCTATGCTAAAATCATTTTTTGACCTTTTATCATCAAAATACAGTCCACCAATGGATTCGATGATTCCTAAAATCAGCAATACAGTTGCGGGGATGAGTTTGCTTATAGTTACTTCTTCCATGATATGTATCCTCGAAGTTAAGAATTAGTTTTTACGATACACTGATAAATAGTGATGGATATATATTTACAACTTCTTGGGTTTTATTACAACTGGACTTGAAGTCCCAATCGGAAACTTCTCCCGGGAGCAGAAACACCAGAAGCAAAAGTCCGGTAGTGTATGTCAAAGAGGTTTTCCAGCCCAGCTTTGAGGTTGACTTTTTCACTCCACTGGTAGTTGGTCAAAATGGAGAGGTCACTCCAAGCAGGTGCTCCAGCATGTTGAGCGGTCAACAGTGTAGCATAGGGGTCGATGAGAGGGGTTTCTTCCAAGCCATCTTCACCTCCAAGACTAAAATTGGAGGGGTCTTTGGATGTGCTGAATTGAAGCTGACTCCGGATTTGAAATCGGGCTTTGCTATAGCTTAGTGCAAACGACCCGAAAAGGGGAGAGATGGACGGCATTGGTCCATAATTGGTATTGTGGTCGGCACCGGTAAAAGTGAGATTCCCGATCAACTCCAAGGAGCTGTTAAGCTTGAATTTGGTGTCTAAGGCTGAGCCATAAACCCAGCGATCCCCTAAGTTTTTATTGGTCACAGTAGGTAATTCTTCGCCATCGTAGCGCACGGTGTTTTGATCAGGAGTAGTGACATCTGAAAACACTATATAATTGGAGCGAACGATGTGTCGGGATATTAAAGTAATGTAATTTCGAAGGGATAGTTGGTTGCGTTTGTCTTTGGAAAAAACAGTAAATCCAAGATCAAAGTTGTAGGCATATTCGGGTCGTAAAAAGGCATTTGGAACAACAAGCACACCACTATTTTCTCGAATTTTGCCAATGTCATCTATGTTAGGAGCTTTAAATCCGTTGGACAGTAGAACATTCCACTGCCATTGCTCGGAAGGACGATGAACCGCTGCGAGTGTCCAGGTCAATGCTTCTTGAGAAAGACTAACGGAATCCAAGAGTCCATCGATGAGAGCTGTTTCTTTCCAGCGTGCCGAAAGTTGGTAATGCGTCAGGCGATAGCCCAAATTAAACGTCCATTTGGGGGCGTATTTCCAAATCCAATTGCCGTAAATCGCATAGGTCTGGGTGTCACTACCATCACTTGGATAGCGGCTTGCAATGGCCAATGGGATTCCCAAGCTGTTAATGTCATTTCCAGAAACATTTAGCAATTGTGAATAGCCACGTGAATAAACGTTATTGTAGACACCTTCAAAACCATAATTTACCTGATGTTTGGGTGTGAGTTGCGCACTAAAATCCCCATTCAAACTCAACACCTGTACTGTTTCTTCTTGTGAAGATCGGGTTAGACTGCCAAATTTCCGTTTGTTTCTCGACTCCAAAACGTTTTGATAGGCAGCTGTGAGCGTTCCTTTTTGCAACCATTTTTTTTCAGGGAAGAATTTGTACTGACTTGATACCAAAAGACGTTTTTGCGGACCATAATACCATTCGCTGAAACGTAGCATACCTTCTTTATTTTCGTTGAGTTTGTCAAAACGATTGATATTGGAAGAGGTTGAGTACTGAAGATTGAACAGAAGTTGATGATTCCCCCGAAGTTGCACCAAAAATTTTTGAAGAAAATCGTATTGTGAATAGCCTGTATTTCTTTGAATATTAGGGTGAGGATTGAGGGTTTGCTCCTCCTTGAAATAGTGGCTGGTATTTTCTGAATAATAATTACTCAGTCCCCAATCTTTGTAGCCGTGTGTCCGGTTGGCGCCCATTCGGATATCCCCAAATTGGGAAAAGCTAAAGCTGGTAAGACTTCCCCATTTTTCTTTGCTGATATCGGCAGAAGCATGATAAAGACCAGACTGAGTTGCAGAATTAAATTCGCTTGAAACTCGTGTTCGCCATTTTTTGGAACGGTTTAGCACAGGGGATTTGGTATAGTAATGAATCACGCCCCCTAAAGCATCGGAGCCATACCCTACAGAAGAAGAACCAAACATGACCTCTACCCTTTCAATGGTATTGGGATCAAGAGTGATGGCATTCTGTAAATGTCCCGATCGGTAAATAGCATTATTCATCCGTACACCATCTACAACTAGGAGTACTCGATTAGCTTCAAACCCACGCAATACAGGGCTTCCTCCACCCCCCTGTGATTTTTGAATTCGAACTCCAGGAGTTAATGCTAACAAATCGGCTCCTGTACTCATGGGGTTTTTTCGAATGGTCTCTGAGCTGATTACAGCTACTTTTTCGGCAATTTCATTTCGTTTACTTTGGGAACGGGCTACAGAAAGAATAACCTCGTCAAGGTTTTGCGCTTCTAGCACCAAAAAGAGATCGGTGGTTGTCTTAGAGAAATCAACAGTAAGTTGTTGTGTTTCGTAGCCGAAATATTGAACTGTAACCAATTCGTTGGGTAAAAAAATGCTGAGTGAAGCATTTCCTTCGGGTCCCGTTAGGGTACTGCGTTTTCGGTCTTCTGAGAAAATAGCAACACTTTCCAAAGGAGTATTAGTATCAGCGTCAAACACACGCAACGCCTGTGCCTGCCCAACAGAGAGGCTCCCCAAAAGGAAGAAAATAGCACTAGTACACTTCAAATATTTCATGCAGCACATCCAATGATTTGGGGTGTCTGAACCCCTGTAAATGAAACGCATAATACGCCAAAATCGTATGAAGAATTCGGGAACGCAAACTTTTATTTAGTTTTATCTCAATAGACCCCTCAAAATTCGTGCCTAAAAATTGATTGAAGAGAGTTAGCACCTCCCCTTGGATATTTTTTCCACGGGGTAGGGTTGCGCTGTAGCATCCAGATTCTAAATCAAAATAAGGTGCTTCTTTGAGGGTGGTATTAGGGTAAAAGCCAACAAACTTGGTCAGATCAATTAAAAATTTAAGGTGAAAGTTTCCTAGTTTATTGAGGTTTTCAAGCCAATGCATTGTGGTTCTTAGATAGGCAAAGAGCGGGGCATTGCGCTCGCTTTCTTCTTTGAGTACAGAGGCCAATACTTCACACAAAAAAAGAAGTAATGGCCCTTTGATGGGATCGCTGTCCTGTAGCAAAGCACTCGTCATCAAATGACATTCCCGGATGTACCCTAGCCGGTCTGGTTTTTTATCAGACACTTCAATGGCCAAATGACTTAAGGGCTGGAAATAGGATTTTTTCAGCTTCCCTTTTTTGGATGTCAAAATTCCTTTGATTAAATAAGAGCGGTAGCCCAAGGCTTCGGTAAAAAGATGGACAATCAGACTACTGTCTCCATATTTAATTGTGCCAATGACAAAGGCCTCTGTTTTGACCAAGATTTCGGATGTTTAGACGACTCCTTGAGCTAGCATGGCATCAGCCACTTTTACAAATCCAGCAATATTGGCTCCTTTGACATAGTTTATGTTTCCTTTTTCTTCACCAAAATGGAGGCATGAGGAGTGAATATCACTCATGATATCTTTGAGTTTGTCATCTACTTGTTCACGCGTCCAGTTATAACGAAGGGAATTTTGCGCCATTTCCAATCCTGAGACGGCAACACCTCCAGCATTGGAAGCTTTCCCAGGGGCGTAGAACACACCATTGGATTTGAAGTGGGTAATGGCTTCTGGTGTACAAGGCATATTGGCTCCTTCACCTATGGCTTTACAGTTGTTAGCAACCAAGGTTCTGGCATCTCCGATTTCCAGTTCATTTTGCGTAGCACAAGGCAAAGCGATATCACAAGGCACCTCCCATACTCTTTTACCCGGGAAAAAAGAAGCTTTCGGGTATTTTTCCAAATAAGCACTCAAGCGTTTGCGCTCCACATTTTTCAGATGCATTATATGGGCAAGTTTCTCTTCATTGATTCCATCTTTATCATGTAAATAGCCAGAAGAATCTGACAAAGTCACCACTTTCGCTCCAAGATGATTGCATTTTTCAGCGGCAAATTGCGCAACATTTCCAGATCCGGAAATAACCACAGTTTTTCCATCAATAGAATCTTTATGGTGATTGAGCATATTTTCGGTGAAGTAAACCACGCCATAGCCAGTGGCTTCAGGGCGAATCAGTGAGCCACCCCAGCTGACGCCTTTTCCGGTAAGAACTCCTGTAAATTCGTTTTTAAGACGCTTGTATTGCCCGAATAAATATCCAATTTCTCGACTTCCCACTCCAATATCTCCAGCAGGAATATCACGATTAGGGCCAATATGACGGAACAATTCAGTCATAAAACTTTGGCAAAAACGCATTACTTCAGTATCTGATTTTCCTTTGGGGTCAAAGTCAGAACCCCCTTTTCCACCTCCCATAGGAAGGGTTGTAAGACTGTTTTTAAAGATTTGTTCAAAAGCTAAAAACTTAAGCACACTAAGGTTAACAGAAGGGTGAAAACGCAGCCCACCTTTGTAGGGGCCAATGGCAGAATTCATCTCAATTCGATAGCCGCGATTCACTTGGATTTTTTCTTGATCATCAATCCAAGCCACTCGAAAAGAAACTACGCGTTCGGGTTCTACCATTCGCAAAAGGATGTTTTGTCCATAATAAATATCGTGTTGGACGATGTAGGGAAGAACGGTTTCGGCGACTTCGGTAACGGCCTGTAAGAACTCAGGCTCATTTTGGTTACGACTTTCAACCAGTGCTAAAAATTGCTGAATAATTTTTTCCATCAGGGATATCAATTTTAAGTTTCAAGTAAAGTTAGCCAAAAAGATAACGTACGAGGTCTTCAATTTTAGGAAAAGCAATCCATTCAATGGATGATGGTGGGTTACTATAGGACGGATGGGGTGCAGTGATGACGGTTTCAAAGCCAAGTCTTGCTGCCTCTTGGATTCGCTGTTCTATTTTGGGGACGGGTCGAATCTCTCCCGAAAGACCAATTTCTCCAGCTAGGGTGATTTTTTTTGTTAAAGGGATATCGTGGTGACTCGATAGAATGGCGGCGACGAGGGCTAGATCCATGGCCGGGTCGTCAATGTGAATACCACCGGTAAGATTGATAAAAACATCCTTACTGCCTAGTGCAAAACCGGCTCTTTTTTCCAAGACTGCCAAAAGCATGTTTAACCGTTTGGTATTAAACCCTGTACTGCTCCGTTGGGGCGTTCCATACACGGCAGTACTAACCAAGGCTTGTACTTCAATCAGCAGTGGTCGAATGCCTTCAATGGCAGCGGCAATGGACTGTCCGGACAAGCCGTGTTGGGTGTCCGAAAGCAAAAGTCGGCTAGGGTTGCTGACGGCTTGAAGTCCGTTTTGATGCATCTCGTAAATACCAATTTCTGAAGTGGCTCCAAAACGATTCTTTTGAGCGCGTAAGATGCGGTAAAAATGATTTCGGTCTCCCTCGAATTGCAATACGGTGTCTACCATATGCTCCAGAATTTTTGGTCCTGCAATGCTCCCTTCTTTGTTGATGTGCCCAACGAGTAAAACGGGCGTATGGGTTTCTTTGGCATATTGAATAAGTTCTGCCGCACATTCTCTGATCTGAGTAATACTCCCAGGGCTGCTTTCCACTCGAGCTGTTTGGAGGGTTTGGATAGAATCAATGATAATAATTTTGGGAGGGGTTTTTTTGATCTGCTGAAAGATCTTTGTCGTTTGGGTTTCGCTAAGCACATAACATTGTTGGGTGCTGCTTCCCATACGGTTGGCACGGAGTTTAATTTGCTTTTGACTTTCTTCCCCAGAAACGTACAATATCGGATGTTCGGAAGACAATGCTAGTTGAAGTAGGAGCGTTGATTTTCCGATACCGGGCTCACCACCCAAAAGAATGACAGCACCGGGCACCATACCGCCTCCTAAAACACGATTGAGCTCGGCGTCTTTGGTGTCAATACGGATTTCTGTATGGGTTTGAATTTCTTCCAGCAAAACAGCTTTGTTCGAAGCAGTATTTGCTTCTTCTTTCCAAGCCTGTGGGGGTGTTTTTTCTAGGATTTCTTCAACGAGGGTATTCCAGCTTTTGCAAGCATGGCATTGTCCCTGCCATTGGGCGTGTTGCGTGCCGCAGTTTTGACAAAAAAAACTGGTTTTTGTTTTCGCCATAGACTATTCGAAAAGCTATTTTTTGCTGTTGATTAAAGGTAAGGCAAAAAAGGAAAGCGCACCAAAGGTTAGAATCATTATGGTTTGAGAAGACCACATGATCCATCCAAAAGCCAAGCCTGCTTCTTGCGTAATCCCAAAACCGCCCAGAACCAGAGCTACCGTGTAGGGATAGATGCCAATGCCTCCATTGGTGGCACTGATGGCCAAGCCTCCCGCAACAAATGCAGGGATCACCATTGCCCAGGTCATTTCATAGGTGGCAGGAAGCGTCCATTTGACCACATAAAACATGCCAAGATACATTCCCCATATAAAGACCGTATGGAAAATAAAGGCTCCTTTATTCTGCATGGTTTTAAGAGTTGAAATACCTTCCCAAAACCCAAGAAATAGTGCTTTTATTTTGAGAACAATAGAGTGGTTGCTCTGGGCAAAAACACGGCGAATGACAAAAAATCCAACAAGAGAGATCACTCCAATAGATACTAACAAAAGAGGGTTTATTTCATTGAGTTGTAAAAGCTCCCAGATGAGGTCAAATTGCAAAAAGAGGGCCAATAAGATAAATAATAGCAGCAGCAACAGATCGATAGCGCGTTCGGCAATGATGGTCCCAAAGACTTTTTCAAAAGCAAATTTTTCATAATTGCATAGCGCCGTGGCACGCAATAATTCGCCAGAACGGGGGATTCCCAAATTGGCTAGATAAGCAATCATGACCGTAAAAACAGTATTGATCACTTTGGGGCGATATCCCAACGGTTCAAGCAAAAACAACCAGCGATAGGCACGAGAAAAGTGACTTAGTACTGCAAAAAGAACGGAGAGTAAAACAAAACGATAATCAGCATTTTGAATGGACTCAAGAACCTTGGCCCGTTCATCGGCTGTTGTGGATTGATAGGATAAATAGAGAAACAAAAAGCCGACACCCAGTGGGAGGACGGTTTTCAAGATAGCGCGAATCTGTTTCAAACTAATTTATTGGTAGCTTCATCTGGGAAGATCAGAGCAGGTGTGAAGTTTTTGGCCTCTTCTAAATCCAAAAAAGCATAGCCAATAATAATAACTAGGTCTCCTTTTTGAACCTTTCGTGCGGCGGGGCCATTTAGGGTAATTTCACCGCGACCTCTATCACCAGCAATCACATAGGTCTCCAGGCGTTCCCCATTGTTAATATTAACAACTTGAACCTTTTCGCCAATCACAAGGTTTGCGGCCTCAATTAGATCTGGATCAATGGTGATACTACCGATATAGTTGAGATCAGCATTGGTGACTCGAACCCGATGAATCTTGGATTTTACTACTTCGATTAGCATGGCGCAAAGGTATTTAAATAATTCAGAATTTGAGGTTGTCAATCAGCCGAATTTCCCCAAGTTGGGCAGCGATAAAACCACGAACTTTTTCAGGTTTGTCGAGTTGATTTTCCATAAGATTTTCCTCGGAACAAATACTAAAATAATCAAGATTCAATTGCGATTGAGCGGCAAATAAGGCTTCTACGTGGCGGTGGGCAGCAGCAGTATTTTGGCTTTGAAATAGTGATTTGGCTTCTTGCAAGGCTTGGAAGATAAGGGGTGCCTGAAGACGTTGTTCGGAACTGAGCCGTTGGTTGCGAGAACTCATAGCTAAGCCATCGGGTTCTCTTTTGATGGGACAGCCCACAATAGTCGTGGTGTATTTTCTTTGGGCGACCATTTTTTTGATGATTTGTAGCTGTTGGAAGTCTTTTTCACCAAAATAAGCGCTGTCAGGTTTAACCAAATTCAATAGTTGTTCTACCACGGTGGCAACTCCTTGGAAATGCCCTTTTCGGGAAGCGCCCTCCATCACCCGATCCAAACCTTCAAAAGCGTATTCCTTGGCATCGACGGTGTTTCCATAGATTTCGGAAACGCTCGGGGTGAATACAAGAGCATCGGGCGCGATTTGTTTAATAAGGGAAAGATCATTGGAGAGACTGCGAGGGTATTTTTCTAAATCCAGAGGATTGTCAAATTGGGTGGGATTTACGAAAATACTGACAACCAAAACCGGATTTTCCTCTAAACTCTTTTGAATCAAGGAGAGATGTCCTTGGTGTAATGCGCCCATTGTAGGGACAAAGCCGACAAGCCCTTGAATGCTGCCGAGAGTCTCTTGTAAAGACTGGGTTGTCTTTAGTATTTTCATTTAGGAAAATATTAACAGCGCAAAATAGAGATTATTTCTGTTACTGGGCTTATTTTCTTATTTTTGCAAGACCAAAAAAATTCATAAAATCTTATGAAAGATAAAAGGGTCCTGATTATATCTTCGGAGGTAGTACCCTATCTCCCTCAAACAGAACAAGCAGTAAATTCGTTTTCCATTCCCAAAAGCGTGAATGAAAGCGGAGGACAAACGCGCATTTTTATGCCTCGGTATGGAATGATCAATGAGCGCCGACACCAGCTGCACGAAGTGATTCGCCTATCTGGGATGAATTTGGTAATCAACGACATGGATACTCCGTTGATTATTAAAGTAGCCTCCATACCCAAAGAGCGTATGCAGGTTTATTTCATTGATAATGAAGACTACTTCAAGCGTAAGGCAGCTCTTAGAAACGAAGAGGGCGAGCTTTTTGAAGACAATGACGAGCGCATGTTATTCTTTACTAAAGGAGTCATCGAAACAGTTAAAAAACTGAATTGGTCTCCAGACATCATTCATTTGCACGGATGGTTTACCTCGCTATTTCCTCTTTATTTAAAGAAATACTATAAAGACGAACCTCTATTTGAGCAGTGCAAAATTGTGAGTTCCATCTATCCGCAGGATTTTGACGGTCCTCTTGCTGGTGATTTACATAAAAAAGTAGCCTTTGACGAATTGGAAGCCGGTGTGATACAAGGTTTGACGGATCCAACCTATGAGCAATTGCTCAATTTTAATGTCACCTATTCCGATGGATTTGTTCTCGCAGGCGAAACCCTCCCGGCTCCCATTGTAGCGGCTATAAAAGCGTCTAAAAAGCCCGTTTTGGATTATAAGACATCCCAAACCGAGAAAGCCTACGTAGACTTCTATACAGATAAAATTGCACCTTAATTACATGCAGATCAAGCATTCTCTATCCATAATAGCCGTTTTATTGGTTATCGTCTTTGGCGTTTCCAGTTGTGACAAAGAATTTCACAATGTTGGGATTGATTTATTCGAAAACTACGGCTTTGAAATTCAAACCGAAACCCATCCTGTTTATATCTATCAAGACCAGTTAGAAAAGGTACAAACCAATGGTTTACCCTTGTCCATGTTTGGGGAATACACCCATCCTGTTTTTGGCAAAACCAAGTCGCAGATTACCTCTCAGTTACTGATTAACACTGGCCCCATGTTTGGTAATTTTACTCAAGAACGAGAAGAAAAAGGAGACCCTGATAATGTGAGTGTTATCCCCGAAAACGAGACTGTATCGGAGGTCTATTTGGAGATCCCTTTTTTTACCAATCAAAACGATTCGGATTTGGATGGGGTGATTGACAGTCGGGACATTGACCCTGAGGATAATCAAAGTGACACGGACGGTGATGGTATTACCGATTTGGCGGAAACGCAATCCGGAACCAATCCTTTGGATGTTGACAGCGATGGCGATGGCATCACCGATGATGATGATGATGATAGCAGCAGTTACGATGCCGGTGATAATGTGTATGAAATTGATTCTCTTTATGGCAATCGTAATGCAAGCTTCAATTTAAAAGTTAAGGAACTCACCTATTATTTAAGCCAACTTGATCCTGACGAGAATTTTGCGGCATTACGCCCCTACTTTAGTAATACAGATTATGCTTCGCTAGGCTTTACTAGGGAAACCCTTTTTGAAGGGAATTTTCAGCTTGATTTTGAGGAAATACCCTATTATTACGAAGAAGATGATCCCGATACGGAAGAAGATGAAACGACTATGATCGAAGGACGCCTTACTCCTCGAATTCGGGTCCCTTTAGATAAGTTGTTTTTCCAAAAAAACCTGATTGATTTAGAAGGAGAAGACGCTCTCGAAAACCTATCAAACTTCCAATCAATTTTTAAGGGAATCATCATCCAGGCGGATCAATTCTCGGATGATCTGATGATGCTATTAGACATCAATAATGCCCAGATCAAAGTGAGGTATAATTATGACGTCAATAACGAAAACGGCACGACTGACGATATTACAGACGACTTTACGGAAACAGCAAATGGAAATTTTAATTTGCCCCTCGGTGGAGTTACGTTCAACACGATCCAAACGGAATCGGGAGACCCTGCGATAATGGAAAGTGTTCTGGCTGGGATTCAAAAAAAGCCATCTGAAAAAATATACATCCAAGGTGGAAAATACTTTGCCAATCTCTCTCTCTTTGGACAAACAGCCACTCAGCAGCGGGATGCTATTCTACCTATAAAATCAGAAAGAAGGTTGGTCAATCAAGCAAATCTACGTTTGTATGTTTCCGATTTGTATCGCACCAATTCCTCTCTCTACCTCCCTGAGCGATTGTATTTATATCTTTCTCCTTCTGGGAATCCTCTTCCAGATTACGCGGTTGATAACACCGTTGGCAGTGGAACCAATGGCGACAAGTATATCCTAAGTGGGTTGTTGCAAATGGATGACAGTGGCTTGCCTTCGCACTACGCATTTACCATCACTGAAAACATCAATACATTATTAAATAAAGCGACCATTGAAGACGGAACGCTTTCTATGGAAGACTACGACAATTTTAATTTGGGCCTAATATTAGGGGCTAATATAAGTCAGATAGTTCCTCGTGAAGGTTTTTTAATTAACGATCGAGGAATGATCAAATATCCAACTATGGGCGCCTTAAACCCCTTTGGAGTGGAGCTCTTCGGCAATCTAGCGGAGATTAAAGCGGCAGAGTTGGAAGTTATTTATAACGCGACCCGTTAATCTTCTATTTTGGAAAAATCACTACAAATATTGGGTCACAACCGTCAGATTTTCAAGAGTCTACTGACAAAATTCACCCTCACAGAAATCAATTCCATTCCCAAGGGATTCAATAACAATATCTTTTGGAATATTGCTCATTGTATGGTGAGTTTTCAAAGACTTGTTTATCACTATTCTGGCCTGCCAATGGGGATTCCTGAAAAATGGATGCGTCAGTATAATAAGGGCACAGCACCAACAGTGCGCGTTACACAAAAGGATGTGGATGAACTTATTGCCTTATTTGATGCCAAATACACCCAGTTACTGGAAGATTTGGACAAGGGAATATTCAAAAACTACGAGGTTTACACGACTTCTGCCAAAATGGAACTCAAAAGCGTTGAGGATGCAATCATGTTCTGTTTAGTTCACGAAGGGCTTCACGTAGGGAGTGTTTTGGCGCTAGCCAAGCTGGTCTAAATCTCTCCTTTGGCGACAATTCCTTTGACGATCAAAGCGGCGTGTTCACGTGAATTTTCAATAAACCATTTATTAGTCTTTAACCCTCCACAAACTACTCCTGCCAGATATACTCCTGTTTGATTTGCCTCCATGGTTTTCTCATTATAAACAGGGGTTCTGAAAGGATCCTTATGAAACGCCACGCCTAGCGACTCTAATAGCGCAAAATTGGGCTGGTAGCCCGTCATTGCTAACACATAATCGTTTCGAATTTCAAGGGTTTCAGTGGGTGTTTGAATGCGAATGGTACTTGCAGTAATTTCTTTTAGCTCAGACTCAAAATAGGCTTGAATACTGCCCTCCTGGATTCGATTGACAATATCCGGCCGTGCCCAGTATTTGACGTTTTGCCCAATTTGCTTTTCACGAATAATCATACGAACGCTTTTCGCCCCTTTACGATAGGTTTCCAAGGCGGCATCAACGGCCGAATTAGCAGCACCTACTATGGCAATATCCATATTAAAATAGGGATGCGGTTCGGTGTAGTAGTGGCGGACTTTATCCAGATTCTCTCCAGGAATATTCAGCAGGTAGGGAGCGTCGTAGAATCCTGTTGCGATCACAATATTTTTGGCGGTGTAGCTAGCTTTGGTGGTGTGAATTAAGAAAGTGTTTTCTGCGGACCGATCTACCGCCTTCACACCTTCATAGAGATGTAGCTTTAATTGATGATGTTGTGTCACCCTGCGATAATATTCTAAGGCTTCGGAACGCGTCGGTTTTGGATTTTGTGAGATGAAGGGCAACCCTCCGATCTCTAATCGATCGGAAGTGGAGAAGAAAGTCATGTTTAGAGGATAGTGGTAGATGGAATTGACCAAGGTGCCTTTGTCAACGATCAAGTAGTCCAATCCTGCTTCTTGGGCGGCAATCCCACAGGCCAAACCAATCGGCCCCGCTCCTATTATTAACATATCTATCATGCTGGCGAAGCTACAAACTATTCTTTTATTTATAAATTATAAGAAAAACCTATCACAATTCTTTTTATAATAGCAAAAGACATTAAAATGAAAATTAAAAAGACAAAAAATCATTTAATTTGCTTTAAAAAAACATATAAATCAGAAATTACTATTAATAATACGTTGTTGTATATATAAAATCAATATAAAAAAGGAAACAAGCCCTGCCGACATTGCTATTCCTGCGAAGTAGGCAGCAATAATCCCAGTAAAAACGAACCATATAGGGAATATGACCAATCCAGCGGCAAACTTTACCGAACCATGAAATATAGGATCAGAAAAGGATTTGATGAGTCTTTTGGTGATCCAAAGAGGGAGAGCGTTGGGCAAACGAAGTAGATAAATCACAGCCTTAATAAAAGGGGCTTTTTTCTGACTTTTAACTATTTTGCTTTGAGGGGTATGCAAGAGCTGGCGAATGGTTTTAAAGGATTCTCGGGAGTCTATTTTTTGAAGCGTATCGACTTTGCTTGTGTAATCTTCGCTGTTTTCCGGAATCCATAGGCAGTCCTTCATCCCTTGAGCCAAATCGGTTCGGATTTGATTGATTAGGTGGACTTCTTTTTCGGAGTTGGATAGGTATTTTTGGATGGGAATCGCTGTGCCAAAAACAAGGTGTAGTCCTTTCCATGGTCGCTGATAATCCTGATAGTTGATCCCGACAGGAATTAAATACATAGGATTGTCAGGATATTTTTTTTGAGCATTAAAGATCAAGCGACTGGATCCCTTGGATACTGGATACAAGAACATTTCTTTGTGATGCAGTCCTTCAGAAAACATCATCAAATTTTTTCCTTGCTTCAGAATTTCATGACATCTATCAAAGGTGGTGTCATTGTTTTTTAGGCTTGAAAATCCGTTTCGAATTCGAAATACAGGAAGCATCTGTAGGGCTTCAAAAACCCATCGATATGGAGGCACAAAAACATCGCCCCGTGTAAGGGAAAATAATTTTCCAGGGACATAAGCTCCCACAAGTATGGGGTCTAAAAAGGCGCCTTGATGGTTGGGGGAAAAAAGCAACGCACCTTCTTTGGGTAGATTTTCTCTGCCAAAAACGCGAATATGACGGAAATAGAAAGGAGTAAAAGCTTTCAGTAAGCTTTTGATGCTGAAGTAGAAAATAGATTTGATGTTTAGCATAGCCCTTAAAAGTGAAGCAGTTGAGAAAGTTCCTTCAAAAACCTAAAGATAAAATACTTTTCGTGTTTAACTTTTATTATGAAGTGTTGCAATATTCTCATATATTTAGTGAATATTTATAAAACTTCCGAAAAAATGAAAAGAATTACATCACTATTGCTAATGCTGCTCTGCGCGACGACGGCATTGGCCCAAACAATGCTTTCCGGTACGGTAGTGGATGAGAACAATCAGGCGGTTCCTGGTGTGAACATCGTCCTTTCCTCCACAGAAGGTGTTGTTACCGACTTTGATGGAAACTTCCAGGTTGAGACGACTCAATCATTACCCATAATGTTGGAAATTTCTGCTGTAGGCTTTGCTTCACAGCAACTTAGTGTTTCCGACGCAGGAGCTTCGATCAACATTACTTTGATGGAACAAGCCAGCCAATTAGATGAAATTATTATTGCGGCTTCCAGAACCCCAGAAAGAATTGCAGAATCGCCTGTTTCTGTAGAGCGTTTGAGTTTGAAAGATATTCGAAATACAACCTCTCCAGACTTTTATAACTCTTTAGAAAACCTAAAAGGAGTGGATGTCAATTATTCTGCTATAGGTTTTCCTTCTGTAAACACACGTGGTTTTGCTTCTTTTGCCAATACTCGATTTTTGCAGTTGGTAGATGGAATGGATAATGCAGCACCAGGACTAAACTTTTCAGTAGGAAACTTACTTGGGTTGAATCAACTAGATGTTGAGTCCTTGGAGTTACTTCCTGGAGCCTCTTCTGCTTTGTATGGAGCCAATGCCTTTAACGGTATTTTGTTTATGCGAAGTAAAAACCCATTTGACAGTGAAGGAGTTTCTGCCTATGCCAAAACGGGAATTAACTCATCTTCCAATAACGGAGACAATACCTACTACGATGTTGCGGTTCGTGCTGCTCTTAAACTGAGTGATAAGTTTGCTTTGAAGTTTAATGTTTCCCATTACCAAGGCAAAGAATGGTCAGCTTCTGATGATCGAATGTATATTGATGCAGGAGCTGGAAAAGCCGATACTCGAATCGATAGAACAGGGAATGAAACCGTTTTTGATGCGGCTAATGTCTATGGAGACGAAATTGCGCTCAACTTTGACTACCAAGCAATAGCAAAAGGAACTCAGGCTGTTAGAGACGCTATAGGAACTCAATATGCTGCGGGGGCTGCTTTACAAGGACTTGTACCGGCTGGCACTCCATATAACTTAATACCTGGTTCTGGTGCATTTATAGATGGAGCAATTGATGCTTCAGCTCTTGACAGCAATGTTACTGTAGGGATGGATGGTTATACGGAACAACAGTTGTATAATGGCGATGCTACTTCAACTAAATTTGACGTTGCATTGCATTATAAACTCAGTGATACCACAGAGGCCATTTTTGTTTCCAAAGTAGGGATGGGGAACTCTATCTACCAAGGTGCGAGTCGCTATATTCTAAAAGATTTCATGATGCAGCAGCATAAATTGGAGATCCGGGGAGACAATTTCTTCGTACGTGGATATACTACCATCGAAGATTCTGGAAATGCTTATGACGCCGTTGCTACAGGTTTGGCTATCAATACTGTTCAAGCCCCTCAGTGGTTTGGAACTTATGGAGGAGCTTATATAAATTCTGTTTTAGGTGGCGCAACAAGCCCTGAGGCACACACAGCAGCTAGACAAGCAGCCAATTCTGGTCTTGCTCAAGTTGGTTCTGCTGAGTTCGAAAATCTGTTTAATACCATCATTACTACTCCCTTGTATGAAGGATCTAAGTTTACAGATAAAACAAGTTTGATGCATTTTGATGGAAACTATAACTTTAAGGATAAAATCAGTTTTGCTGAAATCCAAGTGGGCGGTTCTTATCGGTCTTACAGCTTGAATTCTGACGGAAGTATTTTTACAGATCGTGGTAGCACAATCGATTATTCTGAGTACGGATTGTATGTGCAGGCACAACGTAAATTTGGAGAAAAACTCAAGTTTACAGGATCCCTACGTTACGATGGTGCTCAAAACTATGAAGCAAATTATTCGCCAAGAGCCTCTTTTGTTTGGACGCCAGACGCAGCGCGCAAACACAACTTCCGAGTTTCCTACCAAACAGGATTCCGTTATCCTACAACTCAAAACCAATATATCGGTCTAGAAACACCTATTGGAATTCTATTAGGATCCGCGAGTGATAACTACGGAAGATATGAGACAACGGCTAGAGAAAACAATATTTCCTCAGCACTTCAAGCCGCTTTCCCAACACTAGGAGTGACCAACTATGCTACCTTAACAGGAAATAACATTAAAGACAACTCTTGGACATTTGAATCTGTAACAAAGTTTTCGCAAACACAAAACCCTGCCGATCTTGTCAAGGCGAATGTCGCAAATGTTAGCCCGGAAAAGATTACAGCCTACGAGTTTGGATATAGAGGCCAGCTAGGCAAGGTCTTTATTGATGCTAGTTATTATATGAATGATTATGAAGATTTTATTTCAGGAGCAACAGTAGTTACACCTCACTATGGAGATGTAAATTTCACAGAACAGATACCTAATGCTGTTTTAACGGGACAAGCCGTACCTGGAGGAACCCCTGCCAGTGTAATAGCACTCGCATCATCAGATTTTACAGGAACTTCTATAACAACAAACACAGATGCCGATGTAAAATCTAGTGGGTTTAATTTTGGACTCAATACAGTTCTATCTGGATTTGATCTTGGCCTAAGTTACACCTACGCTAAGTTTGATTTTGATCAAAGTGAAGATCCTGACTTTGAAGCTGGGTTCAATACTCCTGAGAACACCTTTAAATTTTCATTAGGGAAAGAGAACTTATTCAAAAACATAGGATTTGGAATTAACTTCAGACATTATGATTCTTACTTGTGGGAGTCGACATTCTACGATGGAATTATCCCTGCAAGAGATTTGTTAGATGCTCAGATCACGTATAATCTTAATAATCTTTCGATTAAGCTTGGAGGATCAAACCTAACCAATAACGAGTATGTTTCATCTCCTGGATCAGGTCTTATAGGGACTACCTATTACATTGGATTGACTTTTCAACCCTAAGTAAGGGATACCAAATTGCAAAGGGGGCTTTTGGCCCCCTTTTTTATTGAAAAAAAACCTAAAAAATTGATGGCGTATCTCTGCCGTACCTAGTATATTTGCACAGCTTAAAAGTTAAAACTCTTTCAGATGGCTCAGACCCAAGGCAAAGTATCCCAAATCATTGGCCCCGTTGTCGATGTAACCTTCGCAAGCGAAGGTGCTACCCTTCCTAAAATTTATGATGCGTTAGAAATCAATAACGAAGACGGCTCCAAACTCGTTTTGGAAGTTCAATCTCACATTGGTGAAGATACAGTTCGTACGATTTCTATGGATTCAACCGATGGTTTGTATCGCGGAGCTGTTGTTAACCAAACAGGTTCCGCAATTCAAATGCCTATCGGAGATGCTGTTTATGGTCGCCTTTTCAACGTGATTGGAGATGCTATTGACGGTTTGGGAGACCTTCCCAAAGATGGAGAGCAAGGGCTTCCGATTCACCGAGCAGCCCCTCAGTTTGATGAATTATCAACCTCTACAGAAGTTCTTTTTACAGGGATTAAGGTTGTTGACTTGATTGAACCCTATGCCAAAGGAGGAAAAATCGGATTGTTTGGAGGTGCAGGGGTAGGAAAAACCGTATTGATTCAAGAATTGATCAATAATATTGCAAAAGGTCACGGAGGATTGTCTGTATTTGCCGGAGTTGGTGAACGTACTCGAGAGGGTAACGATTTGCTTCGTGAGATGTTAGAATCTGGGATTATCAAATACGGAGATGACTTTTTACACTCCATGGAAGAAGGGGGATGGGATTTGACGAAGGTTGACAAAAAAGCCATGCTTGATTCTAAAGCGACTTTCGTGTTTGGACAAATGAATGAGCCTCCAGGAGCACGTGCCCGAGTAGCCCTTTCTGGTTTGACTATCGCAGAATATTTCCGTGATGGAGCTGGAGACGGACAAGGGAAAGATGTATTGTTTTTTGTAGATAATATTTTCCGCTTTACCCAAGCCGGTTCAGAGGTATCGGCCCTATTAGGACGTATGCCGTCAGCCGTAGGATATCAGCCTACTTTGGCAACAGAGATGGGTGCGATGCAAGAGCGAATTACATCTACGAAAAAAGGATCGATTACTTCGGTTCAGGCGGTTTATGTTCCTGCGGATGACTTGACAGACCCAGCTCCAGCAACAACTTTTGCCCACTTAGATGCTACTACTGTATTGTCTCGTAAGATTGCAGAACTTGGAATTTATCCGGCCGTAGATCCTTTGGACTCTACTTCTCGAATCTTGACAGCCGAAATTCTTGGGGACGAACATTACGATTGCGCACAACGTGTGAAGGAATTATTGCAACGTTATAAAGAATTACAAGATATCATCGCCATTTTGGGGATGGAGGAATTGTCAGAAGAAGATAAATTAGCTGTTTCTCGCGCACGACGTGTGCAGCGTTTCTTATCACAGCCTTTCCATGTAGCGGAACAGTTTACGGGAATCCCTGGGGTATTAGTAGATATTAAAGAGACCATCAAAGGATTTAATATGATTATGGATGGTGAGTTGGATCACATTCCAGAAGCAGCTTTTAACTTGAAAGGGTCTATTGAAGAAGCCATCGAGACTGGCGAGCAAATGTTGGCTGAAGAATAATGTATTTAGAAATTATTTCCCCCGAAGCAACCCTTTTTCAAGGGGAGGTGAACTCGGTTAGCTTACCCGGCACCAAAGGAAGCTTTCAATTGTTAGAAAATCACGCTCCAATTGTTTCAACCCTACAAGCAGGTACGGTTGTCATCAAGGGATCTATTGACATAGCAGAAGAAGCCCAGTCTTTTTTCGCCTCAATAACCAAAAGCGAATTGCACTTTGAGTTGCAATCTGGAACCGTTGAGATGAAAGAAAACAAAGTTATTTTGTTAAGCGACTAGGCTTAACAGGCCTTATTCAAATTTTTAATCCCCCAAATTTCATAAAAATGAAAACTATTAAGGTAGCTTTTTTGTGCCTATTTGTTGGAGGTATTGCTCAATCACAAACCCCTCAAGATTCTTTATCTAAGACCCAGTTGGACGAAGTAGTTCTTACATCGGCTCGTATCGACCAAGCACTGTCCAAAAATGCTCGATTTATTCAGACCATTTCTCAAGTAGAAATCAGCCAATCACCAGCGCAAAACCTAGCGGAACTTTTACAGCAAGTAGCAGGAGTTGATATTCGTCGACGTGGCGTTGCTGGGATGCAAGCGGACTTGTTTATTAGAGGTGGCGGTTTTGATCAAACCCTTTTATTAGTGGATGGGATCAAGCTGGAAGATGCGCAAACGGGCCATCACTTGCTCAATTTTGCTCCACCGTTGGAAACGATTGAACGGATCGAAATTTACAAAGGTCCGGCCGCTCGGGTCTTTGGGCAAAACGCTTTTACTGGAGCCATCAATATTGTTACCAAAACCCCACACGAAACACAGGGAAATATAGGGACCTCAGCAGGTTCTTATAAACAACGAAATGTGGAAACAACATTTCAAACCCAAGGTAAAAAAACAGGATTGATGGCGCACTACAGCCGGAATAGTTCGGAGGGGTATCGCTACAACACAGATTTTAAAAGCAATCAAGTGTTCCTCAAAGGAGAACTAAAAACAGCGGTAATGCCATTGCGATTACTAGCGAGTTTTAGTGATCGTAAATTTGGAGCCAATGGCTTTTATGCCTTGCCCAGCTATGAGGAGCAATACGAAGAAACCCAAGCCAGTCTGTTAGCCTTAACATCTCAGTTTGCTTCTGGTGAGTGGACTTTTAAGCCCAAGATTTATTGGCGAAGAGGTCAAGATATGTATTTATTCCTTCGGGAAGAGCCTTCTTTTTATCGGAATTTACATATCACCCACAAAACAGGAATTGCTTTGGATGTATCTAAAACATCCGATTGGGGGATTAGTGGAATGGGAATTGATGTTGCCCGAACAACAATTTCGAGTAACAACTTGGGCGATCACGATCGTCTGATTACTACTTTTTTTGCCGAACACCAGTTTTTTTTCGGGGACGATAAATGGGAACTAACTCCTGGAATTGCGATCAGTCAATATTCGGACTTTGACGCCTTCTTTTTTCCGGGTATAGATGTAGGCTACGCGGTTTCGAACCGCTTCGGTGTTTTTGCCAATGCAGGAGCTACGTATCGGGTTCCTACTTTCACCGATTTGTATTACAGTGACCCAACCACCCTTGGAAATGAAAACTTGGAAGTAGAGGAAGCAATTACCGAAGAAGTTGGCTTTCGTTGGATTCAGGCAAATTTTCAAATGAGTACTGCTGTTTTTTACCGCAGTGCAAATAACCTCATTGATTATATCCGTTCCTCAGAGGAAGCTCCTTTTCAGGCGACCAATATACGAACCGTTAATACACTCGGATTGGATTGGGAAGCCAAAGGCGTGTTTTTTTGGAAACAGCAGCCCCACCGAATTAATTTAGGCTATACCTATCTTAAGGATGATTTAAAATCGTTACCCGGAACAGATTCCCGTTATCAGATCAATTCGCTCAAACACCACCTTACGTTCAACTATCAAGCGCAATGGACAAAGACATTATCTACTGCTGTTAGTTATAAATATGCACAACGTCAGACGCAAACGCCATACACTGTTGTTGACGTTGGTTTGCAGTGGCAATTAGGAGCCTTTCAGCTAGAAGCAGCTTTCAACAATATTTTTAATACTCGATATACAGAAACGAATTTAGTTCCCATGCCTTTGGGCAATGGACTATTTGGCGTCCGTTTCACTTTCTAAGCGATTGAGACAGTCAAAGATGTGTTCGGTTTCCCATCCTCGGTATTTGAGAGCGGTATAAACCTTCTTTTTACGAAGAGATAGGGGTTTGTTGATATGGGTTTCCCAGAATTTTTGTGCAAGGCTTTCCAGTGTTTCCAAGTATTCCGTAGGGTCAATTTCTAGAAGGCCTAATCGGATGTTATAAGGGGAAATTTGTTTGAATTTAAGTTCCCGCTCAATACGTTCTTTACCCCACTTCTTTATACGGAACTTTCCCCGGGTGAAGCTTTGGGCAAAACGACTTTCGTTGAGATAGTTTTGGGTAATCAGATGTCCGATGATTTGGTCTCTAGCGGCAGGAATCATTCCATAGCTTTTGAGCTTGGCATTGACCTCTTGGTGGCATCGCTCCTGATAGGCGCAGTAGTGCTCTAATTTTTTTTGAGCTTCGGTAATAGTTAAACCTTCCGTTGGCATGGGATAAAAATAAAAAAACCGCCCTACATCAGTAGGGCGGTTTTATTTAATTCCTAAGTCGTTTTCCCGAATTGTTGAGAAAACGAAAATCTAAATACAAGTAAGCATTTCTGGGTACGACACGTACCCATTTTTTGTGTTCTAACCACCATTTGAATCGGATGGATGGAAATCCTTTGGTGAGATAAGCAGCGATAAAAGGGTGCAAATGCAAATGAATGCTTTGTCCTTTGTTGTGCTTATACTTAACAACTTTGTTAAGCTCTGCGTTGATTTTGTCGATTAGAACAATGGGCGCTTCTACCTCACCATTTTGGTTTGGATTGCGCTCTTTGGTTTTAATATTCATTTCCGGACGAACCCGTTGTCGGGTAATCTGGATCAGACCAAACTTGCTCGGAGGCAATATTTTGTGTTTGGTTCGGTCTTCTTTCATCTCATCACGGAGGTGTTCAAACAATTTGCGTCTGTTTTCCCCAGAGTTGAGATCAATAAAATCGACCACAATGATTCCGCCCATGTCTCGGAGTCGTAGCTGCCGTGCAATTTCAGAGGCAGCAATCATGTTGACTTCCAAAGCGGTGTCTTCTTGTGATCGCGATTTGTTGGATCGGTTTCCGCTGTTGACATCGATTACGTGAAGGGCTTCGGTATGTTCAATGACCAAATAGGCTCCTTTTTGCATGGAAACCGTTTGGCCAAAGGCTGTTTTGATCTGACGATCTACACCATATTTTTCAAAAATGGGCAGTTGGTCTTTGTACAGCTTGACAATACTCTGTTTTTTTGGGGCAATGGCCGCCAAATAGTCCTTCACTTCTTCATGCAGTTGTGGGTCATCAGTATAAATGCCTTTGAAACTATCATCGAAAACATCTCGCAAGATGGAGGAAGATCGGTTGATCTCGCTCAGTACCTTGGTAGGGTGTTTGTCGATGCGTGGCAATTGTTGGCATAAATTTTTCCAACGTTTTAAGAGCCCTTGCAAGTCGGCGTCGAGTTCAGCTACTTTTTGCCCTTCGGCTACGGTGCGGATAATAATACCAAACCCTTTAGGGCGGATACTCTGCACCAAGCGTTTGAGTCGGCTTTTTTCAGCGCGGTCTTCTATTTTTTGCGAAATAGAGACGCGGTCGGAAAAAGGCATAACCACCATAAAACGGCCGGCTAACGATATTTCTGAACTTAAGCGCGGCCCTTTGGTTGAGATCGGTTCTTTCACTACCTGAACCAATAGGGTTTGCTGACTTTTAACTGCAGATTCAATATTCCCGTCTTTGGGAATATCTTCTTCGAAGCGGAAATTTTTTAGAAAATAGTCTTTTTGCTTACCTGTACTTATTTGTTTTAAAAATTTTATCATAGAAGGGAATCGTGGGCCGAGATCGTGATAGTGTAGAAAACCATCTTTTTCGTGACCTACGTTGACAAAGGCTGCATTGAGCCCTGCCATAGATTTTCTGGCTTTGGCAACATAAATGTCGCCAACAGAAAATTTATTGTTTTCCACTTCTTTGTTAAGCTCAATTAACTTTCCATCCTTGAGCAAAGCAAAATCAACAGCAGAGGAATTCGATCGGATAATCAGTTCTTTATTCACTCTGAACTAGTTTGTATTGTCCCAGGGGACAATGATTAAACAATAAATATCAGGTTATTACCTGTTGTTTTTTTTCAAAAACAATTTCAATGAACGTGGGAGATTTTTAAGTGTGCCCTACACACTATTTCTTTTTGTGGCGATTCGCTCTTCTGCGCTTTTTACGCTTGTGCGTCGCTACCTTGTGTCTTTTGCGTTTTTTACCACTAGGCATATGTTGCTAAATTAAATTGGACAATATTTTTTTTAAGCTACGGGTACTTTGGATTTGACTCCTTGTACAAATACTTTCGCAGGCTTGAAGGCAGGAATATTGTGAGCAGGGATTTGAACTGCCACGTTTTTGGAAATATTCCGACCGGTTTTTTCGGCGCGTGTTTTAATAATAAAACTACCAAAGCCTCTCAGGTAAACATTCTCGCCGTTTTCCAAAGAACCTTTGACTTCACTCATAAATTTTTCAACAATCGCTTGCACATCGGCTTTGTCAATTCCCGACTGCTCTGATATGTTGGATACGATATCTGCTTTTGTCATTTTGTGTTATTTACAGATTTAGATTATTAGATTTAAAGGCTCGCAAATATACACATTAAAAAATTATAAACTACTCTGAATAACCAATTTAAAAGGAGGAATTGAGCCGCCGCTTTCTGGTATCTTTACAAAGATGATTTGGCAAAAACAACTATTGGATTGGTATGAGGTCTACAAGCGAGATTTTCCTTGGCGGGAGACCAAAGATCCATATCATATATGGCTGTCTGAAATCATCATGCAGCAAACACGAACCCAACAGGGCCTTCCCTATTACAAAGCTTTTGTGGAAACCTATCCTACAGTGCATGATTTGGCGGCGGCCCCAGAGGAAGCAGTGCTTAAATTATGGCAAGGGTTGGGGTATTATTCTCGGGCTCGAAATTTACACAGCACCGCTCAATACATTAGTCGAGAGTTGGGAGGGCTTTTTCCTTCTGATTTTGAAACGCTCAAAACACTTAAAGGGGTGGGGGACTATACCGCTAGCGCGATTGCTTCCATTGCTTTTGGGGTCAAGCAAGCTGTTGTGGACGGAAACGTTTACCGTGTATACGCCCGTTTTTTTGGAATAGATGTACCGATCAATAGCGCTCCAGCTTTTAAACACTTTAAGGCAATTGCTCAAAACGCACTTCCTGCCTCAGATCCTGGCACTTTCAATCAAGCCGTGATGGAACTGGGCGCCTTACAATGTTCGCCCCAACAGCCCAAGTGCTCCATATGCCCCCTTCAGAGAGACTGCAATGCGTATGCTCTCCAACAGGTTGCGCACTTACCCGTAAAAGAGAAAAGGAGTAAAATTAAAAAGCGGTTTTTTCATTACCTGGTCTTTGATTGTGGCGATGAAAAAAAATATCTACAACAGCGGACAGCCAAAGGGATTTGGTACAAACTGTATGAATTCCCACTGGTAGAAGCAAACCACACACTTAAAAAGCCTAACCAGAAATTCAACGAAGTGATCCAGCGATTCACAAAGGACCCGTTTGTTGTGCGTCAAATGGCTCCTCCTCAGCTACACAAGCTGAGCCATCAACACATAGAAATCAGTTTTTGGGAAGTGAAATTAACCGATATTCGGATAGATGGGTACGATTGGGAACAGTGGTATCAACTGCCCGTTCCAGTACCGATTGCTAATTTCTTGAAGGAAAACGAGACATCAAAAAATTCCTATATTTGACTATGCTCTTAAATCAATAATTATGAATGGCACCTTAAACAAAGTAATCCTGATTGGACATCTAGGAGACGATGTCAAGCTCCATTATTTTGATGGAGGCAATTGTATTGGACGATTTAGTCTAGCGACGAATGAATCCTATACCAACAAAAGCACAGGCGATCGAGTTACTAACACCGAATGGCATAATGTTGTTCTTAGAGACAAGGCCGCAGAAATCTGTGAGAAGTATCTTAGCAAAGGCGATAAAGTCTATGTGGAAGGCAAAATGAAAACTCGAAAATGGCAAACGAAAGAGGGTGTAGATCGCTACACTACCGAGATTCACGTCAATGAGTTTACTTTTTTAAACACTAAAAAACAAACGGATACGATCGGCAATCAAGCCAGTCCGCAAAGCCCAAAGGCCGAGGAAACCCCTCCGGATGATGATCTACCATTCTAAACTAAAGCAAGCAAATAGTTGGACCCAGAACCCGCCTTATTGAGTAGTCTTTTTTCATTGGATATGTCCTTTGTATGGCTAAAAGGGGTGCTTCTGTTGGGATTAATCACATCTTCAGCACTCATTTCGGGTGCCGAAGTAGCTTTCTTCTCCCTCAATAGTGCCACCTTAAGTGAAGCGGAAGCCCAAAACGCAAAGCACCTTTCATTGATTCGGTCGCTTTTGGCAAAGCCAAATCGGTTGTTGGCGATCATATTGGTGGCCAACAACTTTATCAACATTGCCATTGTATTGTTATTTGCTTCCTTGAGCCCTTTGTATCTCAGTGGAATTTCAAATCCCATTGTCGTCTTATTGATTGAAATAGGATTAATCACTGGACTGATATTGGTATTTGGGGAAATTCTTCCAAAAGTCTATGCGAATCGAAATGCCTTGGGTTTTTCTCAATTGATGGCTCCTGTCCTCAAATCTTTAGACCGTTACTTGCTTTTCTTTATCACCAGTCCTATGAGTAAACTGACCCTTTGGTTTGAAAAGCGAGCCAAACAACCCAAAAATGATTTTTCTGTGGATCAACTTTCACAAGTGTTGGAACTCAACACCGAAGAAAAACGTTCCAAAGAAGAAGAGAAAATACTTCAAGGGATCGTTAATTTTGGGAATACGGAAGTAAAAGAAGTTATGTGCCCTCGAGTTGATATGTTTACTCTTTTTGAGGGAGCGAATATCCAAGAAATCATTCCCACGATACTAGACAAAGGCTTTTCAAGAATCCCAGTATATAAAGAAAAACAAGAGGTGATCTCTGGAATCCTCTATGTAAAGGACTTATTGCCACACCTAGGAGATGAAAGTTTTAAATGGCAAAGCTTGTTGCGAGAACCTTTTTATGTTCCTGAGAATAAAAAACTAGATGATCTGTTGGCGGAGTTTCAGCAAAAGAAAATTCATTTGGCTGTGGTTGTAGATGAATATGGAGGTACCCAAGGAGTGGTTACCTTGGAAGATATTATTGAAGAAATTGTGGGAGATATCTCGGATGAGTTTGATGAAGATCCACTTTTTTATTCCAAACTCGATGCCTACAACTATGTTTTTGACGCCAAAACAAGTTTAAAGGATTTTTTAAAAATCATTCAGTTGTCGGATGAAGAAAGTTTTGAAAAGGTCAAAGGTGAGGCAGAAACATTGGCAGGGTTTTTATTGGAGCTGGCACAATCCCTTCCCAAAAAGGGACAGAAGCTCTCTTTTGATCATTTGCTTTTCACTGTAGAATCTGTGGATAGAAAACGCATCCGCCAAATCAAAGTAACCCTACCAAAGAAAAAATAATGCATATCAAACATCTAGGGTATTTTTTATTGGCGTGTGTGGCAATGGGTTGTGTACAAACGAGCTTACCCAAGCCCAAAGGCTTGTTGTCATTGAACTATCCAGATCCCTCATACCAGTCGTTTCGGAACAAGGCTCCTTTTGGGTTTGAATACAATCAAACAGCGCGGATAAAGAGAAGTGCTCGACAAGGACATTCACTGGTTTATCCCGATATGAAAGCAACACTCTATTTGTCCTATGTTCCTGTGACGAACAATCTAGACTCATTGTTGACAGACGCCTACAAATTGCCAAGTAAACACATTAGTAAAGCAGTAGAAATACCAGAACGCCTGTTTGTCAATCCCGATCATCGAGTTTATGGTACCCTATTTAAGGTGGTGGGAGACGCAGCTTCACAGCTTCAGTTTTTTTTGACCGATAGCACAGACCATTTTATGGTGGGCTCACTTTATTTTTATTCTCGGCCCAATTATGACTCTCTCCTTCCAGCATTGGATTATATCGAAAAAGATGTCATTCATTTAATGGAGACCCTGGAGTGGAAAGCAAAAAAATAAATGCACCTTTACAGGTAGATGACGATTACATATAAGAAATGGCTTTATTTGCTGCTGCTTTCTCTCATCTGGGGAAGTTCCTATATCCTAATCAAAAAAGGACTGGTCGCCTTGACTCCCTTACAAGTCGGTTCCCTTCGGATTTTGTTTACGCTATCAATACTTACCATAGCAGGCTTAAAGCATCTCAAACAGATTCCAAGACCTCAATGGCGTTGGATTGTTGTTTCGGGTTTTTTGGGCACTTTTTTCCCCAATTACCTATTTGCTTTTGCCGAAACAAAAATTGACAGTGCCATTGCTGCGGTACTTAAT
>QXYU01000038.1:85956-152364 GCA_009886755.1 Flavobacteriaceae bacterium
CTCACACCATTGTTTACCTTGCTTTTTGGATTCTTTTTGTTTGGAATTGCCTTGAAACGTAAAAAATTGATGGGCGTATTTGTTGGGCTGATCGGGACTTTTATACTTGTGGTGAAGCAAATACAGAACACCGGTTTCGAGAACAGTTTGTATTTACTATTGGTTGTGATTTCAGCCATTTGTTACGCCGCTAATGTCAATATCATCAAATACCGATTACAAGGGATTTCTTCTTTGGGGATTGCTTTGGGTAATTTTATTGCCATTGCGCCTCCAGCGCTGATTATTGCTTTTAATTCGGGGGTTTTTGACTTAGACATTCAGTCTGAAGAAGTTAGTTACTCGATTGGTTACATCATTATTTTGGCCCTTTTTGGCACGGCTCTTGCCAAAGTGGTATTCAACGAACTCGTCTCGATTTCGTCCCCTGTGTTTTCTTCTTCAATAACCTATTTGCTTCCCATAGTGGCTATTTTTTGGGGAGTTCTTGACGGCGAAAAATTGGACTGGTTACAACTTGTTGCCTCTATTGTTATTTTGGGAGGGGTGTATCTGGTGACCGATCGAAAAAAAACACGCCCTAATTAGGACGTGTCTTTAGCTACTAATTATTATTCAAAATCAGTGTTTGAAAAAGAGCGGTTAAATGCAATGTTTATTAAATTAAAAGTGACCTCTTGGGGTCCCATATTTGGCTGGATTTTTTCAGGAACTTTAATCCCAGACACGTCTTTGTATGGTCCAAATTGCGTTATACTGCTCCTGTCATTTTGGAGTTCAACTTCTGCAACTTTTAAGAATGTTTGGGTATCGTAGAAGACGGTTTTATTGGGATTAATTTTGATCTCAAACACCTCTTTATCATTCCAATCTACGATGCCTATGAGTTATATTTGATCCGTACAAAATAGTTCAGGGAAGAGCGGAAGTCCCTCCATAACAGAATCTTTTTCATCGCCTTTAAGATCCATTCTTTGACCCTGCATTTCCATGTATGCATTGGCCTGATTGATTACAATCCGTTGCATGGTGTTCCCCATCATTTTTATTTCCATGATCATTTTTGTGTTCCCCACCTTTTTTTCTTCCATCTGCAATGTCATTCCTTGCATGGAAGCTTCATAAACAGAGTGTTTGGTTTGAATTTTTTCTAATTGGGCTCTTCCCCCAATGCGTCTAAATAGCCTTCAATAACAGATTGAGCGGTTGTCCCTTCGGGTATGGGTTTTGAAAAAGCAGGTCGTTCGGTTGCTGTTCCCCATTTATCAAAATAAGAGACTTTCACGAGCATTCCATTGATTTTCAGAGCTTCTAAAGGACTGAGAATATCACTCCCTTTACCAGTAACCACAATTCGAAGTTGCCCAGCAGATAAATACTTTTTTGAGGCCCGGAGAATATCCTTTTTGGTTACTTTTTTGATGTTTTTGAGTAAGTTGTTGTAGAAATTAACGGGGAGGTTTTGCGTTTTTACATTATAGGTAAAATTTGCAATGTTTTCAGGGTCTTCTAAAGAACGAATGAGACTCCCTGCGTATTTGTTTTTGACTAGATCCAATTCTTCATCTGTGACCAGTTCTTTTGACATACGATCAATTTCATAGTGCAATTTCACAACGGCACTATCGGTTACAGCATTGCGTACACTAGTAGCTACTCGCAACCGAGCTTTGGTTTTGTGATCGCCTGATAGGTTAGAATAGGCGCCATAAGTAAACCCTTTGTCCTCCCGAAGATTTAGGAAAAGTCGCGCTTCTCCGCCACCCCCTAAAATTTGATTTGCAATAAGTGCAGCATAGTAGTCGGGATTTTTTTTATCAAGGTCAGAAGTGAATAGTGCTGCAATTTCAGATTGCACAGCATTAGGCATTTCTACAAAAGCAATTTGTGTCTCAGAAACATTTTCAGGTGCTGGAAATGACGTTGTCTTTATGACCCCAGCTTTCCAGCGACCAAAGTGCTTTTTGGCTAGTTTTTTAGCGGCTTTAAAGTTAATGTCTCCAACAACGATTAGGTAGGCATTTTTGGCATGGTAAATTTGCTTGTATTGTTTCATTAAATCTTCAAGTGTGCTGTTCTGCAAAGAGCCTTCAGTGGTGTATTCTCCATAGGGATGCTGGGCACCATAGGACAATAGGTTTTGTACTCGTCTGGCAGCGGTTTTGACATCTTTTTCTGCGGTTTTGAGTCCTTCGATAGCTTTTTCTTTTTCTTTTTCAAACTCTTCGGGCACAAAATTAGGATGCAGCGTTGCATCGGCAAGCATTTCAAATACTCTAGGGAAATAGCGGGTAAGACTACTGGCATGGGCACCATCGAGATTAAAATGAAAATGGGCACCCATAAAATCTATTTCTTCTTCAAAGGCGTCTTTTTCAATAGATTTTGAGCCTTTCCCCATCATTTCAGACAATAACTGATTGATTCCAGCTTTATCGCCCTCGGGATACAAGGGATTGTCTATTCGAAGGGAAACAGATACTTGGGGGAGTTTGTGATTTTCTACCACCAAGAGAGTGAGTCCGTTTGAAAATCGGTATTCCTGAGGGCTGCCAAAATTTATTTCTGGTTCAGGACCCGGTTGTGGTTGTTGAGAACGGTCTATTTGTGCGGCAACAGAAGTATAGCAAAACAGAATACCTAGAAGTAGGTAATGTGGTTTCATATTTATTCTTTTTTAGATTCGGGTAGATAATGTAATTCCAAGCGTTGGTTGGGATTTAAATAGGCTCTAGCAACCTCTTGGATTTCATCTCTAGTAATGGATTGGTAGAGATCCAATTCGGTATTAATCAAATTAGTATCTCCATAAAAAGTGTAGTATTCAGCCAAAGAATTGGCTATTCCAGCAATATTGGAGTTGGAACTAACAAAGTCTGATTCAAATTGATTTTGAAGCTTTTGGTAATCTTTTTCTGAGATCAAATTCTTCTGAATTTTTTCTATTTCATCCTCCATTTCTTCAATCAAAGTCTCCAAGGAGGTTTCCCCTTGTGGCAGTGCTAAAATTACATAGGTTCCATATTCTTCAGTGTCAATATTAAATGCAGCTACCTGCAAAGCCATTTTCTTTTTGTCAACCAGTTTTTTATACAGCTTTGAACTTTTTCCTTGACTTAAATAAGTAGCAATCATATCAAGAATCCGTGCTTCACGAGACTTTTTTTCAGGCGTTCGATACGCCATAAAAAGAGCTGGAATTTGAATGTTTGAATCGTACGCTTCTGCCTGAATGGTTTTTGTGATTGGTGCTTCTTTTGGGAAAGCCCGTTCGATGGCCGCTCCCCTGGGAATGCTGCCAAAATAATCGGAAATCCATTTTTTGGTTGTAGGAATATCAATGTCGCCCGCAACCGTGAGAACAGCGTTGTTGGGGACATAATATTTTTTATTAAAGGCTAAAAATTCATCCAAAGTGGCAGCGTCTAGATGCTCCATTTTTCCGATGGTTGTTTGTTTGTAGGGATGCACTTGGAACAGATGAGATTTCACTTCTTCATTCCATTTCCCGTAGGGGCTATTGTCATAGCGCATTCGCTTTTCTTCTTTTACCACCTCGTTTTGAGTCTCTACACCCGTTTCGTCAATAATGGGGTGTAGCATCCTTTCGGACTCCATCCAAAGGCCTAATTGTAGATTGTTGGAGGGGAAATTTTCATAATAATAAGTGAAGTCATCGGTCGTGTAGGCATTGTTTGATCCGCCATTGGCAGAAACAATTTGAAACCATTTGCCGTTCTCGATATTTTGAGTTCCCTCAAAAAGAAGATGCTCAAAAAAATGCGCGAATCCGGTCCGTCCTGGGTTTTCATCTTTAGAGCCTACATGATAGAGCACTGAAGTGGTTACAATAGGAACTGAATTATCCTGGTGTAAAATTACATGAAGTCCGTTGGAAAGGTCATACTCTTGAAAACGTACTTCTTGACTTTGAAGTTGCTGACTGATAAGCAGCCAAATTAGGGGTAGAACATAGTTTTTCATAGAAAGTAGGTTAAAATAGGGGGCCAGATAAAGTTTACAATAAATAGGAAATTGTATAACGTTTTTAGGATCAATTAAGTTTTATACATTTATGAATAAATAATGACTATGAAATATACAACTTTTTTACTCAGTGTTTTGTTTTTAGGAAGTCTAACAGCCCAAAAACGGTATGACCAACAGTTGCAGCAACTCGATTCTAAAAGCAATCAATACGGGACGATTGCACAAACAATTTGGTCCTATGCAGAGCTGGGTTATCAAGAAGAACAGAGCAGTGCACTCTTACAAGAAACCCTCGCAAAAGAAGGGTTTACAATCGAAAAAGGAGTGGCTGGAATTCCTACAGCCTTTATCGCCACCTATGGATCAGGAGGGCCTACTATTGCTATCTTGGCAGAATATGACGCGCTTCCTGGCTTGTCTCAAAAAGCACTTCCTTACAAGGTCTCTAACGGGGGGCGTGGGGGTCATGCTTGCGGGCATCATTTGTTTGGAACAGCTTCAACTGCGGCTGCGATTACTGTAAAAAACTATCTAGAGAAAACCGGAAAGAAAGGCACTATTAAATTATTTGGATGCCCTGCTGAAGAAGGGGGTTCAGGAAAAGTTTATATGACGCGAGCGGGCTTGTTTGATGATGTAGATATTGCATTGCACTGGCACGCGGGCGATGAAAATTCGGCAGGGGTTAGTCCAGCTCTGGCAAATAAATCTGCCAAATTTCGCTTCTATGGGGTTGCAGCCCATGCTGCTGGGGCACCCGAAATGGGGCGTTCGGCATTGGATGGTGTAGAGGCCATGAATGCGATGGTCAATATGATGCGAGAACACGTAACTGACGACACACGGATTCATTATGTGATCACTCGAGGTGGTGAAGCGCCCAATGTAGTCCCTGACTTTGCAGAAGTTTATTATTATTCGCGACACAAAACCCGGGATGAGGTGATCCGAGTTTTTGACCGTATCGTGAATGCTGCTAAGGGTGCGGCCCTGGGAACCGGCACCACAATGGACTATGAGATGATCGGAGGCACCCATGAATTATTATTTGTTCCTAGACTTCAAAAGCGAATGCAGCAAAACCTCGAAAAAATAGGAGGCTTTTTCTATACCGAAGAGGAACGAGTTTTTGCAGAAAAAATCGCTAAAAGTTTGAACCGCGAACTTTCAACCAAATATGTAGAAGGTGTGAGACCTTACGAAATAAGCGATCGATCTGGAGGTTCTACGGATGTTGGCGATGTCAGTTTTGCCGTCCCTACGGCAGGCTTGAGGGCTGCCACTTGGGTGCCAGGAACTCCAGCACACAGCTGGCAAGCAGTAGCAGCAGGAGGTACTTCTATCGGTGAAAAAGGAATGATGGTAGCGGCAAAAACACTGGCCTTAACGGGAATGCAATTATTTGACGATGCCGCTTTCCGAGCAGACGTACAAAAAGAGTTTTTAGAAGTCCGAGGAGACGATTTTAAATACATACCCCTTCTTAGCGATCGTGAACCCGCCTTGAATTATAGAAATTAAAATACAATCGAGTGAAAAATCAACTTTTTCTTTTGAGCGTCTTAGTATGCTGGTTTAGCCAAGCTCAGGTATTTGAATTTCAAACGTCAGACAAAGGACAATCATTGACACATCGGATTTTTATGGATGAGGAATACATTATTGAAACAATATACCAGGAAAATCCAGCACTTTTTGTCCTGACACGAGGAGGGTTTTATCAAAAGGATGGAAGCCAAATTTCTGCCAAATTAGAATTCAACTCACAGTATACAAAGGACAGCTTGAAAACGTTTCGGTGGGATCGTACCGCTTGGAAAGCCAAGCAGACAAAAGATCAGATTCTGGATGGAAAATGGTTGATGGCTGGGCGCGTTAAACCCGAAGGAGAACAAAGACGTGACATCACAAGAAGCCGTAAAACAATGAAGTTTTTACGTGACGGATGTTTTCAATGGACGGCATTTAATACCGAAACCTTTCAGTTTTTTGGCTCGGGGGGCGGTATATACACTGCCGATAAAGGAAATTATGTGGAGCAAATTGGGTATTTCTCGAGAGACAACAGTCGCGTGGGCGCTCGTTTATCTTTTGAATACGACCGTAAGGCAAACGATTGGTATCACAAAGGGTTTAGTAGCAAAGGCAAACCCCTTCATGAAATCTGGACGGAGCGTCCTAAAGAATAAGTTTGGTCACCACACAGATTACAAGGGCTTTTCCTTGGTTGGTTAGTTTTTCAGGAGCGATAGCATTGTATTATCCACCTAGCTTCACTTGGTTTTCAGGGCCACTAATCACTTATGGTCTTGGGGGGATCATGTTGGGAATGGGAATCACGCTTCAGTGGAAAGATTTTAAAGAAGTAGGGCGTACTCCAAGATGGGTTCTTCTCGGAATTGCACTTCAGTATACAGTTATGCCTTTTTTGGGTTGGGTGTTAGGGGTGTTGTTTGAGCTGCCTACCTTTTTTGCCGTAGGACTTATTCTAGTGTCCTGCTGTCCGGGCGGCACAGCTTCTAATGTAATCGCCTATCTAGCGAAAGCCAACGTGGCATTATCTGTTGCCATGACTGCTATTTCAACCTTTACAGCCATTGTGTTTACACCCCTTTTGACTTCCAAGCTTTCGGGAACGTATGTAGAAGTAGCAGCTAGTGGATTGTTTTTTAGCACTCTCAAAGTAGTATTGCTGCCTATCACTGTGGGAATCTTGATCAATCGATATTTTCCGTCCACTACTCAGAGGTGTATTCCCTTTGCGCCACCAGTGGCAGTGGTATTGATTACACTAATCGTTGCCAGTATCATTGGTCAAGGCAGTGAAATTATTTTATCCGCAGGCTTACATTTACTTTGTGCCCTTTTGATTTTACACTTAATGGGGTTTATATTAGGCTATTTATTAAGCCACTGGCTGCTAAAAAATAAAGAAGTTAGTAAAACCATTGCTATTGAGGTCGGCATGCAAAATTCGGGTTTAGGCGTTGTTTTGGCACAAGAAAATTTTGCCAATCCCATGACTGCGATCCCTGCCGCCATTTCAAGCTTGGTTCACTCTATCTATGGGAGTATCTTTACAGTACTCTTTTCAAAACCTACTAAAAAGGAAACGCTATGAAAAAAGTTGTTATTGTTTCCGCGAAAAGAACCCCCATCGGGAGTTTCCTAGGAGCTTTGTCTTCCGTAAGTGCGGTAGATTTAGGAGCGACGGCGATTGCTGCGGCATTGGAGGCGGCTTCCATTCAAGGTAGTGCCGTAGACGAAGTGTTTATGGGACAGGTGTTGCAAACAGGTTGCGGGCAAGCCCCAGCACGACAAGCTGCACTGAAGGCAGGCATACCACATTCAGTTACCTGTACTACCGTAAACAAAGTCTGTGCCTCTGGGATGAAAAGTATCCAATTGGCTGCCCAAAGCATTGCTTTAGGACAAATTGAAGTGGCCGTTGCTGGCGGTATGGAGAATATGAGTTTAAGCCCCCACTTTTCTAATTTACGAACCAGTTTAAAATTCGGAAGCCTTCCTATGCAAGACAGTTTGCAATTAGATGGTCTCACAGATGCCTACGACCAAGTGGCGATGGGTGTTTTTGCCGACGCAACCGCCCAAAAGCACGATATCAGTAGAGAGGAACAAGATGCCTTTGCGATACGTTCTTACGAACGGAGTGCTGCGGCATGGGAAGCAGGAGCCTTTGATGATGAGGTTGTGCCGGTTAGTGTTCCACAGCGAAGAGGAGAGGCTATTTTAGTGGATAAAGATGAAGAATACCGTCAGGTAAAACTTGATAAGATCCCTCAACTTCGAGCGGCATTCAGTAAAGACGGCACTGTAACTGCGGCCAATGCTTCCGCCCTAAATGATGGCGGGGCAGCTTTGGTTTTGATGTCAGAAACCAGAGCGCAAGCTTTGGGAATCACCCCTTTGGCTACCCTTCTCAGTCATGCCGATGCGGCTCAAGAACCCAAATGGTTTACTACAGCTCCCGCCAAGGCACTCCCTAAAGCATTGGCATTAGCGGATCTCACCTTGGACGCTATTGATTGGCTTGAACTCAATGAGGCGTTTTCAGTGGTTGGCTTGGCCAACATCAAATTGTTAGGTCTTGATCCAGAAAAAGTTAACCCCAACGGAGGTGCCGTTTCTTTGGGGCATCCATTGGGTTGTTCCGGGGCACGGATTGTGGTAACCCTTTTGCATCAATTACAGCGAAGTGGCACCTATGCTGCCGCTGGAATATGTAATGGGGGTGGCGGTGCTTCGGCCCTTATCTTAAAAAAATAATTACGTATTTTTATAGCTCAATTGAACGCATATGTTGGAAAATAGTCAATGGCGGCCGTTGCCTCCTTTTTTGACGATTGGAGAAAGTAAGATTGAAGGTTTGGGATTGCTCGCAACAGCACTCGTTCCAGAAGGTACTGATTTGGGAATGAGTCATGTTTTTGACAAACGTTTTGAAAACGGTTATATCCGACTTCCTATGGGAGGCTTTATCAATCATCACGATATGCCGAATTGCAAAGCAGTCATTGTTCATGAAGATGCTCAGGTGGGAGCGGTTAAACACATTCGTTTGGTGACAACCAAAGCCATTCAGGCCGGTGAAGAACTAACGTTAAAATACATCATCAATCAATTAGACAACCCCAATTGGGAATTTGAATTTGAGGTATCCCAATAAAAAACCCGTCTAAAAGGATAAAACTTCAAACTCCTTTCAAACGGGTATCAAACAAAATGACAAAAGCCTATTTCACTTATAAAAGTATTCGCTAGAACGTTAAAATCAACTTAAGGACAGGTTAAAATCAAGTTAAAGAATGCGGCAATATTTCTCCAAAAAGATTTTGTATTTCACGATCATGGATCGAATAGTATTATTGCGAATCGGATCGAATAAAGCCCATTTGGGTTTGACATTTATTTTGGGATTACTCCTCTGTAGTGTGCAAGCTCAGGTAGTTCAGTCGGTTGGGGTCTTGAAAAACAACACAATCCCTGTTTTTATTGTAGACTTTCCAGAGGAAGCCGATTTATTTGTTTGTACCGTTGACTCAAAGAAACTAGCTCAAGGCAATCAAGGACTATGGTACTTTCAGGATTCACAAACCTATGCAGACAAGAAAATCTTTTTTGTAGATCAACAGGAGTTGTCAAAGCTGCAAATCTATTTTATTGATGAACCGTCCCAGGCGGGATGGCAAAACAAAGCGAAGAAAAAGCTCTTGGAATGAACTTTCCCGTAATTTTCATCAACAAATAATTATTTCCATTCAATGCGGATTAACTCTGGTTGACCGTAAGTTTTCACTTCCTCAGAAGTAACCCAAAAATGCTGTGCATCAATTACTTTAACTGCTTCTATCTGAGCTTTGCGACGGGGAATTTCCATTTTTTCCAGAGCTTCAAAATTGAGGGTATTGGGATCAAAATCTTTGACACGATATAAGTACTGTTTTTCGTCAAAACCGTAGCCAACCAATGCCAATACTTTAGAAGTAGCATTATAATCGGCTCCAGTGATAAGGCTATTCACAGGGACTGATTTTTTGGGATACAAGACGTAATCGCCAATCTCTTTTGAAATCTGATAGACTTCGGTGTTTTTGGTATTTCGATTCTTTGAAAACAATAAAAGCCAATCCCCCGCAGCAGTTAAACCTTCGGCATCAAAAGCATTCATACCCCTTTTCTCGAAATTTTCTTGAAGCCCGTACCGAAACCGAATTTTCCCAAGGCTTTCAAAGGCCTTGCCGTTCCACTTGGTTTTATAGATTTTTAGCCCTTTACGGGATGCTTTGTTATTTCCATGATCGCCAATGTATACATGGCTGTCATCTTGGGTGATGTCTTCCCAGTCCTTGTTTTTTGCATTGAGAACTTCATAGATTGCTATGACTTCTCCCTCTTGATTAAAGCTATAGAGGGCAGCTTCACCGCCGGAGTCGTTATGGGTTATGAACTGACCATTAAAATACTCCAAGCCAGAGGTTTCGTTAATGGTTTTGGAAAGTGGGATGATTTCTATGATTTTTTGAGCCTGGACGGTCATGCTCAAAAAGCAAAGTGAGTATAAGATTCGCATAAATATAATTTACCACAAAATAAAAAGAAACTGTAGGATGAGAAAAGAAATTCTAACGGTTGCTTCGAATTTAGTATTTTCCCCTATCCAAATGAAGAAAATAAAAGCCAAGATAATTGTTGTGATGGGTGTTAGTGGTAGTGGTAAAACCACTCTGGGTAATGTCCTATCCGAGCAATTGCATTTTCCTTTTATTGAGGGTGATGATTACCATCCCACGGCCAATATTCAAAAAATGACCCAAGGGATTGCCTTGAATGATGAGGATCGAAAGCCTTGGTTAGAAGCCTTAAATAAGGTTCTGAAGCAGCAGTCTTCAGGGGTTGTTTTGGCTTGTTCGGCATTAAAAAAAAGCTATCGAAAACAGTTGTCCCATGGCCTTTTTCCAAAACCCAGATATGTATTCATTGATTGTGACAAAGCCGCCTTGGAAAAACGGATGCAAGCCCGGGAACATTTTATGCCAACAAGTCTATTACAAAGCCAACTGGACACCTTAGAAAAGCCCTCAGATGCACTTGTTGTCAATGGTAAAAAGCCCCTTGAGGAACAACTCACCTACATTATCAATGATTTAATATGACAAAAAAAGCCAGTTGGGGAATCTTAGGAATGGGTGTAATGGGAACGAGTTTGAGTCGGAATCTTGCTCAAAAGGGTCTTTCCTTGGCGCTTTATAACCGATATTTGAAGGGAGAAGAAGAAGGTGTTGCTGCCGAGCGATGCCAAACCTATCCCGAGTTGGAAACGGCCCAGCCTTTTGAAGAACTCGCAGCTTTTGTAGGGGCGCTTGAGAGTCCGCGAAAAATTTTGGTGATGGTTCCTTCTGGGCCAGCAATCGAATCTGTTTTAGAACAACTGTTGACACTATTAGCCCCTGGAGACATTCTAATTGATGGGGGGAATTCGCATTTTGAGGCTACTGAAAAAAGAGATGAGCGTTTTACCGCGGCTGGAATTTCCTTTTTAGGAATGGGTGTTTCGGGAGGGGAAGAAGGTGCCTTAAAAGGGCCTGCTCTGATGGTTGGTGGTCATGCCGAAGCTTTTGGCCGTGTGCAAAAAGACTTGGCGCAAATGGCAGCCAAAAACAGTCAGGGGGTCCCCTGTTTGGGTTATTTTGGTCGAGGAGGCGCTGGACATTACGTCAAAATGGTGCACAATGGAGTCGAATATGCCGAAATGCAACTCTTAGCAGAGGTTTACGAATGCTTACTTACGCAAGAGAACCCGTCTTGGAATCTTTTTGCCGAATGGCAACAAACGGAAAGTCAAAGCTATTTACTAGGAATCACTGCATCCATTGTTACCTATCGTGAAAACGAAGCCTTGGTAATTGAACAAATTTTAGACAAAACCCGCCACAAAGGAACCGGTTCTTGGTCCTCAACAAGCGCCATTGCACAAGGAGCTCCTGCCACACTTATGCAGGCAGCACTCAACGCGCGATTTACGGCTTCTCAAAAGGAATACCGAAGCAAGATGGCAGCGGAACTTACAACAATCAACACCAAGCCTCCAGTGCTTCGTGAGATAACTCTAAAAAAAGCCTACGACTTAGTCCGCTGGGTAAATCACCACCAAGGTTTCGAATTGCTAAAAGCAGCCAAGACAACCCATGCTTGGTCTTTCCCACTCTCAGAAGCGGCTAAGAGTTGGACGGCAGGCTGTATCATCCAATCGGAATTGATGCAGGAGTTAACCGATTTACTTGAGGAAAATCAAAATTTATTGGAAAGCTCTCGTTTTAAAAAATGCCATCAAGAAAATAGAACTGCTCTGGAAGAGTTGTTGACATGGGGTCTAAAAGCCAAAATCCCTCTCCCTGCTTTTTCTGCGGCCTGGCACTATCTTATGGCAATTTCGCAAGCGGATTCTAGTGGTAACTTTATTCAAGCCCAGCGCGATTTTTTTGGAGGGCACGGTCTGGAATGGAAAAATCCAAAGTCTAATAAAGGAAAGCACGGTCCTTGGCATACCAAGCACTCATAATACAAAATTAAAAACAGAAACATGAAAAAATTGCTACTACTCTCGTTGCTTGTCTTGGCAGCATGCACTTCAACTGAGTCAAAGGACATAACCCTTTTGGACTCTAGCTTAAGCTCAATTCTTTCCGCTGATGCAAAGATTGAGTACCTAACAGACAAAGACTATGTGGTTTCGGAAGGGCCTGTATGGAGCGTAAAAAACAATGGTTTATTGTTTACAGACGTTGACAACAATAAGATGTTTTTGTGGCAGGAAGGGAAAGGAGTTAGTGTCTATATGGACCCAAGTGGCTATACGGGCTATGCTCCGACTTTTGAAAATGGGGAAAACGGAGCCAATGGGGTTATGTTATACAACGGTCAGTTGGTGTTATGCCAACATGGAGATCGACGATTGGCTTATGTTGCTGGGATGGAGGGGACCACTCCATTATTTCGGACATTGGTCGATTCCTATGAAGGGAAACGTTTTAACAGTCCTAATGATTTGGTGGCAAGTCGGATAGGAGATATTTATTTTACCGATCCGCCCTATGGTCTTTACAATAAAGAAACTCGAAGTTTTGACGAAGAACTGTATCGCGAATTACCATTTCAAGGGGTTTATCGCTATAGTGCATCGGGAGAATTGACACTTATTAGTAAAGAGATGACCCGCCCTAATGGGATTGCTTTGTCATTGGACGAATCGTATTTGTATGTAAATAATTCAGACAGGAATAATCCAGTAATGATGCGCTATAATATAAAAAATGACTGGGCGGGAGAGGTCTTTTTCGACGGAACCGAATGGAGCAATAAACACGAAGGTGGTTTTGATGGAATGAAAGTTCATTCTTCAGGAAATATTTTCACTACGGCTCCTAATGGGCTTTTGGTGCTCTCTCCCACAGGGGAGCTTCGAGGAACCATAAACTTCGGAGGACCAGTGACAAACTGCGCCTTTGGACCGGAGGAAAAATATCTTTATGTAACCACTTTTGGTAGAGTAGCACGAATCAAACTGCAACCCTAAAATGGAAACAGAAGCGGTTCTTGCTTTGGGATGGCAACACACCCCAAAGGGTTTTGTCAAGCGTTTTGATTTTTTGGATTTTAAAGAAGCGCTGTCTTTTATCAACCGAGTAGGAGATTTCTCCGAAGCCCACCAACATCATCCTGAAATTATCAATAATTACAACCTTGTGAGGTTGAGGCTGTGGACGCATGACACGGATTCATTAACGGAAAAAGATGTTCACTGGGTACTTGCTTTTGAAAAGCAAGATCAGCATTAAGGCTGACCCATAGCATAGCTTATTCCTTTTTGGAGTAATTGGATAAAGCGAGGATCTTCATAGGTTGATTTTTTATGCCCTAGTCCGGTATAAAAAGAACGGCCTCCATCAAAATCATGATACCAAGTGATGGGATGCCTATAGCCATTGTTCCCTCCCTCATAACTACTTTCTTCTAAATTGAGGAGTGGAATAATCGCTTCATTTTGAAAGGTGTAATTATACCACTCATCGTCAATTGACCAAGATGCCGGCAGGTGACGGGTGAATTGGTTGTCCGTTTCCAAGGTGGTCAGGGTGGCCCTTGGGGTTCCAACAGGATGAGATTCAAAATAAGCTCCAACGAGTTGACCGTACCACGGCCAGTCATATTCGGTATCGGCAGCAGCATGAATCCCTACATAGCCTCCACCATTTTGGATGTAATTTTTAACTAAGGCTTCCTGTTGGCTGTTAAAAATATCTAAGGTTGTACATAAAAAAACCAGTGCATCTAGGGATGAAAAGTCAGCACTTTCCAGAGCAGTACTCTGACTGGTATGGAGTACGTTAAACCCATTCTCTTTTCCCAATGCGATAAGAAGTTCTTTTCCAGCAGGAATGGCTTCTTCATGAACATAACCGTCCGTAACGGTCAAAACCAACACGGTTTGAGCATTCGAAGCATCAAAATAAAGGTTTTCCAGAGAGTCCTGTGCTTGACATCCACAGCTTAGGTATAGTGCTAAAAAGCATAGAAATATATTAGTTTTCATACACAATTATACGGCTTTTTTGGGCATCGAATCGGTGGCTTCCCCCCATAACAATAGGAGTTTGTTAAAGTTGAAATCACAGACCAAAATAGAGCCCAAGATCAGACTCGGAGACCATACGCGCTCCGAAAGTAGTACCAAGGTTAGCGGGGGATAAAAATAAAAAAAGAAGCAAGAAAATTCCAAGAGGTTTCATTAGGCGTATTTATTCCTTTAATTTTGATAGTATACAATTAACAAACCCCTTTAAAATTCTTTGATGAAAAAACACACACTGCAATTGTCATTTTTAGCTCAAACGACCGATGTAAATTATAGAGGAACTGTGCACGGGGGTAAAGTAATGAAGTGGATTGACGAGGCGGGCTATGCACTTGCAGCACAGCACACCCAAAAATATTGTGTCACCAAGTTTGTGGATGATATTGAGTTTAAAAATCCAATATCGATTGGTGATTTGGTATTGGTGGAAGCTTCCGTACTTCGGTCGGGAACCACATCTATCCGAATTCATGTGACGGTTGCCAGTGAAAACTTAATTGAAGGAGAGCGCAAAGACAACTGTGCTTGTGACATCGTATTTGTTGCCCTGGATGAGCAGGGCAACAAAATAGCGATTACAGCTTAAGCATTTTCAGCTTGAAAACTTTTTAATTTTTCGATCATTTTTGGAACGACCTCAAAGGCATCACCAACCACACCATAGTCTGCAGCCTTAAAAAAAGGCGCTTCGGGGTCATTATTGATTACTACTTTTACTTTGGAGGAATTGATTCCTGCTAAGTGTTGAATGGCTCCGGAAACTCCAATGGCAATGTACAAATTGGAAGCAACAGGTTTTCCCGTTTGCCCCACATGTTCACTGTGTGGGCGCCATCCCATGTCTGAAACAGGTTTGGAGCAGGCTGTAGCAGCCCCTAGTGTATTGGCCAGATCTTCAATCAAATGCCAATTTTCAGGACCTTTCAGTCCGCGACCTCCAGAGACCACGATTTCAGCATCGGCAATGGTTACGGTGTCGGTTGCTTTGTCTAGGGTGGTAACTTTCATGTCAGATGTTACGCCTGCAGGACTAAAATTGGTGATTGTTGCCGTGGTTGGATTTTCATGAACTCCAAAGGCGTTTTTGGAAAGCCCTACCATTTTAGCCTGTGTTGTAATTTCACTCACACTAAAAGCCTTGTTGGTAAAAACAGATCGTTTGACCTGAAAAGGATTGCTGCTGATCGGGGCACCAACGACATTGGTCACATATCCAGCGTCTAGAGCTACAGCAACAAGAGGGGCTAAAAAACGACTGTCTGCACTGGAGCTTACAGCAATCGTTTGAGCTTCTTTGCTTTTGGCAGCTTCACTCAGAATAGCAGCGTATTGTTGGGCGTTAAAATCCCCTTGATATGAAGTCGCAAGAACTTCATTGACCCCGTAGGTGCCAAGTAAGTCATTGTTGTCACAGTTTATCGTTACGGCCACAAGATTTGTGTTCAATTGGTCGGCAATGGCTTTTCCAAAAGAGGCGAGTTCCAACGCAATTTTTTTCAATTGTCCATTTTCAGATTCGGCATATACAAGTACAGACATAATGCAATATTTTAAGTTAGATTACTTTGGCTTCGTTGTGAAGCAAAGAAATAAGTTCGTCAATGTTTTCAGGGTCAACTAATTTCACAGCGCCTTTAGGCGCTGGTTTTTCGAAGGAAACGGTTTGAACCTGTTGCCCTTCTTGAGTCGGTTCTACCACGGTAAGCGGCTTTTTACGAGCCATCATGATTCCGCGCATATTGGGTATTCGAAGATCACTTTCCTCCACAAGTCCTTTTTGTGCCCCAATTACAAGAGGTAATGGAGAGGTAATGGTTTCTTTACCACCATCCATTTCTCGAATGGCTGTAGCTTGGTTGCCCTCTATCTCGAGTCCAATGCAATTGTTTAAATAATTCATGCCAGTGAGTGCAGCGATCATACCGGGTACCATGCCCCCATTGTAGTCAATGGACTCACGACCGGCGATCACAAGATCGTAGCTGTTTTCTTGCATGACAGCATCAATCTCCTTGGCCACTTGTTGGGCATCACGAGCAGTGGCATTAACACGTATAGCATTGTCTGCACCAATGGCTAGGGCTTTTCGTAATGTAGCTTCGGTTTCGGCAGTCCCCACACTGATAACATCTACTGAGGCACCGCTTTTTTCTTTGAACCACATGGCTCGGGTCAATCCAAATTCATCGTTTGGATTGATGATGTACTGAACCCCTTGAGTGTCAAATTGCGTATCGTTTTCCACAAAGTTGATCTTCGAAGTGGTATCCGGTACATGACTAATACAGACTAGGATTTTCATATTTTCTGTGATTTAAATTTATATGGGCAAGGCGAGTTCTCCCCTGCGTATGTTTCTTGCGATTATGATTTTGTGAATTTCTGAGGTCCCCTCATATATTTGAGTAATCTTAGCATCCCGCATCAGGCGTTCTACATGATATTCTTTTACATAGCCATTTCCTCCGTGAATTTGAACGGCTTCCACGGTGTGTTTCATAGCGACGTCGGAGGCTTTTAGCTTGGCCATAGCGCTGGCATAGCCATAGGGTTCTCCGCTGTCTTTTAGATAGGCTGCTCGATAGACCAACATTCTCGCGGCTTCGATATCCATAGCCATTTCTGCCAGTTTAAAAGCAATAGCTTGGTGGTCGGCTATAGGTTTTCCAAAAGAAGAACGAATGGTGGAATAGTTGGCAGAAAGTTCATAGGCACCTGCGGCAATCCCTAACGCCTGTGCGGCAATCCCGATGCGTCCTCCTTCCAGAATTTGCATGGCGAGTTTGAACCCAAAACCGTCGGCTCCAATTCGGTTTTGCTTAGGAACCTTTACATCGGTATAATTGATCGAATGAGTGTCCGAGGAACGAATGCCAAGTTTGTCTTCTTTAGGGCCTACCGTAACTCCTTCCCAGTTTTTTTCAACGATAAAAGCGTTGATGCCACGGTGTTTTTTATCGGGATCGGTTTGGGCAATAACCAGTTGGTAATCGGCTTTGCCGCCATTGGTAATCCAGTTCTTAACGCCGTTGAGAAGATAAAAATCTCCTTTGTCTTCGGCGGTTGTTCTTTGCATGCTGGCATCACTCCCAGCTTCAGGTTCTGACAAACAAAAGCAACCAATGTTTTTACCTTGGGCCAAAGGGGTTAGATAGGTTTCTTTTTGGGTGTCGGAGCCGTAGGCCTCAATAGCCCAAAGTGCTAGCGAATTATGTGCGCTCATAATAACCGCAGCACTTGCATCTATTTTTGAGATTTCCTCAAGGGCGAGGACATAAGAAAGGGCGTCCATACCGCTTCCACCATATTTCTCTGAAGTCATAATCCCCATAAAGCCCAAAGCACCCATTTCAGCAACCTGTTCACTGGGATGGATCATTTTTGAGTCTCGTTCAATAACACCTTCTAATAGGCGTGTTTTGGCGAACTCTCGAGCGGCCTGCTGGACGGCTTTGTGTTCTTCGGAGAGTTTAAAATCCATAATTTAGTTTTTGAATTTAGCTTCTCGGTTTTCTATAAAGGCTTGAGTTCCTTCCTTAAATTCATCGGTGGCGGATAACTTACCAAAGGCTTTGATTTCTTCCTGAAAACCATTGCAGTTTTTGTTATAGTAAGCTGCGACCACATCTATCACTTTGGTGACTGCAGTGGTACCTTTGGATCCAATCAATTGTAGTATTTCTTTGGATTCGGAAACTGTTTTCCCGGGGGCTACTACCTTATTCAAAAGACCCCAATCCATCGCTTCCGAGGCGTTGATCATTCGTGCAGTAAGCATAATTTCTAGACTTCTTCCTTTCCCAACCAATTGCGGAAGTCGTTGGGTAGCACCATATCCTGGGATAATACCAAGATTGACTTCGGGATTGCCCAATCGGGTTTTTTCAGAACCAATTCTCATATGACAGGCCAGGGCTATTTCAAAACCGCCCCCAAGCGCATACCCTTCAATGGCAGCAATCACAGGGATCGGACTATTTTCAATGGCAAACATCAACTCGTGCCCCAGGGCAGAAAGGGCTTCCATTTCTCGGGCATCCATTGTCCTAAACTCTTTGATATCGGCGCCTGCTGCAAATGCACGATCACCACTTCCGGTCAGGATCACTCCCTTGCAGGAATACGTTTTCAATTCCTTGACAAAGAAATGATGCAGCTCTCCGATCAGTTGTTTGTTGAGTGCATTCAGTGCTTTGGGTCGGTTGAGGGTAAGAACCAATATCGAATCGGATTGAATAACCTCAAAAAGTTTTTGGGTGGCCATACGGTAATTTAGTCTTAGATCTTCTCAAATGTAGTGGCTAATCTATTGATAGAAAAATATTTCATCTATTTTTTTAGACACAGTGTCATTTTTTTTCAAACGAGTACATTTCCACACCCACAGCCAAAAGGATAATGCTGCCGCCAAGAAGTGTTTGAGGCTTTGGAATTTCATCAAGCAATAGGGCTCCCATAAGAATGCCATAGAGAGGTTGTAAACAGCTGATAAGACTGGAGGTTGTAATGGAGAATTTTTGAAAGCTCTGTAGGAAAAGAGAGTGTCCGATGACGGTTGTGACAAGTGCAAGGAAAAAAAGCAGGCTTCCATATGAGATGATAACCTCTTTGGGTGTTACAAAGTTCATTGGGAGTAGTGCTAGAGAAACAACAAATACTTGCGTAGCCATGAGTGCTGTTCCATTACTCTGCTTTGATATTTTTTTGATGAAGAGGTTTCGGAAAGAGAAACACACGGCTGAAAATATGCCCATTCCGATGGCTAAGAATTGTTGATTTTCCCAGTTGACAGGAGGACTGATAAGGTAGATTCCCAATAGCAATGCGAGTCCTAGGAAAAGGTGTTTGGGCTGAAAGCGGTCTTTTCCAAAAAGAGGTTCTAGAAAAGCGGTAAAAATGGGGAAGGTGTATAAGGACAACATTCCAATGGCGACACTTGACCATTGGAGTGCATAAAAATAGGTGATCCAATGAACTCCTAACAGCAAACCACTGACGAGAAGTGCTCCCGGAGCTTTCCTGAAAAGTGTCAAAAGGTTGTTCTGAGAAAACCAACAATAAAGAGTCAAACAAACAAAAGCAATTAGGGAACGCCAAAAAATGGTTTGGGTGGGCTGGAGTAAAATAGACCGTCCGAGGACGCCAGAGGTGCTGATGCAAAATACTCCTATGTTAAGTAGGATCAAATGTTGTAAAGGACCTTTTTTAGAGGGCCTCATGGTGTTTGGAATTGCCGAGCGACACTAGGATTTTTGAAGTCTTTGGTATAATTGTAAAATCCGATTCCTGTTTTTCTGCCCAAATGACCAGCGGCAACCAGCTTTCGAAGTAGCACAGAAGGCGCATATTTACTCTGACCGAATTCTTGATGAAGTACTTCCATAATAGCCAAACAAATATCCAAACCGATAAAATCAGCCAATTGAAGTGGTCCCATTGGGTGCCCCATTCCAAGCTTCATGATATTGTCAATTTCTTCAACACAACTGACTCCCTGTAAGAGTGTTTCAATGGCTTCGTTAATCATGGGAATGGCAATCCGATTGGCTACAAAGCCAGGGGCATCCGAAACGACTAAAGGTGTTTTGTTGATTTGTTTGCTGAGTTGACAGATGGTGTCAATGACTTCCGGATCGGTATCATGCCCCTGTATAACTTCCACCAAAGGCATCATGGGGACGGGATTCATAAAATGCATGCCAATGACTTTCGCTGGGTTTTTACAGAGCGCCCCCAAGGCTGTGATGGAAAGTGAGGAAGTATTGCTGGCAAGAATGCAATTGTTCTTTCGGTAGTGTTCGATGTCTTTAAACACTTGTTTTTTAACGGCTTGATTTTCTGAAACTGCTTCAATAATGAGATCTGCTTGAGAAAAAGCGCGTTCTTTTTCCGTAGTTGTTTGGATATTACCCAAGCATTCGATTTTGAGGACTTCGGAGATTTTCCCTTTTTGCAATTGCCGATTGAGGTTTTTAGCAATTGTTTGAAGCGCCTTGTCTAGTTGCGCTGTAGCGGTATCATATAAAAGCACAGAAAAGCCATGTTGTGCAAAAGTATGCGCGATACCGTTCCCCATGGTACCGGCACCCACCACGGTGAGTTGTTTTATTTTCATAGGAATTATTTAGAACGGTTTGCCAACTTCTTCGAAAAGTTCGTTTCTAAGTTTGTGATAGGCTTCTTTATCAGAATCGATCACTTCGGAAGCTAGGAGTCCTTTATTGTCTAAAAACCAACGCGTAGATAATGGATGAAATGTTTTGCTTAGGTTGCGATCGCTCCACATGGACATTTCAAAAAGAATTGGATAAAGATCGATTCCTTTATTTTCCAAATAGTATAGTTTGACTTTTTTGTTTTTGGGACTGTACATAAAGCTGATAAATCCCGATTTGGAAAGTGCTTGTAAACGGGAAGTCAAAATATTGGATGCAATTCCCTCAGGGGCATTGAGAAATTCTTTGAAGGTTTTTCGCCCCATGAATAAATCCCGGATGATTAGTAAAGACCACTTGTCTCCAATCAAATCCAAAACATTTGTAATTGGACAGCCTGATCGATGCATTTTTTTAGGATTTTATACCCTAAAAGTAACAGATTCTTTGCGATTCTAAAATAGAATTGAATCAAATTTGGGGATTTTATAAAAAATGGTTACTTTTATTCTGCAACCATAAATCAATTTTGACTGTGTTGGAAATTTTCCAATGACACCCAAACTGCTATTTAACCTTCCTGTGTTCGCATATAATGCACAAAACCCTTTTTCTGAATTTTTTAGGGTTTTGTGTATTTTTTTATCCTTTAAAATAGCGATTAATGTCAGTAATAATGCGAAACGCGATATAATTTTGCTTTAGCCCGAAAGAGTCGTTACTAACGCCTTATGCATTTTCCTTTTTCAGGTGAATCTATGGGATTGAATTCAACAAAAAATTCTATCGCTTTGCGGTCAGACACAATTCATTCAATGATAGAGTCACTACTGAGGGACAAAAATCAGCATCAACATGCCCCTCAACGCTAAAATAGTATTCGATTTACAGGTCAAAATCCGTTTGAATAACACGACTTTAGTATCTTGCAGCTAATTAATTACTATAAGCCAAGCACATGAAAAAAGCTTTTCTCCTAATTACAGCCCTTACATTATTTACTTGTTCGAAAGAAGAGGAAGCTCCAGAAGAGGTAATTCCTGATCCAACAACCTTTCTGGAAAAATACAATAACACTGCTTGGGAAAATTCGGAGTCGGGACGTATTGGCTTTGTTGATGACACGAGTCGTTTTTTATGGACGGTTCCTCTGGTGGGTGATTGTAGTTTCATTTCAGACAATCAAACAATTGAAGCCGATGGAGGAATATATAGCATTAGTATTGAAAGAAATATTCCAAGCGAATTTGTTTACACCATTGTATTTTCGATCGGAGAAAACTCGGCGAGTTATACTAAGGTATTTACGGAATCAAACGATGTGCTTACGGAAACCTCTGTTCGTTCCATAATTGGTGAACAAGACGAGCCCGAAGTTATTACCCACACCTTGATATCAGGATCACTTTCGTCTTACTGCCAATAAAAAATTGCTTTGGTTCAAATCGGCCGCTTATCCACCCAAGAAGAGCTGTATCAGATTAAAGACTTGCAGACAAAAAACCTTAAGTCAAATCTCAGCCCTTCCGAGCAAGAAACTCAAGGTTTTGTGACGGCTTCTTACACCTTCGATTTCCTAAAAAAGATGAATGAATTGCATCCTGCAATTATCGCTAAGGAAGGAGGTCAAGTGGTGGGTTACGCTTTGGTAACTACTTCGGAAATAAAAGGAAGTCATCAGCTTCTAGATGATTTGATCGGGCATTGTGATAAGGTTGTTTTTAAAAACGTTTCTTTAGCGTCGATCCCTTATGCAATTGTAGGACAACTTTGTGTAGCAAAGGCCTACCGAGGGCAAGGCTTGGTACAAAAGATGTATACCCATTTCAAAGAGTCAATGCAGCAAACCCATCAATGCTGTATAACAGACGTAGATGAAGAGAATCCTCGATCTCTTAGAGCACACCAAAAAGTAGGATTTGAAGTGGTCGGCCGTCTTGGTTATGGCGGCTCCCAATGGAATTTGGTTCTTTGGGATTGGAATCGATCGGAAGTGTCGAGAACCTAGATTTTTCTTTTGGAAATAGTTGCACGAGTCAAAAAACCAGCTGGGCCAAGATTACCCCTTAGATCCTTTTGTCTGGGGGAGCTTTGACAAAACCATTTCCAAATCAAACACGTCAATTCATTTAGACAATATCTGCAAGCCGCCTAGGCACCCCTTTTGATTGCAATGATCAATAGTGAAAAAGCAGCGGGTTTTATCGTCCCAGCAAAATCCATGACGATTTGTAATTTGTAGCAATTGCAGCAAAAATAATGCTGCTTCATAGGAGGCCTGTCTTTGGAGGCACATAAAACACATTTGAAAACACTTGTAAAAGATATTTTAGAAACCGTAAATTGACATCGCCCTACGTGGCTTTTAAAATATAACGACGTATGAGAAATGGACTCCTATTTTCCATGGCTCTCTTTTTTGGAGTTGTCTTTGGATTTTCACAAGAATTATCAGAAAGCTTTAAACCCTTAAAGTATCGGAACATCGGTCCTTTTAGAGGAGGACGTGCCAATGCCGGAACTGGAGTTATTGGTGATCCAATGACCTACTATATGGGGACTACTGGTGGAGGTGTTTGGAAAACATCCGATGCGGGGCAGCATTGGAAAAATATTTCTGACGGCTTCTTCAAATTGGGATCTGTCGGGGCTATTACCGTTTCGGAAAGCAATCCAAATGTAGTTTATGTAGGGATGGGTGAACATGCTCCTCGAGGAGTCATGACTTCTCATGGCGACGGAGTATATAAATCCAGTGATGCAGGAAAGACTTGGACGTCTGTTGGTCTGGAAAAAACACAGCACATATCCCGTATTGTTATACATCCAACCAATTCTGATATTCTATGGGTAGCAGCTCAAGGAGCTTTGCATGGACCCACACAAGAAAGAGGGATTTATAAATCTGTTGATGGCGGAAAGAGCTGGAAAAAAACCCTTTATGTCAACACTCTTACTGGAGCCAGTGAGTTGTCGATTGACAGTAACAATCCCGATGTTCTTTATGCAGCTTTATGGGAACACATTCGAAAACCTTGGCAGGTGGTTTCTGGTGGTTCGGGAAGTGGTCTGTACAAATCTACTGATGGAGGAGAAACATGGAAAAAAATCCATAAAGGATTGCCAAAAGAAAAAGGGAAAATGGCCATTGCGGTCTCCCCAGCAAATTCACAAACTGTTTTTGCGCTTATTGAAAGTGATTCACAAAAAGAAAAAGGAGGCTTGTTCGTTTCCAAAGATGCGGGGGGCAGTTGGTCACGTATTAGTGGAGACCATCGCCTAATTCAGCGGGCGTGGTATTATATTGAAATTGCCTTAGACCCTAATAATGAGGACATTGTGTATGTGATGAGTGCATCCACCTATAAATCAACAGATGGAGGGCAAAGTTGGAACCGAATGCCAAGTGCTCACGGAGATTATCACGATCTGTGGATCAATCCTCAAAATTCATCCAATATGATTTTGACTAGCGACGGAGGATCCGAAATTACTTTTGATGGAGGGTCTCATTGGTCTCGTATCGATCACCTCCCCACGGCCCAGTTTTACCGAATCAATACGGATAATTTATATCCCTACCATATTTATGGAGGGCAACAGGATAATTCTTCTGTAAAAATTTCGAGCATAGGTATAGGAAGTGGGGGAATTGGGGTACAGCATTGGACTTCTTCTGCTGGAGGAGAAAGTGCCTTTTTGGCCTTTGACCCAGACCGCCCAACCAAGGTAATGGGAGGAAGTTATTTGGGGACAATTGACATTCTAGACGTGGCAACCCAGCAAAGTACTGAGATCATGATAGAGCCCAATTTATATTTGGGATTGGCCGCTCGCGATATGAAATACCTTTATAACTGGAATGCTCCTATTATACGATCTCAGCACGAAGAAAACACTTATTTCCATTGTGCTCAATATGTATTGCGGACTCGTGACGAGGGTTTGAGTTGGGAAGTGATTTCTCCAGACCTAACAAGAAATCAAGACAAGAAACAAGGAAAAGGGGGTGGTCCCTATACCAATGAAGCCGTTGGGGCCGAAAATTATGGGACGATCAGTTATATGGTAGAATCTCCCCATGAGATGGGAGTTTTTTACACTGGAAGCGATGATGGTTTGGTCTATCGAACCAAAGATAATGGTGTTAACTGGGAAAACGTAACACCAAAAGGACTGGAGGAAACGTTGATTAACAGTATAGAAGTGTCTCCTCATGATCCTGCAACAGTATATATTGCGACCACTCGCTATAAGTTTAATTACTTTACTCCCGCGCTGTATAAGAGTACCAACTACGGTCAAAGCTGGAAGTTGATTTCCAAAACACTTCCAAAAGAGGCCTACACCAAGGTGGTGCGTGAAGATACAGCCCGAAAGGATTTATTGTTTGCAGGAACGGTAGAAGGAGTCTATGCTTCTTGGGATGGAGGATTGCACTGGAAATCTTTACAACTCAATCTTCCCAAAACACCCATAACGGATCTTAAGGTGGCTCACAACGATTTGGTGGTGGCGACACAAGGGCGTTCTTTTTGGATTTTAGATGATTTGGAGTTCTTGCGACAAACGGAAGGACAGGCAGCTAAGAACACAAAACTTTATACACCCACTGCGGCTTTTTGGGCGCATTGGTATAGCAGTATGAACAGTAATTCACCCAGTGGTCAAGACTCTTTTGAGGGGGTCAATCCGGCCACCGGCATGGTGTTGTATTATGAACTAAATGACACCTCAAAAGAACAGCCAATACATCTGCAAATCCTCGATGCTGAGGGTCGTTTGGTGAACGAGTTTCATTCGGATAAAGATCCAAACTACAAGAGTTATGAAGGAGCTCCTTCACCTCCCAAGACCTTAATGAATGAAAAAGGACTCAATCGTTTTGTTTGGAACTTGAGACATCGTTCGCTACCAGGCGCGCCAGAGGTTTATATCGAAGGAAGTTACAGTGGTCACAAAGCAATCCCAGGGAGGTACACCATTCGTCTCAAGCAAGGAGAACTCATTTTGGAAACAAAAGCTGAAATAATTCCAAACCCAGAAATTTCTCTTTCAAAAGAAGACTATCAAGTCTATCACGAATTTATGAGTGGTGGAGAAGCAGCTTACACAGAAATGACAATGCTTACCAATAGGATGTATTCTACCCAGCAGCGTTTAAAGCAGCTCCTGAAAAAACTCGACCAAGATGGACTGAAGAAGCTTCACAAGCAAGGAAAAAACTTATTAAAGGCAATGTCGGATTGGGATGCCAAAATGGTGCAACGTTTGTCCAAAGCCTATGATGATGTAGAAAATTATGAAAATGGCTTTACAGCTCATTACATCACCTTGATCAATCAAGTAGATAGTGATATTCCAAAAATAACAGTCGGTGCTAAGTCGCGCATGAAGGAACTCAATGCGGAATGGGCCGTTCTAAAGAAAGAAGGCCAAGCAATTCAATCAGATCTCATTCCCGCTTTTAATCAAGCGTGTTATGAACAGGGAATAGGAGTGCTTCCGCAACCCTAGTTTTAAAAATGGCTCATTAATGGGCTCTTTTTGTTTTTGACCCATCGGCAAACGGAGTAAAATAGGACAGTTGATCTGTTTTTCTATATTTGTAAAAAAAAATTGTTAGGGGGATTGGGTTTGCTACAAACTTATTTCCCTTTTGTTGTCAATGAAAGAGCGGTTGATATCCATATTATTTTTATCCACCTTAGGGTTGATGTTTGTTGCCACCAGCGCTGAATATGCGTTTTGTGATGCGCCACTTACAAAATTGACGCTAAAGGTCGAATGGGAGACCGAATCGGAATCGGAGGACAGTGAAAAAGAATTGGAAGACGTGGATAAAATCATTTTGTCGTTCAGCTATGAACTCAATAACGTTCAGATAATTCATATCTCATCCAGTGCTTTTGAATCTTTTGGAAGCATTCATCGCAAAATCCATCTACCCCCTCCAGAGCGAGCTTAGGTTTTTCGTCCACCTTGTGACTACAAGGTAATTTTAACACTATACTTTATCATCACTGCTCTCTGAGAGTGGTACGAATTATTTATAATGAAGACATCATTTATTCAAAATTTAAAATCAGATTTACCGGCTAGTATCGTCGTTTTTTTCGTCGCTTTGCCGCTATGTCTTGGGATTGCATTAGCCAGTGGTGCGCCACTCTTTTCTGGGCTTATTGCTGGAATTGTTGGGGGCATTCTTGTAGGCGTTTTGAGCGGTTCTCATATTGGAGTGAGTGGTCCTGCAGCCGGATTGGCGGCCATCGTATTGACTGCTATTGGTACGCTAGGCGGATTTGAGAATTTCCTTTTGGCTGTAGTTCTAGGAGGTTTTATTCAATTTGCTTTTGGCTTGTTCAAGGCTGGAATTATCGGGTATTATTTTCCCTCATCGGTGATCAAAGGAATGCTCTCCGGTATTGGGTTAATTATCATTCTGAAACAAATTCCTATCTTTTTTGGTTACGATGCTCCTGAAGGCGATTTTTCGTTTGTACAGTCCGACGGATCCAATACGTTTACGGGAATCACAAATGCCCTTGATTTCATTAGCCCTGGGGCGACACTTATTGCGGTAATTGCAATGGGTATTCTCCTTCTATGGAGCAATATATTGGCTACAAAAGCGAGAATTTTCCAAATTGTCCAAGGGCCCTTGGTGGCGGTTGTTCTTGGGATTGTATATTATCAATTAACGGCCTCCAACGCGAATTGGGGTATTGCAGAAAACAACCTGGTAAAAGTGCCTATCCCGAAAGACATGAGTTCTTTCCTTGGACAATTTACCTTTCCAAATTTCTCCATGATTGGGGAAGCCCAAATTTGGGTCACTGCTTTTACAATTGCCTTGGTGGCAAGCTTGGAAACCCTTCTGTGCGTGGAAGCCACGGATAAGCTAGATCCGTATAAGCGACTAACGCCTACCAACAGAGAACTCCTCGCACAAGGAGTGGGAAATATTTTTTCTGGACTCATTGGTGGTTTGCCCATTACTCAGGTGATTGTAAGGAGTTCTGCCAACATTCAATCTGGCGGACAATCCAAGTTGTCAGCAATCATTCACGGGATCTTTTTGCTGGTTTCGGTAGTTTTAATTCCACAGTTGCTCAACAAAATTCCCTTATCGGTTCTAGCGGCCATACTTTTTATTGTTGGGTATAAACTGGCCAATCCATCGACTTTTAGAAAGATGATTGCGCTTGGATGGAAACAGTATGTCCCTTATTTTATTACCATTATCGGTATTGTGTTTACGGATTTATTGGTTGGAATCGGCTTGGGACTTACGGTTGGAGTTATGATTATTCTAATCAAAAGCTATCAAAACTCACATTTCTTGCACATGGAAAAATCGGGAGAAGCTATTGCTGTCATAAAGATGAGACTAGCCGAAGAAGTAACCTTTATCAATAAAGGAGCAATCCTGAATCAACTCAATTCCATTCCCGATGGTACGTCTTTGGAAATTGATGTTCGTCGAACGCGTTATTTGGATAATGATATTATAGAAATACTGGAAGACTTTAACGAAAAGGCTAAGCTTGATGACATCAAGATCACGCTGATATCTGAAAGAGGAACGGTAGAAAACCCTCCTAGTTTTATTGAAATTTTCAATCCTATGCGCGAAATCGCATAGGTTTATAATTTAAAAAAACAGCACATTCAATGGGCTTTAATTAAAAATAGTATGAAAGCATTTACAAAAACAGAACAAGAAAACATAAGCCCCAGTGAAGCATTAACACTCCTTAAAGAGGGGAATGCTCGCTTTTTAGAAAACCAAGCTATTGACCGGGATTTATTAAGTCAGGTGAAGGATACTCAAGGGGGGCAATACCCCTTTGCATGTGTATTGGGTTGTATCGACTCTCGCGTCCCTTCTGAATTGGTTTTTGATCAAGGAATTGGAGATATTTTCAATGTGCGAATTGCCGGAAACTTTGTCAACAAAGACATTCTAGGAAGTATGGAGTTCGCCTGCCAGGTAGCTGGCTCCAAATTGATTGTAGTCCTAGGGCACACCGCCTGCGGAGCGATCAAGGGCGCTTGCGACCATGTGGAGCTGGGGAACCTAACACATTTACTCAAAAACTTTGACAGTGTTCTAGAGAGTGTAGCCTATGAAGGAGACCGCTCTTCCCAAAACAAGGACTTTGTGGACTTGGTGACGGAAAAGAATGTGCATGACACCATTGCAGATATCAAAAAAGACAGTCCAGTTCTAAGTGCTTTGTACGAAGCAGGCAATATTGACATTGTCGGAGCTATTTACTATGTTGGCTCTGGAACGGTCAAGTTTTTATAAGAACAAAAAAAGCCCTTCGAAAGAAGGGCTTTTTTGTTAATAGGGTGTTTGTCCCATGAAATTTCCGGGAGGACTGTAGCGCGCCACCACATAAGTGGCTCCCGATTCTGACACAGCCAATGCCATCCCTACATGGGTAGAGGTTTTCCAAATCATCTGAGTGTAGTGACCAATTGCGCCAAAATTATTTTGCCCCGATCCAATAGGAGAATAGGTGTAGTCTTTAATTTCTTCATACCAAGCCTGAGCGGCCGCACGGCCAGAGCTTTCTTTATCCGTAGCGGTGGTCATGTACAGGTTTTCACCCTGCCCTGTTCGTTGGTCATTTTCTGAATGATACATACGATTTTTACCAGCCATATTTTTGGCCCAGAGCGCAGCATCTGCCGCTAGTTCATCAGACCATTGCAAGACGCCCACACCCACATCGGATCGAGCATCGTTATGGATTTTCAAAGCCGCTGCTTTGTCCTCCGCAAGAAGGGTGTATTCAGTGGAATTCTCTGAATTTTCTTTGGAGCAGTTGATTAAAGCAGAAATGCTAAGGATAAAGACAAGCTTATTCATTGATTCGAGTTTAGTTGATAATACACCGATCAAAAACAACATCATAATCGCTCCAGTCGGTCAGTTCAAAATATTCGGAGTCATCGGCCTTAAGTTGAATGACAGGATAGTGGTCTTGATCAAACATCTCGCCATAGAGTATCTGTGCACTGTCCATGACAAAGTTATAGTCGACACCAAAACAGCTACAATAAAGCACGTCGCCAAAGTGTAGGGCTGTTACTCCATCGACTTGACTCCATGAAAACACTTGGTACACCCCACCACCAAAATCCAAAGAACCAATACCACCCGGGAATATTTGTATTTCGGTACTCGCCCCTCGAAGGGCTGAATTAAGAGTGTACCAACAACCTATAAACTCACTGTTATATAAAGCTTCAAAATCGGCATTGGTGCGTTGCAGTTGCGTAATGATCAAATCCAAGTCAGCACTAGAGGTTTTCATAGAAGCCAATTCCAAGTTGACCGCCTCAAGTTGCGCTTGTAAATTGGTAACGTCTCCTTCTATTTTTTTGGTACACCCCCAATTGCTTAATAAGAGTAAAAGCATTCCAAAACTGCATAAAATTCGCATAGTATATAGTTATTATGTTCTAAAATTACTGCAAATAGTTGAGTTGTTGGGGCTGCTGTTTTTGAAAGTAGTCAACGAGATCTTTGTTTTTTTCCACAGATTATGTGAGTACCTTACTAATCTATAGTTATATGAAAAGAATGGAAATAGGAATTGATAGTTTTGCCGGCATTGATATTCGTTACGGTTTGCCCACCGCTAAGGATCGGTCCCGGTCAATTCATGAATTATTGGAACGAATAGTACATGCTGACCGAGTGGGATTGGATGTTTTTGGAATTGGCGAGCACCACCGCGATGAGTTTTTGGATTCGGCACCCCATGCACTTTTGTCTGCCGCAGCGGCGCAAACCCAACAAATAAAACTGACCAGCGCTGTCACGGTACTAAGTGCAGCCGATCCAGTACGTGTTTTTCAAAACTATGCCACGGTTGATTTGATCAGTGAGGGACGAGCTGGACTGGTAGTTGGCCGAGGATCTTTTTCAGAATCCTTCCCTTTATTTGGGTATGAATTTTCCGATTATGATGCTTTATTCGTGGAAAAATTGGACCTACTGCTTCAAATTCGCGAGAAAGAAGTTTTGAGTTGGCAAGGTCAGTTTCGCCCTTCTTTGCGTGCTCAGAAAATCACCCCCCGTCCTTATCAGGAAAAACTCCCAATCTGGGTCGGTGTTGGAGGTACTCCCACCTCGTTTATTCGAGCAGGACAACTGGGATTGCCTTTGATGGTCGCAATTATTGGAGGGGAAACGCATCGTTTTGCTCCTTTGGTAGATTTGTATCGGAAGGCAGGAGCTGAAGCTGGATTTGCTCCCGAAGAACTTCAGGTGGGAATTCACTCTTTGGGCTATGTAGCCAACACTAAAGAGGCTGCCGTAGCGGACTACTTCCCAGGCTATCAAGAAGCGTTTAGTCGAATTGGAAAAGAACGTGGTTGGCCGCCCATAACCCGTAGTCGATTTGATATGCAAAATAGCCGTTTGGGAGCCTTTCTTGTGGCTGATCCAGAAGAAGTAGCCGATAAGATTGTTCGTCATAGTCAGGCATTGGGGGGATTGTCTCGCTTTAGCTTTCAAATGGACAATGCTGGGCTGACTCACGATCAGCTTATGCGCTCTTTTGAATTGATTGCACAGCAAGTAAAACCTATTGTTTTGGAACGATTGGCAGCTTTTGAGGGATCTTCAGGCAACCAATAGTTCCCTTTGATTAATAGAATCTATTGCTTTAAAGAAAAAGACAGGAACATCTTTTTCCCCTCAAGGTTCTAAGTGCATTATGGATTTATTTTTATCTTTAAATAAATCATAAACCATTCAAAAATGAGAAATACTCTTTTTGCCTTTCTATTGGCAATTCCAATGCTAGCAATCGCTCAGAAAAAAAAGCAGAGTGGAAAAATCTATGACCAACATCCAGGAATTACGGTTGTTGATCAATTTCATAAAGCTTTTGTTGAAGGAGACGAAGAAACACTCCGCTCACTTGTAACAGATGACTTTAAGTGGTGGCAGCAAAACACACAGCAACCTAAGCCCAAAACAATTGATCAGTTGGTCGGTCGTTCCAAATATTTTAGCAAAAACATGCTCAATTTATCAATTAAAGACCGTGGTCGTGCCTATACCGATGCCATGGAGTTTAAAGGAGGTAATGGGGCTTTTATCTATACATATAAAGTGCTTAGTGGAATTGATGAAAAAACAGGCATGATTCTAGAAATCCCTCGCGATGAGAGTTTTCTTTTGAGTAAGGATGGAAAGAAAATTCAATGGATTGCTATTTCGGACAGTCAGCTTAAATGGCAAAAAGCCTATGACGCATACGGAACACGTAGCAATGGAACAATCTTTAAAGACCATCCTATGATTGCTAAAGCGCGATTGCTTTATGCCTATATTTACATGGGAGATTTAGATGGAATGCGTGCGCTATATGCAGATTATGCTCGAATCTCTGACGCAATGAACACCGAAGTAGATTCATTCATTTCTCCAGAGGAAGAGGTTGAAAATCTAAAGAAATTCCTCAATGACTATGAAGTCTTGAAAGTTGCAGAAAGTGGATACCCTGATTTGTTTGAGTATGAAGGGACAGATACCAAAACGATTATTTCGTGGTGGGACCTTACGGTGAAAAACAAAAAATCTGGGAAGATCAAAAAACACACTCAGCATTCTCAGATTGTAGTGAACAAGGAGGGCTTGATTATCAGAGAAATTTATTATTTCAATCCATCGCAATTACCAAAATAAGGCTTTACGGCGAAGTCTATGAATAGAAAAACCCTCCATTGGAGGGTTTTTATTTAACGCTTTTTAACGTCTCCTTATCAGTTCTTTAGCATTCCTGAAGTTATCTTTGTAATGCTATGACACAGGACCCTTTCTTTCCTATGGCACGATAACTTTGTTTGTAATTGTTTGTGACAAACACTTTTTTCATTTTGATTTGGTTTACTTTAGAAAAGTGTCCCCCCCAAAGCAAGGGCTCCTCATAGTCTTATGGTTTAACTTTTTTTCTTTTCTTTTTTTTCTTCCGTTTTTTCTTAAGGCTTTTTTTCGAGGCATAAGCCGCTTCCTTCGTTTTTACGATAATCACCCCATTGGCACCTCGTGCTCCATAAACAGAAGCACTGGGGCCTTTTAGCGCTGAAACGGATTCAATGTCATAAGGATTTAAACTATTAAAGAGGGTGGGGTCTTCAGTTTGAACCCCGTCGATCACATAAAGTGGCGCATTGTTGTTCCACGTATTGTACCCTCTTACGATTACTTTTGGGGGGGCATCCATTCGACTGCGGTCTTGGACTATTTGCACCCCCGTCAACCGACCTTTTGATTGGTCAAGTGCATTTACAAAGGGTGGTTTTTGCGCCCAACAAAGTATTCCCGTAAGTAAATAGCAAATGGTGAGAAGTTGTTTTACCATCTTCATGAAAATTTATTTTCACATAATAAGGTGTGATGATTTACAGAAAACCATAAATCAGATCAAAAAGATTATTTGTCGGCTCCAGCCAAATCAAAAATTCTTTTTTCTAGGTCAACATGCCCAATATGCATATAAATCTGGTCTTCATGAGCACCCTTAACGAGTCCCCAGAATAGTTTTCTACTTTCGGCTTTGCTGGCATCCTTTGAAGGGGTTGTTGCTGCCTTGGCGAAATCTACAAGGTTGTTGAAACATTGCCATACTTCTACTTCGGGACCCGATCCCATATAATGGTAACTGACCCCACCAGCAATAGCGGCAGCGCTGTCAATGGCTGGTTTGATGGCCCAGTCAAAATAGGCATTCCCCATTTTAGCCCAACTACCAGAGGAGTTATAGCGACCAACAGACATGACAAAAGGAATATCAAAGTTTACATTTTCAATAGTTGCAAAACCAGTACTGCTGAATGTAGCTCGGATTTCGTCCGTATGACCATCACTAAAGCTGCGGTATTCAGCCCATTCTTTTTGGGCTGTTTCACGCTCTTTTTTATTGTTCATTGCTGCTATAGCATTTTTCACATTTTCTCCAGCAGCATCTGCGTCAGCATGATAATCCTCCATTGTTGCGTACTGTTGGTAGATTACAAAAGTATGCCCCGATCCATACCAGTGGCGAAACAACCAATCACCCGTAATGGTGCGATTAGGCCCCATGGAGAGGTCAGTGAATTTTTTGTGAAGTGCCACAAACCGAGGGATTTCAGCAACCGAAATATCTGTGAGATAGGTTACGGATTCGTAAGACCTCTGATCTTGTGCTTGAAGGTTCGTCGTGAACAGACAAACAAAAAGGAATATAATTTTTTTCATAAGATTTATTTTTTGTTATTGAGCATCTTCTTTTAGAGGACGTTGCGCAAATTGATCAAGCCAAACAACTTTGCCATCTACGACATAGTAACTTTCAAAGGAGTTGGATATTCTGTCATTTCCAAGCGAATCCTTCCAAGTATTTTTGAATCGTGCCATAACATGTTCGCCTCCCGTATTGGGTTTTATATCCACAGAGTGAATGGACATTAGTTCCCAGCTTAAGCTAGTGTTTTTTCTTTCTTTCATAGGAGCAAAGAAAGCTTCGGCAGTCTGATAGCGCTGTCCGCGGCTAGTGGTAATTCGAACAGAGTCAGCAAAGAAAGTGGCCATTGTGTCGAAGTCACGTTCTTTCCATACTTTGTCAAGAGCCACAACCACATCAATAGCGGCATCAGTTCCCAAGTACCATCCAGTATTGGCAACGTCTTTGTCCTTATTGGGGTGATAGCCGATTTCGCGTTCAGGAGTAGCAGTCTGGCAACTCATAAGAGCTAACGACAAGCTAAAAAAAAGTAATTTTTTCATGTTAAATGGATTATAGTTATTAATGGGTTAAGGATCTTTTTGGAACCTTAAGTTGTTTTGACCGATTTGAAAAAAATGGAGCTTGAGAACAATTGATGGTGTTTCGAGTTCTCAAAGGAATTCATTGAATTTGGTTAATGGTAGCTTAAAGATACAATTTTCTAGGAATTGCACTTTTAACTCCCATAGAGATAAAAGAAAAGTACCCAAACGGATTGCGCTAGGAAGAGGGCTTGGTTTGTCTTGGTTTTGCGGATTGTGAACCACTCTTTTGGACAAAAGTAATAGCATGCCCTTCCTTGCCTGCACGGCCGGTTCTTCCGATCCGGTGAACATAGCTTTCTTGCGATCCCGGGATGTGATAATTCACCACCAGAGAGATATTGTCAATATCAATGCCGCGCGAAGCGACATCCGTGGCAACCATTACTTGAATCTTCCCGGACTTAAAATTTTGAATAGCCTTGGATCGGTAGTTCTGGGATTTGTCCCCATGAATTTCATCGACACGGAAATCATTCTTTTTAAGCTGTCGGTAGAGGCGGGTTACTTGGCGTTTTGTATCCAAAAAGATAAGCACCTTGCGGTATTCTTTTCGTTGCAGGAGTTCCTGTAAAATCTGATTTTTTTCTTCTGGACTTTCCACTCGAATGACGTCTTGGTAGATGTTATCCGTATTCGATTCCCCTTGGGATACACGAACTTTTTCGTATTCCGGCATCAGGGTTTGAATGACTGATTTTTGTTTTTCTGTTTGGGTGGCAGAAAATAAAATGGTTTGCTGCCGGTTAGGCATCTGATCTACAATTTTGAGTACTTCTTGCTGGAAGCCCATGTCTAACATGGTATCAAATTCGTCAAGTACTAAATTGGTGGTATCAAAAAGCTTAAGAGCTCTTCTGTTCAGCATGTCATTGACTCGTCCAGGGGTTCCAATGATAATATGGGCTTCACGGCGTAACTTGGATACGTCTTTGTTGATATTGGTTCCGCCAATCAAGCAGTGGGAATAAATCTGAAGCCCTTTGGTAAGACTTTTAAATTCGGTTTCGACTTGCTGTGCCAGTTCTCGGGTGGGCACCAAAACAATGCTTTTGTTTTTCTTTTTGTTGTAGAGCAAGCGTTCGATGATTGGAATTAGGAAGGCACCTGTTTTACCAGTACCAGTATTGGCAATTCCCATGATATTTTCCCCTTCCAAAATCATTTCAATCGTTTTGTCTTGTATTTCGGTAGTATTGACAAACTTTTTGACTTTTAAACGCGATTGCAACTTGGCATGAAGTGGCAAAGAAGCAAAGGAGCGAGTAACTACTTCTTTCTTTTCTGTTTGCGTTAGGGTTTTGTTAATGAGCGTATTGGGGTCTAGTTGTTGTTTTTTAAAACGACTACCACCGCCACTTCGTCCGCCAGAGCTTCGTCCACCCCCTCCATTTCGTTTGGGACGGGAACGGAAAGAACGATTGCTTTTGGAGTCTTCTCTCTTTTCAGTACGTTTGCCGCGAAAGCTTTTGGGATTATTTTCTTGCGATTTGCCCTTTGTTTTTGGTTTTCTCATAGGTTGTTATTACAAATCACAATGACTGTGTTTGGGAATACAAAAAATTGAATTCTCCCAAAGTCGAAGCTGTAAGTTGAATGGATGCTGTATTGCTTTAATAGTGCGGCTGTTTTTTTCAGCTCTCGGCAAAAGTACGACTTCCCTTAGAGCTGACCTAATCCCTAAAAAGAATCCTATCTTTAGCAAGCATTCTTAAAATAATCATATCCATGAAAGTATATCAAATTCTTCTGTTTGGATTGAGTGTTTTCCCTTTTTTTACCCTAGCACAATTACCCTCAACAGCGGAGGTCCTTGAAAAGAGTATTGCCTATCACGATCCAAATGGGCGTTGGGCGTCTTTCTCTGGCACCCTAGCCATAGAAATGACCCTGCCAAAAAAAGGAAAACGGATGAGTCAGTTGGAATTGAACTTCCCACAACGTTATTTTAAGAGTACAGTCACCCAAGAGGGGACTACCATCGTGTCAGAATGGACCAATGGCAACTGTGCGTATTGGCTCAATGGGAGTCAGGATATCTCAGCAGAACAGCGAAAGACGTATCGATTGAACTGTGAACGTACCACACAAATGCGCGATTATTATATTTATTTGTACGGTTTGCCCATGAAATTGAAAGACCCAGGAACTCGTTTACACCCAGAAGTCCAAAAAGTAAACTGGCGTGGAACCGTTTATCTACGTCTGCGAGTTGACTACGATCCTGCCGTAGGAAAAGACCGCTGGTATTTTTATTTTGACCCAACGAATTATCAATTGCGACACTATCAGTTCTATCATGAGGAGGCGAAAAACGATGGTGAATTTATCCTGCTTTCTGAAGAAATAGAAATACAAGGCATGAAAATTCCTAAAATAAGAGCCTGGTATACTCATAAAGAAGAACTCTATTTGGGTACCGATGTTCTTGTTAAGGGTTCTTAAGTAGGGACTACTATATTTATATAGGTCGCAACATGGAAGGGCATCAATAAATTACACTAAAGACTCCAAGGAAATCTTATTTAGCAGGAGGGAAAAACAAGGGAACGCACAGCCATCCCACAAAACACAGGGCTCCACAGCCATAAAGACTTAAGTAGACCCATTTAGGCAGGAATTTTTGGGTACTGAAGCCCAAGGCTCCAAACATGATCATAAGTCGTTCCAGTCGTTTTCGCCACATTTGTTTTGCCATATAGGGAGGTGTCTTTATGCGTGAGGGCTTTTTTTTGAAAAGCCGTGCAGTTGTTGCTGTACAAAAGAATCGCCAACCTGACTATCGCCTGGTAAGCCCAATTTAAGATCACCATTGACCTCGGGTACATAATGCGTTCCAAATAGATAGTCCCACAGACTAAGACTAATTCCGAAATTAACCCCTATTTTGCCTGCCGGAAGGGCATAGGCGTGATGGTAGAGGTGCATGATGGGATTATTCAAAATATATTTGAAAGGCCCCCAACTAATCCGAACATTGGCATGATTCAGATGTCCGATGGTAATCGCTAAAAAATGTACAGCATAGGCATGGGTAGGCTCCAAACCACCCAAAAGCAATAGCATTATGGTTTTCAGGGGTTTGTAAAGAACATTTTCCATCCAATGGTAGCGGAAGTGCGCGGCAAAGCCCATTTCTTTGACACTGTGATGGATCTGATGAAAACGCCACAAGGTGGGGATTTTATGCAATGCCATATGCGTTAGCCACTGGACAAAGTCCATTGCCACAAAGAAAAGAAGGTATTGCAACAAAGGGGGGAGGCTGTGAAGGTTAACCCAAGCGAAAGATTCTTTTTCGAAGCCCAAACGCTCTGCACCATATTCAAAAGCAGCATAGAAACCACTTACGGCCGTAGCAAAAAGAAAAAAATTGAAAAACATATGGGCCAGGTCTCTAAAGAAATCTTTGCGGAAAACCCCCTGCTGTTTGCGCCAAGGAAAAAAAATCTCCAAACTCCAAACAAGAAGCGAAATCAAAATCAATCCCCAGAAGTAATTCAAATACCAAGGAACCTGAAAAAGAAGGCTCTTAAGGAACCAATTCCCAGTATTGTAAATAGTGTGTAGGATGAGATCTAGAATTTCCAAAAGCCCGATTTTTGATCCAAAAATACAATGAATTGAATAACAAACAACAAACAAAGTCAGGAACAGCCCCTTCAAAACCCAATCAAAAAACGAAGGGGAATACCATTTTGATGGTAAATCTTCAACAAAACCTAAATATACTTGCTTACTATAGTATAATTGTTTAACTTTATAGAAAAACTGTTAAACGTGAAATTGGAGCGCAAAAAGCTGATTTATTTTGATAATGCAACCCAAAGGTTACGGATTGACAAGTATTCTTGGACAAGAACTGTAATGTCGTTTGTATTTATGCTGGTTTCAAAAAAGTTTTGATGACAGTTTTTGTCCTTTTATAATGCAACTATAGTTTATCCTTTCCAAATTTTCAACTTTCCCTCAATGAATTTTAAAAGCTATCTAGAATTCATTTTTTAGAGCGTACCTAGTTTAAAAAATAGAAGCTTTCTTCGGGTTTTGAATCCCAGTTTTTTATACAATGCGATGGCGTTGTGATTGGATTCCAATACATGTAGGTAAGGAATTTTGTTTTTGTTGAAAAACGGAGTCTGTAGTGTATTTGATAAGTTGTTTTGCATAGCCCTTACCTCTACTATCGGGTTGGGTGACCACAGCACTGATCTCGGTAAAATCTTCCATCTTCATGCGTTCACCACAACAGGCCACTAACTTTCCTCGATCATAAATCCCGTAGTAATTCCCCAAAGCCGCTGTTTGTTCTCTAAAATAGCCCGGTTGAACCTCATTGACAAGCGCAAATAGATCTTGCTGCTGCTTTAGGATCTCCAATCGATCAATGCGATGGGTATTTTCCATTTTATGGGTTTTTTCAAAACCATTTGCAAACAGTGTAAGAGATCAATCAGGCGCAGTCCTTCGGGGAGTTTTGGCGGGTTCCCAATAATATAAAAAGAGTCGGTCAGTTGGGCGTAGGCGAGGAGGTCTTCCGCAGCCTTTTCCGGTGTTTGGAGGCTTCCAAAGACACAAAAACGTGGATCGTAAAACAAGCTATTGGCGTATGAAATGCATTGCTGCCGCTGGGTTTCTTCTAAAGAATACCGAACGGGATTGTCGAGTTTCTCTATGGAATTCATGGTAAAATTACAGCCGCATTATCATCCGACGACCTGCCCAAAGGGAAGCAATCAGAAGCAGCCCAATACAGATTCCAGCGGTGTTAACAACCGAAGGATATGCACGATGAAATGCGTTGGGGTGAATATGTTTTAGGTATATGCCGGCATAGGCCCAAACAAGAACCAGCCCATAAGCAATCTGATTCAAGCGAAGGAGCTGACGCATACCAATCAAAAGTCCAATGAAAAGAATAATGACCGTCCAGTTTGTCGGACTGATACCCAATCCACCCCACTCATAAGCCACAAGGACGGCTGTGGTATTGGCAATTGTAGCGACGGTGATCCAGCCAAAATAAACCGTAAAAGGAAGCTGCCATCGCAGGCGTTCCAAAAAGGGTTTGATGTCATTAGTAACTTGTGTGATCACGATGAGAGTACTGAGAATTCCAAGCATGATCAGCAGTGAAAGCCCCCATGATTCGTAGTGCCATGCCAAAATCCAACTGCTATTAAGCAGGGTGTTGACAATAAACAGTTTTCGAATTCGATTTTTTTGGGGGTCCGTGGCTCCCATCAAATTGGCAATAGCAAAAATTAGCAAGAGGAGATAAATCAGTCCCCAAATGGAAAAAGTAGTACCTTGAGGTGTAAACAAATTCTCCAGTTGATCGGAGAGTTGCCCTGTGGTTCGATTGTTGATCGGCAAAATATTGGCCAACGCGTTCATGGCGATCATTTGAACGTAGGCAAAAAGAACCCCTATTTTCAGAATATTTTTTTCCATTGGGTAAGTGGTCACTACTAATTTAGTTACAATAAGAAAGATAAATAAAACGCTTGATTTTAAGGGTTTAAAAAGCGGTTCCTTTTTAAAATAGAAGAGGAATCGGCTGCAGTTTTGTATTTTCATGAATAAAAAAAAACACCATGAGCAAAAAAATCGTTGTTCTACTTTTAGTCGTTTTGGCATTTTCAAAGCTGACGGGACAGGAAGAATTGGGCTATCAGGTTCCCAAAAAAGAATTGCTGGATCTGGTAGATGTGGATTTAGCACCAGCGGTACTGACAAATTCTGACAATACACTTTTGGTATTGCTCTCGCGATCAACCTACAAAAGTATTGCAACGCTTTCCCGTAAAGAACTTCGGATTGCTGGACTGCGGGTAGATCCACAGCGGTTTATTGGAAGCCGCACCACCTATTATAACAAAGTGGAATTGATCGATCGTTCCAAAGGTCAATCCAAACAGGTCGTAACTGGATTGCCCGAAAACCCCCTATTGACCAATTTTCGCTGGTCACCCGATGAAAAAAAAATAGCCATGACCCACACCACAACCCAAGGCGTGGAACTTTGGGTGCTGGATGTGACCCAGGGCAAGGCCCAACGACTCCTTTCCGATCCCTTAAACGCAACCATGCGAACTAGCGTTACGTGGTTAAAAAACAGCAAAGAACTATTAGTCAAGTTTATTCCCAAGGATCGCAAACCGCTCATCGATCAAACAGCGATTGTTCCTACAGGACCCAAAATCACCGAAAACAATGGTGAAAAAGCACAAAACAGAACCTATCAGGATTTGATTAAAAACCCTACTGATGCAAAGAATTTCACCCAATTAAGCCGTTCGGAAATCCGGATCGTAAATCTCAATGGTACGCAGCGACCTTTCTTAGAAGCGCGCATGTATCGTTCTGTTCAGGTGTCACCTAATGGGGATTATGTATTGGTTGATTTTGTAAAACCTCCTTTTTCTTATTTGGTGCCCTATTATCGATTTCCTCGCGAAACACGGGTGTATGATTTGAATGCACAACAGGTTGAGACGATTTCGGATTCCCCTTTACAGGAAGTATTGCCCAAAGGATTTATGGCGGTAGCCAAAGGAAAGCGGAATATCAGTTGGCGTAAAGACGAGCCGGCAACACTCTATTATGTGGAGGCCTTGGACGGAGGAGATCCCGAAATTGAAGTGCCCTATCGGGATGCAATTTTCCAATGGAAAGCTCCTTTTGATGCTCCACCGCAAAAACTCACACAAATAAAAAACCGGTATGCGGGGGTCGTTTGGGGCAACGCCTCCACCGCGATCATCTACGACCGTTGGTGGAAAAACCGAAATTCCAAAACCTATGTGTTTGATCCCAGCAAAAACAATAGCACTGCACGAATTCTAAACGATCGCAATTACCAAGATCGTTATAGTGATCCAGGAGATTTTGTGACCAAAAAAGGAAAGCTTGGTGAGACAGTCTTGGCCTTGCAAGGGAAAAAAGCTTTTCTCTTGGGGGAGGGCTTTTCAGAAAAAGGACAGTTCCCTTTTTTGGATCAAATTGACTTGTCCAGCTTGCAAAAAAACCGCATATATGAGTCGGCCTACACCGATAAATATGAACAACTCTATGACTACAATCCAAAAACCAAAAGTCTAAGAGTGCGGATTGAATCCAAAAGTGAATATCCCAATTATTTTATTCGTTCACTAGGAAAAAAGAAAAGACTTGAACAACTGACATTCTTTGCAAATCCTTTTAAAAAACTTGAAAACGTTGGTAAAGAACTGATCAGCTACAAACGAGAGGATGGCTTGGAACTCAGTGGTGTTCTGTATACACCCGAAGGTTTTGACAAGGAAAATCCAAATCCCCATCCAATGATTCTATGGGCCTATCCACGGGAGTTTAAAGATAAAAGCAGTGCCGCCCAAAAGACCAACAATCCCAACCGATTTTTATACCCTTTTTGGGGATCTCCTATTTATTGGGTTACGCAGGGTTATGTAGTACTAGACCGTGCGGCTTTTCCCATTGTGGGAGAAGGCGATGAAGAACCCAATGACAGTTTTCGTACCCAGTTGGTAGCCAACGCCGCTGCTGCCATCAAAGCAGTGGTCGATAAAGGCTATGCAGACCCCGATAGAGTAGCGGTGGGAGGACACAGCTACGGAGCTTTTATGGTGGCTAATTTGCTAAGTCATTCCAACTTGTTTGCCGCAGGAATTGCGCGGAGTGGAGCCTACAACAGAACCCTTACTCCCTTTGGCTTTCAAAGCGAATCCCGATCGTATTGGGAAGCACCAGAAGTATATTACAGCATGTCCCCTTTTATGCATGCCGATAAGATGAAAACACCCCTGTTGCTTGTCCACGGAGAAGCGGATAATAATTCGGGAACCTATCCACTTCAAAGTGAACGCTACTACAATGCCTTAAAAGGACTCGGTGCTACCACTCGCTTGGTGATGTTTCCCAAAGAAAGTCATGGCTACCGTGCCAAAGAATCCATCTTACACCTTATTTGGGAGCAAGATCAATGGTTGGAAAAACACGTCAAAAATAAACAGACATCCCTGAAAAAAATTAACACCAAACCCAAAGGCTAGGAGTTTTCTCAAGGTGCAGAATAGGTTCTAGTTGGATAGAAAATCAAGGGTGATGGCAAGGCTTTTGGCGGGCTTTTCTTCCATGGGAAGATGCCCGGTTTCTTTCATGACCACCACGGTGCTCGTTGCGATTTTTTCTTCAAAACGATAAGCATTTTTGAGGGGTATCCATGCGTCCTCTGCACCCCAAAGGATGAGTGTAGGATTCGTGATGAGCCCAAGACGATCGGTGTAGTCTTCTCGTTCTATTTTTGCCCGATCGATAAATGCAGTTCGATTTCCCGGTGCTAAGGTGAGTTCATAGTACCGATCGAGGATTTGTGTGCTTATCAAATCGGGATTGTAATACACTTCCTTTAGGTTTTTCTTGATAAAAGCCTTGGGTGTCACATAGCGGATCAGCATATTGATCCCTGGGGTTTTGGCCAGCGAAATCACCATCGGACTTTTTTTAGAAGGGAACCCACTAGGGTCTATTAATATGAGCTTTTGTACTTTGTCGGGATGATAAGAGGCATACAACCATGATACCAGTCCGCCCAGGGAATTGCCTGCCAAATGAAATTGGTTGACGTTCAGTTCTTTCAGAAAGGCATCAATCAGATCAACATAGTCTTTGGATGAATAGCGTTTTTTCGGGTCTTTTCCTGTTAAACCATAGGCGGGTAGATCGAGCCGAATCACCCGATGGGTTTGAGACAATTCCTGAGCCCAAGCATTCCAAGTATGCAAAGAAGCCCCTGTTCCATGAACCAACACAATGGCATCTCCTGTGCCTTCGTCTCGGTAATGAATGCGCAACTCGTTGAGTGCCATAAACTTTGACGGAGCAGCGGCATATTTATTTTTTAGAAAATCCAAAGGCAGATCGGGGGTGACACTAAGGTAGCCCACTACAAGGAGAATGATCGCGATTAACAGTCTTTTTCGGTTTAAAATTTTAGAAATCATCAGGCTACTTTTTGAATGTGTTTGGCTTTTCGAATTTGTGTTTTGATGGCAATTATTCCCGAAGGTCTAGCCCCAATGACACATACTTTTTTTTCGTTTTTTCTGATATAGTCATATAATGCTATGTAAAATAGCAAAATTTACGTTTGTCCCACAATGGTCAAGCTTACAGGTGCCTTATTTCAAGGGTTTTAATCGGCTGATATGATCGGTTGCATTTTTGATTTTTTCTTTTGAAAAATACAAGGGGAAATAGCGATCTGCGGCCCAATCTTCAAAAAGATTATTGTAATAGGGGCTTTCTGGATCGCCAGACTGTCCCGGTGCGTTGGTTCCCACAGCACTATCCCAATCCCCAGTATTAACAATCATCCTAAAACTGGCGCCACTGCTTTGATTGAGATTATTACCGGTCGAATTGGGGGTATAACCATTTCCGCCTCTGGGTAGGGGCCCTACATTCAGTTTTTTTACAATGGCTTCTGTTGCAAGACCGCCCAGTGCATGGGTTATTTTACTGTGTTTGAAATCGAATTGGCCATAGGCCCATTGGGAGGGATCGTTGCCCAATTGTTTGTTGAGGTTGATCATTGCGTTTTCAAAGCATTGGTGCAAAAAGGCATCACGATTTTCTTCATTTTGAAATTTCTTTTCTGGGGTTTCGATCCAATCGATAATGCGCTTGAGCTGAAGACTAATAGTAGCCCTTGATTTTGGCACAAACCGGGCATTGGCTTCTTTGATAATTTCATTTTCCCATGCTACATAAAGGCTGGCTTCTACAGCATTGGGATCCAATCGAAAATCCCATTTCATCAAGCGATCCCGTAGGGCTGATTCTTTTGCTTCAAAGCGAAGCCTTTTCAAATAGGGAACCAAAATTCGAGCAGGAAGGGAAGTAACATCGGTTTGCAATGCCATCATATCTTCCATGGTAAAGTCATCACGGGATTGGAGAATTTCTTCGATCCTTTGTCCTCGGTAGGGATCAGACCAAGAGTAGCCAATGGCGTCCCAGCGGGTATAGTCAGAGCTGGTAACATTTTGATTGGCGGTGGCAATAAATCCTTCGTCTGGATTGACGCTATGGGGTTTTTCCAAAATGGGTAAATAGCCATCCCATTCATAGGAGCCGTCTCCTGGCACAGGGACAAGGCCACTAAAGTTTTTTCGAATGGGGGCAATGCCCACTGCTTGCCAGCCGATAGTTCCGGATTGATCGGCCCAGATCATGTTTTCGCCTGGGATATGACTGTAGGTACAGGCCGCACGAAAGGACTCCCAGTCTGTTGCTTGATCCATTCGTAAAGACGCTAAATAGGGTGCGCCACCAGGTTCGAGCCAAGCGCATCGCACAGCATAAGCAATTCCTTGGGCTTTGTTGAGATAGGTCACAGGACCATGGTGGCTATAATAAAGTGTTACTTCTTGATCGGCCTGCCCTTTGACAGCGATTGTTTCCGTGACCACTTTAAAATTTTTCCAAGCGTTATTGTGTTTGTACTGTAATGGATTTTTGGGATTCAATTCGTATTGTAGCAAGTCTTCTCCATCGGTTCGGAAAACGGTCAATCCCCATGCTCCATATTGATTATGACCGATAGAAATCCCCGGAATTTCAGGTTCTCCACCGCCAATAACATTCCAACCGGGTGCCACCAAATGCACCATATAGCGTAGAGAGGGTACGGCAATTCGCCGATGGGGATCGTTGGCCATATAGGTATTTTCGTTCTTACTTTTTGTCTTGGCAAGGACCCAGTTATTGCTGCCCAGGACTAAAGAATCTTTGCTAAGGTCATTATACACATTCAGATCAGCCACGGCATCTTTAGTTCTGAATTCTTCCAGCAAATGCTCAGCTCGAAAAACGACAGGCCTCCGAAAGGCATTATAGGGAGCGAGAATATCTTCAAACAAAAGCGTTTGATCTATTTTGGGATCCAATTCCAGTAGGGGATCTTTGGGATGGAACCAAAGAAGTTCCTTTACGTTCGCTACGCCCCATTCGGAAACGGCTCTTCCGATTTCCAATTCTTGACCAATATTACCCAATAAGCCTTGATGTCGAGAAATAACCACTTCAGGGGTCCATTTTTGGGGACGAATACCCAGCATTTTAAACGGAAGCGGGAGGGCCTCGGGTTTTTGGAGTACTTCTTCAATATAGCGATTGACCCCAGCAATATAGGCTTCGATAATTTCTTGCCCGTCGGGATGGTAATAATTCATCTCTTCGGTCATATCTCCTCGAAATTTAAAAAGCCGAGTGCCAATATCTCTTTTCAGTTCTGAAGGGCCCAAGAGCTCTGCTACTGTTCCCGTGGCTTGACGACGCCAAATTTCAAATTGAAACAAACGATCCTGGGCTGCGGCATAGCCCTGGGAGAAAAATAAATCGTGCTGATTTTTGGCATAAATATGATTCACTCCCCATTGATCTCGATAGATATCAACAGAATCGAGTAAGCCTTCTAAGGCTTTTTCTTCCGTAATAGTCTCAGGAGGGGTTGGTGAACAAGCCACACAGATCAGTAATAGAATGAGCGCCTTTTGTTTTTTCATGGTAAAAAGGATATGATTTTCTCTTAAAAATACGAATTCATGGCTTTTAATCTCGCAGCTTTTCTTTTTGTCTTAATACCGGTCTTTTCAAGATTGAGAAAAAGTTTTGACAACTGAAAACAGAAAAAACGAATATTGTTCGGTAAGAGAAAAAGTTTTTCTACCTTAATTTTTTAAGAAAAAGCCGCTATTGGCATAAAGAAAAAGCCATATTAATATAGATGAAAACAGACAGCGAATTGGTCTTAGTAACAGGAGGGCTTGGATATATTGGCTCTCATACGTCGGTTCTCCTTTTGGAAAAAGGACATGAAGTTTTGATAGTGGATGATCTTTCCAATAGTAGCCCAGAAGTGTTGGATGCTATTGCAAAGATCACGGGGAAAACCCCCTTTTTTGAAACCGTTGATTTGAAAAATCAAGTAGGAGTCACACAATTATTTGACGACTATCCAAACATAAAAGGAATTCTTCATTTCGCAGCTTCCAAAGCGGTGGGTGAAAGCGTTCAGAAACCCATTGAATACTATCAAAACAACATCAATAGTCTTTTAAATGTCATGGCTGCAATAAAGACCAAAACAAACCTTGTCTTTAGTTCCTCTTGCACGGTTTATGGTCAAGCGGATCAACTGCCTATTGCCGAAGATTGTCCAACAAAGCGTCCAGAATCTCCCTATGGGAACACGAAGAAAATAGGGGAGGAACTATTGGAAGACGCAACGAAAGTACATTCGAGTCTAAATGTGATGAGTCTTCGTTATTTCAATCCTGTCGGGGCCCATCCTTCAGCCCTTATAGGAGAAAATCCCAAAGACATTCCTCAAAATTTAGTACCTTATATTACGCAGTCAGCACTAGGCAAAATTGCTCCCTTAACGGTTTATGGGAATGATTATCCTACCCCTGATGGGACTTGTATTCGCGACTATATCCACGTTATGGATTTGGCGAATGCGCATATTTTGGCCTTGGAATATTTGGAACAAAATAAATCTGCCGCTCATCTAGAAATTGTCAATTTAGGTACGGGAACGGGACATTCTGTTATGGAAGTAATAGAGAGTTTTAAGCGGGTTTCAAAACAGAATTTCCAGTATAGCATTGGCCCGAAACGAGAGGGTGACATCACAGCCGCCTATGCCAGTATTGAAAAAGCCAAAAACCTCCTGAAATGGGAACCTCAACATACTCTTGATGACGCCTTGGCCTCTGCTTGGAAATGGGAGCAAAAAAACCATAAAGACAACCAAAATTAGAGGGGTAAAAGCCGTACTTTAAAAGCAACAAATGAAACGAGCAGAACAAAAAATGGACACACAGTGGAATTACGACAAGCAAGTTTTCACCTCCAGTAAAAATAAAATTTAGACAGATGAAATATATTTTATCCCTGGATGCTGGAACCACAAGCTCTCGCGCCATTTTATTTGATCGAAAGGGGAAACAACAATCCATTTCACAATACGAATTTGAACAGTATTTTCCCAAGGAGAGTTGGGTAGAACACGATGCGGTTGAAATTTGGAACACGCAACTAAAAGCAATTCGTGAGGTGCTTTCCCAACCTGGAATTGACCCAGCTGCTATTGCGGCTCTAGGAATTACCAACCAGCGAGAGACAACTATTCTTTGGGATCGGACCACGGGTGTTCCAGTTCATAAAGCGATTGTTTGGCAAGACCGCCGAACAGCAGCGATTTGTGAATCTTTGGTCTCTCATCAACAAACTTTTTTGGACAAAACCGGCTTGGTACTCGACGCCTATTTTTCTGGAACCAAGATCAAATGGATTCTCGACAGCGATCCTATATTGCGGCAACGTGCCGAGGCGGGAGAACTCGCCTTTGGAACAGTCGATTCTTGGTTGATCTGGAATTTGACGGAAGGACAGACACATGTTACGGATGTGACCAACGCAAGCAGAACCTTATTTTTTAATATTCATCGTTTGGAATGGGACTCGGAGTTGTTGGCTTTACTCGATGTACCAAGCGCTTTGCTCCCTAAAGTCGTTAGTAGTTCCGAAATGGTGGGGAAAACAGCCAAAGCTGTATTGGGGCACGAAATCCCAATCAGTGGGATTGCTGGAGATCAACAAGCGGCTCTATTCGGGCAATTGTGCCTTGCTCCTGGAGATGTCAAAAACACCTATGGTACGGGTTGTTTTTGTATTATGAACACGGGTGAGAAAGCGGTTGTTTCAAAGAACAAAATGCTAACCACCATTGCTTGGCAGTACAATGGCAAAGTAGCCTATGCCCTAGAGGGCAGTGTTTTTGTGGCGGGTGCTTTGGTGCAATGGTTACGTGATCAGCTTCAAATGATCCCTTCTGCAGATGCCATTGAAGCATTGGCTGAATCGGTCGATGATAATGGAGGCGTTACCGTTATTCCCGCCTTATCCGGTTTGGGAGCTCCTTATTGGGAACCGCAAGCGACAGGTGCTATCATGGGAATTACCCGTGGGACAAAAAAAGGACACATAGCACGCGCAGCGCTAGAAGCAATCGCTTTACGAACGCGGGATATTGTTATTGAAATGCAGAAGGATGCTGGAGTCTATTTTGATTCCCTCAAAGTAGATGGAGGGGCGAGCAACAATAATCTTTTGATGCAAATTCAGTCCGACGTATTGGAAAAACACGTAGTGCGACCTCAGACAACAGAAACCACCGCTCTTGGGGCAGCCTTTTTTGCAGGACTTGCTGTTGGGTTTTGGAAAAACGAACAGGAATTACAGGAGATATGGGTTTCAGACCGTGTTTTTGAACCCACCGAAAACCCATTGAACCACAAAACAATTTCTCTTTGGGAAAGACGAATCCAAAACAGCTTGTAAGAGTTCATGAAACGAAAGGATCATCTTAAAAAAGCCATCAGTCGAAATAAACCTTGGGATATTGTCATCATTGGAGGTGGCGCATCGGGACTGGGAGCAGCTGTGGATGCAGCGAGTCGCGGATACAAAACCCTTTTGTTGGAAAAATACGATTTTGCCAAAGGCACTTCCTCCCGAAGCACCAAGCTGGTGCATGGGGGTGTTCGTTATCTTCAAAACGGAGATATCTCTTTGGTGGTGGAAGCACTCAAGGAACGAGGGATTATGCGTAAAAATGCACCTCATTTGGTGCGAGATCTAAGTTTTGTAATTCCTTCTTACGATTGGTGGAACAGTCCCTTTTACGGAATCGGTCTCAAGATTTATGATATGATGGCGGGCAATCTTGGACTGGGGCCTTCAACGATGTTGGATCGGGAAGAAACGATGGAATTGATTCCCAATGTCAAGAAAGAAGGGCTTCGTGGCGGGGTAATTTATCAGGACGGACAATTTGATGATGCTCGGATGGCAGTGAGTTTGGCGCAAACTGCTGCCAATCACAAGGCTTTTTTGGTGAATTATTGCGGAGTGACTGACCTGATCAAAAAAGACAATATGATCGAAGGGGTTGTGATCAAAGATGAAATAACACAGACTAGTTACTCCATTGCAGCCAAGGTGGTTGTAAATGCCACGGGGGTCTTTTCCGATGACATCATGCAAATGGATCAACCCAAAGCCAAGAAACGTATCAAGCCGAGTCAAGGGGTTCATATTGTTTTGGATAAACGTTTTCTAAATGGCCCACACGCCATTATGGTTCCCCATACAACAGACGGTCGCGTTCTTTTTGCAGTACCATGGAACGGTTATGTTGTGGTTGGAACGACTGACACGCAGATGGAGGAAACCCTGGTGGAGCCTGTGGCCTTGGAAAAAGAAATTGAATTTATTCTCGAAAATGCAGGGGCTTATATGACTACACCCCCGACTCGATCGGATGTTAAAAGTGTCTTTTCAGGCTTGCGGCCCCTTGCTGCTCCAGATGACGATGGCGCTGCGACAAAGGAAATTTCGCGACACCACAAGGTCATTGTAAGTACTTCGGGTTTGGTTAGCATTTTAGGGGGTAAGTGGACTACCTATCGCAAAATGGCAGAAGACATCGTCAATACAGCTCAGTCTGTTGGAGGGTTGCCAGAACGGAGTTGTATTACCCATAATCTTCCGATCCATGGATATGATTATAATTCGGACTGGTCTGATGCTTTGCACGTTTACGGAACGGATATTGAAAAAATCAAAGCCTTGGATGATCAAGGCAATGATTCTTTGAGTAAAGAAATTTCTTTAACGCCAAATCAAATTCTTTGGGCAGTTCGAGAAGAAATGGCCATGAGTGTGGAGGATGTTTTGGCACGGCGTACGCGGGCACTTTTTTTGAATGTTGAAGAGTGTATTCGTTTGGCTCCGCAAATCGCAAAGATCATGGCGGATGAATGTGGTTATGATTCGGACTGGATCGATCGTGAAGTGAGCTCTTTTTTAACCCTTTGTAACAATTACCGACTGGCAGAATAAGGATTCTTTTTAGGGAATTCGTTATTTGAGATAGTAAAACGCCCAGTAGATCAGAATAAACTGAAGCGGGATTCGCATAATTAGAATCCATAAGGAAACGCCTAGACGATTGCCTGGGAAAAGCATGTTGATGTGGATAAATAAGATAAAAACAATCAGCATGGCGATGATTCCACACAAAGCGAGACTTCTTGTTTTAGGAAAAAACACACCCAGACCCAAAAGGACTTCGGCGACACCACTTAGGTAAATGAGAAAGTCATGTGCTGGGAGAAACTTCGGCATTAGGGGTCTATAAAAACCTGTATGGGTGAAATGAAGAATCCCCAAAACCGTATAAAGGGCTCCCATAATATAAAGTGAATACATAGCTTAGAATTTACATCAGTGGTTACGCAATTATTTAAGACCGATAATAAAAACCCCCTAAATCAAATAGGTGGTTTTTATATTAGTCGTTACCCTTTATGTATGGGGCTCCAGATTGTTTCAACTTTTTTTCCAATTGGGGCAGCATTTGCTTTGTAATTACTTCCAGTTCTGGGCGATATAACGCGATCATTTGCTGAGCAATGGAAAGACTTTGTCGGTGCAAGCCGGTGGGTCCATAAGTAGTCCTGAGACCTCTATAGGCAACACTCAGATGCGTTTGAATATTAGGAGGATTTTTTTCGCCCACTTCTTCTCGAGCCGCACTTCCTGTAGTTTTTCGCTCTAACGCAAATAGGGCTTGATCGATTTTATTGAGATCTTCAACAAACAGCTCCGGACTGGATTCCGCTCGACGGGCGGCCATTTCTAAGGCGGCGGCTTTCTTTTGGGCTTGCGCGAATTGATCTCGTAAAACAGTCACCTCGCGTGAAACGGCATTATAGTCTTTTCGATAGGCATCAAACGTAGCGTAATCAACTCCTTTTAAAACACTCTCTCGAATGGGCTTCACCTCAAAATTGACCGATGCTCCTAGAGGGATTATCTGACCGTTTTGTTGGAGATAAAGTTGAGCAGAATAATTGCCAGGGGTTACCATCGGTCCACTGGGATTTCGATCACTAACACGGTTATGGTTTACAGCCTGTATGCTTGCATGACGAAGATTCCATGCCAAACGATGGGTTCCTTTTTCGGCTTTTTGATACAGGTTTCGAATCACATTCCCATCATTGTCTTTGATAGTGAGCCATACTTTTGCAGGGGTTTCTTGGTTTTCTGCATCCAAGCGATTATAGCCTGGAAAGGGTATGTCACGTCTATTTTTGGAGCGTTCTTTTTCGCTTTCTTGGCGTTGCTGTTTTTGTGTTTTAAAATCATCAGAGAGATGGTAGGTAAAGACCGCTCCAAAAGCTGGATTTTTTGCGATATAAAAATCGGCTCCCGTATTCCCTAAATTGCTTTTTGGAACAAACCATTTGGCTGTTCTTGGGGTAAACAAAGTCCCCTTTTGTTTCAGCACTTCTGGGGTCATATCCCGAAGAGCACTGTAGTCATCTAAGACATAAAAGCCCCGTCCAAAAGAGGCTGCCACAAGATCATTTTCTCTTTGTTGAATCACCAAATCACGAAAGCCCATATTGGGGGTTCCAGGAAGTTTGTGCCAATCCACGCCATCGTTTAATGAGGCGTAAATCCCAAATTCTGTAGCTAAAAAGAAAAGTTCTTTTTTGACAGGGTCCTGAACAATACGCCATAATAGCGTTTGCTTGGGAAGCGAAGTGGATAAGGAAGTCCAGCTTTGTCCTCGATCGGCACTTTTGTACAGATAGGGATTGAAATCTCCCTCTTTATGATTGTCCAAGACGACATAGACGGTGTTGGGGTCGTGCAAGTCTGCTTTGATATCATTGACAAATGTTCGTGCGGGGAGCCCCAGTTTTGTTACAGGGATTTGCGTCCATTGTTTCCCTCCATTGGTGGTGATTTGGATAAAACCGTCATCAGTTCCGGCATAAATCAAACCTTTGGCCAAAGGGGACTCACTCAAGGAGGTAATGGTGTTGTAGTTGGACATGGCGCCCACATCCCAAGCATTGTCCCAAGACTGTTTTCGGCCCATAATGGGGAGTGTCAGTCTCTCTTCGTTGCGCGTCAGGTCACCCGAAATAGGTGTCCAATCATCCCCGCGATTTTCTGATTTCCAAACGCGGTAGGAGGCGAAATAGAGAGTGGCTGGATCGTGTGGAGAAACTACAATCGGGGCATCCCAATTAAATCTCTCGTGGGGGTCTCCTAGTTGTGCTTGGGGCTGAATGAAGAGTTGTTCGCCCGTTTTTAGATCCACCCGATGGAGTCCCCCCTGCTGGGTCTCGGCATATATCAAATCGTTATACTCGGGATCTGTAGCAGATTGATGACCATCGGAACCGAGCGTTTTATACCAATGTTTATTACTAATTCCCTGGTATTCGTCGGTTGCAGAAGGCCCTCCTGCCGAACCGTTGTCTTGGGTGCCTCCAAAAATATGATAGAAAGGGGTAGCATTATTAACAGCTACCTTATAGAATTGCGTAAGGGGAAGATTTTTATGGTAACGCCAGTTTTTCGCTAGATCAAAACTTTCATAAATTCCTGCGTCGGTACCCAGCATGAGATAATCTGGATCGTCTTTCTTAAATACAATGACATGATTGTCGGAGTGTTTCTTTTTTTCACTGAGCTGAACAAAGGTTTTCCCTCCGTCTTCTGAGGTCAAAACACGCACATTCATTAGATAAAGGCGATCGAACTTATGGGGGCTCGCATAAAGTTCTTGGTAGTAATGAGGCCCTGTGGCACTCGACACAGCATTTGACATTTTTTTCCAAGAAGCCCCTTGGTCTGCAGATCGAAATACCCCTCCGGTAGTTCGATCCAATTCAATAGCAGCATAGATCACATCTGGATTTTGAGGGGATATGGCAAGTCCTATTTTACCCATATTGGAGGTAGGTAGTCCGTTTTCTAATTCTTGCCAAGTTTCACCTCCATCAGTCGATTTGTGAATGCCCGATCCAGGGCCTCCACTCATCAAGGCAGCCACGGTGCGATGCCGATCCCAAGTAGCTGCATAGAGTATTTTTGGATTTCGTGGATCCACCATGATGTCTGTTGCTCCAGTCCATTGATTATTGCCCAGTACCTGGCGCCATTTTTTTCCACCATCGGTTGTTTTGTAAACCCCTCGTTGGCCCCCTTTTTTCCAGAGCGGTCCTTGTACAGCGACCCACAGAATATCAGAATTATCAGGGTGAACGATTATTTTAGAAATATGCTCGGAGGTTTTCAGCCCTCTGTTTTCCCAGCTTTTACCTCCGTCTTGGGAACGATAAATCCCATCGCCATATGCGACATGGCGCCCGCCCACATTTTCTCCAGTGCCCACCCAAACGGTGGAAGGATTTTGATGATCAAGCGTCACACAGCCGGTCGAATAAGAACTCTGATCGTCAAAAAGTGGTGTCCATGTAGTTCCTGCATTTTCTGTCTTCCAAACGCCCCCGGATCCAACGGCCACATACCAAATGTTGTCATTTTCAGGATGGAAAACAATATCAGCAATTCGTCCTGATAAAAAAGCAGGACCTACGTTTCTAAATTGGAATGCCTCAAGTGGAAGCTCCTTTTTTTTAGGTTGTTTTTTTCTCCGGCTTTGTGCATTGACGTCAAAGGAGAAACTAAAAAGCAAAATAGCTATAAGGGGTAATACAAGGTGTTTGCGTTTCATTTTCCTGAATTTTATCTAAAGTACAAAAACATAAAGAAACCGATCATAATGCCTTTTTTAGGCAGTAAAGAATGCTTTTGGGAGGTGTTTGTAATTAATTTAGGGAGGCTTCCCCTTTTTCACCGGTTCGTATTCGGTAGGCTTCTTCTACGGGAAGAACAAAAATCTTTCCATCCCCAACCGAATCAGTTGCGGCAGATCTGAGGATGGCTTCAACGGTGGGTTGGACAAATGCATCGTTGACAACGATGGATAAAAATCGTCGTTGTATTTCCGAAGTACTGTAGCTTATTCCACGATATACATGGCCTTCCTTTTCGTTTCCTACTCCAGTTACGTCCCAATAACTAAAAAAATTGACTTCTACTTCATGAAGTGCTTCTTTGACTTCTTTAAACTTTGATTTCCGAATGATGGCTTCAATTTTTTTCATAGGGTTTGGTTTTTTAGTGTCTTTGCTTTTTGTTGCCCATCGGGATCAGTTCTCCAAGTGTTTTCTTAAAAAAGTAATGCCATTTTTAGAAAATATTTTCTCGATATCCGTTGCGCTATAGCCACGTTTAGTAAGCAGGGGGTCTAATTTTTGTAAATCAGCAATGGTGTCCAAGTCACTGGGACATTGTTCGTTTCCAAAGCCGCCGTCCAAATCGGATCCAATCATGACATGATCGGCATTACCCGCTATTTGGCAGATATGATCGATGTGGTTAACAATGGTTTCGATCACCAATCCGCTTTCTTTGGGTTGGGTGATGCCGCGTTGCCAATTGGGGAGCATCATCCAAGCGTCAAAAGCCATTCCGATAACGGCACCGCGCTGCAAGAGTGCTTTGATTTGTTGGTCTTCAAATTGCCGTTCGTTGGGAACCCAGTGGCGGCAATTGCTATGGCTAGCCCAAATAGGGCCGTGATAGACCTCTAGTGTTTCCCAAAAACTTTGATCGCATAAATGGGTAGCATCTAGAATGAGGTTTAATTCTTGAATTTTTTTGAGTAGCATTTTCCCTTTACTACCGATGCTTCCAGAGGAGTCTGTTCCAAATGCGTAGGTTCCGGGCCCGTAGTGCGCAGGGCCAATAGCGCGCAACCCTTTTTGGTGTAAGATTTCCAAATGCTCCACGGATACAATGGAGTCAGCCCCTTCAAGACTCAGAACATAGCCAAGGGGAGTCTCGGAAGGATTGGTTTCCCAAGCCTGCAGATGACTGTCCAGTTCGGTTGTATTTTTGATTTGAACAAGTTCGTTTTGAGATTCCATGATTTGATACCAAGCCAGTTGTCCTTGGGTTTGCGCCCAAGCTTGTTCGGGGGAGTTCCATCCCGGGAGGGGATTTTCGGGCTTTACATAGCGTGCAATTAAAGTGGCTACACAAAGACCCATATTTCCTTGGCGCATCGCCGGAAAAGACACAGTCCCTCGACCTCGATCGGGCAAATCGTGCAGGCCTTCCTCTTGTTTACGAATGGCTGCGACAGATAGGCGAAAATCGCGATTCCACTCAAGGGCATTCATGGAAAGGTCTAAATGGGCGTCGAATAGTAATTGCATATGTTAGGCTCCTAGTTGATAATCTCGTGCTTCAATTTCCCAAAAAGGCCCCAGCTCCCCTTTGATCACCGTATAAGCTTTGTTGTGTTTGGCCACAGTGGGGCAGATGTGATAGGGGATCGCATAAAATAAATCCCCTACTTTGAAGTTATTGGGTTCTGTGTATTCAATGATTAGATGTTCCTCGCTTTGTCCTTTATGGAGAGCATTTTCAAGCCCTAGAATTTGCACACGAGGCAAAGGCATTTCAGATGCTAGGGCCTTGTGTCCCAAATCAAAACAATAGATGTTTTTGTTGGGTTTACTTATCAATCGAGTGGCCAAAACAGCGGCATGGACAAAAGGGGATTCTTCCCAAATCTTTTGATAACCCAAATCCCAAAGCAGTGTGGTGCCGGGACTTAGTTTGTTGTTTGTTCGCAGGGCATGGGGGTAAAAGCTCGGAGATCCTCCTGTGATTTGATCGGGAACGGTTCCGCCCTGCTGCTGAATTTCACAGATGAGTGTTTCCACAGCTTCATAATCGCTATTGCATTTTGCAATGCGCTCTTCTAGCGGATGTGGACGAATATGACCGTCGTAAATGTGCAGTCCTTGAGCGTTGAGGCACGGATTTTTTTCAACGGCCATATATAAATCCGCTGCCTGTTGGGGAACAATGCCTGTTCGGTTCATTCCGTTATTGATGTCTATCCAAAGATTCATCGTTTGATTTGCTGATTTTGCCAAATCAGAAAATAATTGGAGTGAATCGGAATTATCGATCAAGGTTGAAAAAATAATTTCCGGATGTGCTTGTTGGGCTGCTAAAAAACGAAGGGCTTTTTCTTGCGTGGGTTGAATGGCTAAAAGAATATGAGCTGCACCACACTGGATGAGCATTTCCAGTTCTCCAAGGGTAGCACACTTAAACTGTTGGATGCCTTGAGCCATTTGTTTTTTTACAATGGCTTGCATCTTGTAGGTTTTGACGTGGGGAAATAGCCGTTTGGCGTCTCTTGCAATCTGAATCATGGCCTCTATGTTTTGATCAATTCGTTCGGGATATACCAAAAGTGCGGGAGTCATAATGGTGCTTTGGTCAGTTACGGAATACCAGTTGTCGTTCACCATAGAGTTTTAGTTTTCTAATAAAAAGGAAGCCTCGATTTCTACAGCGATATTTTGCGGTAGGTTCATTCCAACGGCACTACGTACGCCAATGCCATTTTCGGTGCCAAAGACCTCGGCAAATAATTCACTAAAACCATTGATCACGAAGGGGTGGTCTTGAAAAGCCGGTGTGGCGTTGACCATTCCCAAAACTTTGATAACACGTTTAATTTTTAAATCAGGAGGTGTATTGTTTACAATGGTTGAAAGCATGGTGAGTCCCACTTGTCGGGCGGCGACTTTGGCTTGATCTTTATCTAAAACAGCCCCTACTTTTCCTTGAATCAAAGAGGCATCTTCCCGAACGGGTCCCTGCCCTGAGATGTAGAGTTGGTTTTCAACAATCAAGGTTGGACGATAGACCCCTACGGGTTTTGGCGCTGGAGGCAATATCAAGCCCATTTCTTGAATTCGTGCGGCTAAATGTGTGCTCATAATTAGAGGAATTGATTTAAAATTAGGACTCCTACAAGACCTGATATTCCGATACTAGTCTCCATTACGGTCCAGGTTGAAAGTGTTTCTTTGACACTCAAATTAAAATATTCTTTAAAAAGCCAAAAGCCGGCATCGTTCACATGGGAAAGCATCAAACTTCCGGAGCCAATAGCCAACACCATTAATTCGGGACTTACGCCGCTACTTTGAACCAAAGGGAGTAGGATTCCTGCAGTGGTGAGACCGGCAACAGTAGCCGATCCTACGGAAAAACGGATCAATGTGGCAATCACCCAGCCGATCAACAAAGGCGAAAGGGAAGTAATTTGAAGTAGTCCTCCGATATAATCACTCACACCGCTGTCAATTAAAATCTGCTTTAGGGCTCCTGCCCCTGAAATGATTAGCAATACCATGGTAATTCCTGATACGGCCGTGGCATAAATCTTCATAATAGCATCCATGGAATTGCCACGAGCGATTCCTAAGGTGTAGGTTCCAATCAAAAGAGTAATCAATAAAGCAATAACGGGATTTCCGATAAATTTGGTGATGTTATAGGCAGTGCTGTTTTCCATCATTAGGCCCGAAAGAAGGGTGGTGAGACCAATTAGGAGTACGGGCAATAAAGCGGTAAGTAAACTATTGGTTAGGCTTGGCAATTCATATGGAGCAAAAGTTTTGGAAGCCATGAATTCTTTTAGGGGTTTTGCTTCTACTTTGGGCAGAAAGCGGGTGAGTAAGGGGCCAGAAATCAAAATGGCTGGAATGGCAAGAATAATTCCGTAGATAAGAGTCTTTCCTAGGTCGGCTCCAAACATAACGGAAAGGGTTGTCGGAGCCGGATGCGGAGGTAAAAATCCATGGGTAACGGATAGTGCGGCAAGCATGGGAAGCCCAACACCGATCAGTGAAAGTCCTGTGGCGGAAGCAATAGTAAACACCAAGGGTACCAGTATCACAAAACCCACAGAATAGAACATAGTGATCCCAACGATGAAACCTGTAAGCATCACTGCTGTTTTGGTGTTTTTGACCCCAAAAATCCGAATAAGACCATTGGTGATTTGCTGTGCAGCCCCACTTTCTGCGACTAATTTCCCAAGCATGGCACCCAATCCTAAAATGATTATCAAGAACCCTAAGGTGTTGCCAATTCCTTTCTCAATGGATTTTACAAGGACGTCTAGCGGCATGCCTTGTCCAATACCAATGCTGATTGCTACAAGGACAAAAGCGATAAAGGCATTAAGCCTAAAAAAGACGATAAGAAGAAATAAAAGTAAAATTCCAAGGGAAACGACAACTAATGGCATGGATATATGATCTGCTTGAATGTTAAAGATAACAGCTTTTAGGCATAAAAAAACCCTCTAGTGAAGAGGGTTTTTTGAGATAGTAAAAAGACTTAATAGGAAGTGAGCTTGAAGTTCATGTTTTTATAAACCTCTTCGGTTTTAATAACATTAAACTTTTCGAGGTTCCAAGGCTTTCGCTCGTCTTGCCACCCTTTGTAAGTTCTTCTATTTTTCATTCTTTCTTCAAAATTATTCATATACTCGATTCTGTTCTTGTCGATCAGAATGGTGAGGTAGTCTGCATCTTTGCCTCCAAAAATATTTCTAAAAACGGCAATATGATAGGTTAGTCCGATTTTCTTATCCAAATCGTTGGCTGCTTTTCTAAATGTTTCAAACTCGCCTTGGGCGTTCATGGCAACGTTGACAAAAGAAAATCTTCGGTAGCTCAATTCATCTTTTGCTTCTCGAGAGAGTTTTGACCAGTTATCCATTTGACTTAATTCCGGCACATATTCCCAAACAGATGCTTCTTTGGGATCAGTGATCGCATTGAATTCCTGAAGCAAATTAGGGTCTCCGGGTTTTTCTCCAATTTTCTGAACAATTTCAGCATTTTTGCCTTCTTGTTTTTTCATGGTTTTGACCATGTCTTCCAAATCATCATACCATTGGACAAAATACACCCCTTTACTGCCCCATCCTTTGTGGTGCATGCTGATTCCATTGGCGTCACCCATGACGGCTTTGACGCCGCCAAACCAGTTTTGCCCTATTTGGGCCATATTTTCTTTGTTGGGTGTCTCTGCTTCAAAGAGCCCCATGATCTGACCATAGGAAAGATTTGCGGCCAATACGAATAGTAAGAAAGATATTTTTTTCATGTTTAAATTAGTTTATGGTTTTTGTCAAGATACAAAATCATGCGGAACCATTGCTGTTGAAAAAACAGGACACATTCTTTAATTTAGAAACGAGGGTGTGCGGGTCAATTTGAAAATACGAACCTCATCATTGTACTTTAAAAACAGACATGAAGCCAATGATCGGCAGCCTATTTATTTTCTATTTTGTCGTTGTCTTCCTTCTCCTTTTTATGAAGTAAAAACTCAAGGGTGCCGTCAATATTATCGCCGCGTAACGTGTCAATTAAAATTTGCATTTTTTCCACATCAAAATTTTCAGGAACTGTTATATCCACCTTTATCATTTGAGGAAAGCGAACCGTTACACAGGATGTAAATCCAACAAGAACCAAGGTTAAAAGGATTATTTTTTTCATTTTAATTGTTTTATAGTTACTCCCTGAAAATACGAAATCCATTTCAACTCAAATTCTCGAAACAAACAGGAAATTGGGTTAGAAATCACTCAATTGAAAGAAGCTGAGAAAAGATTTTTTGATCGCGAATAGTTACGATATAAAGCCGTCCATTGAGACTATCGGGGATCTCCGGATAGCGTTCTTGCTGAAGTATTTTATTGGCCAATTGAGGGGTGGTGTTGCTGTGTCCAACAATAAGAACTGTTTTTCCATGATTGGCTTTCGCAAAATCTTTGTTATAAAGCTTTTTTGAGTCGTAGTAGGTGATGGGGAGATTGCGCTCTTTTGAAATAGGAAGGGCTGTTTCAAATGTTCGATGGTAGGCGGTTGAATAGATCACATCAAAAGGAATGTGTTTTAAAACCTCTTTCCAGCGTTCGGCTCTTTGGAGCCCCAATTCGGTTAGATGCGGGTTAGGGTTTTCGGGGTTGTTTCTATTCTTTTCGGCATGGCGAATTAAATAGTAATTGGTTTGTTCTTGTGCCAGTACAAAAGGGCCCATCAGCAAGACAACCAGCAAAAGGCATTGCATTAAGGACTGTTTGTTGAAAAAACGGAGTACACTTTTAGATAGAAACATACGTAACAAGATAAGGGTTTGTCAAAAGTTTCTTTGAAGATTGATAAAAAAACCCTCCACAAGGGAGGGTTTTAATGAGTTTATCGAAGGGAGATATGCTTTTTGAGAAGCACTCTGTATTTCAAATCGCGAAGCTTGAGCATGTTTTGGTATTGTTTGCTAGCATCGGAAATATTAGTTCCCATAAATGATTTGAGGAAGTCGGAGTGGCTTGCGTACCAGTCAACAGTGATATGCGTGTGGGAAATATCGGTTCCATAGTCATCAATTCTTCGAGCAAAATCCCAACCGACACGCTTGTCTGCTTTGGGAATACTTTTAGTTCCATTGATTTCTGCGCTTTCATAGGACTTCCACTTGTCTCCTTTCAGTTTGATGACATTAAATGCCATAAATTTTGGGACTTGATCGGCATCTGATTTGCGTACTTGAGCTAAGCCAACATATTTCACAACGCCGACAATTTCTCTGACTTTTCTCAAATCATCACCTCTCATATTCCAATCTCTTTTCGTCAGACTCTCTGGCCACTTGGGCTGAAAAGCATCAATTTTTTCTTGCATGTCCACGTCATAAATAGTTGTGAAAATGTGGGTAAAACTCTCACTGGGATTGTCCACCACTTTCCAAACATCCCAACCTACTATGATTCCGGCATCCAATCGTTGTTGATGGGTGTTGGAAAAAACACTTTTGATGTAGTCGTCATAGGCTTGAATGTCGTGCGCTTTGATGTAGGTGTTTTCATAAACGAATGTTTGAGAAAAAACATTGATTGTTACGAGTAGGGCAAATAATAAAGTGAATTTCTTCATTGTATTGGTTTTATGGTTTGGGCAACAAATTACAAAATCATTTAGAAAATCTAAACCTAGAATGTGAGAGGGTGGGCTAAAACCCCGAATGGGTAATCTCTTGTCGTATTTCTTGAACGTGCGCTAGATAATCATCCAGCAAGTAGAGTTTTATTCTCATTTTATTTTCTTTGAATTGGAGTTTGGAGATCAATACTTCATCTTTTCGAATATTACGTACTAAAGGGATTAGCTTTTCTAAAGAAATATCTTTTCTACTGGAGAGTTGATTGTAAAACCTAGGGTGGTTTTCAGTTAAGTAAAAAATGATGTTATCTAAATAAATTCCCTCAGAGGTGATGTTTCCCATCATATATTCATAGTCTGTCTGATATAACTTATTGAGTAAAATTTTCAATTGATCCGACTGGATGTATTTGAATAGTCCTTCGCTGACGATGGAGTTGTAGATGTCTCGAGGCGGGCTGAAGTATCGCATATCGAAAAGCGCGGTTTTCATATGAGAAGGTTTTTTCACATCCTCCTTCAAGGCCTCAAAATCAGTACGTGAGCTGGTGATGAAGTTGATGATACGATAGTCTTTGCCAAAAAAAATACGCCGTTTTTCAAGCTGCTTTAACTGGTCTTCAAATTCTATTTTTAGCTCGCCTAATAATTGAATTTCTTTCTTGGACTCCCATTGTTCATCTCGAAAACTTTCCACGAAATAGGAGGTTGTGATCCCCAATACAATGACAACAAACTCAATCAAGTATTTGGTCAAAAGGTTTTTCCAGTTAGACATTTATGGTTATTTATTTCCTCTAATATACCGCACATACGGCTTTATTAAAAATTTGAGCCAGATCTAATAAATGTTTGTAAAGCACAATGTTGTTTAATTAAACACTATATTGTCTAAACAAAAATCAATCGATGCGTTATTTCAAGTATATTTTCTTAGTCCTTTGCCTCCCTTTTTTAGTGTTTTACACCGATGGGATTCCCCAAGACTTTCAGGGGAAAGCCTACTATTTTTCGAAATCTAAAATGGAGTTGGGCGCATGGGGCTCTCGAATGAGTGAAGCGCAAAAAAAACAAATCAAAAATCGACTCAAAAACCGATTGGAAAAAACCTATATCCTAACCTTTAATACCTCTGAGTCTTTGTTTACAGAGGAAGTGAAAGTGGATGCCATTTCTGGAGCAACAGATTCTTGGGGGGATAATTTTTCCAGAGGAAAGCAGTATAAGAATGTAGCGGAGAATCGTCTGATTCAGGCCCAGGAATTTTATGGCAAACGTTTCTTGGTCAAGGATGAACTGCAATCCATCGAATGGAAAATGGGCACAGAAGCAAAGCAAATAGGTGGTTATACATGCTTTAAGGCTACTGCGGTGTTACCCTCCACGGAGTTGGCTTGGTTTGATTTTTCATGGGGTGATTTGAGTCAAAATGCTTCCAACACACAAGCCGAAGAAATAAAACTAACACCTATAGAAGCTTGGTACACCCTGCAAATTCCAGTAAAGCATGGTCCGGCGGAATTTTGGGGCTTGCCAGGACTCATTTTAGAAGTTAGCGCTGGGAACACTACAATACTATGTTCTGAGATTATTGTAAATCCCAAAGATCGAGCGCTAATTGCGGCTCCGGACAAGGGAAAAGAAATCACCAAAATTGAATATAGATCAACAATTATAGAGAAAATGACAGAAATGCGAAATAACCGTGGTCGCCGCCGTCGTAGTTAATTTTTCAGTTTTATAACCCATTATGCGCTTTTCTCGATGAAAAAAAGGCTCTTTTTCCTAATTCTATTTTCTGGCTTGTGGACCCAAGCTCAAGAACTTCGTTTGCAAGGCACCGTCCGGGACAGTTTGGAACAGCCCTTAGAAGCGGCAAGCCTTGTGGCAATAAATAAAGCGTCCAATGCATTAGATTCCTATATTATCACAGGCTCTGATGGGAAATATACTCTGAAATTAAAGAAAAACACCTCCTACAAGATACAGGTCAGCGCATTGGGTTTGCAAACAATCAATGACAGTCTTACAACCGGAGGGGAGAACCTAGACCGCGACTATGAACTTCGAGCAGATATTGTATTGGATGAGGTGGTTGTTAAAATACCAGTTTTGATCCGGGGCGACACACTTATCTATGATGCCGATTCTTTCAAAAATGGCTCCGAACGAAAACTGGAAGACATCATTGACAAACTTCCTGGGGTAGAAATTAATGACAATGGTCAAATCGAAGTTGAAGGGAAAGTTGTCAATAAATTAATGGTCAATGGAAAAGAGTTTTTTGAAGGCGACACCAAAATTGCAACCAAAAACATACCCTCCAGTACGGTCGACAAGATCCAAGTATTGAAAAATTATGGCAATGTGGGGCAGTTGCGAGGCGTTCGAAACAATCAAGACAATGTGGCGATTAACATCAAACTAAAGCAAGGGAAAGAACGCTTTTGGTTTGGAAATGTGACCACTGGTGCTGGAAATGCGCCCAAAGAAGGGCTTTATCTTCTTCAACCCAAGTTGTTTTATTATAGTCCTAAATACAGCATCAATTTTATTGGGGACTTTAACAATATAGGTGAGGTGGCCTTGTCTCGAAGGGATATTCGGGGCTTTACGGGAGGCACGCGTTCGCCTAGCCAACAAAGTGGGACGAGTATCAATTTAGGAGATAACGGTCTGAATTTTTTGACCAATCAACAAGATGCTTTGAGAATTGAAAACAAACTGGGCACTGCGAATTTTAATTATTCTCCGAATCCAAATCTCGACTTTACGGGATTTTTAATTTTCAATTCAAGTCTGATTGACTCCAAAGAAAACAGCTTTATCCGTTATGCCGATGTAGGACTTGAACTACCCGATGAGTCTACAGAATTGACAAGCAACGAGCGATCCAATCAGGGGCTATTGAAGCTGAGTGCGTCCTATAAGCCCAACTATAACAACCAGATTGATTACGATGTTTTGATACGCGCTGCGGACGATCGGCAAGAACAAAATGTGTTCTCTTCCATTCTTGGGAAAACAGCTCAAGTAGAAGAGGTCAGTCCTTTTTCTATCAACCAAAATTTGAATTATTATTTCACCCTAAACGAGAACCACATTTTTGCGTTTGAGGCGCAGCATTTGATCAAAAATGAGGATCCATTTTACAATGCAGTTTTAGAAAACGATCCTATTGGAGATGATGTGTTTGACTCAACGGCCATGGCACTTGGAATCAATACGTTGCAGTCAGAGTACCAATTGGGACAAAACAGAAAAATCTTCTCCAACCAATTGGACGCGAAGCTGGATTACTACTATATCATCAGCCCCAAAAGCAATCTTAACATGACCTTGGGGACGATATTGAGTCATCAATCTTTTGACTCGTCCATTTTTCAATATTTGACAGATAGTTCTACATTTACACCTACTCCTTCAATTAACAAAGGTCTTGTCAATAATGACGTGACTTATAATTTCAGTGATCTCTATTTGGGGGCACATTACCGATTCAGAACGGGAAAGTTTACCTTTTCTCCGGGTTTTTCTATTCATTCCTATGGGAATAAAAACAGTCAATTCAACACGCTGATTGAAGATCATTTCATTCGATTTTTACCCGATTTTGAAATGCGGATCCAGCTAAAAAAGAGCGAGTCTCTAACCCTAAATTATCGAATGGAAAATCAATTCACGGACGTTACGCGTTTGGCTCAAGGATTGGTGCTAAATAACTATAACAGTATCCAGTACGGAGCGCCGGATTTGCAAAATGCTTTGGCACATAAGGCTAGTTTGCTCTACAGTAGTTTTAATTTATTCAATTACACCAATGTCTTTGCTCGGGTGGCCTATACGAGTAATATTGATCAGATTCGCAATTTGACCCGCTTTGATAATGTTGTTCGTACCAGTACTTTTTTCAATTCTAATTTTGCGGATGAGAACCTCAATGCTTTTGGACGCATCCAGCGTACTTTTGGGAAAATCAAAGCCAGTCTGAATACGGCCTTTAATTACAGCAAAATCAATCAGTTCATTCAGGGGAATCCATCGCTTAATGAAAGCTATACCCAAACCCTTTCACCAGGAATACGGACCAATTTTAAAGTGGCACCCAATGTAAGCCTTCGCTACCGCTATACAGTGGTAAATAATGACCAAGGAAGTCGAAAGACGAAATTTATTGTGCAGTCTCCCTCGATAGAATTTGACGCCTATATATTGAAAAAAATCACTTTGGTGTCAAACTACAGCTATACACGTCAGGATTTAGGAACGGATACACAGTCATTTCAAAATTGGGATGCAGGGATTTCGTATCGTAGAGATAAAGATGCCAAATGGGAATTTGAACTCAAAGCGTCCAATATCTTGAATATCGATGCGCAGGTACGCAATAGTGCAGACAACCTTTCGGTATTCAATGCTCAAACATTTATTCAGCCCCGATTTATCACCTTTAGGGGAGTGTACAACTTATGATTTTAAGGATGCTAACAGCGATGTTGCGGCGAGTTTTCCCAGTGCATTGGATGCAAGGGGACTGGCACCGGTGATGAGTTTTCTGTCCACACATACTGTATCGTCAGCCTTTTTATTGACCACAATGGCTCCGTATTCTTTAAGCCTTTCACTCAGCTTCTGTTTCATTTTCCCAGGCAAATACCCAATCATTGGAGTTTGGTTGTCGATAGAATCTGGAAAAACAGCCATTTTATAGCCTTCGTAGAGGAATTTTTGATTTTTGAGAGTAGTTGAGAATAAAGCGCCAGGACCATGGCAGATACTGATGGTAAACAATTCATTTTCGTGGGCCCAACGTAAAGTTTTACTAACATTTTCATCTTCTGGAATTCCCAAAAGAGCTCCATGGCCACCAGGAATAAATACGGCGGCATAGGAGGACACTTCTTTTGCGGCTGTCTTATAGAAGGCACCTAAAGCTGTTGGTTTTTCAAAGCGATCTTTTAGATCGTTATAAATCCGTGTTACATGCTCGTCTTTCTTTGGAAAAGCCCACATTTCGAAAACAACCGGTTTACCGGTGGGTGTTGCGATTTCAAAATCAAAACCTGCATTTTGGAGATGCAACATAGGGACTAAGGCTTCAACGGGATGGTTGCCCGTAGAAAATGCTTTTCCGTTTTGCATTTCCATGTTTTTTTGCTCGGTAAAAACCACCAAAACCTTCGATTTTTTCCCTTTGTATTTTGAATAACTACTATTTTCAAAATCTGTTTTGTCGGCTGTGGCTAACTTCAAAGCGAGCTTTGAAGGACTGTAAGAACCATCGGATTCTTGTTTTGGTGCTAATCCAAAAATTTGTTTAAACATAGTGTGGTTTCTGATGGATGCAAACATACAAGCATTTGATTGTAATAGATAGTAAAAAGTTGTTTTTGAAAAGAAAATTAAAGAGAAATCTTGAGGAAAGGTATTGGA
>QXYU01000039.1:0-47410 GCA_009886755.1 Flavobacteriaceae bacterium
AAATATTAAATTAGACCTTGAGCTAATGCCTAAACACATATATGAAATTGCCCGAGGCAAGACAGGAATACACAAAGAAGCAGCGCTATATTCTTTTAATCAATTTGGGAAGGCATTGGGTTTTGTTTTGGCGGACATACTCAATTTAATTGATGGATTAATTGTCATAGGTGGTGGTATTTCGAACGCTTGGGAGCTGTTTGCTCCGGCTATGTTTGGGGCAATTCAAAGAAAACATCAATTGTCAAATGGTAATACTGTTGACCGAACTACGATACAAGTTTTTAATATTGAAAACGAACAAGAAAAACAAAGCTTCCTAAAAGGAGCTATGTCAGAAGTTTGGGTTTCGTCAAAGAATACCATCGCTTATGACACCATGCCCAGAACGGCTGTCATTCGTTCTACAAACGGAGCAAGTAAATCTATTTCGATAGGAGCTTATTATTTTGCCATTTCACAACTTAACAACTGAAATCATGATTAAATAAGGATTCATATTTATTTCCATTCCCCCTTGTTCCAATAGAAAAACCGTTTTCTAAAATCCATGCCCCTGTGTTTATATTAGGGGTGCCAGAGAAGTTTTTGGGTTTTTAAATTAATTTACTGTACAAATACCATACAAAACTAAAATAAAAAATCCCTAAAACATTGATTTAAAATGTAATAGGGATTAAATAAGTGGAGTCGGCGGGAATCGAACCCGCGTCCAAACAAGCAATAAAAAGGCTTTCTACATGTTTAGTTTTCTATTAATTTTCGAGTAGCAACTGACAGAAAACAGCCCATTACTACCTTAGCACCTTAATTGAAAAACTTTTACGGTACCCAAAAGTTTCGATGTTGACTTTAATGGTGCCTCTAATCAGATCGCCGTCAACAAGGGCTATCTAGAGACATCTAGCTTTCCGACCTAGTCGGAACTTGGCTATGACTTACTATAATTCAGTCAATTAAGCAGCTAAAGCGTAGTTATTTTCGCCATTTAAAAGGGTGAATCCCAGATTTACGAGTAGTGATTCCTGACTCGACATGCTTACGTTTTCGATTGATCCTGCTGTCAAAACCAGTCGACCCCAATATGTCAAAGAAATGCGCGAAGCGCGTCACAAAAATATGTAAATTTTAGAAACTCTACGTGGTTTACCCAATACCAAATTAAAAGGACTTTTAAGCCTTCCTAGGGATTTTGTACAATCAACAGACGTCTTATTTTTTTCATCGAATATGAATAAATACGCCCTTAAAGCTGGATAAAATTTACAATTCTGTGATGGCTCTATGGGTTTTAGAGCCAATTAACAATGTTGTTATCTATTACTCAATGGCGTGAAGCCCCATTAAACATAAAGTTTTGTTGATTTTTATAAAAAAAAAGAGCGGATGATATTTATTTTTTTTCAAAACCAACATTTCACTTTTGTCAGCTGATTAAAACTATCTTTGCCGCAATTAAAAATCCGATGAAAGAAATAAGAAACATCGCCATTATTGCCCACGTTGATCATGGCAAGACCACTTTAGTAGACAAAATCATGTACCACTGTTCGCTCTTTAGAGACAACCAGAACACGGGAGAATTGATTTTAGATAATAATGATCTGGAACGTGAGCGCGGGATTACCATTCTCTCTAAAAACATTGCGGTTGATTATAAGGGCACTAAAATTAATATTATTGACACTCCTGGTCACGCTGATTTTGGCGGAGAAGTGGAACGTGTCCTCAATATGGCGGATGGGGTTTTGTTGCTCGTCGACGCTTTTGAAGGGCCTATGCCTCAAACGCGTTTTGTGTTGCAAAAAGCTCTTGATCTTAAGTTAAAACCAATTGTTGTGGTCAATAAGGTGGATAAGGAGAATTGTACTCCCGATGAAGTACATGAGTCTGTTTTTGATTTGATGTTTGAGTTGGGTGCTGAAGAATGGCAATTGGATTTTCCTACGGTTTATGGGTCTGCTAAAAATAACTGGATGAGCGAAGACTGGAAACAGCCTTCTGATAGCATAGAGCCCTTGCTGGACATGGTTCTTGAACATGTTTCTGTACCTAAAGTAGAAGAGGGATCGCTTCAAATGCTGATTACCTCCTTAGACTTTTCTTCTTATACTGGACGCATTGCGATTGGTCGACTGCATCGTGGAACACTCAAAGCAAACCAACAGGTGGTTCTTGTTCATAGAGATGGCACTCAGACCAAATCACGCATTAAAGAATTAAACCTTTTTGACGGTTTGGGTCGTAAGAAAGTGGAAGAAGTACAAGCCGGTGATATATGTGCTATTTTGGGCTTGGAGCAATTTGAAATTGGGGACACCATCGCAGACATCGAAAATCCAGAGGCCTTACCGTCCATTGCTATTGACGAGCCAACCATGAGTATGTTGTTTACGATCAACGACTCACCTTTTTTTGGTCAAGACGGAAAGTTTGTGACCTCTCGTCACGTTAAAGATCGTTTGGAGAAGGAACTGGAACGAAACTTAGCCATGCGCTTGGAAGAAACCAATGCGGCGGATAAATTTATGGTTTACGGTCGGGGAGTACTCCATTTATCGGTTTTGATCGAAACCATGCGCCGTGAGGGGTATGAGATTCAAATTGGTCAGCCACAAGTAATTATCAAAAAAATTGATGGCAAGAAACACGAACCCATTGAGGCATTAACCATCGATCTTCCCGAAACAGTTTCGGGTAAGGCTATTGAAATGGTAACGTTGCGCAAGGGTGAGATGCTTAGCATGCAACCCAAAGGGGAACGAATGATTTGCGAATTCATTATCCCTTCTCGGGGAATCATCGGTTTGCGAAATCAATTGTTGACTGCTACTGCTGGAGAGGCTATTATGAATCACCGCTTTAAAGAATTTCAACCCTATAAAGGAGAAATTCCTGGGCGTATGAGCGGTTCACTGATTTCTATGGAAAATGGAAATGCAATTCCTTACTCGTTAGATAAACTTCAGGAGCGTGGAAAGTTTTTTATTGGCCCTAACGAACCAGTCTATACAGGACAAGTAATTGGAGAAAACACACGAAATGATGATATGGTGGTCAATGTGACAAAAACTAAAAAGCTATCGAATGTTCGTGCCGCAGGTTCCGATGATAAAGTGAAATTGGCTCCTCCGATTGTTTTTACATTGGAAGAGGCATTGGAATATATCCAGTCCGATGAATATGTGGAAGTAACTCCCAAGGCTATTCGACTTCGTAAAATATTGCTTAGCGAGACCGATCGTAAGCGTCAAGGATAAGCTTTATTGTTGGATTACCTCAAAGAGTTGTCCTTCTTCACAACGGAAGATGCGTCCTGGGAACTTAACAATCATGTTATAGTCATGTGTGGCCATCAGTAATGTCATTCCCTGACTGTGAAGTTTTTTGAATAACGTCATTATTTCCTTGCTGGTTTCAGGATCAAGATTTCCTGTAGGCTCGTCGGCAATAATCAATTCGGGCTCATTCAAAAGGGCCCGGGCAATCGCTACTCGTTGTTGCTCCCCACCCGAAAGTTCAAAAGGAAATTTTTGTAAGTCGGCATCAACTCCGACAAGGGTTAGCACCTCTTTGATCCGTTCTGTGATTTTTTGAGTGTCTTTCCAACCGGTGGCTTTCAGAACAAAACTTAGATTGTCAAAAATGTTTCGATCGGAAAGCAGCTTAAAATCCTGAAAAACAACGCCCAGTTTACGTCGCAGTTGGGGAATCTGTTTTTCTTTTAAGGCTGCGAGGTCATAGCCGGTAATTTGACCTTGCCCCTTGTCAAGATTTAGGTCCCCGTATAAGGTTTTGATGAGGCTGCTTTTTCCGCTGCCTGTTTTGCCAATCAAGAATACAAATTCTCCCGAATGAACTGTGAGATCAACGTCCGAAAGAACGATTTTGTCTCCCTGTTTGATTTGGGCTTTGGTAAAGGATAATATCGCGTTTGCCATGACGTAAAAATAAGTTGATTATTCTAGTGGTGATAAGATTGTGAATAAAAATAAGTGGTAGGCCAGGAATCCCGTTCTTATTGGCTGGGAAGATGATTACTTTTGATGGGATGAGAATTTGGTTTTTTGCTGCATGTTATTTCACCTGTCTAATAGCTTGGACACAAAACGTATGCTATCCTTTTGATAGTCGGAATCGCGCGCAAATATTTTATCAACAAAAGGACTATTCGAATGCCTGGAGCGCTTGGGAAGTTCAAGATAAATCGGAAGATGTTTTTAAGAGTGAGGAAAAATCCTACAGAATTCTTTCTTCTGCACTTCGACTCAACACACCCGGAACCGAGAAAAAGCTAAAAACCTTTTTGTTAGACTATCCTACTAGTTGGTATGGGGTTGGTATTCCTTTTGATCTGGCAAACTTCTATTTTGAAAATGAAAGGTATGGCTATGCCCTTAAGTGGTTTCGTAAAGTAAATGAACGAGAGGTTCCTAAGCCACAATTACCACAATACTATTTCAACAAAGGATATACCTACTTTTTGAAAAAAAACTATAACGCTGCCCAAACCTTATTGGAAAAGGTGCAAGACCACCCGAAATATGAGTCGGACGCCCACTACTATCTGGGACATATTGCCTACCAACTTGAAGACTACGATGGTGCGAGTCAGTCTTTTGGGAAGGTGTCCAACCCCAATCAACAAAAAGACTTGGGTTATTTTAAGGTGGATATGAATTTTAAGTTGGGACGCTTTGGGGAAGCCATTGCTTTGGGTACGGCTGAATTGGAAAAGTCCAATGCAAACACCTCTGAGCTTTCCAAAATAGTGGGTGAAAGCCATTTTAATCAAGAGGAATACGAAAAAGCCTTACCCTATTTATTGGCCTATGAGGGCAAGAAAAATAGATGGTCCAATGTTGATTATTATCAGTTAGGGTATGCTCATTACCATTTGAAAAACTACGAAGAGGCTGTTGCACAATTCAATAAAATTGTAGGTAAAAAAGATGCCCTTGCTCAAAACGCCTATTATTTCTTGGGTTATTGCTATCTACAAATCAAAAAGCCAACCGCAGCACGAAATGCCTTTCGCTCTGCGTCTCAGATGACTTTTGATGCAAAAGTGACAGAAGATGCCTTGTTTCAATACGGAAAACTGAGCTACGAATTGGGGAATCCGCATGAGTCTCCACAAGCAGTAATCTCAAAATTTATTTCTAATTACCCCGACCATCCCGAAAAACTTTTGATGGAAGAATTACTGGTGGAATCATATACCAAGCTCGGAAACTACAAACAAGCGATTCGACTGCTCAAAGAAGAGGGATTGTTTAAAGACAATGCGACCTTACAAAAGGTATTGTTTTTGCAAGGGTTTAAATCCTACCAGCAAGGCAATTATCGGGAGGCCTCTCAGTTCTTTGAAGAGGCTAATGAGAAAAATGAATCGGAAACGATGGCTCTCAGAGCCCTCTACTGGCAAGCGCAATCGGATTATCAACACAATAACTATGCGAGTGCTGTAAATCTTTTTGAGCAGTTTGAAGAAGAAACAGCAGCAAGTGAATTAGAAGAATGGAAAGCGTTAGAATACAATAAAGGCTACGCTTTTTTCAAGTTAAAACAATATTCTGAAGCGATTCAGGCTTTTGATGCCCAAACCCAACAAAAGAATGCGTTACGCAAAGAGGTGCAACGCGACTTGTTTCTTCGATTGGGAGATTCTTATTTTGCCAATAAGCAGTATTGGCCAGCGATGGAGAGCTACAATAAAGCCATTCAATTGAATCCAGCAAAAGGAAGCTATGCCCTATATCAGAAAGCGATTTCGTATGGTTTTGTGGATCGTAATCTCCAGAAAATAGAGAATTTAGAAGCCTTGATTTCCTCTAGTACAAAGCATAATTTGGTGGATGATGCTTTATTTGCCTTGGCCAGCACCCTGGCGAGTGAAAACAAAGTGGTGGCAGCTATAGCCCAATACGACAAACTCCTTCGACTGTTTCCAAAAAGCCCCTACAGCAGCCGAGCATTGCTCAACAAAGGTTTGATTTTATACAATCAAGAACGATTGTTAGAAGCAAAGATGGTATTGCGTCGATTGGTTTTGGAATATTCGAAGTCAGATGTGGCACAGCAAGGACTTAATACACTTCGGGAGATTGCCGTAGAGTCTGGTAAAGTTTCTGACTTTTCCCGATGGCTGCGGGATAATAGAATTCAATCGTTTAGTAATAATGAATTAGAGAAAACCGCTTTTGAAGCCGCAGAAAAGAAGTTTTTAGACAACAAGAAAAATCAGGCGGAAAAACTCCTAGTAGACTATACCACGGAACATCCATCTGGAGCCAATAATGTGGCTGCACATTTTTATTTGGGAGAAATATACTTTGAAGAATCCAATTGGCCGAAAGCCGTTGCTGCTTATGAAAAAGTTATAGATTCCGATAATGAATATACCGAAAAAGCTTTGGTACGTTCGGCAATGGCTCTCGTGAATGACGATAAAAAAGCAAATGCAATCCCGATTTGGCAACGTTTGGAAACGGGTGCAAATTTCAAAGAGAACAAGCGATATGCGGAGTTCAATTTAATGAAAGCCTACTATGAAGCGGGGAATTACACCCAGTCTGTAGCCCAGAGCGAAAAGGTATTATCACTCTCTAATGTATCAGCGAAAGTGAAATGGGATGCCTACGATATGCTAGCGCATTCGTCTCTGATTCTTAAAGACTCGGCAAAGGCCAAACAAGCATTTATCGCTTTGGAAAAAGCACCTACGGATGCGCTGGCTGCTGAGGCGCTGTATTTTAAAGCGTATTTGTTGCATCAAGAAGGGTCTTTTGAAAAATCCAATGCTACCATTGCAGTTATTGCGCAAAAGTATAGTAGCGCTGGGGAATGGAGTGCTAAGAGTTTATTGCTGATGGCTCAAAACTTTGAGCAATTGGAAGATGCCTTTCAGGCCTTGTTTATTTTGGATTCGATTATCGAGAATTTCAAGCAGTATACAACAATCGTTACCCAAGCCCAAGATTTGAAAAAAGCAATTGAAAAAAAGGAAGCTGAAAAAAATGAAAGTATAGAAAATGGTAACAACTAGAAAACAGATTTTTCAATTTCTTTTATCTCTAGTTCTTACGCTGGGAGTGGCTAGAGCACAAGAAAAGGAAGATTTGGGCATCCAAAAAGTCACAGTTACCAAATCGTATACCCCCAGCTTATCCGATGCATTTAAATTAAACACGGAAGAGCTAGATTTAAAAGCATTACAACCAGAAACACGTAAATTAGAATACCAACCCCAAGAAATTAAAGTTGTTTCCACCTTTGTGCCCAACAAAGCCAGTCCGCTAAAACTTCAACGAAAAAACAGAGAGGCACCCACCAACAGCCAAGTCAGTTTGGGCTTTGGAAATCTTGGACAATACCTTATTGACGCGTCTGTTCGTGCGCCCTTAGATAGTCAACAGGCTTTGGGCTTTGATGTTTTTGCAGAAGGGGAGGGGGGCGTTCCTGAGACGGCTGTTCCCAGCAAGCGAGGCCAAACAGAGATTGCCGCAACACATCAGTATAATACCTCACAGTTTTCGGCCATACATCAGCTTGGTTTTGAGTCAACGAATAGTAATTACTATGGAGTTTATCCTGATGATTCTACAATAAACAATAGTGTTGCAAGTGGTTTGTTGGATTTTGAGCAGCAGTTTTATTCCGTTTATGCCAAGTCGAATTGGCAGTGGTATGACAATTGGCTAGAGAAGATTCAAGCCAAATTTCGCTATTCTGGGGATCGATTTGGGACTACAGAACAGTTTGCCCATATGGCGCCCAATTTTAGAATTTCGATTTTCAATGCTTTTTTGGATATCACTCCGAGCATAAGTTTTTTACAGACAACCTTTCAAGAAGACTATTTCATTAATGCTATTAGTAAATACAACCAATCCAAGGCAGGAGTTCAAGTCCAATTGGCAGATGTGCGCAATAAGTTTAAATATAAAATTGGAGCTAAGGCACAGTATTTTCTCGGAGATGTTGCTTTAGAGACCCCTTCTTATTTCTTCTATCCTGAGGTGTTTATGGCTTATAGCGATCCCAAGAAGAAGATGCAGCCGTATCTAAAAGTCAGTGGAAACCTTCGTCTCAATTCATATTATACCGCTTTTCAGCAGAATCCTTTCGTGGCTCCAGCCTTAGAATTGCAACCCACAGATGAAAAGTACAAAGGAGAACTAGGTTTCACTACATTATTCAAATCGGGAGTAGAATTTCAGTTGGCAGGGCAGTACAGTCAAGCGGATAATTTTAATCTTTTCCAGCGTTTTGCCATGGATCCGTTAGCAAATGAGCACGGATACCGTTTGGCGAATTCCTACGGTTGGATTTACGACACAGTAACACGTTTTGGTGCTATTGCGGGTTTAAAATACAAAACCAAGAACCAAAGTGAGATACAGATTAACATTCAGCAAAACACATACAATCTTGATACACAAATGGCGGCATGGAACCTGCCAGATATTGAGGCGCAATTGGTTGGCAATTTGAACATTGGATCAAAAATGCGCTGGTTTACCTCCTTTCATTTTCTTGGAAGCCGCCCGGGGGCCTATCGTCCAGTGTTGTTGTTGCAAGACCCAGCTGTCAATCAAGCCGAACTTAAAAATATATCGTCAGTATCCTTTATAAAATCAGAAGTTTCCTATCAGATATATGAACAGTGGAACGTGTTTGTTCGCTATCGTTCTGTGTTTGGCGATACACCCTATCAGTGGGATTTTACTCCCTTAAACCAAAACATGTTGCTATTAGGAGCTCGCTATAAGATTAACGTCAACCTTTAAACCTTGATAAATAGCGTGTTTTCATTTTATTTTCGTTCAAAAATCAGTTAAATTCGCACCGTTAAATAAGGAACCTATATGTTGCCAAGAAATTTACTATTACTCGCCGGAATTTTAACACTAATGTCCTGTCAGCCCAATGCAGACCTTGTGGTTCATAATGCATTGGTTTATACAGTTAACAAGGACTTAGATAAAGTACAAGCTTTTGCTGTTAAGGACGGTAAGTTTATTGATGTTGGGAATAATGATATATTGGATAAATACAAGGCCAAGAATGTGGTTGATGCACAAGGGCTTCCGATTTTTCCAGGGCTGATCGATGCCCACAGCCATTTTTTGCAACTGGGACTTAGCTTGCAACAAGCGCAACTGGAGGGAACTGAAAGTTTTGAGGCGGTTTTAGAAAGAGTTAAAGATTACGCCACAGGTAAAGACTTAGCGGTAATTTATGGCCGCGGATGGGATCAAAACGACTGGAAAGTAAAGGAGTTCCCTACCAAAGAAGAACTAGACGCACTTTTTCCAGAGACACCTGTTGTATTAGAACGCATTGACGGTCATGCCATGCTCGTAAATCAAAAAGCACTGGATTTGGCAGGAATTGATGGTTCTACAGCAGTTGAAGGAGGTACGGTAGTACTCAAAAAAGGAAAACCTACAGGGGTTTTGATTGATCGCCCCATGGATTTGGTAACACAGGCATTACCTCCGTTTACCAAACAACAAAAAGCAGAAGCCTTAATAGCGGCTCAAGAGTTGTGTTTTAAACACGGTTTAACAACGGTTACAGATGCAGGAATTGATCGTTCGGATATTGAATTAATCGATAGCCTTCAAAAAACCAACGCGCTACAGATGCGTGTCTATGCCATGATAAAGAACACCAAGGAAAACTTGGAATACTATCTATCTAATGGCATCTATACCAATGATTTTTTGAATGTTCGTTCTGTGAAAGTATATGCGGACGGTGCTTTAGGCTCTAGAGGAGCCGCTTTGTTAAAGCCCTACGCAGATGCTCCTGGGCATCGTGGTAAGATGATTACTGATTTGGATTCGCTTAAGCGTTTGGCGGCACGTATTGCGAAGACAAAATTTCAAATGAATACCCATGCCATTGGGGATGCAGCCAATGAAGCTGTTTTGAATGCCTACACCAATGAGGTCCGCTTTTTACGTGATCCCCGCTGGCGAATAGAACATGCTCAGGTTGTGGCTCCAAAGGATTTTGAGAACTTTAGTAAAAAAATAATTCCTTCTGTCCAGCCACTTCATGCTACAAGCGATATGTATTGGGCCAAAGATCGACTGGGCTCAAAGCGAGAATCTTCTGCTTACGCTTTTGCCGAATTATTAGATAATGCGGGTATTTTAACTTTGGGAACTGATTTCCCTGTGGAGGCAGTAAACCCATTCCATACGTTCTATGCTGCCGTTGCGCGCAAAGACCTAGAAGGCTCTCCTGAGGACGGCTATCAGGCTGAAAATAAAATTTCACGCTACAACACGCTGATGGGAATGACCCGGTGGGCTGCGTTTGCAAATTTTGAAGAAGACATTAAGGGAACGATTGAAGTAGGAAAGTTTGCTGACTTTGTCATCCTAGATCGTGATATTATGGAGGTAGCAGAACGAAGAATCCCTAAGACACGTGTTATCGCTACGCTAATTAACGGTAAGATTGTCTATTCCAATCGTTTTTAACTCGCGAGGGTTTACAATATGAATAAAATGCGGCTAAATGCCGCATTTTTGTTTGTTATTATCTAAAATTAATTGACTCGTATTTATTAATAAAACCATAATCATGATTATAGGTTTATTAATGAACAATATGGTTACTTTTGAAAAAAATAAATAATTATGTGCGGAATCGTATGTGCTTTTGAATTAAAACAGGATGTCGAACAGCTTCGTCCTCAATTGTTAACCATGTCCAAAAGAATTCGTCATCGCGGGCCAGATTGGAGCGGTATTTACAATCACTCCAATGCGATTCTAGCACACGAACGATTGGCAATTGTGGATCCTACTTCGGGAAAACAGCCTTTATTTACTGCTGACAAGTCTTTGGTGTTGGCAGCCAACGGCGAAATTTATAACCACCGCGATTTGCGAAAGCAATTTGAAGGATCATATGATTTCCAAACAGACTCAGATTGCGAAGTTTTATTGGCCCTTTATCAAGAAAAAGGCCCAGCCTTTATGGATGAGCTCAATGGTATCTTTGCTTTTGCCATCTACGATACGCAGAAGGATAGCTATTTTATTGCTCGTGATCATATGGGTATCATTCCATTGTATATGGGGTGGGATGTACACGGCACTTTTTATGTAGCTTCAGAACTAAAAGCACTTGAAGGGGTGTGCACAAAAATTGAGCTTTTTCCTCCAGGACATTATTTGGAAAGTGGCTCCGACCAGCCGGTTCAATGGTATCAAAGGGATTGGAGTGATTTTGAAAAAGTTAAAGACAATGAGACCAGTATTGAGGAATTGCACGATGCACTTTCGGATGCTGTCCAACGTCAGCTTATGAGTGATGTTCCCTATGGTGTCCTTCTTTCTGGAGGTTTGGATTCCTCGATTACTTCAGCTTTAGCCAAAAAATTTGCTTCAAAGCGCATCGAGTCGGACAATACTCAGCAAGCTTGGTGGCCACAGCTACATTCCTTCTCTGTGGGACTAGAAGGCTCTCCCGACCTAGCAGCCGCTCGTAAAGTAGCCGATCATATCGGAACCGTGCATCACGAAATTAAATTTACCATACAAGAAGGCTTGGACGCCATCAAGGATGTGATATATCATTTGGAAACGTATGATATTACTACGATTCGTGCTTCGACACCAATGTTTTTGATGGCACGAGCAATCAAATCTTTAGGCATCAAGATGGTACTGAGTGGAGAAGGAGCGGATGAGTTGTTTGGCGGCTATTTATACTTTCATAAAGCACCTACGGCTCAAGATTTCCACGAGGAAACGGTTCGCAAGTTGGACAAGCTCCATCAGTACGACTGTTTGCGCGCCAACAAGTCGCTTGCCGCTTGGGGTATTGAAGGACGTGTTCCTTTTTTAGACAAGGAATTTATGGATGTAGCCATGCGGCTAAATCCTAAAGACAAGATGATCAATGGGGAACGAATGGAAAAATGGGTGGTTCGCAAAGCCTTCGAATCCTATTTACCTGAAAGCATCACGTGGAGACAGAAAGAACAATTCTCCGATGGCGTAGGCTATTCATGGATTGACACCCTCAAAGAGTTGGTGGATGAAAAGGTGACTGACGAACAAATGGAAAATGCACACTATCGTTTTCCAACCCAAACGCCACAAAACAAAGAGGAATTTTATTACCGCAGTATTTTCGAAGGGCATTTTCCTAGTGAAGCAGCGGCTCTTAGTGTTCCTTCAGTACCTTCTGTGGCTTGTAGCACTCCGATAGCCCTCGAATGGGATGAGGCATTTAAAAATCAAAACGACCCCAGTGGTCGGGCGGTAGCCAAGGTTCATGACGATGCCTATTAATAGTATGAATAAAAGGGTGTTTTTTATCCACTAAATGTTAATAAATCCCCCTTAATTACAAGGCTTAGCCTCCCAATTCTAGGGGGGCTTTTTTGTATATTTGGAAGACGGACAAATGTCAACTAATTATCCTTTTTCCATGAGCGAAGAAAAAAAAATGCCTCAATATTCCGCAGACAGTATCCAAGCCCTTGAAGGGATGGAGCACGTAAGGATGCGCCCTTCCATGTACATCGGGGATGTTGGTACACGGGGACTCCACCATTTGGTCTACGAAGTGGTGGACAACTCAATAGATGAAGCCCTTGCGGGTCACTGTGATATCATCAAAGTAATCATTAATGAAGACAATTCAATCACGACCGAAGACAATGGTCGAGGGATTCCTGTAGATATCCATAAAAAAGAAGGTGTTTCTGCCCTTGAGGTTGTGATGACCAAAATTGGTGCGGGAGGAAAATTTGATAAGGATTCGTATAAAGTATCTGGAGGGCTTCACGGTGTTGGGGTTTCCTGTGTAAACGCCTTATCTGAATCGCTTACCGCACGGGTTTTCCGGGAAGGAAAAATTTGGGAACAAACCTATGAAAGAGGAAAGTCTTTAGCTGCTGTTGCTACTGTCGGAACAGCAGACCACACGGGAACTGTGGTAACCTTTAAACCGGATCCTCAAATCTTTAAGCAAACCTTAGAGTATAACTATGAAACACTGGCTCTGCGTATGCGTGAGTTGGCTTATCTTAATAAAGGAATCACCATCACCATCATCGATGAAAGAAACAAAGATGAGAAAGGTGAATTTATTCAAGACACTTTTTTCTCTGAGGAAGGACTCAAAGAATTCATCAATTTCCTTGATGAGTCCCGAGAAGCGATTATCAAGGATGTAATCAGTATGGAGGGTGAGAAAAATGGCATTCCCGTTGAGGTTGCTATGGTGTACAACACCTCTTTTTCCGAAAACTTGCACTCCTATGTCAATAATATCAATACCCAAGAAGGAGGAACTCACCTTTCTGGGTTTCGTAGAGGTTTGACTTCCACACTAAAAAAGTATGCTGATAGTTCTGGCTTGTTAGATAAATTGAAATTTGACATTGCCGGAGATGATTTCCGCGAAGGACTCACTGCGATTGTTTCTGTAAAAGTGGCAGAACCACAGTTTGAAGGGCAAACCAAAACAAAACTGGGGAACCGAGAGGTAACTTCAGCGGTGTCACAGGCCGTTTCCGAGATGCTAGAGAATTATCTGGAAGAAAATCCTAATGATGCTAAAACCATCGTGCAAAAGGTTATTCTTGCAGCGCAAGCGCGTCATGCGGCACGCAAAGCACGTGAGATGGTGCAGCGTAAAACCGTGATGAGTGGAGGAGGACTTCCTGGGAAACTCTCCGATTGTTCTGAGCAAGATCCTACGCTATGTGAAGTATTCTTAGTGGAGGGAGATTCCGCAGGGGGAACTGCCAAGCAAGGACGTGACCGAAATTTCCAAGCCATTCTTCCTTTACGAGGAAAAATTCTCAATGTGGAAAAAGCCATGCAGCACAAGGTTTTTGAAAACGAAGAGATTAGAAATATCTATACCGCTCTTGGGGTCACCATTGGAACGGAGGAAGACAGCAAAGCCTTGAACTTGGAAAAACTGCGTTATCATAAAGTTGTGATCATGTGTGATGCTGATGTTGATGGAAGCCATATTTCTACCTTAATTCTTACCTTTTTGTTCCGTTATATGAAGGAACTCATCGAGTCGGGTTATGTATACATCGCAACCCCTCCGCTTTATTTGGTTAAAAAAGGCGCCAAGAAAAGCTATGCTTGGAATGACGATCAGCGCGATCGGCTGATGCAGGAATTTGGATCTGGATCAAGCATTCAGCGCTACAAAGGGCTAGGGGAGATGAACGCTGAGCAGTTGTGGGAAACTACCATGAATCCAGAAATGCGAACACTACGCCAAGTCACTATTGACAATGGAGGCGAAGCGGATCGTGTTTTTTCTATGTTAATGGGGGATGAGGTTCCACCACGACGAGAGTTTATCGAGAAGAATGCCATCTATGCGAATATAGACGCCTAGTTCCGCGTTATATAGCATCATTTTAGAGGGTTTTTTTGATACCTTTGCAAAACATTTTAACCAATTGAATTATGAAAGTTACCATCGTAGGAGCTGGGAATGTAGGTGCCTCTTGTGCCGAATACATTGCTATCAAAGGGATTGCGAGTGAAGTTGTTCTCTTAGACATCAAAGAAGGATTTGCAGAAGGGAAAGCTTTGGATTTATATCAAACAGCCACCACTCTTGGATTCAACACGAAACTTGTCGGAGTGACTAACGACTATGCCGCAACAGCCAATAGCGACGTAGTTGTAATTACCTCAGGGGTTCCTCGTAAGCCTGGAATGACCCGTGAAGAGCTGATTGGAATCAATGCCGGGATTGTGCAGACGGTAGTAACAAATCTATTGGAGCATTCTCCAGAAACGAAAGTTGTCGTGGTCTCCAATCCAATGGACACCATGACCTATTTGGCATTGAAGGCAACAGGTCTGCCCAAAAACAGAATCATTGGAATGGGTGGCGCGTTAGACAGTTCTCGATTCAAAACCTATTTGTCTCTTGCTCTTGACAAACCAGCCAACGATATTCAAGGAATGGTTATCGGCGGACACGGAGACACTACCATGATTCCACTCACGCGATTGGCAAGTTATAATGGTACTCCCGTGCATCAGTTTTTGTCGGAAGCCGCTTTGGAAAAAGTAGCCGCAGACACTATGGTAGGCGGAGCTACACTTACCAAACTATTAGGAACATCGGCTTGGTATGCACCAGGTGCTTCTGTTTCCTATTTGGTAGCAAGCCTTTTACACGATCAGAACCGTATGATTCCATGCTCTGTTTATTTAGAGGGTGAATATGGGGAATCGGATATCTGTATTGGAGTTCCATGTATCATTGGAAAAAATGGCGTAGAATCCATCGTTGACGTCAAGCTGGATAGTGCTGAGCAAGAAAAATTCCAAAAAAGTGCAGCTGCTGTTCGCACGATGAATGAAGCACTGAAAGACGTCCTCTAAGCAAGCGTGATCTATTCTAGAACACGAACTTGTCAAATCATCGGGTAAAACTTATATTTGCTCGCTTTAATTATGCTTTTAATACACCTATAATGCAAAATAATTCACTCATTCGAGTATTTGGTATCCTTTTCGGACTAGTGAGCATGTATCAGCTTTCTTTTACCTTTATCACAAGCCAACAGGAAGAGAAGGCCGCCAACTTTGCGGCTCTATCCATTTCTGAAGACACTGAAAACTACTTGGCACTTCGAGATCGTGCGGTGGTTAACTACCTCGACTCTATCGGGAATCTTCCTATTTATGGTTATACATCTTACAATGATGCCAAGGGGAAAGAACTCAATAAAGGGTTAGACCTTAAAGGAGGAATCAATGTGATCCTACAAATATCTGTTCGTGATATCTTAAAGGGTTTGGCGGAAAACAGCAAAAATGTTGTTTTTAACCAAGCACTTGACGAAGCAGATGCCCTTCAGAAAAGTTCTGATGAACCTTATGTGGAATCATTTTTCACTGCTTTTGAAAATGTAAAAGGAGAAAGTGACAAACTAGCAGAGACCAATATTTTTGCAAACCGTACACTAAGTGACGAGGTCAATTTTGATATGACTGATGAGCAAGTAAAGCCCATCATTCGTCGCAAAGTAGATGAATCCATCATTTCAGCTTTTGAAGTACTTCGCAAGCGTATTGATAAGTTTGGAGTTACACAACCCAATATCCAACGTTTGGGAACTTCGGGTCGTATCCTTGTTGAACTTCCAGGAGCGAAGGATGTGGATCGTGTACAAAACTTACTTCAGAGTACTGCACAACTTGAATTTTGGGAAACTTTTAAAAACGATCAGTTGATTGGTTTTTTAAGCCAAGCGAACGAGTTGTTAAAAGAAGAACTAAAAGACACAGAATCTACCGAGAAAACAGCGGCTGATGCTATTGATGACTTATTGGCTGATGTTGTAGAAAAAGATTCTACAGATGTGAACCTTCCAAACCCAATCTTGGATCGAATCGTAGGGTTTGGATACCAAGGAGGGCCTGTTTTGGCGCAATTTGCCCAAAAAGATCAAGAACTGATTGCTGAATACCTTGATCGTGCAGATGTTCGCAAATTATTACCTGCACCATATCGTTATATCAAATTCGCTTGGGGCAAAGCGCAAGCCAATGGAGAGGTAACTGAACTTTTTGCTTTGCGTTCCAACCGCAACGGAGAACCCCCATTGAGTGGAGGTGTTGTTGTGGATGCCATGCAGACCTATGATGCGGTCGGGAAACCAGCTGTTTCTATGCAGATGAACGCATCGGGTGCCCGAACTTGGGAAAGCCTTACGGGGAAAGCTTTTAAAGGAGCCAGTAATATTGCCATTGTACTTGATAACGTGGTTTACTCCGCACCAGGAGTTCCTGGAGGTGCTATTTCGGGTGGACGCTCCGAAATCACAGGAGAATTTACTCTAAACGAAGCCATTGACTTGGCCAACGTATTACGTGCAGGAAAGCTTCCAGCTTCTGCCGATATTATTCAATCTGAAATCGTTGGGCCTTCATTAGGTCAAGAAGCGATTGAAAGTGGCGTTTATTCCTTTTTGATCGCTTTGGCTTTGGTCTTGGTATGGATGGTTTTCTATTACGGAACCTCTGGGATTTTTGCCGATATCGCCTTGTCTTTTAACATTCTCCTTATTTTCGGTGTATTGGCTGGACTTGGAGCCGTATTGACCTTGCCGGGGATTGCGGGTATTGTTTTGACAATTGGAATCTCTGTAGATGCCAACGTACTTATTTTTGAACGCGTTCGTGAAGAACTACGACGAGGAAAAGGAATACGCAAAGCCGTAGCGGACGGATTCAATAACGCTTTGTCTTCAATTTTGGACGCTAACATCACCACAGGGCTTACCGCCTTAATTCTTTTCGTGTTCGGTACCGGACCGATTAAAGGTTTTGCTACCACACTATTGATCGGCATTGCGACGTCTTTATTTACGGCTATTTTCATTACTAGAATCTTGGTCGATAGTCGTAACGAAAAAGGGAAAAATGTATCCTTTGCCACAGCTGCCACCAGAGGCTTGTTGAGTAATATCAATTGGGTATTCCTTGGGAAACGAAAAATTGCCTACGCCGTTTCAGGGGTATTGTTAGCGATCAGCCTAGGATCTTTGTTTACGATTGGACTCAACCAAGGAGTGGATTTTGTTGGAGGACGCTCCTACACCGTTCGTTTTGAAAACGCGGTGAACCCTTCTGAAATTGAATCAGCACTTGTAGATGTGTTTGGAAGTGCAGAAGTCAAAACTTTTGGAGAAGCCAATCAATTAAAAATAACAACCAAATACAAAGTGGATGTTGAAGGCCTTGCTGTTGACAACGAAATCCAAACAAAACTTTTTGAAGCCCTTGGAAGCTATCTTCCTGACGGCACCACTTATGATAGCTTTGTAAATGGCTCGGACGATAAAGCTCTTGGGATTATGTCTTCTATAAAAGTAGGACCAACCATTGCAGATGACATTAAAAACAACTCCTATTTGGCTGTTATTGGCTCATTGATTGTTGTTTTCCTTTATATTTTATTACGATTCAGAAAGTGGCAATTCTCATTAGGTGCCGTTGCAGCGGTATTCCATGATGTGATTATTGTACTAGGTGTCTTTTCATTGACATACCAATTCATGCCGTTTAATATGGAAATTAACCAAGCCTTTATCGCGGCTATATTAACGGTGATTGGGTATTCATTGAATGATACGGTAGTAGTGTTTGACCGAATCCGAGAATATGTAAATGAGCATCCTAAGTGGACTTTTAACACAACTGTTGATTCCGCACTCAATAGTACTTTGAGCCGTACCTTGAATACTTCCTTGACAACGCTCATCGTTCTTTTGGCCATCTTTATTTTCGGTGGGGAGTCCATCCGAGGATTTATGTTTGCGCTAATCATTGGTGTTATGGTTGGAACCTATTCTTCTGTATTCATTGCTACGCCAGTAATGTTTGATACTCAAGCCAAAAAAGATGCGACAAAAAATTAGCACCTTTATTAACTGATATAAAAAGCAGCCTTCTAGGCTGCTTTTTTTTTGATTAAGTGAAAAAATCATCTTACATTTGTATATACAAATATTGTTAAAACAAATATAAATTTTATGAAAAAGAAAATCCTATTGGTTTTGTTGGCAACTGTTACAGCTATCTCAGCCCAAGATTACACCTTAAACACAGCAAAAAGTTCAATCAAGTGGACAGGGGAGGAACTTACCACCAAACAACATTATGGAAGCCTAGCGTTTGAATCGGGTGCCATTGAATTTAAAGACGGTGTTCCCGTATCTGGATCATTTGTAGTGGACATGACAACGATTGTCAATCAAGATTTACCGGCAGAGTATGCCAAAAACCTTGAGGGACATCTCAAGTCCGATGATTTTTTCTCAGTGGTCAAATTCCCTTCAGCGAAATTGAACATTACAGGCGCCACAGCAGCTGCTAAGGGAGCCTTTAAAGTGGATGGTCAGTTGGTGATTAAAGGGATATCTCATCCAGTACGTTTTGATCTAATACCGGAAAATGGGAATTGGATAGCCAATCTTTCATTTGATCGTTCTAAGTATGAAGTTCGTTTTCGTTCAGGAACCTTCTTTCAAAACTTGGGTGATAAATTGATTTTAGATGATATCGTATTGGAAACGAAGTTGGTTTTCTCCGAATAGTTCAATGTTTTGTTCACAACAAAAAGCCGTACAAAATGTACGGCTTTTTTTATGCGATTTGCGCAATGATATTGAGATGTCCCAGATGATGATCACAATGCCAGCTATAGTAGGCTAGGGCCTTATGTAAAGAGTGATGGGTTTCAGTTTCTGGATGGTAAAAAGTCTTGTCGAAGTCTGACTCGGTAAGGCTGTGAAGAAAAGCCACCCAACGGTAATGAATTCCTTTTAATATATGGATGCTGGCTTCAACACTTGCTTTGTCCTGTCCTTCTTCCAGAGCAGCCCAAAGGGCTTCAGGATAGTCTTTGATCGTAGGACTGTCTTCGGTCACAGCGTGTTTAAAACGCGCATAGCTATGCAGATGACTATCAGCCAAATGATTGAGAACCTGAATGGCTGTCCATCCACCAGGACGATACGCTTGTTCCCATTGTGAGGAGTTCAAGCGAACAGCCATTGCTTTCAAATCCAAGGGAAATGCGGCCAAGCGGGCGATTCGTAGTTGGCGTTCTTCTGCGTTTAAATGTGTGACGGCTTCAAAAGAGCCAACAGGATATTGGGGCGTTTTCATGAGTACTATTTTAAGCAGCTTTTCGATTGGAAAGGACGATTAAGCCAATTCCAAATAGCACCAAAGGAATGCTTAACCATTGACCAGTGCTCAGCATAGGGAGTGTTTTTTCAAAACCTCCCTGGCTTTCTTTGACATATTCAACCAAAAAGCGAATACTGAAAATCCCAGTAAAATAGACGCCTAATAAAAAGCCTTTTTGAGTTTTGTTTTGATTGTAGAGCGATCGAAGCAAAAAGAAGAGTATCACATATCCAAACGCCTCATAGAGTTGGGCGGGATGTCTCGGAAATCGTTCTCCATTGTTTTGGAAAACAACCCCAAAACTGGAATTGGTGAATTTGCCTACAATTTCTGAATTGTAAAAGTTTCCTAGCCTGACAAAAGCACCTCCTATGGTAGCTGGTATTGTGAGTCTATCGAGAATCCAGATCCAGGAACGGAACTTATATTGTCTTTGGTACAAGGCAATCCCGATTAAAATCCCGATCACCGCACCATGACTTGCTAAACCTCTATAGCCAATAAATTTATAGCCTTCGATGGTACCAAAAAGCATACTGCTTCCGCGAATTTCTCGGATGGGAAGTAGAATTTCTAGTAGATGGTTTTGATAATAGTTCCAGTCATAAAAAAACACATGGCCTAGTCGTGCACCAATTAAGGTGGAAAGGACCATATACATTAGTATGGGGTCGAGATATTCGATTTTAATATCTTCTTTTTTGAATATTTTTTTCATCAAGTAATAGCCATAGGAAAAGGCAATTACAAACATCAGACTGTAGAAGCGTACCCCGATTCCAAAGAATTCGAAGAGGGATTCGCTAGGAGCCCAGTTTACCTTCAATAAGATCATTGTAGAAATTATTTTGTTGCGCTAAATGTACGGAAATAATAAGGAAGAAAAGATCGGTTTAGGGCACAGGATCGTGGCCCGATCCTCCCCACGGATGACAGGATATAATTCGTTTAAAAGCGAGGATTCCTCCTTTCCAAGGTCCGTGCTTTAGAAGTGCTTCTTTGGCATATTGCGAGCAGGTAGGGGTGTAGCGGCAACTTGGTGGTAAAAGAGGGGATAGGAATGTTTGGTATACCCATATCAAAAATAAGAAAGGGGCAAGCAATAGTTTCCGAAACATCAGATTTAATCCAAGTGAAATTGGGTCCCTTCTTTGGTGTCCTTGAGCTGAACGCCAATGGCTTGCAGCTCGTCTCGAATTTGGTCGGATAGGGCAAAGTTTTTGTCCAATCGTGCTTGTTCGCGAAGTTGCAGTAATAGCCCAATGGTTTGCTCCAATTTAGCGTCTGTTTTTCCTATCGCTTTTTGGCAAGGCTTTTCAAGCCCCAAAACTTCCCATAAAAAAGCGCTCATAAGTTGCTGTAATGCTTCTTTTTGTTCGCTGTCAATGCTTTGCAGTCCGTTCTTAACGCTGTTGATGAATTTAACGGCTTCAAACAGTTGGGCAATCAATATCGGGGTGTTGAAATCATCATTCATGGCTTCGTAACACTGCTGCTTCCATTGACTGACGTCAAAATCACCAGAAACCCCATGGGGCAAATCTGCCAATTGATCAAAAGCTTCCATTAGCTTGTGGTAGCCTTTTTCAGAAGCTTCAAGTGCTGCTTCACTGATATCTAGAATACTGCGATAATGGGCTTGCAGGATAAAAAACCGTACTACAGAAGGCGTATAAGGCTTGGAAAACAGCGTGTTTTGTCCTGTGAAAATTTCATTGGGGAGAATATTGTTTCCTGTAGATTTCGCCATTTTCTTACCGTTTAAAGTCAGCATATTGGCATGAATCCAATAGTTTACTGGACTTTTTTTATTGACGGCCTCGGCCTGTGCAATTTCACATTCATGATGTGGAAATTTCAAATCCATTCCACCCCCATGAATATCAAACTGTTCCCCGAGGTATTTAGTGCTCATGGCAGTACATTCTAGATGCCAGCCGGGGAATCCATCACTCCAAGGGGAGGGCCAACGCATAATGTGTTGGGGTTCCGCCTTTTTCCATAGGGCAAAGTCCTGAGGGTTTTTCTTGTCACTTTGACCGTCCAAACTTCGAGTATTATGAATTAGGTCTTCAATGTTTCGCCCGCTGAGCTTCCCGTATTGCTGTTCTTTATTGAATTGGATCACATCAAAATAAACCGATCCATTCACTTCATAGGCAAAACCTGCTTTGAGGATCCCTTTGATGATTTCAATTTGCTCAATGATATGCCCTGTGGCGGTAGGCTCAATACTTGGAGGATGGTTGTTGAGTTGGGCGAGGGTTTTGTGAAAATCGACTGTATATCGCTGGACAACCTCCATGGGTTCAATTTTTTCCAGCCGAGCTTTTTTAGCAATGCGGTCTTCTCCGACATCTTCATCATTTTCTAGGTGCCCAGCATCGGTAATGTTTCGAACATAGCGCACTTTGTTCCCGAGAAAACTCAAATAACGATAGACAATGTCAAAGGAAATAAAGGTTCGACAGTTACCCAAGTGAACATTACTGTATACCGTGGGCCCACATACATACATCCCGACATAGCCGGGTGTCAGGGGTTTGAACTCTTCTTTTTTACCGCTGAGGGAATTGTAAACCCGTAGTTTTTGTTCCATTAAAATTCCGTCTCAATTTGAATGTATTTTAGGAATTCGTTTTTACGGTGTTCTTCTTTGAAAACCCCTCCGAATTCTCCAGTCACAGTACTGCTGCTGATGTCACGAATACCTCGGGAATTCACACAAAGATGTTTGGCATCAATCACACAGGCAACATTATCGGTGTTCAATACTCCTTGCAATTCATTCACAATTTGACGGGTGAGACGCTCTTGTACTTGAGGGCGCTTGGCATAATAGTCCACAATGCGGTTCATTTTGGACAAGCCTACCACATTCCCATTGGATATGTAAGCCACATGTGCTTTCCCCACTATGGGGAGCAAATGGTGTTCACAGGTGGAGTAGAGAGTAATGTTTTTCTCCACCAACATTTCGTTGTATTTGTATTTGTTTTCAAAGGTGGACAGTCCCGGACGTCTGTCAGGGTGGAGGCCACCAAAAAGTTCTTTGACAAACATTTTGGCTACACGTTTGGGGGTACCTTTAAGGCTGTCATCGGTCAAATCCATTCCTAGGGTTTGCAGAATGTCTGTTACATTTTCTTGAATGCGACTGATTTTCTCTTCGTCCGTTAGTTCAAATGCATCTGAACGCAAGGGTGTTTCCAAAGCGGCAGACAGGTGATCGGAGTCCAAATCAAGGGCTTCTGTGGGTACTATTTTTTCTATTTTCATAGCGCTAAAAACTACAGTAAAGGTAAGGATTTATTGCGAAAAGCGGCAGGGGAGGGACATCTCTTGAAGCAGTCCTTTTTTTAATGTTTGTTCTGGGCTTTATTTGTTTTTTGACACTAGAGCTTCAAAAGGTAGGTCAGAAATATCTGAGTATGAATTGCTTCGGTGGCCACTGCAGAGGTTAGCCCTTCACTGTAAAGCGTGTCCTGTCGGTTGCGGATATGATTTACCATACTGATGCCAAAGAGATTGCCACCGAGATCATAGCTAAGTCCGGCTGTATAGGCTTGGTCGGTTTTTTGAATCTTTTTATCGGGGTTGGATGCACTGAGATAACCGCCTTGCAGTTGGATACGTCCGATACGATATTCCCCGCCGATACTTATCTTTTCTCGAGCGATAAAATTGTTTTGAAACAGGTTATTAAGACCTCCTAAATAATTGCCTTGACTTTCAGTGTCAAATTGCAATCCACTGATATCACTTCTACTGTAATCAACACTCAGCAGACCTTTGTCTTTGAATATATAAGCCAAACTCAAACGTGTAACAGAAGGGATTCTGAGTTGATAGTCAGGAAATCGATTGACCACGTTTGGTTCTACTACGGTGGTGACTAGACCGTCCTCAAAAAGCCCTTCACTTTTAAGAGCTTGCTGGCCTTCTTCTTCAAAGCTCCACCAAACGGGGCTTTGGTAACTGATCCCCAAACGAAACGACAAGGGCAGTTTCAAAATCATCCCTACTTGTGCGGAAAAGCCGCTTCCATAGGTGTTGAGTACATTTTCAAAGATAATGGATTGCACGGGGCTGTTGCTGTTAGTGCTGCGCTCCCTGAGTATCGTACGATGCTCAAACTCCAAACGATGTGAGTTTAAAGCCGCGCCAAGGTAGAGCTTGTCTTTGTAGACTCCACTCAAGGCAAAATTGTATTTGTAATGCCTACCCTTTTGCTGGGAACTCCAGTCGTGTTGTACGCTTCCTGCCACATTGGATCGGTATTCCGTATTGCGACCATCGTCCACTAAAGGATCAATAATATAGGATTGATAGCCTAGGAAAGCTTGCTGCGCTCCATATCCAAAATTATCACCGAGATACTCATAGACCCCAGGGATGGTTTCGTCCTCAAAAAGTTCAATTTTTTCGGTCGCTAGACCATCGGCATAATAGGTGAAATAGTTTCCTAAATTTTGACTGGAATTGGTTCCTAATGCATTTCTTTTAGCCCCAAAATCAGCTACTTTTTTAATATTAAAAGCAAAAGCAAGTTTTGTCCAATCTGTATTTTCAATAGAATTTTTGAGGGTATACACCAATCCAAAATGATTAAAACGAAATTGACTTTGTTCCTGTGCCGTTGCTGTAGAAAAATAGGTGGATGTAATTTCCTGATTGTTGATAGCAGCAACCAATCCCAATTCCGAAAAATTGAATACACCAGCGGCTGCAGGGTTATCGGCTATAGCGGACAGATCACCGCCTAGGGCTCCAAAAGAACCAGCCATTCCAGTGTAACGCGCGGTTCCTGACAGATCTTCTTGGGTAAACAACAAGGCGTCAGTTACCGATTGGGACCATAGCGCGGTAGAAAAAATTAATAGGCTGAATGATAAAAGTACTTTCATTTCAATGGAATTATATTATCAGGATGAGGCAAGGAGTGATTTGTTACAATATCATATAACACACAATTGGCACAGTGATGAGACTGTAATAACGGGTGGGTGAGTAAGTATTCTAATTATTTTTTCGACCACCGCTACTACGACCGCTGGAACTTCTTCCACCCGTACTTCTTCCGCCACTACTCGCCCTTGGGCTACTGTAGGAGCGAGAAGGGCTACTCGAACGGGAGGTGCTATATGAGCGCTGACTATTACCCTTATTGTTATAGTTTCGGCTTCGCCCAGCATTCGTGGATCGACCTGTGGTATTTATTGTCCCCTGTGGACCGTTATAATTTGTCGTACCTCTTCGAGGAGTTCTAACCCGAACGGGTGCTACTTGCTTCACTGCGTTAGATGTTACTATGGGAGCGGCGCCAGCGGCACGTTGTCCTCGATTAGCTCTTCCTAAATTGGCAGGAATTCGACCGTAGCCTATAGAATAGAGGTTGCGCCCCACATTGTAACGTACACGGGGTTGTTTCGTGTTTTGACTTTCTTTAGTTTGCTGTGCTGCTTTTCTATCGCTTCGACTACGATCGTCGCGACTGCCTCGGTAGCCTTTTTCTCCCCGATGGGTGGCCATACGGCTGTAGCGTTGTTCTTGCCCAAAACCATTAAAAAAACGGTTGTTGTTTCTGAAATAACGCGATCCATAGGCATAAGGCGAATAATAGCGATAGGGATTATGATAAGGGAAAGGTCCATAAAAACCACCCCAGAATGGATCGTAGAAGGAATTGTATCCAGCCCATCCCCAATAAGGGTTGCCACCGTATCCCCAGGCATTGTAATGCCCCCAAGGATTGTTATATCTCCAAAAATCAAACCGATTCCATCCCCAACCAGAACCAAAAAAATAGGGGTTCAACGGGCGGTTGTTGATTAGGTAAATCTCCGTGTTATTTGGTTGCGACCCCCAAGGTTGGTTGTTGACTTGAGCGCTACTATATCCGTCTACATCTACAAAAACTTCATTGTTTGGAGGCGTAGATACATACTCATCGCTAAGGTTTTGAAAGTAATTCTGATAATACCCCGTATTTTGTTGACTGCTTTGGCTAGGAGCTTGCTGATATTGATTAGCTACGTTTGAAGCTGGAGCGCCATTTATTGCTGTTTTTGTGTTTTGTCTGGGTGCCGGATTACTGTTATAAATCCCATCAGAATCATAATAAGAAACTCCTTGAAACGAACCGCATTGAAAAGAGACTCCTGCAACTAATAGAATAATGCCTATTTTTTTTCCTGTAGTAAATTTTCTCATATCCATAATCTATTCGTTTAAAGGAGCCACAAAAAATAGTAGTTTTGTGCCTCTGAAGTTATATTAAACATAATGGCAAAAGTTGTGCCAAAAATTTTATGGCAAAAAAATTAACTACTCGAAGCGAGGATTATTCCAAATGGTACAACGAACTAGTTGTACAAGCTGATTTGGCTGAAAATGCGGCGGTGCGCGGTTGTATGGTTATCAAACCCTACGGTTATGCTATTTGGGAAAAAATGCAAGCAGAACTCGACAAAAAATTTAAGGCTACAGGTCATCAAAACGCCTATTTCCCTTTGTTTGTTCCCAAAAGCTTATTTGAAGCAGAGGAGAAAAATGCGGAAGGTTTTGCGAAAGAATGTGCCGTAGTAACCCACTATCGTTTGACCAATGATCCAGACAAACCCGGAAAGCTTCGTGTGGATCCTCAAGCAAAGCTGGAGGAGGAATTAGTGGTTCGTCCCACCAGTGAGGCCATTATTTGGAATACTTACAAAAACTGGATTCAGTCCTATCGCGATTTACCCATTCTTTTAAACCAATGGGCCAATGTCGTGCGCTGGGAAATGCGAACGCGATTGTTTCTTCGTACGGCTGAGTTTTTATGGCAAGAAGGACATACTGCCCATGAGACCAAGCAAGAAGCGTTAGAAGAAGCGCGTCTGATGAATCAGGTTTATGCGGACTTTGTTGAAAACTTTTTGGCGATTCCTGTTATTCAAGGGGTCAAGTCAGCATCGGAGCGTTTTGCCGGAGCCGAAGAAACCTATTGTATTGAAGCTTTGATGCAAGACGGAAAAGCACTGCAAGCTGGAACGTCTCATTTTTTAGGACAAAATTTCGCCAAGGCTTTTGATGTTAAATTTGCCAATAAAGAAGGAGGATTGGACTATGTATGGGCTACTTCTTGGGGAGTTTCGACTCGTCTGATGGGCGCTTTAATTATGACCCATAGTGACGATAACGGGTTGGTACTTCCACCCAATTTGGCTCCTATTCATCTGGCTATTGTTCCCATTTATAAAACGGAGGAACAACGAACGGCCATTGCCGAAGTTGCCGAAAAACTCAAATCTGAATTAGAAGCGGTAGGGCATACTGTTAAGTTTGACAATCGTGACAACTTTAAACCGGGGTATAAATTCAACGAATACGAAATCAAAGGTGTACCATTGCGAATTGCCATTGGGCCCCGAGATTTGGAAAACAATCAGGTGGAAATTGCGCGTCGCGATACCTTGGAAAAAAAGACAGTTGCCTTGGACACGGTCACCACTTTAGTCCCCGAGTTGTTAGCAGAAATGCAAGAGCAGTTGTTTGATCGTGCGATAGCCTATCGTACGGAATACACCACTGAGGTGGATGATTTTGAAACTTTTAAAACCGTATTGAACGAAAAAGGAGGTTTTATTTCTGCACATTGGGACGGTACTAGAGAAACGGAAGAAGCCATTAAAAAAGCAACCAAGGCAACCATTCGTTGTCTCCCCATAGATGGAGAAAAATCAGCAGGTAAATGTGTTTTCTCCGGAAAGCCATCACAGCAACGAGTCCTTTTTGCAAAGGCATATTAAGACGAAAGTGGTAGGGCAATCGTTTTCAAGCCTTGCACCAAATCTATATATGTCAAATGACACCTCTTGAAACACTCCGCTAGACTTGTAATACCTACTGTTTATGATTTTTGTTTTTCCTGAGGAATTTTATTCTCCATGAGCCTTAAAAAGAAAGTCGATTAACATGTTTGTTTTGGGGCGCTATGATAGCAATGAGAACTTATTTACTAAGGCTTATTAAAATTTTCAGGGGAGACTTTGGTTTGCTGTAAAAAAGGAGTATTTTTGCCTCGCTAAAGTTAGAAAAGGTCAGAATTATAGACCTTATAACAAATGGCCCGTTCGTCTATCGGTTAGGACGCCAGGTTTTCATCCTGGAAAGAGGGGTTCGATTCCCCTACGGGCTACTTTTTAAAAAACAGTTTGTATGGCAAATCATAAATCGGCTCTCAAACGCATCCGATCCAACGAAAGAAAACGACTCAGAAACCGTTTTCAACACAAAACAGCTCGAAATGCAGTTCGTAAACTTCGTGCTACCACTGATAAAAAAGAAGCAGATACTTTGTTTCCGCAAGTTATTTCTATGGTTGATAAACTCGCCAAGAAAAACATTATTCATGCGAACAAGGCCGCTAATTTAAAATCTAAGCTCGCCAAGTTTGTTGCGACCTTATAGATTTAAATTATCCTTTATAAAAAAGCCTTCCTATTAGGAAGGCTTTTTTGTTTTATCTAGTCTTTAAACACCTATTATGTATTGTATGCGTTTGGGTTGAACAAAAAGCAAATATCTCAAATATTCCGTAGGCTTGAGTTTTGGAAGAGTTGGATGATTAGATGCTTTACGAATTCATTGAAATCAAGAACTCTTCATTGTTTTGAGTTCGCTTAAAGCGATCGTTAATAAACTCCATCGCTTCCACAGGATTCATGTCAGCTAAATACTTGCGCATGATCCACATCCGTTGGATGGTGTTTTCGTCAAGGAGTAAATCGTCTCGACGCGTACTGGAAGACACCAAATCAATGGCAGGGAAAATTCTACGATTGGCAATACGACGATCCAGTTGGAGTTCCATATTCCCAGTTCCTTTAAACTCTTCAAAGATCACTTCGTCCATTTTGGAGCCTGTTTCGGTCAGGGCTGTTGCAATGATAGAAAGAGAACCTCCGTTTTCAATTTTCCGAGCCGCTCCAAAAAAGCGTTTTGGTCGGTGCAGGGCATTGGCGTCCACTCCTCCAGAAAGAATCTTTCCTGAAGCGGGTTGCACGGTGTTGTATGCCCTTGCCAGGCGGGTAATCGAATCCAATAGAATCACAACATCATGACCGCATTCGACTAATCGCTTGGCTTTTTCCAAAACGATATTAGCCACTTTAACATGGCGGTCAGCGGGCTCGTCAAAGGTTGATGCAACTACTTCACCGTCGACATTACGTTGCATATCGGTCACTTCTTCCGGGCGTTCGTCAATCAATAGAATCAATTGATATACTTCGGGGTGATTGGCCGCAATAGCATTGGCAATGTCTTTGAGGAGCATCGTTTTTCCTGTTTTAGGTTGGGAAACGATCATTCCACGTTGTCCTTTTCCAATGGGAGAAAAGAGATCGATAATACGAGAGGAAATGGTACTCTGTTTGTCGGCCAATTTAAATTTCTCTTGAGGAAAAAGAGGCGTTAGGTGTTCAAAGGAAACACGGTCACGAACAATTTTTGGATCCAATCCATTAAGAGTATCTACTTTAATGAGTGGAAAATATTTTTCACCTTCTTTGGGAGGACGAACAGTACCCAGAACGGTATCTCCAGTTTTGAGTCCGAACAAACGAATTTGCGATTGTGAAACGTAAACATCGTCAGGGGAGGAGAGGTAGTTATAGTCAGAGGAACGTAAAAAACCATAGCCTTCGGGCATGATTTCTAAAACCCCTTCCGTTTGAATGATCCCTTCAAATTCAAAGTCGGGTTCGCGATAACGATTGCGATGGTCTTTATTATGATTGGGCTCTCCGTGGTGTTTTTTATTTTGGTTCCGGTTTTTGTTTCGGTTGTTTTGGTTGTTTTGGTGTTTGCGATTCGGGTTGTCGTGCCCTTCTTTGTCTTTGGATTCTTTGGCAGGGGGATTGTCTTGAGCGTCGTTTTGCTTGGGTCCTGCTTGTGGATTTTGTGTTTTTTCTGCTTTGGGTGCTCGCTCTGGCTTGTTGGTGCGTTGCGGCTTTGTTTCCTTGGGCTTTTGTTGCTTGGGCTTTTGTTCCTTTGGCTTGTTGGCCATGGGTTCATTTGCATCGGAAGCGCCAATAGCTTGCGGATTAGCAGAGATAAAATCAATAATTTGGTAAATGAGATCCAGTTTTTTAAGACCGGTAATTCGTTTCACGCCAAGGCCTTTAGCCATGTCTTGAAGTTCATTTAACTTCTTACTTTTTAGCGTAGCGATTTCGTACATAGTGGTGGTGAGTAAAAGAAAATTGAAGTGGGTGGGGTGTTTTGTAATCTAAGATTGTTCTGATTACGCACCAATAATACGAATTAAATTTTAATACCCATTCAAATAAAAGTTATTTTTGCCTCATCATGATTCAAAGAATACAAAGTCTCTACCTAGTATGTGTGTTGTTTGCACAACTTGTCGTGATGCTTACTGCTGAGGGAGCTTATCTCAAACTTGAATATCTTCAGTCTTCGCAGCTTCGAGCTGGACATTTTTTTATGATAGCTCTATTAGCAGTTATACTTTTTATGTTTATGAAAAGACCCTTACAGTTACGGTTAATAGTTGTAAGCGTGGGATTTATCCTACTCAAACTCGGTTGGGGGCTTTATGCTATTTCGTTAATAGATTTTAATTTCAGCACTGATTTTGGTATCGGTTTGGACTTATTGAGTATGATGCTACTGCTATTAGCTCACCGAGCGATTCGTAAAGATGAGGCATTAGTGCGTTCCATTGACCGTATCCGCTAAGAAGCCGATCGTCTTCCCAACTCAGCTACCTCCAAGTTTTCAATCCGATCTTCATCAATAGTAAAACGTAAGAGGGTACGCATTTGATGAAACCCACTGCGGCCGGCCGCACCAGGATTCATATGCAATAATTTTTTTTGTAGATCGTTTTGCACCTTAAGAATATGAGAATGCCCACATATATAGAGTTTGGGTTGGTGTTCATCGAGTAGTTGTCGGGTAGTGGCATTGTAACGCCTTGGGTATCCTCCGATATGGCGGATTAAAACCTTGACCTTTTCGCAATAAAAAATTTGATTTTCAGGACAGACTGCTCGAATCTGGTGTCCATCAATATTGCCAAACACCGCTCGTGTGGGTTTGGCCTTTTCAAGTTGTTCTAAAAGACTAATAGTGCCAATATCACCAGCATGCCATACTTCGTCAGCCCATTCCAAATGCTTGATGATTTTAGCATCCAAACAGCCATGGGTATCGGAAAGAAGACATATTCGAGTCATTTTTCTATATTTAGGATCCAAATTACGAAACCTATTTTTGCTATGGCTATAATTGCTCCACTCCGTTTTTGTAAAAAAACGTTCATATCTACAGCGCACCAAAAATCCCAAGTGATTCTCGATGAAGATCATTTGATTTATCGTTTGGATGAAAAATATATTTTTCGAAAGATTTATTACAAGTAAATGAATGAGGCGATTTTGGTTCGAATCAACCATCTTTTTCGCCTGCTTTCCGCTATTTTTATTTGCTTGCAGGGATTGGCATATTTTGTTTTAAAAAGCGAAGGTCCCCCCTTATACCCAACGTTGAGTTTTATTTTATTTCTCTTGTTTTTTATCGGCCTTCTTTTGAATGGGAGATGCCTATACTGTGTTCGTATTCGCCGCATGGGTTTTGAGTCTGATGTGTTTATGACCAGTAAACGAAAAGAAGCCAAAGCCCTTGTACATGCTATCAATGAAACCTTAGTACAGCAATCGAATAAAGCGATATATTTGTAAAAAAAGCTTGCGCTACTTTATTCATTTCGCCTATAACGGTCAGCCTTACCATGGATGGCAAATACAACCCAATGCCCATAGCGTTCAGCAAGAATTAGAGACAGCCTTGGGGACACTACTCCAAGAATCCCTTCCGCTGACAGCTGCGGGAAGAACGGATACTGGAGTTCATGCTTCCCATATGGTGGCTCATTTTGATTATAACAAGCCGCTTCCAGAAAACCTTCCCTTTTTACTGAATCAATATCTCCCTCCCTCCTTGGCTATCGATAAAATTCATTTGGTTCCTGAGAATGCGCATGCTCGTTTTGACGCACGATCACGTACGTATCAATATCACATTTCACGGGTTAAAAATCCTTTTCAATACCCGTACCATTATTTCTTGAAAGGATCGTTGGACGTGGATCGAATGAACAAAGCCGCAGCGATATTATTGGATTACAATGACTTTGAGTGTTTCTCTAAGGTGGATACGGACGTTAAAACCTTTTTGTGTAAAATTGAATCGGCTCATTGGGAAAGCCAAGGAAATGAGCTTATCTTTACCATCCAAGCCGATCGGTTTTTGCGCAACATGGTACGTGCCATTGTCGGAACCCTCATAGAAATCGGTCAAGGCAAACGAACATTGGAATCCCTTCACCACACGATCGCCTCTAAAAACCGCTCTGAAGCCGGATATTCAGTTCCTGCTCATGCTTTGTTTTTAGTTCATATTGATTATCACTCAACACATCTTGAAAACAATGGCTAAAAAAAGTACTAAGATTTTTGATCGAGCCTTGTTTGCCAAGTTAATGCAGTTTGTGTCGGTGTATAGAGGTGTCTTTTATTTTGTGATGTTTGCTGCGATTTTACTTTCTGTATTTTCAACGCTGACGCCCTATCTTTTGATGATCACAGTTGATGATTACATTACTCCAAAGGACTATGCGGGTATGCAATTGTTTGTCGGATTGATGCTAGTAACATTACTGCTAGAAGTAAGCTTTCAATTTCTTTTTGTGTTTTATGCGAACTGGCTTGGGCAAAACGTAATTATGAAATTGCGTACGACGCTTTTTGAAAAAATTATCGGTTTTAAAATGAGTTATTTTGACACTTCCGCAGTGGGGCGATTGGTAACTCGTGCAGTCAATGATATTGAAACCATTGCAAGTATTTTTTCTCAAGGCTTGTTTATGATTATTGCCGATCTCCTAAAAATGCTGTTGGTCATTGGGGTCATGCTCTTCGTTGATTGGCGTTTGTCATTGATTGTGTTTTCGATACTTCCTGTTATTCTATATGCCACCCGAGTATTCCAAAAATCCATGAAAAAGGCTTTTGAAGAAGTACGTCTGCAAGTTGCCAACTTAAACACCTTTGTTCAAGAGCGTATTAGTGGCATGAAAATCGTGCAATTGTTTCACCGGGAGCAGTCAGAGTACAAGTCGTTTGTAGCAATTAATGAAAAACATAAAAAAGCTTGGCTTAAAACCGTTTGGTTCAACTCTATTTTCTTTCCTGTGGCTGAAATATCCTCTTCCATCACCATTGGTCTGTTGGTTTGGTACGGAGGTTTGAATGTGGCCACTGGTGGCGATGTGTCTCTCGGAACGATCTTTTTGTTTATTCAAATGTCGCAGATGCTCTTTCGTCCCTTGCGACAGATTGCAGATAAATTCAACACCCTACAGATGGGGATGGTAGCAGCTGAACGGGTCTTTTCAATTCTAGAGACAGAAAAGGAAATCGAAGACGAAGGAACCCTAGAAAGAACATCTATCGAAGGAGCTATTTCCTTTGAAAAAGTTCATTTCTCCTATATAACGGAAGAAGAAGTGCTTCATGGAATTTCCTTTTCGATAAAAGCAGGGGAAACGGTTGCTATCGTTGGAGCAACCGGTGCTGGAAAGTCCACTTTGATCAATCTGCTTTCACGTTTTTATGAAATTAATTCAGGGCATATCACCATTGATGGTACTTCCATTAGAGACTATAGCTTAAAGAACTTACGCCGTCATGTAGGAGTGGTTTTGCAGGATGTTTTTCTTTTTGCGGATTCCATATTTAAAAACATCACCCTTCAAAACACTTCTATTACGGAAGAAGAAGTAGCTGCTGCTGCCAAAGAGATAGGTGTGCATGAGTTTATCAAAAGCCTTCCGGGTGGGTACCACTATAACGTAAAGGAGCGGGGCGTAATGCTTTCTTCGGGACAACGCCAACTGATCGCTTTTCTTCGCGCTTATATGGCCAAGCCAAGTATTTTGGTTTTGGATGAGGCCACCGCCTCCATTGATTCACATTCTGAAGAATTGATTCAAAAAGCTACCCAAAAAATAACACATGATAAAACATCACTAATCATTGCCCATCGATTGGCAACAATAAAGAATGCGGATCGTATTATCGTGATGGACAAAGGAAATGTAGTGGAAGTAGGCACCCATAAAGAATTGCTGAAAATAGATAATGGCTTCTACGCTCAACTCCATAAGGTGCAATTCTTAGAAAAAAAGGAAGCTGTCTAATTGACTAAGTCTGATTGAATGACACGCTTGAGTTCCTCTAAATCGGCAAAAGGCACAAACGCACCATCTTTGATATAAGAGACTGAACCTGTCTGCTCGGAAATGACTAACACCACGGCATCTGTTTTTTCAGACACCCCCAAGGCAGCGCGGTGCCTTAGCCCATAACGTGATGGGATATCAGTGGTTTCTGATACAGGAAGGATGACACGAGTCGCAGTAATAGTATTGTTTTTCACAATAATAGCGCCGTCATGCAAAGGCCCATTTTTAAAAAAAATAGATGCTAAAATATTTTGAGACAATTCAATTTTGGAAGCTTCTCCTGTGCTTTTTAAAAAATCAAGACTATTACTTCGCTCCAAAACAATGATGGCACCGGTTCGATCTTCAGCCATACTCTGACAAGCTCTAATAAGGGCAGCGACTTTGAGAGTTGATAAAGGTGCTTGGCGTTGATTGAGAAAGTTGAAATAGCGCATCACATTTCGTCGTGTGGCAAAATTGGTGGAACCGATCAGCAGGAGGAACTTTCGTATTTCTTGTTGAAACACCACAATGAGTGCAAAAAATCCGACACTGATAAAATTTCCAAGGATATTGCTTAAAACGTCCATATGGAGGGCATCGGTAAGCTTGTAGATCAAATAGATGATAACAATACCCACAAAAATATTGATCGCAACGGTTCCTTTGACCAAGCGGTATAAATAGAAAAGAAGCACGGCTACCAAAAGGATGTCGAGAACGTCTATGAAGGTAATCTCTAAGAAATCAAATCGATTCAAAGGGGAGGATTTTGGTAAAAGTAAGAAACTAATTGAGTGCTTGCAACAATTCCACAACCTGTACTGCTTCTTTTACATCGTGTACTCGCAGGATATGTGCGCCGTGTTGCAAGGCAACGGTATGCAAGCTTGTGGTGCCATTGAGGGCTTCTTCAGGAGGAATATTCAACGTTTTGTAAATCATTGATTTCCGAGAAATACCAACCATCAGAGGGCTTTTCAAACGGTGATAGTGTTTGAGGTTTTTCAAAATCTGGTAGTTGTGGTCCTTGTTTTTACCAAATCCAAAACCGGGGTCAATGATGACATCCTGAATCCCCGCTTTATAGAGTTGTTCTTTTTTTTGTGAAAAATACAAAAGCTGTTCTTCCACTACGGATTGATATTCGGGTTGATCTTGCATGTTCTGAGGGCTGCCTTGCATGTGCATGCATACATAGGGGGCGTCGTATTGTGCAACGATTTCTAAAATTGCTGCATCCGAAGCACCTCCCGAAATATCATTGATAAGGGCCACACCTTGATCCAAGGCTTTGTGAGCAATTTGACTGTCAAAGGTGTCCACCGAAAATAATGTTTCAGGAAAGACGCGTAGCAGTTCGCTAAGTAAGGGAAACAAGCGCTTGGATTCTTCCTCTGTATTAAGAGCGGTGGCTCCGGGTCGGCTACTAACAGCCCCGACGTCAATAATAGTAGCCCCTTCTTCCAGCATTTTTTGAGTTTGCTTTAGGGCAGCATCCCAACTGTCAAACCGTCCACCATCATAGAATGAATCAGGGGTAAGATTCAAAATCCCCATTATTTTAGGAATCGTAAGATCGACAAGAGTACCGCGGCAATTTAGCGTCATAATTTCCGTGTAAAATTTTCTGAGAATAACGTAGTCTCGAATAAAAATTTGTCGAAATTTACACCAAATTCGGCCACGAATGACGCAGACAGAACAAGAATATAAAAACATCATCGGGCAGTGTAGAAATCTCTTTTCAAAAAAGATGAAAGACTACGGAAGTGCCTGGCGAATCTTACGACTGGCCTCATTGACCGATCAAATTTTTATCAAGGCCCAACGCATTCGATCGCTGCAACAAAATGGATCTCAAAAAATTGCAGAAGGGCAAACTTCTGAATTCATTGGAATCATTAATTATTCTCTGATGGCGTTGATTCAAATTGATTTGGGTGTTGCCGAGCAGCCCGACCTTGATTTGGATGCGGCTTTGGCTCAGTATGATGAAAAAATAGCAACAACTTATCAGTTGATGCAAAATAAAAATCATGACTATGGAGAAGCTTGGCGTGATATGCGAGTGAGTTCTCTGACAGACCTGATCCTTCAAAAGCTTTTGCGAGTCAAACAGATCGAAGACAACGAAGGGAAAACACTGGTTAGTGAAGGAATTGACGCGAACTATCAAGACATGATCAACTACGCTGTTTTTGCTTTGATTCATATGGAATCCAATACATAAATGGGACATTTTCTCTTTTCAAAACTCTTGAATGGAACCCTGACCCTCCTGGGGGTAGCGAGTTTGGTGTTTTTGATTTTCAGTGTCCTGCCTGGCGATCCTGCGCAAATGATGCTTGATCAAAACGAAGGGAGTGAGCAATTGGAAGCTCTAAAGAAAAAATATGGCTTTGACCTGCCTGTATATCAACAGTATTTGTATTACTTAAATGATCTTTCACCCCTTTCGATCCACTCTCGAGAGCCCAATCATTTCACCCACTTTTCGTCTGAACAGCATTCAGGTATTCAACTTTTTAAAACGGATAAATGGCAAACTGTAGTCAAATGGCCGTATTTACGGACCTCTTATCAAAAGCAAGGAAAGCCCGTCTCTGAAGTTATTGGAGAAACCCTACCAAATACCTTTGTTCTGGCTTTATTCGCCATTGGAGTTGCCATAGTGTTAGGGGTTCTGTTAGGTATGTTGGCTTTGCGTTATCGTGACACTATTTGGGATCAAACCATATTGTTTACCAGTACATTGGGCATGAGTATCCCCTCTTTTTTAAGTGCCATTTTATTTTCATGGTTATTTGGCTATGTATTTCATTCATGGACAAATCTAAACATGACCGGCAGCTTGTATGAGATTGATGACTTTGGAATGGGGCGTCAGATTCGCTGGAAAAATGTCATTCTTCCAGCTTTGGTTTTGGGAATCCGACCCATTGCAGTGATTACGCAACTGATGCGTAGCAGTCTGATTGAAGTACTGTCCCAAGAGTATATCAAAACCGCTTATGCTAAGGGCTTGGGCACGACACAGGTACTTTTTAAACACGCTTTAAAAAACGCTTTAAACCCTGTGATTACAGCGCTCTCTGGCTGGTTTGCTTCCATGCTGGCTGGAGCTGTTTTTGTAGAATATATCTTTGGTTGGAAAGGTCTGGGTAAAGAAATCGTAACAGCCTTAAATTTTTTGGACATTCCCGTTTTGATGGGAGCTGTCCTCACTATTGCCTGCTTATTTATCCTAATTAATATTCTGGTGGATCTTGCCTATACCGTATTGGATCCCCAGGTCAAACTAAATTAAACGAAAAACATGAGACAAAAAATCGTAGCCGGAAACTGGAAAATGAATAAAGACGCCGCAGGCTCTATTGATTTAGTCAAAGAATTAACAGCCAATGCCTTTCCTTCGGGAGTACGTGTAATGATTGCTCCTGCCACGGTCTTTTTGGATCGCATCGCACAAGCAACGAAAGGAACAGGCTTAGAAGTAGCCTCACAAAACATGAATGCCGCCGATTCTGGTGCCTATACAGGTGAGGTGTCCGCAGCTATGTTGCAGAGTATTGGAATCAATGCTACTCTGTTGGGGCATTCAGAGCGCCGTGCCTATTACAACGAGACCAATGAAAGCCTGGTACATAAAGTTAAAACAGCCATGGAAACCAATATGGAAATTGTTTTCTGTTTTGGTGAAGAGTTGGCTGATCGAAAAACAGACAATCATTTTAAAATTGTAGAGCAACAACTCGAAGTAGCCTTGTTTTCACAAGAAGGATTGGACTGGTCCAAAATTATCTTGGCCTATGAACCCGTTTGGGCTATTGGAACCGGTGAGACGGCCTCTCCCGAGCAAGCACAAGAAATGCACGCCTTTATCCGTAGCTTGATTCAAAAGCGATGCGGTGATGCGGTTGCTGAGACTACTAGCATTCTTTATGGTGGAAGTGTTAAACCCACGAACGCTGAAGAGCTTTTTTCGCAAGCTGATGTCGATGGAGGACTTATTGGTGGTGCTTCCTTGAAAGCAGATGACTTTATGGGGATTGTGAACGCTATATAGTTCTTATGTCAACCCCTTATGTAGCGGTTCATTTCACGTTGAATCCAGTGGTTACTTATGCAGAGATTCTTCTGGCGGAACTTTCTGTTTTCTCTTTTGAAAGTTTTGAGGAAACCGAAACCGGATTGGTGGCCTATGTTAAAGAAGGCGCTACGGACTTGAGCGTTTTGGAGACACTTTCCTTAATAGACAATGAAGCAGTAGCAATTGCCTATGAAGTCAAACGCATTGCCCCCCAAAACTGGAATGCGGATTGGGAAAAGGATTTCACCCCAGTAATCGTGAATGAGCGTTGTCGTGTTCGGGCGAGTTTTCACCCTGCTGGGACGTACCCCTTAGAGCTTGTTATCAATCCAAAAATGAGTTTTGGTACTGGGCATCATGAAACCACAGCTTTGATGCTCTCTCATTTGCTAGAAATTGATTGTACAGCTTGGCGGGTGTTGGATATGGGGTGTGGAACTGGGGTCTTGGGAATTGCCGCCATGCGACTGGGGGCCACTGAAGTGTTGGGCGTTGATATTGAACCTTGGTGTATCGAAAACACCCATGAAAATGCCCTTTTGAACGACTGCCCAACCCTGGAAGCTATTCAGCAAAATGAAGTGCCTGCCAATCGCGGTATGTTTGATTGTGTCATTGCCAATATCAACAGAAATGTACTATTGGAACAAATGGCCGATTATGCTCGGATTACCAAGGTGGGAGGGAAAGTCCTTTTGAGTGGTTTTTACAAAAAAGACTTAGCTGTTATTTCTTACCAAATGACTACATTAGGGTATCGTTTGAATAGCAGTAAGGAAAAACATGATTGGATGGCCGTACTTTTTGATTTTCAAGGCTGAAGAAAAGCCTTCTTTGGATCCTGAAGTAGCAACTCTCACAGAGCTGGATGCGGATAAAGAACATGAGATCATGTTGTACAATGATGATGTAAACACTTTTGCACATGTCATTGAGACCTTGATTCGTGTTTGCGAACACAGCCAACAACAGGCAGAACAATGTGCCATTTTGGTGCATTATTCTGGGAAATGTGTGGTCAAAACAGGTGCTTATTCTGATTTGGATCCACGCTGTACCCTTTTACTTGAAGCAGGACTAAGTGCCGAAATCCTCTGAAAGACCCCTGCGAGCCGAATCTCCGCAATTTGTTGTAAGTTAGCATTTCAAAAAAAATTCTATGAAAGCAGCTGTACTCTTGATGGGTGTTTTCGTCGCTATGATGAATCCTAATTCAAGACAAACGAGACAAAAAATGGGCAAAACAATTTTCCAATTCTCTGTTGAAGACATCAATGGAAAAACTTTTGATTTTAGTTCCCTTGCGGGTAAAAAAATCATGATTGTCAATACAGCTTCCCGTTGTGGACTGACACCTCAATATGAGATTCTCCAATCCCTCTACGAAAAGTATCATGATCAAGACTTTGAGATCATTGGTTTTCCGGCTAATAATTTCTTGGCTCAGGAGCCTGGAACCAATGAAGAAATTGCCACTTTTTGTAGTGTCAATTACGGTGTGAGTTTTCCAATGATGGAGAAAATTTCGGTAAAAGGAAAAGATATGCATCCGGTGTATCAATTTTTAACCTCGGAAGAACAAAACGGAGTTATGGATTCCAAGGTGACTTGGAACTTCCAGAAATATCTGTTGGGCCCCGATGGAACTTTAGAAAAGGTAATTTCTCCTAGAACAGATCCCGATGATCCGGAAGTAATTACTTGGATAGAAAATAATGGAAGCTAAAAAAAACTTTAAAACCCTTTGTGTTCACGAAGGGGAACTTGAGGATCATCGCTTCAAGGGAGTAGTGTCTCCCATTTATATGTCTTCGGCATATGCTTTTGAGGATATTGACAAAAAACGTTACCCACGTTATTTCAACACTCCCAATCAAGAAGCATTGGTTCAAAAACTAGCGGCTTTAGAAGGTGGCGAAGCTGCCTTGATTTTTGGCTCAGGGATGGCTGCAATCAGCACTGCGTTGCTATCTCAGTTGAAGCAAGGGGATCATTTTATTTTTCAAAATGATATTTATGGTGGTACGCGAAACTTTATCAAAAAAGAATTTCCTCGATTGGGAATCGCATTCAGTTTTACTAAGGGATTATCGGTGGAGGACTTTGAGTTGGAGTTACAACCCAATACCAAAGGGGTATATTTAGAATCACCGAGCAATCCGTTACTTAAGCTGGTTGACTTGAAAGCCATTGCTTCCTTGGCGCAATCAAAAGGAGTTTGGACTATGATCGACAATACTTTTGCCAGTCCTGTCAATCAAAATCCGATCGCATTAGGTATCGATATTGTAGCTCACAGCGCCACCAAATACCTTGGAGGTCACTCCGATATTACGGCGGGGGTAGTGGTCTCCTCGCAAGCAATCATGGATCATGTGTACGCTTCGGCCATTAATTTTGGTGGTAGTTTGAGTGATATGATGGTGTGGATGCTAGAACGCAGTATTAAGACGTTGGCCCTTCGGGTTGCAGCACAGAATGAAAATGCGCTGTTGTTAGCTGAACATTTAGAGGATCACCCATTAATCAAAAGGGTTCATTATCCTGGCCTAGCATCACATCCAGATCATACTTTAGCTAAAGAACAAATGAAAGGTTTTGGCGGAATGCTCTCTTTTGAATTGAGTGCTGAAGTTGCCGTGTCTGCGTTTTGTGCAGAATTAACACTCGTCAAAGCAGCCATGAGCTTGGCAGGGGTAGAGAGTACACTCATAGTTCCTCGATTGACCTCGCATGCGCTTCTGACAGAGGAAGAGCGAACGGAACAAGGAATAAGTTCTTCTTTAATCCGTTTTTCGTGCGGGATAGAAGCCCAAGAAGATCTTCGTGCCGATATAGACCAAGCTCTTTTAAAAGCGAAACAATGAAACGAGCACAATCAAAAATTAACACACAGTTGAATGACTACAAGCGAGTTCCATCTGTCAGCTGTAAAAAATAAAAATTTAGACAGATGAAATTAGATATTCTTGCCTTTGGAGCCCATCCCGACGATGCAGAACTAGGAGCGGGGGGAAGCCTAAGTAAAGCTGTAGCAACAGGAAGTAAGGTTGGAATTATAGACCTTACCCGTGGAGAATTAGGGACCCGAGGAACTCCCGAATTACGAAGTCAAGAAGCTCATAAAGCAGCTAAAATTATAGGTGTTTCCATTCGAGAGAACCTAGGGTTTGCGGATGGTTTTTTTGAAAACTCTAAGGTAAACCAGTTAAAAGTGATTGAGAAGATTCGACATTATCAACCCGATGTTGTTTTTTGCAATGCGATCGAAGATCGTCATATTGACCATGCTCGTGGGAGTGAACTGGTTAGCAATGCATGTTTCTTAAGCGGCTTGGTTAAAATTGACACCTATGACGAGGAGGGTAATCCACAATCGTCTTGGCGCCCCAAGCAAGTGCTTCATTACATTCAATGGCAGGAAATAGAACCGCAGCTTTGCTTGGATATTAGTGGCTATTTGGATATCAAGATGAAAGCTGTAGAGGCCTATGCCTCTCAGTTTTTTGATCCTTCCTCCGTTGCCCCAGAAACACCCATTAGCAATCAAAATTTTATTGACAGTGTTGCGTATCGCGCCAAAAATTTAGGTCGTTTGATCGGTGTTGAAGCCGCTGAAGGCTTTACTGTTGAGAAGCTTATAGCGGTTGATTCTGTAGCTAATTTACTGTAAACGAAAGGAATCAAAGTGCCTGTCTTTAAATTTTGTCAACCGTTATAAATACTTTATTTTTGCCGCAAACGGTGGTTGTAGCTCAGTTGGTTAGAGCGCCTGATTGTGGTTCAGGAGGTCGGCGGTTCGAGACCGCTCTTCCACCCCAGATTAGATAAGGGATTGCAGAAACGCAGTCCCTTTTTTTATATTAAATCTGCCCACAAATCTGCCCCTCAAAATTTAATCCTAACTATATGCAAATTAATCTTTTAACTAAAGATGCTCATTTTGAAGTCATTGAACAAATGATTGCTAACAATCTTATTGAAAATATAGACCTAAGGGAACAAGAAAGTCAAGGATTTTTAATAGCAAACTTCACAAAGGAGGAATTAAAAAAATTCAACGCAATTTGTCCTATTCTTTTAGCAATTCAAGGGGATGAAGTCCTTGGCTATGTTATTGTAGGCACAGAAAAATCAAAAGGAATTCATCCGGTAATTGATTCGATGATTTCAGATAGTAAGAAAGCACTAGGCAAGCCTTCGTTACCTTCATCTGATAGACACATTTTCATAATTCAAGTCTGTGTGGATTCCAGCCATCGTAAAAAAGGTGTTTTTAAGCAACTATACACATCCCTTATTGAAAAGTATAAGAAGACCTATAAGCTGATAATTACGGAAGTGGTAACACGTAACAAGCGGTCATTTGTTGCTCATGAACGTATGGGATTTGAAGTAATCCGGTCTCAAAATGGGATAGACCATCCTCATCTTATGGTGTGTTTAAGAATTTAATAGTATATTTAAAATAAATGTTTAGTAACTATTTTTAATAAATTCTCAACAAATCAAACAAAAATGAAAAAAGTGAAACTATTGTTTGTCTTGCTACTTGGTTTTATTTCATTAGCAATGCAAGCACAGCAGGTTTCTGGTATCGTTTTAGACGAAGACGATAATCCGATTCCTGGTGTGAATGTTATTGTAGAAGGAACAGCCAATGGTACGACAACAGACTTTGATGGAAACTTTTCTATTTCTGCTAATAATGGAGATAGATTAATTTTCTCGTTTATCGGATATGCCACACAAACGTTAGCAGCCGATGGACAAACCATGTCTATTAACCTATCACCTGACGCCACTCAACTGGACGAAATTGTCATAACAGGTCTTGGTTCCAGTGTAAAACGAGGTAATTTGGCGAATGCTGTTGCTACGGTTTCAACAGAGGAATTGGTGGGTAAAACAAACCAAAGTACTATTGATGGAGCTCTTTACGGAAAAGTAACGGGGGTCAATATTACTGCATCTTCTGGTGCTCCTGGTGGAGGATTTGCTCTTCGATTACGGGGTATTTCTTCAATTAATGGTAATAACCAACCTTTATACATCGTTGATGGTGTATACTTGAACAATGCAGAAATCCCATCAGGATTGCGTTTTGCTTCAGGTGCCAATCGAGGGAATGAAGAAAATGCACCCAACCGAATTGCTGACTTGGATCCAAACGATATAGAAAATATTGAAATTTTGAAAGGAGCCTCTGCTGCGGCTATCTACGGAACACGAGCCAACGCTGGTGTAGTAATCATCACCACCAAAAAAGGACGTGCTGGTAAAACAGTAATCAACTTAAATCAAAGTGTTGGATTCAATACGATTATCAAAAAGTTGGGCATGCGTAACTGGACAGCTTCTAGTGTAGAAGCAGCTTTTGGACCAAGTGAAGTACCTTTTTTCAACGAAGCTATTGCCGCTGGCGGATTGGTTGATTATGAAGAAGAAATTTATGGTCAGCAAGGGCTTATCACTGATACAAAAATTAGCGCTTCTGGCGGTAATGATAAGACAACTTTCTATGTCGGCGCTTCCTATAGAGACGAAGCAGGTATCATTGATAATACTGGCTTTGATCGTTTTTCGATTCGAGCAAACATCGAGCATAAAATTTCCAATACCTTTGATTTATCAATTAATTCAAACTTTATTCAAAGTGGTTCACAACGTAGTTTCTCTGGAAACGAGAACCAGGGAGGACTAAGTTACGGTTACACATTGGCCTATACACGCCCATGGTTTAGAGGTTTCCCCGATGCTAACGGGAATTATCCTGACAACCCTAATGCTTCAGGAAACCCCATTTATGTAAGAGATAAAACAGTCAATGATGATGTCAACAATCGTTTGATTCAAAGTGCAAAATTGACAACTAATATTTTGCAAAGTGAGGGGAATACTCTGAAAATGATTTGGAGTGGAGGGATTGATTTTCTTGCCAATGAAACTTTTGTTTATGTTCCTGAAACACACCAAGCTCAAAAAGGTGGTGATAATGGGTTTATTGGAGTTGGTAAGAACAACTTTAAAAATTACAATCTATTAGGTATTGCCGTATGGAATAAGGATGCTATGGGTGGCGATTTAGGTTTAACCACACAAGCGGGTGTTTCCTACTTGTCTCGTGATGCAGATTTAATCCTTAACCGAGCAACGCAATTGATTCCAGGACAAACAGCTCTTGGTCAAGGTTCCTCACAGCAAATAGATCAAACACAATCACTGGTTCGTGAATTTGGTTATTTTGGACAAGTTGAAGGGAACTATAAAGACCAACTGGTTGGTACCTTAGGTTATCGTATTGATAAATCTACCTTGAATGGTGATCCAAATAAATTTTATGGATTCCCAAAGGCCTCTTTGGCCATCAACTTACAAAATTTTGATGGATGGGAATCAGGGACTATAGATCAATTTAAGATTAGAGCTGCTTATGGAGAAACAGGTTCTTCGGCAAGCTTTGGATCTGTTTTCACCTCCCTGAATCAAACATCCATTGGTGGTGTAGGAGGTTCAAGCATATCATCACTCAAAGGAGATTCCACCATCCAACCAGAAACTTCACAAGAATTAGAAGCAGGAGTCGATTTGCGTTTCCTTGGAAAGATAGGGGTAGAGCTTTCGTACTATAATCGAAATGTTAACGATTTGATTTTGAGTCGTGCCCTTGAAACATCTAGTGGTTTTGGAAGCGAGACAACCAATCTTGCTGATTTGAAAAACTACGGAGTTGAGCTGGGACTAAATATTGATGCCTATGATACAGAAACGTTTTCTTGGGATACCGGTATCCAATTTTGGTTTAACCGATCTGAAATAACGAAACTTGATGTACCAGCCTTTCCACAACCGGGAGCTGGATTTGGTTTAGGGCTTGGTACTTTCTACATTCAAGAAGGTCAGCCCGTTACCCAATTGGCTGGAAATGTTAACGGTGTTCCAACACAAATCGGAAACGTAGAACCAGATTTTCAAATGTCATTCAACAACCAATTTACCATTGGAAAAAATCTTGACATTCGATTCTTGATTCACTGGAAAGAAGGAGGGGAAAACATTAACCTTTCAAAATTATTAACAGATTTGAGTAGTCTTACCCCTGATTTGGACACACCAGAAGGGCAAGAAAGAACGGGTCTTGGCTTTGTGGCGGAACGCTTTATCGAACCCGCCGCATATTTGCGACTACGAGAGGCGGCAATTTACTACACCTTACCAGACGATACTTTTGCCTGGTTATCTGAGGGCATTAGCAGTGTTCGTTTGGGACTAACAGGAAGAAATCTGTTTACCATCACAGATTACAGTAGTTATGATCCAGAAACTTCCGTAAACGGAGGGGCTGGTTTATCCAGTGGAATTGAGGTAACTCCTTTCCCGAGCTCTAAACAGTATATGTTTAATCTTAATGTCAAATTTTAAATCAAACGAAAAATGAAATATTTAGACATTACATACAGAAAAATGAACAAGGTTCTTCTTCTGCTAAGTGCATTAGCTATTGTCTCTTGTACCTTTGATGATGAAGTTGATCCGAATCGACCCAGTTTACAGGGAGTGCTATCAGAAGCATCGATCAACCAACTCAATAATTTAGTAGTGGGTACACAATCAGCAATGCGATTGGGACTGGAAATTCAAACAACGGGTGCTGGCACTATGGCCAGAGAACTTTATTTGTTTGACGCCGATCCAAGAAACACAGCCGATCTTTTGGGAGCTAATGGAGCAAACTTAGACAATAACTCGTTCTATACCACTTCTCCTTGGAGATCTCGATATGTTGCCATCAAAAACGCCAATATTCTTCTTGACGCGGTTGATAACACTTCCGCGGCAAGTGACGCTCAGAAGGCTGGGTATAGAGGTTTTGCTAAGACCGTCATCGCACACGAACTAATTCAGTTAGTTAAATCCTTTAACCGTGCACGAATTGATGTATCCGACCCTAAAAATCTGGGCCCTATACAAGATGCTAGTGCAGTATTTTCAGCAGTCAACACAATGCTAGATGATGCTTTATCTGATTTAAGCAGAGCAGGATCTTCTTTTGCATTTTCATTGGCAGGTTTCACGAGTTTTGATTCCCCGAGTACATTTTCTCAATTCAATCATGCTTTAAAAGCAGTTGTAGCAGTATACAGCGGAGACAGCTCTGGTGCGCTTACGTCACTCTCAGCTTCCTTTATGGATATCGATGGAGATTTGACGGTTGGACCCAAACACGTTTTCAGCCTCAACAGTGGTGATTCAACCAATCCTATTTATAAGATTGTAGACAACAATGGAGATCAAATCATTGTACACGACAGCTTTATGAATGATGCTGAAGCTGGTGATACTCGTGTTTCCAGAAAAACAGTTGTCCGAGCCAATCCAGCTTCTCAAGATGGATTGACAGGAACGCATCAAACAGCCTTGTATAGCACAAATGTTTCTTCTATAGATATCGTTCGAAATGAGGAATTGGTTCTCTTGTATGCAGAGGCAAACATTCCTGGTGACCTTGCAGAGGCAACTCGCGCAATTAATGTCATTAGAAATGCTGCTGGATTAGCTGACTATAGTGATGCTAATACAGCTGCTGCACTGACAACAGAACTATTGCATCAAAGAAGATATTCTCTTTGGTGTGAAAATCACAGAATGTATGATTTGAGAAGATATAATTTATCATCTTCATTACCGCTTGACAGATCTGGCGATCAAGTATTCAATGTATTCCCTATCCCTCTGACAGAGAATGAATAATTTTCACAAAAGGCCAAGCAGTTTTGCTTGGCCTTTTTTAATTGTACTACATATGAAAAAAATTATACTATTTAGCTTAGGTCTATTATTCTTTTCTTGCCAAACAAGTCCTGAATCTGGTGTAAATAATTATTTAAATTACGACGGGAAGTCCGATAAATTGAGCGGTGGTGTGAAAATGATTCCGATTACAACATCAAAAGGAAATTTTAATGTATGGACAAAACGTATAGGAAATAACCCCACACAAAAAGTTCTTTTATTGCACGGTGGACCCGGTGCTGCTCATGATTACTTTGAAGCGGCAGACTCTTATTTTCCAAAGGCATCTATCGAATATTATTACTATGATCAATTAGGCAATACCAAAAGCGATAATCCAGATGATTTAGATTTATGGACTATTGAAAGATTTGTAGATGAAGTGGAACAGGTTCGAATTGCTTTAGGTTTGACCAACGAGAACTTCATAATTCTTGGTCATTCATGGGGAGGTATTTTAGGTTTAGAATATGCACTGAAGTATCAACAAAATTTAAAGGGCTT
>QXYU01000039.1:47420-48533 GCA_009886755.1 Flavobacteriaceae bacterium
ATACCAGACTACATGAAATATTCAGAAGAGGTTTTAGCACCCCAACTGGACCCAAATATTTTGGCAGAAATTCGTGAATACGAGCAAAATGATGATTACACGAACCCAAAATATTTAGATTTGGTGGCCACTCATTATTATCCAAAACATGTTTTGCGATTACCTCTTGATAAATGGCCTAATCCCGTATTAAGAAGCTTAAATAATATTAATTATAATATGTATTTACATATGCAGGGGCCAAGTGAAATGGGCGTTGTTGGAGATGCTACTTTGAAAAATTGGGATCGTAAAAGTGATTTATCCAAAATCACTGTTCCTGTTTTAACGGTAGGCGCTACTTATGATACGATGGATCCAAAACAGATGGAATGGATGAGTACCCAAGTTCAAAATGGAACGTATCTTCATTGCCCAAATGGGAGCCATTGGAGTATGTATGACGATCAGGAGACCTATTTCAATGGTGTGATAAAGTTTATAAAATCGCTTTAATCAGTATTTAAAGAGGCTGCAGAATGAATAAAAAACCCTCCTAATTTGGAGGGTTTTATAATTTTAAGAAACCATAGTTTACACGATTCTTGGCATAACAGCGTTGGCGCTAAAAACATTCCCCCCCTTGGTGCCATAATAGTAATTTGATATTTCATCTAGTTTGTATCAGATATTATATATACCTCCAAGACCCAACAAAAGCTTCTTTTGAAAGCTTAAGACGCTTCCAGAGGCATCTGTCTCAAAAGAGTACATATTTTGACTGGTTTTAACACGACAATGGGGTTGTTTTAAAGCCTAGATTAATGAGTTGCCAAAAATTTTTCATTTTGAGTATTAAATATGCGCAACATCTCAATACCTCCCGTATTATGATAGTATGTGAAGTATAGCCCTATGGCTCAAAAATAAAATTAGTCTCCCTCTTTTTTCAGTATCTTGAATGTAGTTTTTCAACTACAGATTGCGGGATTTCCGTACTACTCTAGAATTAAACCAAAACAATATGAGACCCTATTTATTAGCTGAATGTTCATGGAGAGAAATACAATCGGCAACCTATGATTTGGCGGTGTTGCCATGGGGTGCCACCGAGGCGCATAACTACCATCTTCC
>QXYU01000004.1 GCA_009886755.1 Flavobacteriaceae bacterium
ACTACTATTCTATTCAAAATCATATTGTTTATAAACTATCATTCTGATTTTCATTCTTTTGGATTAGTTTCACAAAGCTTTAACATTATTTTATCTTTTGTTTTTAATTCCACGTTGTATTTTAGAGTAATAACATGAATTTTATGGAAGAAAAAGAATTGTTTTATTATCAAAAAGCCATCGGTTTGCTCCGATTGGGAATGACTATTGAAGTGTTGCAGAAAGAATTGGTTTATTTTATACAATCCCAAAACAAAGCAGCGATTAAAGGATATAAAAAAGCAATTTTAGGACTGGCAATCTTGATTGTCTCCTATTTTGTTCGGAGATAATAAACAAGGCGACTTGTAATCGAAACAAAAAGCCAAACCCAGGGTGCGCTGTGAAGTACTAGGTCAAACCAATCCATAAATTGCATTCCATTGGCTCCCCCTGTGACCCATCGAATTTTACCTAACAGATGTAGCTCTGGCTGAAATGGAGCCATTCCAAGGCTCAAGGAGGCTAGGAGAGGATACAGCCAACCAGGTGTTTTTTTTGTATTTCTAGATAGGACGTTTAAAATAGGCTTTAGAAATACCGCTTTCGTCACTGTTGATCTGAGTAAGTTCCCAGCCTTGTTTTCCCAAACGATTGAATTCCTCTTCGGTCATCATTGATTTTTTGAAAACCTTGTTAGATATAATTTTGTATTCGAAATACTTCATAGTAATCTCATGTTGCTTTAAAATCCCTACATTATACGAAACTTTTAGGGTGAAATCACTTATACATCGTAAATACTACCTTTTGATTGGCTTGTTAGCGGAGCTTTTGATACTGTTGGTTGCCTATTGGCAGACCAATGATACTGGAGGACTCTTTCAATTGGCTGCCCGCTATTCAGGGCGATTGTCTTTAGTTTATTTTTTATTGCCCTGGTGGGCATATCTACAGTCCGATCGACATGATTCAACGGAACTGCTGCTAGCACCGTTGCGAACTTTTGCTATTCTCCATGTGATTCATTTTATCTTTTTGATACTTAATGTGTATTTAAATGCCATTGCATTGATTCCTGTTAAACTGATCGGGGGGAGCCTTGGTTACTTGATGATTGTTTTATGGCCTTTTATGGGAAGCTGGTTAGCCCATCGAAATTGGGCTTTTAATCTCTATTTCCTTTATGTAGGAATTGTTATGATGGTGACGTATGTTTCTAGAATCAAAGGAGACTTCGAGGGAAGTGCCCCCAGTCCTATTCACTATTTTGCTTTTGGAATTTTAGCTATAAGTATGCTTTTCTTTATAAGGGTTTTAGGGAAGCAACGGAGCCCAAAAAAGCCCCAAGAAGGGGCTTAATATTGTTAGGGTATAGGAGGCTTAAAATGAAAGTCCAAAGCCAATGTTTCCAATGATGACGCCCCCATCGGAAAGTCCAGGAATTTCTGGAAACTCTTGAGTTGTTTTTCCGGAAATCCCGAGAGAGGTTGATTTTGCATTGATTTCCAATAAATCTGGGATGTCTCCAAAGCCATACCCCAATTCAAATCGAAAATAAAAGCGTAATCCTGTCTTGATTCCCAATTTCAGATTGGTTGTAGCTATTGTTTCTTTGGTGGTTCCAACACCATCATTTGCAATTTGCCCCAGATTATCATCAACTTCAATATTAGAGAAAGTTAAATCGGTACTAAGATTACCAAGTCCTCCACTGATGTAAAGTCCTTTCCCTGTATTTTTAAAATAATAGTTCACACCAAATTCGGTGTAGCTTAAGCCCACCTCAGTTCCCTTTTCGGGGTTGATATCAAACCCACTAAAATCAGCATAAGGAGCCAAATGGTTGTTCAGTACTGGAAGAATAAATTCAACACTTCCACCTACAATATTGGGCATTCCAATTTTGGCCCCCACAGATAGTCGACGAATTTTTGTTTGTAAAGAATCTGTCGTTGCCATAGAGATCACTTCTGTGTTTTGTAATTCAGAAGCGCCTTGTGTGTCCTGTGCATGGAAACTAATGCTAAAGCATAGGAGTATAAGTGTTATACTATTTTTCATATGATTATTGTTTATGGTTTTAGTTGAATTCGTTTTTCCATATTGGCCAATTCCCAAGCAGTATGAAAGATCAATTGAGTACGCTTTTTTAGCAACTCATAGTTGATTTTTTCCGCGGTATCCGATGCTTTATGGTAATCTTGATGGGTACCGTTGAAATAAAAAATTATGGGGATATTTTTGTTGGCAAAATTATAATGATCACTGCGAGTATAAAAATTATTGGGATCGTTTTCGTCGTTGAAGATGTAGTCGAGCTCTAGCTGACTGTATTTTGTGTTAATCATTTCCGAAAGATCGTGAAGCTCTTGACTCAATCGATCGGCACCAATGAGGTAAATATAATTCGGATCGGGATTGTCTCTTTTAGGGTCAACGCGACCGATCATGTCCACATTTAAATTGGCAACGGTTTGTGCAAGCGGGTAGAGGGGATTGTTGGTATAGTATTTAGATCCCAATAATCTTTCTTCCTCACCCGTTACATGCAGAAAGATGATAGAACGCTTGGGGCCGTTTCCTTCTTTTTTGGCTTTTTGAAAAGCAGCTGCAATTTCTAACAGTGCTACGGTTCCAGATCCGTCATCATCAGCACCATTAAAAATTTCTCCATTTCTCATTCCCAAATGATCCAAATGTGAAGAAAGAATAATGTATTCGTTGGGTAGTTGCTCACCGGGAATGATGGCAACCACATTTTGTGTCTCAACTTTTGTCCCATCCACTGGGAGCTTCATATTTTGATAATAATCATCGGTTCCTTTTGCTGCTTCAATCTGATGGGATTGATAGAAATGACGCAAAAAGTCAGTTGCTCGTCGTTGCCCAACGGTTCCCGTCCTCCGTCCTTCAAAATAATCGGATGCATAGACGTACAAAAGACTTCGTAGATCTTCGTCTTGTATCTCTTTAGCGTATTGTGAGGATTGGTCTTGTGCTCTGCATGAAATTAAAAAGAAAAGAAAGAGAATTAGGAGCTGTTTCATAAGATTAAAGGGTTGGCGTTAGCATGAGAGAAGAATGTATTCCCGTCCAAAGGTTGATTCGGTGCTGCAGTGCTTGCTTGGAGCGGGCAATTACCGCTTCCCACTTGGCAGAGTCGTTTTGACATAAATTAGAAATCATTTCAAGTGCCATGGGACCGTGTTGATCGCCATCGACTTCGATGTGCCGTTCAAAATAGTACACCATATTGGCTAGAGATTCATTTCCTTTAACATTCATTCTTTGAAGCATTTCAATAAACATATCTGGAATGAGGTCTTCACGGCCAAACGTAAATACAGCAGCGATCTCATAAAGGGGACGCGTTTCGATGGTCTCAAAGGTGAAATAAAGGAAATCTTTGACGTAGTCAGGAAGGGAGGCACTTTTAAGATAATCCAAAACCGATCCTTTATTGGGTAAGCCCTTCAGGAAAAGATTGATTTGTTGGGTATCTGCATTCACATCAGCCATTGCTTCAAGGTACATTTCAAAGTGACTCATCGGTACTCCGTCTTTGTTAATGTCGCTTTCCTCACCCCAAACAATTTCATTAATCAGTCGAGCCGTGGCGGCAGATCCTGAGGGTTGCCAAGGTAAATGAACAGTGGTAAGTTCCAATTGTAACTTTTTGACCAGTGACATAAAATCCCAAACGGCATAAATATGTGCTTCTGTGAATTGTTTTAGGTCTTGAGGGGTTTGAATGTCTTCATACAAGGGGTGCAGGAGGAGTTGTTTTTTTAGCGGCGCTAACTCCTGTTCCAATCGTTCTATCATTTTTCAATAATTTTCAACAAATATAGCCGAATCTAAGCTGTATAAGAAAGAGCCGTCTGCTTTTTTGAATCTATAAAAACACTATTTTTAGCCTATCGATGAAAAATGTACAGCTGATAGAATGCCCCCGAGACGCACTACAAGGCTGGAAAACCTTGGTGCCTACTGAGCAAAAGATTGCCTACATGAAGGCTTTGCTGGCGGTAGGTTTTGACACTTTGGATTGCGGTAGTTTTGTTTCTCCTAAGGCGATTCCTCAAATGGCTGATACATCTTCGGTTATTGATGCCATAGCTCCTTTGAAAAACAACACCAAACTATCGGTGATTGTAGCCAATATCCGCGGTGCCCAAACAGCCTGCACCTTCCCGTCGATTGATGTTTTGGGGTACCCGTTTTCGATATCAGAGAATTTTCAAATGCGAAACACAGGAAAGTCTATTGCAGAATCCCTAGGTGTACTAGCAAAGATTATCGAACTGGCAGATGCGCATCAAAAGGAGTTGGTTGTATATATTTCTATGGGATTTGGAAACCCCTATGGAGACCCATGGCATCCCGATATTGTGGCGAAATGGGTAAGGTGTTTGACAGACATGGGGGTTCTTACGCTCTCCTTATCAGACACTGTTGGTAGCGCCGAAACAACGAGTATTAGAAGTCTCTTTGCGGCCCTTATTCCGGCTTTTGAAACAGTAAGCTTCGGAGCGCATTTACATACCCTAGCCGAAACAGCTATTGAGAAAATAGAAGCAGCGCATCAAAGTGGGTGTTTGCGTTTTGATGGAGCCATTCAGGGGTTTGGGGGGTGCCCTATGGCACAAAATGATTTGGTAGGCAATATGCCTACGGAAAAATTAATCACCTATTTCGAAGCACAAAAAATCCCTCACAAGCTGCATATGCTTCACTTTGAGTCTGCCTACAATAAAGCGCTAGAAATCTTTCGATAGCTCACTTAATACAGGGTCAGTTGACTAAAAAACCCTATATTTGCTTGCAATTAATTCTTTATTAATTGCCTATGGATTCCAATAAGATTTACGGAGAAGGTTTAACCTATGATGATGTGTTGCTGATACCTGCCTATTCGCAGATATTGCCTCGAGAGGTTTCCATTCAGTCCAAGCTTTCACGAAATATTCCTTTAAATACGCCCATTATATCTGCAGCAATGGATACGGTGACTGAAAGTCAAATGGCAATTGCAATGGCACGCGAGGGCGGAATCGGAGTGCTTCATAAAAACATGACCATTGAAGCCCAAGCACTTAAGGTCCGAGCGGTGAAACGTGCTGAGTCTGGAATGATTATGGATCCCGTAACACTTCCATTAGACAGCTTAGTAAAAGACGCCAAGGAAAGTATGCGTCAATACAAAATTGGAGGGATTCCTATTGTAGATAATTCTGGAAAGTTAGCCGGGATAGTCACCAATCGGGATTTGCGATTTGAAAAAAACAATGAGCGCCCAATTACAGAAGTAATGACCAAAGAAAATCTGATTACGGTCACCAAAGAAACTTCCTTGGAAGATGCCGAAGAAATTTTGCAGCGGCATAAAATCGAAAAACTTCCAGTGGTTGATACGTCCAATACGTTAGTTGGTCTGATAACATTTCGTGACATTACTAAACATACCGACAAACCCACTTCTAATAAAGACAGTTATGGACGCTTGCGTGTAGCTGCTGCTGTTGGTGTAACAGCGGACATACTAGAGCGTACTGATGCATTAGTAAAAGTCGGTGTGGATGCGATAGTAATTGACACTGCCCATGGGCACACCAAAGGAGTGGTTGATGCGCTTAGTAAAGTAAAAAAGACATATGGTAGTTTAGACGTTATTGTTGGTAACATTGCCACAGCCGATGCGGCCAAATATTTGGTTGATAATGGCGCCGATGCTGTAAAAGTAGGAATTGGGCCTGGATCAATTTGTACAACAAGAGTTATTGCGGGAGTAGGCTTTCCACAGCTTTCGGCCATTATGGACGTGTCCAAAGCCATTAAAGGTAGCGGCGTGCCGGTAATTGCAGACGGAGGGATTCGTTATACGGGAGATATACCTAAGGCGATTGCCGCAGGAGCCGACTCTGTTATGTTGGGTTCCCTTCTGGCTGGAACGAAAGAGTCTCCAGGTGAAACAGTCATTTTTGAAGGGCGGAAATTCAAAACCTATCGTGGAATGGGATCCCTAGAAGCGATGAACAAAGGTTCTAAAGACCGCTATTTTCAAGATGTCGAGGATGACATCAAAAAACTAGTACCTGAAGGCATTGTAGGGCGTGTACCTTACAAAGGCGAATTATATGAGAGCATTCACCAATTTGTAGGAGGGTTGCGTGCAGGAATGGGCTATTGTGGTACCGCCACAATTGATGCCTTGCAGCACAGCGGACGTTTTGTGAAACTGACAGCTTCTGGAATACGAGAGAGTCATCCACATAACATTCGAATCACCAAAGAAGCTCCGAATTATAGTCCTTGATGTAATAAAAAGCTAGTTGGCTAAGATTTTGAAAGTCTTCATTACATTTCCTTGGTAACGAACTCTTACGATATACATATTACCACTTTCTAGGTAAAGAGGTATTTGTGCGTTGGAAAGATCAACTACTTTTTGATCAGAGATTTTGTTTCCAATAATAGAATAAACTTCAACCGTTCCATGACCAATTAAACCCTGAACAAAAAGAACATTGTTTTTGTAAATTACACGGGAATTTTGAAAGAGGTAACTACCCGATACGTCGTGGTCAAGTGAAAACGAAGCTGCTTTGACACCGGATAAAAAAAATAGAATAAATAAAATAAAAGTAATCCTACGCAATACGCTGTATATTTGTAGCTAAGTTACAATGAAATTATAATAGTTCATAAAATTATTAACATTTTATTAGATTGTAAATCAATAACTTATAAATATTTATAAAAAATTATTAAAACCATATGAACATTTTAACACGTTTTCAGTCGCTTCTAAACTTGATTTTTAGATGAATCCAATACTGTGTCACTTCGTTCGCTATCTTTTCCAATGGGGGTTTTTAATTCTTATCACTTTGGGGTGTGATTCTCTTGACCGTGTTCAAGTTACAGCTGTTGCCCGGGTTGGAGATTCGTTTCTGTATCGTTCAGATATCAATCTGCGTTTTGGTTCTTTTGCGTCAAAAAACGATAGTGTCGTACAGGTGCAAAATTACATTAATACTTGGGCAAAAGAGCAACTGCTTTACCAGCAAGCAGACTTAAATATCGATGCAACAGTAAAAAAAGAGTTACAATCGTTGGTACATCAATATGAAGTAGAACTCTACGGACAGGTATACAAAGAGTCCTTGGTGAATTTACGAATGGATACTCTCGTGCTTCCTGAACAGATTCAGCAAGCCTATGAAAATAGTAAATCGATTTTCAAACTTAAAGAACCACTCTATCAATATCGGTTGCTTCGTTTGCCGCTTGATAATGTTGATCGTAGCGAGATCAGTATGCGATTTCGTCGGTTCGACAGTATTGATCGCCAGTTTTTAGACTCTCTTTCGTTTCAGTTTTCGACCTACCATCCGTGGGATTCTCTCTGGATTAGTCGAAAAGAGATTCTTCAGGATATCGAATTCATTGATGGGGGTAATCTAGATCAATACTTTAAAAAACGAAATTACTTTGAGGTGAAAGATTCTTTAGGTGTATATTTGTTTGTGACAAATAATCGAAGAGATGCCACCGAACGTGCCCCCGTTTCCTATGTGGAAAACACGCTCAAAAATCTCATTTTGAATCGACGAAAAATTGAATTTTTACGAAATTTTGACAATGAAATACTTCAAGATGCCATACGCTCTAAAAAATATGAAACCTACGTGGAATAGTGTATTACTCCTTTTATTGAGCCTTCCGCTTTTTGTTGCGGCTCAAGACAAAATTAAGATTGACGGTGTCTCTGCCGTGGTTGGTGACTTTGTTATATTGGATTCGGATATCGATAAAATGATTGTGGAAATGGAATCCCAAGGCATTTCGTCCAAAAATGTGAGTCGTTGTGAACTACTAGGAAAACTGATGGAGGATAAACTTTATGCCCACCATGCGGTTCAGGACAGCTTGGAAGTTAGCGATCAAGAAATTTATGATTATGTAGATCAGAGCCTAGAGTACTTTGTTAGCCAATTAGGGAGCATGGATAAAGTATTATCATTTTATAAAAAATCGGATGAGGCTAGTTTTAGAGAGCAACTTTTTGAGATTAATAAGACGCAAAAACTTGCCGGTTTGATGCAATCTTCCATTGTAGATGCTATTGAAATCACTCCCGAAGAAGTACGAACATTTTATCAAAAGATTCCAGAAGATGAACTACCAACTTTTGGCACAGAGTTGGAAATCGCTCAAATTGTCATGGAACCGAACCCAACCCCCGAGGAGGAGGAACGGGTTATTAACCAATTAAAAAGTTTCAAAGTTGATGTTCTAGAGCGCGGTTTGAGTTTTGCGTCTAAGGCCATCCTATATTCCCAAGACCCAGGTTCTCGATCTAAAGGAGGGAAGTATACACTGCAGCGAAAGCGTCCTCAGATGGCAAAAGAGTTTCGCGACGTGGCATTCAGTCTGCAAGAAGGGGAGGTCTCTGACCCTTTTCGAACAGAGTTTGGTTGGCATATTTTGACAGTCGATAAAATCAGAGGCCAGGAAATTGATGTTCGGCACATTTTATTAATCCCTCGTATTGATGATCAGAAATTGGTTGAAACCAAAGCCTTGATGGAAACACTAAGAACGCGAATCATCAGTGATGAAATCACATTTGAAGAGGCAGCGTTTCAGTTTTCTTCGCAAAAAGAAACACGCAATAATGGTGGTGTTTTGGTGAACCCAGCCACCGGAGACACTCGTTTTGAATTGACCAAGATTGATCCTGTGCTTTATAATCAAATTCGATACCTACAGGATAATGAGATCACCTTACCACTATTGGAAGAGGGACGTGCTGGAAAGAAGAAGTATAAACTCCTAAAAGTTGCCAATCGTTTTGAAGAGCACACAGCAAACTTCACCAAAGACTACACTAAAATCAAAGATCTTGCTTTGAAAGAGAAAAAACTGAAGCAAGTGCAGCGTTGGATGATGGACAAAATTGAAGAAACCTATGTGAGTCTAAATCGAGACGTACGCTCTTGTGAATTCACGAACAACTGGAGTAAAGAATAGGTTGATCTTATCTGAAATATTTTAAGGGTACCCATAGCATACCAAAGCATTCACCTCCTTGTTTGTGGATGTTTTTGTGGTGGATTTTATGCGCTCTTCGCACTCCTTTAGCGTAGCGAGAATTTGCATTGCGAAACCATTTAAAGCGCTGGTGGATGAATATATCATGTACCATAAAGTAGGTAAAACCATAGGCGAATATGCCCAATCCAATAGGCAAGCCAGGCCAAAAGTTTAATTCCCCCCAAGCCACGACGCAGCCCCCGCTGATTAAGGCGTAAAAGATGAAAAACAAATCATTGCGTTCAAACCATGAATCGTGATCTTTTTTGTGATGGTCTTTGTGCCATATCCACAAAAAACCATGCATGATATATTTGTGGCTAAACCATGCCATAAATTCCATTCCAGTGAAAGTCAACAAAAAAACAGCTGACCAAAGCAAGACGTTAGACATTCTTACAGTAGATTCAAATGATATTTAAAATAAGACTGGGCCAAAACTCCCATTTTTTGGTAATTAGGAACTCGGATACGAGCGTTTTTAATTTGCAAAGAAGGAGTCCTTTTGAGTTTCTGCAGTAATTTGAAATAGTACTTGTAGGCAGTATATACTCCGAAACGAGCTTCTTCAGGAAGCTTAAAAATCCCAGTAAGTGCCTTTTCAAAATCGACTTCGATTTCATTAATGATATCCATTTTATCGAGCTCTTGGAAGGAATTCAAATCAACATTGGGAAAATAAGTCCTATCCAGAGTTTCGAAATCTGAATTTAAATCTCTAAGGAAATTTACTTTTTGAAAAGCAGAGCCCAGAGCCATGGCTGCAGGTTTGAGGGATTCATACGTTTCGTCCTTTCCGTCAACAAATACCTTTAAACACATCAAGCCGACAACATCGGCAGAGCCATAGATGTACGCTTCGTATTCTGCCTGTGTTTCATAAACTTGTTTGTGAAGGTCTTGGCGCATACTTTTCAGAAAGGCATCGATAAGGTCTGTTCCAATATTGAATTTGTTTACAGTGTATTGAAAAGAATTCAAAATGGGGTTAAGACTGATTTTGTGTGTAAGCGCTTCGTGTAAGTCTCTTTCAAAATTGTCTAGCAACAACTCCTTTGGATAGTTATGAAAGGTGTCAACAATCTCATCGGCAAAACGAACAAATCCATAGATGTTGTATATATGAGGACGAATGGAATTGCCCAAAAGTTTTGTTGCCATCGAGAATGAAGTGCTGTAACGCTGGGTGACAATACGACTGCAATCTTGAGAGACCGAGTCAAACAAGTTTTTCATAGATAATTTTTAGTCTAACTAATTTACTAAAATTTAAGATAAATTTTAGAAGCTTAAACAAAAATTTGTTCTCCAAAGAATTCTAAACGGAAAGTTTCGAATGTTGGATGCAGTTTTACTTGACCCGGCAGCGTTGCTGGATTGATCAACATTTGCAGAGGACCTAGAATGTGGAGACTTGATTGTGTGCCTTCCAAGATAGTGTCTTGAAAGTCTCTTAAATAGCCATCAACTTCTTCTTTGTTTGGCTCTACTGTTAAGTAGGTAACAAAGGTAAGGCTATCACTGAAGGTCATTACAGTGTTAAGTGACTCCGTAGTCAATGATTGGCCTAGGAATATTGTCTTATAATTTTGTGAAAGGATATAATAATTTAGGAAAAGAACCCCTAATTCATGAATTTCATTTTCTGGCAGGAACAACACAAACACCTTTTGATTTTCTTGAGGAGTTTGTTTGCGTTGTATTAATTCCGTTTGAATATGAATTTTTTGTTTAACCAAGTTAGTGATAAAATGCTCGTGTGAAGGACTGATAGCACCTGTTTGCCACAGTATACCCAATTCCTTCATCAGGGGCATGAAAATGTTGATGAAAATGTAATCGAATTCATATTTGGAGGCGATTTCATCATAGGTAGCATCAAACATAACGTAGTCAAAATTGACCATTGCTAATTTAAGCGCATTGATGGCGACTTGTTCTGAGGTAGATTTCAGTGCAATGTCGCGGACCATAATTGGAATTTCGCCTTCCTCCAAGCTAGCAATCTTGGAGATTTTAAAACCGTGGTTGTAAAGAAGCGTAATATTGAGAAGCTTTTGGAGACTAGAAAGACTGTACCGGCGTATGTTGGTGTCGGTTCTTTCCGGCTGTAGAAGGTTATAACGCTTTTCCCAAATTCGTATCGTATGGGCTTTAATACCTGAGATATTCTCAAGGTTTTTGATGGAAAAAGTGCTTTTTATCCTGTTCATGTTCAAATTTCGTTTACAAAAGCTTCAACAAATATAAACAAAAAATCGAGCAATGGGTAAAAAAAGTGCGCACGAGAAGACTCGAACTTCCACGGGATTTAACTCCCACTAGGCCCTCAACCTAGCGCGTCTACCAATTCCGCCACGTGCGCGACAGTTTTGTGACTTGACTGGGGCTCGAACCCAGGACCCTCTCCTTAAAAGGGAGATGCTCTACCAACTGAGCTATCGAATCAGATTTCAGGCTGCAAATATAGTATCTATTATCCAAAATTCTATTCCAAAATATATAAATTTGATCTTACTTTGTTTAAGCTATGCAGCAACTGTTTTTGGTCGGTTATATGGGGTCTGGTAAATCCACGCTTGGGAAAGTCCTTGCCCAAAATCTCAACTGTCCTTTTATCGATCTTGATGCATGGATTGAAGATCAAGAAGGAGTCCCGGTTGCTCAGTTGTTTAAGGAGAAAGGGGAGTTGTACTTTCGAAAACAAGAGCATCATCATCTTAAAAAATTACTTGAAGATCCAGCACCAAAGGTTGTGGCACTAGGAGGCGGAACCCCCTGTTATTACAATAATATGGAATTGTTACAAAAAGCTTCTAATGTAAAAACGGTTTATCTGAATGCTTCTGTGAGTTTCCTCGCAAAACGATTGTTGCCTGAAAAACAACAACGACCCCTTATTCAACATTTAGACTCCGAGAGTGCTTTGAGGGAGTTTATTGGGAAACATCTCTTTGAACGGCTCCCTTTTTATCAAAAAGCAAGTCAATCTCTTATGATAGAGGGAAAAACAGTAGCGGATTTGGTCAGTGCTGTGACTAGCTAAGATAAACCCCTTCATCCTTCCCCTCCAATACAACCTGTATGTGTTCTTTGTTTGAGGTTGATAGAGATAGTCCTTTAAAGTCTGCTTTAATTGGGTAGCGTTTGTGGTTTCTATTAACCAAAACCGCTGTTTGGAGTTGCTTCAAAGGAACCTGAAGAAAGTGATTCACAGCATAAATAAGAGTGCTTCCTGTGTTCAGAACATCATCAATAACAATAACGACTCTATTTTTACAAACCTCAAGTTTTTCGGAGGTTGTGATTTTGTCCAAAGGGTTTTTCTTGTTCAACTGGAGCGAAATCAAAGTGATCTTTGGCGAGGATAAGCTTGCAAGTATCTTTACGATACGTTTGGCAAACAGCAAACCATTATCGGCAATCCCCACAATAAAAAGTTCTTTTTCTTCTGTATTGGATTCCAATATCTGTAGAGCGATTCGCCGTGTACTGGCTTCGATTTTTTCTTTGGTAAAAAGCTGGTGGGTGGGTTGGCTGTTCATGGAATAAATATATAAATACTTCCGTTTAATCTTCGTCTTCTAGGAAACCGTCAATATTTCTGCGATCTTTTTTGGTGGGACGTCCGAGACCTTTTTCTCGCGGACGAAAAGCATCTAGGTCTTGTATCTCTTTGTGGCTAAATGCACTTTGCGGTGTGGTGTCTTGTCGATAGATATCCACGAGTTTGGCTCCGACACGGCTTTTGGGAATGTCCAATACCTTGAGCTGAAACCAAATTTGCTCTTTGCGAACCTCGAGCTGATCCATCGGGAGTACTTCCCGGGAAGGCTTTACTGTAGCGCCATTAATCTTGATGGCTCCTTTCCTACAAGCTTGGCTGGCCAAACTTCGCGATTTGAAATAACGCACACACCACAAATATTGATCTACTCTCATAGGTTAAAGGAATACACTTACAAAAGTACAGGAATATTGTATATTTGCTCAGCCCAATAAAAAGGGTCTTTAAATCGCATGCTACAACCCAAACTGACTCGGTTCACTTTCGTTTTTTTATTTCTTTTGATTCTCGGTTATTCTTGTAATAAGGACCAAGCCGAAAGCGTCGAAATCCGCGATGTCCAAACCCAATTCCTTGAGGATGAGCAAACGCTGCTAACCTATTTGGAAACACATTTTTACAATTATGAGGATTTTGAAGCCGATCCCTCGAATTATACCCTGCGTATATCAATTGACACACTGTCAGGGGAAAATAGTAACAAAACTCCGCTTGTCGATCAAGTAGCAATTAAATCGGTTGAAGTTAATAATGCCGATGGAGATGTCATTAATCATGACCTTTACTATTTAATTGTCCGAGAAGGCAAAGGAGAGCGTCCCTCAGAGGTGGATTCCACCTATGTCCGCTACAAAGGAGCGCTATTAGATGGAACCGTCTTTGATCAGCAAGAACTCCCAGTATGGTTTGACCTTCCTCAGGTAGTACCTGGTTTTCGTAAGGGAATCTCAGAATTGCGTTCTGGAAGTTTTTCAGAAAATCCCGATGGAACGTTTGATTTTTATGACTACGGACAGGGAGTCTTATTTATTCCTTCCGGTTTGGCTTATTATGCGAATGCACAGCCTGGTATTCCGGAATATTCCCCACTGATTTTCTCCCTTTCTTTATTTACGTTGAAAGCGTCAGATCACGACGGTGATGGAGTCTTTTCTAAAGATGAAGACATCGACGGAGATGGCAATCCATTCAACGACGATACCGATGGTGATGGGACGGCTGATATGTATGATGCCGATGATGATGGTGACGGCGTGCTAACCAGAGATGAGCTCGATTTGGATGAGAACGGCATACCCGGTGATTCCGATTCGGATGGAATTCCCAACTATCTCGATTCCGATTCTGCTTAGTCTAGGGAATAGGAAATTCCAACCATCCATTTTTGACCGCGTGTGTCAAATGTGCCTTCTACACCTTTTTCTGATAAAAAGGCGACTTCACTTTTCTTAAGCCCTCTTTCATAGCGTAAGTCTACAGCGAAGTTCCCTAAATTTACACGTGTTCCAATATGTGCGCCAATGGTAGATTGATCCCCGATGGTTTCGATGTCGATGTTTAATTGTTCTTCCAGACGATATTGAAAGCTAGGGCCAAGGAAAACACTAATGGCTGGAAGTAATTTGTAACCTACGGAAACGGGTACTTCCAAATTGGTTGAATTAAAGCTGATGGTTTCAAAATCGGATCTCAATTTTGTTAGGTGAACTTCGGGACGAAGATAGAATAGTAAAAAGTTAACCTGTCCATAGAGACCCACGAAATAGCCTGTTTTTTGCTTGGCAGTTTCTTTAAAATCAGCGATATCCTCTACAGAAGAGCGAAGGTCTCCAGAAGCCTGAAAATTGGCTCCACCCACAATCCCAAAATCAATTTGACTGAAAGCGTTTAGGCTGAGCAACAGAAACAACGAATTAAGAAGAATTTTTCTCATGACTGCTTATTTACGTTCAATAACTTTTTTCACTTTTTCAACAATGGCATTTTGATCGATTCCATATTTAGCCATCAATTGAGCGGGGGTTCCTGATTCTCCAAAGGTATCTTGTGTTGCCACAAATTCCTGAGGTACTGGCTGAGCAGCGGTGAGTGTACGAGCGACACTTTCACCCAAACCACCGAGGAAGTTGTGTTCCTCTGCCGTTACGATACAGCCTGTTTTTTGAACTGAGTTTAGGATAATAGTTTCATCCAAGGGTTTGATGGTGTGAATATTGATCACTTCTGCCGAGACTCCCACTTTTTCGAGGGTCTCTGCCGCTTGAAGAGCTTCCCAGACCAAATGCCCAGTGGCAACGATGGTTACATCGGTTCCAGGGTTCAATAGAATTCCTTTTCCAATCTCAAAAGGGGTTTCTTCTTCCGTGGTAAAGTTAGCAACTTTAGGACGGCCAAAACGAAGATAAACCGGGCCTTGATGCTTTACAATGGCAATGGTTGCGGCTTTAGTTTGATTAAAATCACAGGGATTGATAACGGTCATACCGGGCAGCATTTTCATCAAACCGATGTCTTCCAAGATTTGGTGTGTTGCACCATCTTCGCCGAGGGTTATTCCGGCGTGCGAAGCACAGATTTTCACATTCTTTCCAGAATAGGCTATCGATTGGCGAATTTGATCATACACTCTTCCAGTGGAGAAATTGGCAAAGGTTCCAGTAAAAGGAATTTTTCCTCCGATGGTAAGTCCTGCAGCAATTCCCATCATATTGGCTTCGGCAATTCCTACTTGAAAAAAGCGTTCGGGGTTTTCTGCAATAAATTCATCCATTTTGAGTGATCCCACTAGATCAGCACAAAGGGCAACGACATTGGGATTGGTTCTACCGAGTTCCGCCAAGCCAACACCAAAACCGGATCGGGTATCTTGATTTCCTTGATTAATATATGTTTTCATACGTAGTAAGAGTTTAGTAATCCCCGAGGGTTTCTGGGTTTTGGGCCAAGGCGGCTTCGAGTTGTTCGTCGTTGGGTGCTTTTCCGTGCCATGCATGGGTGTGCATCATGAAGTCAACACCATTCCCCATTTCGGTTTGCATCAAAATGGCAATGGGTTTTCCGTTGCCAGTGAGTGACTTGGCTTTTGCAAGGGTATCGATGATGGCAGTGATGTTGTTTCCATCTTTAAGTTCCAATACCGTCCATCCAAAAGCATCTAGCTTCTGAGCAACACTTCCTAAGTTGAGTACTTCATCTGTTGATCCATCAATTTGTTTTCCATTTAAGTCCACCGTTGCAATAAGATTATCCACCTTATTGGCTGCAGCATACATAAAGGCTTCCCAGTTTTGACCTTCTTGCAATTCACCGTCTCCCATCAGTGTATAAACCGTCTGAGGATCATGGTTTAGCTTTTTTGCCAAAGCGGCTCCTACGGCTACGGAAAGTCCTTGTCCCAAAGAACCGGAAGCAATACGAATCCCTGGCAATCCTTCGTGGGTTGTGGGGTGTCCTTGTAAACGTGAATCCAGTAAGCGAAAGGTGTCGAGTTCTTCCACAGGGAAGTAACCGCTTCGAGCCAAGACGCTGTAAAAAACAGGAGAAATATGACCGTTGGAAAGGAAAAACAGATCTTCATTCTTTCCATCCATTTGAAAACTGAAGTCGTGTGTCATGACCTCCTGGTAGAGGGCGACAAAAAACTCGGCGCATCCAAGAGAACCTCCAGGGTGACCGGAATTAACCTTGTGGACCATGCGCAAAATATCACGTCGGACTTGCTGTACTAGGGCCTCTAATTGTTGGGTGTTGGGCATAAAATTGGAACTAAATGATTGGAACAAAAGTAGGGCTTGCTTTAGGAGTGGCAAAGCATTCGGTTTTCTATTTTGAACGTTTTTTCACCAAAGCGTTAACATTTATCTGTCACCTTATTCAAAGGTGGTATCTTTAACCGAATTTCAGCCATGCAATTTATACTCGAAACCACCGATCCACAATCCCAAGCCCGTGCAGGCAAGCTTATAACCGACCATGGGACCATACAAACCCCCATTTTCATGCCCGTTGGAACGGCAGCTACCGTCAAAGGGGTGCATCAGAAAGAATTGCGGGAGGTGGTCAATCCAGATATTATTTTGGGAAACACCTACCATTTGTATTTGCGTCCGGGTACCTCCATATTGGAGCAAGCCGGAGGGCTGCATAAGTTCATGAATTGGGATCGACCGATTTTGACCGATTCCGGAGGCTATCAAGTGTATTCGCTCTCTGCCAATCGAAAGATCAAAGAAGAAGGGGTGAAGTTCAAATCACATATTGATGGGTCGTACCACGTTTTTACTCCAGAAAACGCGATCTCTATTCAGCGCAAAATAGGAGCTGATATCATCATGGCTTTTGATGAATGCACGCCTTACCCTTGTGACTATGATTATGCAAAGACCTCTATGCACCGTACTCATCGTTGGTTAAAACGCTGCATTGAACAAGATCAAAAGGAAGCCCCTTTATACGGTTATGAACAAACACTTTTTCCAATAGTACAAGGAAGTGTTTACAAAGACCTTCGAGAACAATCGGCTCAGTTTATTGCCGAACAGAATGCTCCGGCCAATGCTATTGGAGGGTTGTCTGTTGGCGAACCCGCAGCGGAAATGTACGGTATGACAGAGGTGGTGTGCAATGTGCTTCCCAAAGACAAGCCTCGCTATCTGATGGGTGTGGGAACACCCATCAACTTATTGGAAAACATTGCCTTAGGGGTGGATATGTTTGATTGTGTTTTACCCACCCGAAACGCTCGGAACGGAATGTTGTTTACCGCTGAGGGGATTATTAATATCAAAAACAAAAAATGGGAAAATGATTTTTCTCCCATCGACCCTGCGGACTATTGTTTTGCCGATACGGATTATTCCAAGGCCTATGTCCGTCACTTGTTTACGGTCAACGAAATGCTGGGCAAGCAAATCTGTACACTGCATAACCTCTCCTTCTATTTGTGGTTGGTTCGAGAAGCGAGAAAGCATATCTTAGCTGGGGATTTCACCACGTGGAAAAACAAAATGGTTCACCAACTCAATACCCGCCTCTAGCATGTTTCTGTTGGATCGCTATATCATCACAAAATACTTGAGTGCCTTTTTGGTGATGATCCTTCTTTTTATCCCAATTGGAATCTTGGTGGATGTCGCTGAAAAGATTGATAAGTTTAAAGAAAAGGAGGTGCCTTTTTCGGAACTCGTAGCCTATTATTTTGATTTTACGCTTTATTTTTCGAATATGCTCTTTCCGATTTTCCTGTTTCTAGCAGTGATTTGGTTTACCTCCAAAATGGCAAATAACACTGAGGTGATTGCCATGCTGAGCTCTGGAATTTCATTTACGCGTTTTTTGAGACCGTATTTGTTAGCCGCAGGATTGATTGCTATTGTTTCTTTTTTTGGTGGAATGTATGTAGTGCCAAAATCCAATGAAGGATTCAATGATTTTAAATATAAATACATCAGCAGAACTAAAGCCCGTGAAACTACTCAGTTGTATAAGCAAATCAATGCGCATGAGTTTGTGTATGTAAGCAATTACAATCCCGTTCGGAAACGCGCCAACAATTTTTCTCTGGAACGCTTTGAAAACAATGAATTAGTGACCAAGATCACGGCCAATACGATCCGATGGATTCATCGTGATAGTACCTTTCGATTGTCCACCTATGTCAAAAGAACTTTTCGGGAAGATACCGAACTTTTGGAAACGACATCACGAAAAGACACCTTATTTGATTTTGCTATAGACGAACTAGCCCCTGTGACCTACAAGGCAGAAACCCTAAATTTTGGAGAACTCAATGCCTTTATTGAAAAAGAGCGTCAGAGTGGTTCCAAGCTAATCAATGCGCATTTGCTGGTGCGCCATAAGCGTTGGAGTTTGCCCTTGTCTGCTTTTGTATTAACAATCATTGCTGTGGCCATGTCCTCATTCAAACGCCGTGGTGGAATGGGTGTCAATTTGGCCTTTGGCATCACCTTGGGCTTTCTCTATATCTTTTTTGATAAAATTTTTAGTGTGATGGTACTCAAGGCTAATTTTAATCCAATGTTAGCCGCATGGCTTCCCCTGATACTTTTTGGAAGTTTGGCTCTATACCTCCTTAATTATGCCAAGCGCTAGAAGCAAAAACCTTATACACTTACACTTTATCGTATTTCTTTTTGGATTCACCTCCATATTGGGGGCACTGATCCAATTAGACGCCATTCCTTTGGTGGCGCATCGAATGCTTTGGGCTACGGGCTTTATTGGACTTTATATCTTAGCTCGCAATCCTAAAGATTTTTTAATTCTCCGGAAAAATTTTAAACTTTTATTGGCAGGGGGTGTTTTTATTGCCTTCCATTGGATGAGTTTTTTCTATGCAGTAAAAGTAGCGGGGGTTTCCCTAACACTTTCAATGCTTTCGATGGGCGCTTTTTTTACGGCTTTATTGGAACCCCTATTTTTTGATCGAAAGATTATTTATTATGAGCTGGTTTTTGGAGCCTTGGCAATTTTTGGCTTGCTCTTGATTTTTCAATCGGAATGGAGTCAGTGGTGGGGTCTATTGATGGCCTTGTTATCCACGGTTTTGGGGGTGTTTTTCACTCTTGTTAATGGCAAGTTAGCGAATCGTGTTCCGGCTGCCGCTGTTTCTTTTTATGAGCTGGGTTTTGGCGCCATACTCACATGGTGTGTTGTAGCGTTCAACCCTAAATTTATTGATCAAGCCCTCGATCTTGGGGCACAAGACGTGATCTTGTTAGGAGTACTCAGCTTGGTGTGTACCGCCTATGCTTTTGTGGGTTCGGTACACGTGATGAAAATCCTTTCCCCTTATTCGGTAATGATTTCGATCAATATGGAACCCATCTATGGAATTGTCCTTTCGGTCATCATTTTCGGTGAAAAAGAATTGTTGGGCGGTTTATTTTATTTGGGAGTTGTCCTGATTCTCAGCGCAGTATTAGGGAATGGATATTTCAAAACCCGTTCCGATGCCGTCCAATCTCGTTAGTTTATTACATTTGTACCCGACAGACTTAAACCATGGAATATTTAGAATTTGAAACGCCCGTTAAAGTACTCATCGAACAGATTGAGCAGTGCAAAGAATTGGGTGACCAAACCCAAGTGGATGTTACAGAGACCTGTGACAAACTGCAAGTAAAACTGGAAGAAACCAAAAAAGAAATTTACGGACAGCTCACTGCCTGGCAAAAGGTACAGTTGTCTCGTCACCCTTCTCGGCCCTATGCCTTGGATTATATCAACGCATTGACCGATGGCAGCTTTATGGAGCTCCATGGAGATCGACAGTTTGCTGATGACAAAGCCATGGTTGGAGGTTTTGGAAAAATTGGTAAGCAGAGTTATCTCTTTATCGGAACGCAAAAGGGATACAATACCAAAACACGCCAATACCGAAACTTCGGGATGGCAAACCCTGAAGGCTACCGCAAAGCATTGCGTCTGATGAAATCGGCCGATAAATTTCAGGTGCCGATCGTTTGTTTTGTTGATACTCCGGGAGCCTATCCTGGCTTAGAAGCAGAAGAAAGAGGGCAGGGGGAAGCTATTGCTCGTAACATCATGGAAATGATGTCCATCAAAGTGCCAGTTATTGTTGTGATAATCGGAGAAGGAGCCTCAGGAGGAGCGTTAGGAATTGGCGTTGGCGATCATATCTGCATGTTGGAAAACACTTGGTATTCGGTTATTTCTCCCGAATCCTGTTCTTCCATTCTTTGGCGTAGCTGGGAATATAAAGAACAAGCAGCAGAAGAGTTAAACCTGACTTCATCTGACATGCTGCAAGCCAAATTGATTGATAAGGTGATTCCCGAACCTCTAGGAGGAGCTCACTTTGACCGCGATACCACATTTGATACAGTGAAGAAAGAAATTCAGACCACTTTTCGAAAATTGGCAAAAATGGATGCTCAAGAACGTGTAAAATTACGTCGTGAAAAGTTTTATAAGATGGGAGTCTACGCGGAGTAGGAGCTTCGAGCTTTGTGAACATTTTTTTAGACTTATCAACAGCTTTTTTTCAAAAAAAAGAGATATCTAGACAGCCCTAAATCAGCAATGCTAGTTTGAGAACGGCTACTTTTAGTGCATGGAAGAAACCAAATCATTTGCTAGTGCGGCCCGTAGTTCGGGAAATGTCATTCCTTTGGAAAAGGGGAAAATCCCTCCACAGGCTGTAGATCTTGAAGAAGCAGTGTTAGGAGCAATGCTGATTGATAAAAAGGGGGTCGATGAGGTCATTGACATTCTTCAGGCAGAAGCGTTTTATAAAACAAGCCATCAGTATATTTTTGAATCCATCTTTGAGTTGTTTGAAGCTTCGGAACCGATTGACCTTCTAACCGTATCCAATGATCTCAAAAAGAAAGGCAAGCTCGAAGTGGCTGGGGGCAATCCTTATTTGGTCTCATTGACCCAAAAAGTAGCCAGCTCGGCCCACATCGAATTTCACGCGCGGATCATTCTCCAAAAGCATATTCAGCGTAGTTTGATCAAAATCTCCAGTGAGATCATTGAAAATTCTTACAAGGATTCAATCGATGTTTTTGACTTGCTAGACGAAGCGGAGTCCAAGTTATATGATGTGACACAAGGAAACATCAAAAAATCTTCCGAGACAGCACAAAGTTTGGTGATCCAAGCCAAAAGACGGATTGAAGATATATCCAAGCGACAAGGTTTGAGCGGGGTTAGTACCGGTTTTGAAAAGCTCGATCAATTGACCTCTGGCTGGCAGCCCAGTGATCTGATTATCATCGCGGCACGTCCAGGGATGGGGAAAACAGCACTGACACTCTCCATGGCTCGTAATATAGCTGTGCTGAAAGAGATTCCGGTGGCTTTCTTTTCCCTAGAAATGTCGTCGGTACAGTTGATTACCCGTTTGATCTCTGCCGAAACAGGTCTTTCTTCCGAAAAGCTCAGAACTGGAAAATTGGCAGCCCACGAATGGGAACAACTCAATGTAAAGGTAAGCGCCTTAGAAAAGGCTCCTTTGTTTATTGATGACACCCCCTCGCTTTCTATTTTCGACCTTCGTGCTAAAGCGAGACGTTTGGCTTCGCAACATGGCATCAAACTGATCATTATTGATTATTTACAATTGATGACCGCAGCAACGAATAATAAAACGGGGAATCGTGAGCAAGAGATTTCCACCATCTCACGGAACCTAAAGGCCTTGGCCAAGGAACTAGATGTTCCGGTTATTGCCCTTTCCCAGTTGTCGCGTGCCGTGGAGACACGGGGCGGCACCAAGCGTCCGTTACTTTCGGATCTTCGGGAATCTGGTGCCATTGAGCAAGATGCCGATATTGTATCCTTTATTTACCGTCCAGAATATTATGGTATTGACGAATGGGATGACGAAGAACGCAGCCCTTCCGAAGGTCAGGCCGAATTTATTGTCGCCAAGCACCGTAATGGAGGATTGGATAATATTCGGATGAAGTTCATCGGGCATCTCGGAAAATTTGAGGATTTAGCTCAGTTTGACTCCTCCTATGAATTCCCTTCCAAAATGAACACGGGCTCGCAAGACACAGCCATTGACCCACAAAACTTTGCCGATCCCAATCAAGCCTTTGGTTTGGATGCCGACGAAGACGATGCCCCTTTCTAAAGGAGCTTCCGTTTGCGTAAGTCGTTTTCCAATCCCTCTGGGTGATGAAAATGATGGGTTTGGATTTTGAGAGCCGCAGCCGCTTCAATATTGCTTTGATTGTCATCAATAAAAAAACAATACTCGGCGGTTAGTTGATAGCGTTCGAGGGTGCGGGTGTAAATTTCAGGATTGGGCTTTCGTATTTTTTCGGTTCCGGAAACAACAATGCCTTCAAACCAATGCAAAAAATCAAATCGTTGTAAGGCAACAGGAAAGGTCTCAGCACTCCAGTTGGTAAGTGCGATCACGCGGTATCGAGGATCGGCGATCAATTGTTCTAGCAAGACCACGCTCCCTTGGATGGGGCCGCCCAGCATCTCTTCCCAACGATCGTAATACATTCGTATCCAGTCTTCGTATTGCGGAAAAAGCTGAACTCGGTCTTCCGTTGCTTGGGCGAGGGGATAGCCAGCGTCTTGGTTTAAATTCCATTCGTAGGGGCAGATTTCCGTAAAAAACCATTCCATTTTTTTTCGATCTCCCTCAAATACATCCAAATAAACATATTCAGGGTTCCAGTCTATCAAGACATTACCCAAGTCAAAAATAAAGGTGTTAATGTTTTTCATTTTTAAGGAGCTATAAGCGTTGCTATTGGAGCAAAAGCAAGTCTGTTTAGGTGGTTAAAACTACTGATTTATATTGGTATTTGGGTACGGCAAAGGGCAGTGAGTGGTATGTATTGTTGTAGCAAGTGCTTTTGGTATTCTGTTTTGCGCTAGCAAAGTATAGCCACTAGGGTTCAGCTTTTGCTGAAATTGATTACAACGGTTAATATATGAAAAGTAGGCGATTCCGAAGCACTTCACTTCCGGTTTATCACTAAGTCAAAACAAACGTTTTTACTTTTTATTTCTTTTTTGTTAAACCTCAAAACTTTGTTTTGGCGTTGCCTACTCAAAGAACAGGACTTTCAATTTATTGCTAAATATTCTGTGTCTTTTGTCGGTAATATTTGCTCTACATTTAAAAATAACTGGTCATTTAATTCAAATGGTGTAACCTTAAAGCATTAAAGTCGAATTTTAAAATTCATTAACCAAAGAACAGATGATGTAACTTCTTTTCTAAAATTAGCAGCTACCAAAATCAGTCTCTGTGAATTTAATCCTTGGTTTAGTAAGATTTCTGAAATTTCTCGATTATCAAAAAACTCTGATATTTTATCTTGAGCAATGGCTGTAGTAACTAAAAAATCTTGATAGATTCTTAAAATATCTTGTTTGGTCAAACTTGCACAATAAGAAGCATATTTTATTACTTGCCAAGTAACATCTTTTCCTGAATCATCAAGTTTATTTTCAATAATTACTAAGTTTCCAAGTTTATCTAAAGCAAGTAAATCAAGTCGTTCATTCATTTCGCTAAATCCACTAAATTCTTTTTGAATTATTAGTAATTCTTCTCCAAGTGAAATGGGATTATTGGCTATCCATTCTTGCAAATGTTCTCTCTCTCTAAATTTCAACTCAGAAAATGACTTTTGCTTCAATTTAGATATTCTATTTTTCTCTCTGTCAATTATGTACATTCAGTTTTTCTTATGTGTGCCAACGGTCTCGTATAAAGATAGTAGCGAATTTTTACGCATTAACTTTTCGGTTAGACACAGGCCTTTTTTATATTTTCTTACTTTGGTTTTAACGGCTAAATCGCTATTTTTTTATGTATTGTTATAGCACGTTTTAATTATATTTAAATACCACTTATTGTTTTTTTCCTGTATTCGATATATTCGTTTCCGTACTTTTTAACGAGTTGCCTTTCTTCAATTAATTGAAATAGTATTTTAAAAAAACCGCACAATAATAAAGTTAAAATAGAAGATATAGGAGAATTAAGATATAGGCTTATCCCCACAAGAATAAGCATCCAATTTAATATTTGAGGATGTCTTATATGTTTATAAATTCCAGTTGTAATTAATCCTGAAAAGTTAAGTCCTAATGATTTTTTAACACCTAGTTTAAGGTAGGACAAAAGATAAATAATTAGTCCAATTATGAATAATCCAACTGATGTTTCTTTTAAATATTCCCATTCGAATAATTGACTAGAGTCATTAATACCAAGATAAATTACAGCAACTAAGAATATACTGTAAGCCAAGTAAACTATAAAAGATTTTATTTCGTTTTTCATTTCAATCTTAATGTGCTACAACTACTGTATATCCGCAGTACTGCGTTTATGTCTTTTATATGTTTTTTGATTTTTCAGCAAATAATAAACTGTTGTTCAATGATTAAATCATCAAGAGTAGCATTCAATGGGTTTTGCAAGAGATTGGCTAAACCAATGAACCAAATTTGCTTTAAGAATGGACTGCAATCGAAATATGTTGGGTAATAATCGTAGGTATGTCATAAAGAAGAACAGATTTGGGTACCGTCTTTTCAAAAGTAATAAAAAAAACAGCATAGGGGGGACAGGAGAAAAAAGCAGGGGAACTGAATGCTTTTTTTAAGGAAAGAAGACGTGTTGGTTTACTCCGTTTTCGATTGTCCGTTATACATCAAAAAACCTTTGAGAAAAGCGTCCAATTGCCCGTCCATCACTCCGTCCACATCGGCGGTTTCCACCTGAGAACGCACGTCTTTGACTAGCTTGTACGGATGCATGACATAGTTGCGAATCTGGGACCCCCATTCGATTTTTTTCTTAGAGGCTTCAATCTCGCTACGGGCGGCACGTTTCTTTTCCATTTCCAATTCATACAACTGCGATTTGAGCAATTGCATAGCCTTGTTTTTGTTTTCCAATTGGGAGCGGGTTTCGGAGTTTTCAATCATAATCCCACTGGGATGGTGACGCAACCGGACGGCCGTTTCCACTTTGTTTACGTTTTGCCCCCCGGCGCCGCTGGAACGCATGGTTTCCCAAGAGATTTCCGCAGGGTTTACTTGAATTTCAATTCTTTCATCCACCAATGGATATACATAAACTGAAGCAAAAGAAGTGTGTCGTTTGGCATTGGAATCAAAAGGGGAAATACGAACCAAGCGGTGCACGCCATTTTCACCTTTTAACCAGCCAAAACCATAGTCGCCCTGAAATTCCAAGGTAACCGTTTTGATCCCAGCCACATCACCTCCTTGATGATTCAGTTCCCGAACTTTATAACCCTTTTTTTCACCCCACATCAGATACATACGCATCAGCATGGCGGCCCAGTCGCAGCTTTCCGTTCCACCGGCTCCGGCGGTGATTTGTAATACGGCATGGAGCGGATCGCTTTGGTCCGAAAGCATATTGCGAAACTCTAGGGCTTCCAAGGCTTCGATAAGTTGTTTATACAATAGGTCTATTTCGGCTTCGCTGGCTTCTCCAGCTTTGTGAAATTCCATCAGTACTTCCAAATCCTCCGTTTGGGATAGGATACTTTCATAGTCTTGCACCCATTTTTTGAGGCTTCGCAAGTTTTTCATGTGTTGCTCGGCCTCAGCAGGCTGGTTCCAGAAATCAGGGGCTAAGGTTTTTTCTTCCTGATTGGTTATTTCAATGCGTTTGGCATCAATGTCAAAGATACCTCCTTAACGCACCCAGGCGCTCCATTAGTGACTTCAGTTGCTCGTTTTGAACCATTGAAAATGTTTTTACAAACATACTTTATTTGCCCGTTACTATGGCTTGAAAAAGGGTCACGCCTTCGCATTTTACTAACAATTTTAGTTTCTTATTTCCAAGACGGTGAACAGAAGACATTGCCGGTGAATGCTTTTAGTACGATCTCTATCGAGCAGGTATCAGAGATGACTAATAATTTTATAGCTTTAGGAAAAAATTTCATTTATGGGAGCTCGACAAATCCTTGCGATTATCTTTTCTTTATTTCTAACGGTTGGTTTTGCTAAGCAAAAGAAACATCATCTTTATCGGAAAGCCAAAGCCGAAAAAAAGGCAGAATCTGCGCTTCCTTTCAAAGGCTTTTTCAACTTTAAGTATGAAACCACTAAAGATCAGATACTACTGGAGATTTCCGATTTAGAAAAAGAATTCCTTTATGTAAACAGCCTTTCCGAGGGGATCGGCAGTAACGATATTGGTCTGGACAGGGGGCAGCTGGGCAGACGACGGATTGTTAAATTTCAGAAAGCAGGGAATAAACTATTATTGGTTCAGCCGAACTATAAATATCGAGCCACTACAGACAATGCATTGGAGAAAAAGTCGGTGCAACAAGCTTTTGCCAAGTCGGTTCTTTTTGGATTTCCTATTGTCAAGAAAAAAGAGGGTTCTTATTGGATTGACCTTACGCCCTTTTTAAAACAAGATGCGCATGGGGTAGCCCAGCGATTAAAATTGAGCAAACAAGGAACCTATAAGTTGGATCAAAGTCGTTCTGCTTTATCATTGGATCGAACCAAGGCTTTTCCTAAAAATATTGAGTTTGAAGTGTTGCTTACGTTTACCGGCAAGCCAGAAGGAAATTGGGTATCGAGTGTCACGCCAAGCCCGGAGGCAGTCACAGTTCAGCAGCATCATTCTTTTATCGAATTGCCGGATGCAAATTACCAACCCCGTCGATTTGATCCACGGGCTGGGGTCAACGCCCTCCGATATTATGACTATGCCACTCCAGTAGAAGAGACAACACTACAAGAGCTGATTGTTCGCCATCGTTTGGAGAAAAAAGATCCCAACGCGGCTGTCAGCGAAGCTGTGGAGCCGATTGTCTATTATTTGGACAATGGAACCCCAGAACCGGTGCGTTCCGCACTTTTGGAAGGAGGACGTTGGTGGAATCAAGCCTTTAAATCCATCGGTTATCAAAATGCTTTTCAAGTCAAAATACTTCCAGATGATGCGGATCCCTTAGACGTGCGTTACAATGTCATTCAGTGGGTACATCGTTCCACTAGAGGATGGAGTTATGGGAGTAGCGTGGTCGATCCTCGTACGGGAGAGATCATCAAAGGGCATGTCAGTTTGGGAAGCCTCCGAATTCGTCAAGATTATATGATTGCCCTAGGGTTAACAGAGGCTCCTTTTGAAGGGGGTGTCCGCAATCCAGCCATGTTGGAAATGGCATTGGCCCGAATCCGACAGCTTTCCGCACATGAAATAGGGCATACTTTAGGCTTTGCGCATAATTTTGCTGCTAGCACAAAAGACAGAGCCTCCGTAATGGATTATCCCCACCCATTATTGGAACTGAAGGATGGGAAAATATCCTATGAACAAGCCTATGACATAGGGATAGGAGTGTGGGATAAGGTGAGTGTTGCCTATGCCTATAGCGATTTTGCCGAAGGTACCGATGAATCACAGGCTTTAACCACACTGTTGAATGATAGTGAAAAAGCGGGCCTTCCTTTTATTAGCGATCAAGACGCACGCCCCCTAGGAGGAGCGCATCCCAAGGCGCATCTATGGGATAATGGAGCCAGCCCGACAGAAGAGCTGGAAAAATTACTCGCCATTCGTGCTGTGGCGTTGGATCAATTGGGGTTGGATCACTTGCAAGAGGGAGAAACATACAGCACCCTTGAAGATCGTCTTGTGCCGATCTATTTGCTGCATCGCTACCAGATAGAAGCGGTAAGCAAGCTTATCGGAGGATTGTCTTATGCGTATGCTGTCAAGGGTCCTATACGCTACGAAGCCAAAGCTGTGGCAGCAGAATTTCAAAAGGAAGCACTAGCCGCCTTTCTAGGGAGCCTTGAACCTCAAAAACTATTGTTACCCGAAAAACTTCACACACTATTGCCCCCTCGATCTTTTGGGAATAGCCGTGGTAGAGAAAATTTTAAAAGCCAAACAGGAGTTGCTTTTGATCACCTGAATTTGGCTCAAACACTTGCTGAAGTACAGTTCTCATTATTGTTTCATCCCGAGCGTGTAAATCGTTTGATACAGCAAAAGGGCTTTGACGCAACTCAGCTCGGATTTACCGATTTATTGGATGCTGTTCAGGCTGAGATATTTGATCAAACGTATGAAACTCCGGCTGAGAGAAAAATTCAACAATTACTACAAAATAAAGTCGTTAATCAACTGATTAATTTTTATTTGAATAAAGAGGTATACCCTCAGGTTTCAGCCCATTCCAATGCTTTTCTTGAGCGTATTTCCAAGGCAGGAAATGCCAGGGAAGCCACGATTTTTGCGAGCTATTTAGGGCGTAAAATCGATCAATTTTTTGCAAATCCTATGACTTTTAAATCCAACCGAACTCCTCAAATTCCCGATGGTTCTCCAATCGGTTCTTACCAATGCAACTCGATCAATTGACCTTATGATGAACTTTACAACGAAACTATTAATCTGCTCGGGCATCGTATTTTTGATGTCGTGCGAATCCAACAACAAAATGACCCCACCAGAAAATCTAATCCCACCCATAGCGGACAAAATCGAATACCAACACAAAATTCATGACGATATCCGTATGGATCCCTTTTTCTGGTTGCGTGAGCGCGACAATCCAGAAGTAATCGACTATCTGGAACGTGAAAATGACTATTACGATAAAATGACAGCCCATACCCAGCCAGTGAAGGAAGAACTGTATGAGGAAATGAAGGCTCGCATCAAAGAAGACGATACCTCGGTTCCTTACTTCTACAATGGTTATTGGTATATCACCCGCTATGAAAAGGGAATGGACTATCCCATTTATACCCGTAAGAAAGACTCTTTAACGGCCACGGAGGAAATTTTATTTGACTGCAACCAAATGGCCGAGGGAGAGGATTACTTCCAATTGGGAGGCATCAACGTTAGCCCTGACAATACCAAAGTGGCTTTTGGTTTGGATTTGGTCTCTCGTCGTCAGTACAAGATCTACATCAAAGATTTGAAAACCCAAAAAATTCTGGACACGGAATTGGAGAATACTACGGGGGGAAGTGTATGGGACGCTTCGGGACGATACCTCTTTCATACCCATAAAGACCCGGAAACCTTGCGAACGGAATTGATCTATCGGCACGATATGCAGGCTCCGAAAGCAGAGGATGTTCTTGTTTATCATGAAAAGGATTCTACGTTTTCAGTCGGGATTGGATTGTCCAAATCCAGAAAATACATCAATATATATTCCTACAGCACGCTTACTTCAGAACAACGTTTCTTGGAAGCCGACAAACCATTGGGGGAATTTCAGTTGATTCAAAAACGAATACGAGGCCTTGAATATTCTGCTTCTCATTTCCAAGATTCGCTCTATATCACCACCAATGCTGATGGTGCAGACAACTTTAAGGTTGTCAAAACATCACTTGCAAAACCATCAAAAAAGCATTGGAAAGACTGGATACCATTTGATAAGGAGGTTCTTATCGAAGATTTAGAGTTGTTTCAAGACTATTGGGTGCTCACCACTCGTACTAACGGATTGACACAAATTAAGATCTCTCGATGGGATGGAACGCAAAGCTATTATTTGCCGATGGAAGGGGAGACCTACACGGCTTACACGGGGTACAATCCTCAATTTGACACTCAAAAACTTCGTTACGCTTACAATTCTCTAAAAACACCAAGCTCCGTATTTGAATACGATATGCAGCACAAAACACAGGAGGTTTTAAAAACACAGCAAGTGATGGATGCCCAATTTGACCCAGCGAATTTCCGCGAAGAGCGTATATGGGCCTTAGCAAGAGACGGGGCAAAAGTCCCCATCTCTATGATCTATCACAAGGATACCAAGCCAGGGGTCAACACTCCTTTGCTGCAATATGCGTATGGGTCTTATGGGAACACTATTGATCCCAATTTTTCTTCTACACGCCTAAGCCTTCTGGATCGAGGGTTTGTGTATGCCATCGCCCACATACGTGGCGGAGAGTATATGGGGCGCGACTGGTATGAAAAGGGCAAGCTCTTGTACAAGAAAAATACATTCAACGACTTTGTGGATTGTTCCAAATACCTGATTGAAAAAAAATACACCTCAGCCGAGCATTTGTATGCCTATGGCGGATCTGCAGGAGGCTTGTTGATGGGAGCTGTAATCAATCAAGCACCGGAACTTTATCGGGGCGTTATTGCCGCTGTTCCTTTTGTTGATGTTGTTACGACCATGCTGGATGATTCCATTCCTCTGACCACCTATGAGTATGACGAATGGGGCGATCCCAACCAAAAGAAGTACTACGACTATATGAAGTCCTATTCTCCTTACGATCAGGTGAGCCGTCAGTCCTATCCGAATCTATTAGTCACCACGGGGTATCATGATTCGCAAGTTCAGTATTGGGAACCCGCCAAATGGATTGCTATGTTACGAGATAAAAAAAAGGATTCAAATCTATTATTCTTACACACTAATATGAAAGCAGGCCATGGAGGTGCTTCTGGGCGGTATAGCTATTTGAAGGAATTGGCAGATAAATATGCCTTCTTGCTCCAACTAGAGACTGAGTAGAAAAGTCATTTTTTTTGTAAATTTGTACAACCAAAGGCGTATGCCAATTTAAATTTATTTCGGGTGAGCGTATACAATTCGATTTTAGAGCTGGTTGGAAATACCCCGATGATTCGGCTCAACAAAGTAACGAAAGACTTCCCCGGTCAATACTTCACGAAATTTGAGGCTTTCAATCCCGGTCATTCCAACAAGGATCGAATAGCAATTCACATCATTGAGGAAGCCGAAAAATCAGGCTTACTGAAACCGGGAATCACCATCATTGAAACAACCTCAGGAAATACGGGCTTTAGCTTGGCAATGGTATGTCAAATTAAAGGCTACCGATGCATTTTGGCCGTAACTTCCAAGTCTTCTAAAGACAAAATCGAAATGCTTCGCTCCCTTGGAGCAAAAGTCTATGTATGCCCGGCCAATGTAAAAGCTGACGATCCACGATCCTATTTTCAAGTTGCCAAGCGGCTGCATAACGAAATAAAAGATTCGATTTATATCAATCAGTATTTCAATCATTTAAACACAGAGGCCCACTACCTGACCACAGGGCCTGAGATTTGGAAACAAACGGAAGGTAAAATCACCCATTTGGTGGCCAGTAGCGGAACGGGTGGAACCATTTCGGGATCCGCACGCTATTTGAAAGAGCAGAATCCTGATATCCAAATTGTTGGTGTAGATGCCTACGGTTCTGTGCTAAAAAAATACCATGAAACAGGAGAATTGGATACCAATGAAATTTATCCCTATCGTATAGAAGGATTGGGTAAAAATTTGATTCCCACAGCTACCGATTTTGATGCGATTGATCATTTTGAAAAGGTCACCGACGAGGACAGTGCTCATTCGGCACGGGAGATTTCTCAAACGGAAGGGATGTTTGTCGGATATACATCCGGTGCGGCTCTTCAAGCGGTAAAACAATTGAATGAAGAGCATTATTTTGATAGCGACAGTTATGTAGTTATCATTTTCCCAGATCATGGCTCCAAATATGTAAGTAAAATCTACAATGAAGAGTGGATGGTTGCGCAAGGTTTTTTAGATACCGTTCACAGCAATACCGAAAATGAAGTTTGATTTGAGAGTAAAACAGTAACTATGAAAGATTTATTCGATAGAATACTTGCCAATAAAGGCCCTTTAGGAAAATGGGCCGATCAAGCAGAAGGTTATTTTGTATTCCCCAAATTGGAGGGGCCTATTTCCAATCGAATGAAATTCCAAGGGAAAGAGGTGGTCACATGGAGTGTCAATGACTATTTGGGCTTGGCCAATCATCCGGAAGTTCGTGAGATTGATGCGCAAGCAGCAGCTGAATATGGTTCTGCCTACCCAATGGGAGCTCGAATGATGTCCGGTCACACGGAACTCCACGAACAGCTCGAAAACGAGTTGGCCACTTTTGTAGACAAAGAAGCAGCTTATTTGCTGAATTTCGGATACCAAGGGATTCTTTCCACCATAGACACCTTAGTCTCTAAAAACGATGTTATCGTATATGATGTCGATGCACATGCCTGTATTATCGATGGTGTTCGTTTGCATTTGGGCAAGCGTTTTACCTATAAACACAATGACGTTGAAAGTTTGGAAAAAAACTTGGTGCGCGCCACCAAAGTGGCAGAAAAAACCGGAGGCGGGATTTTGGTAATCTCTGAGGGGGTTTTTGGTATGCGTGGGGAGCAAGGCCGATTAAAGGAAATAGCCGCACTCAAAGGCAAATACAATTTCCGTTTTTTGGTGGACGATGCGCACGGTTTTGGAACATTGGGTAAAAATGGTGCTGGAGCAGGAGTAGCGCAGGGGATACAAGACGAGATAGATGTTTACTTTGCCACCTTTGCCAAATCCATGGCTTCTACGGGTGCCTTTATCGCTGCCGATCGTGAAATCATCAATTTCTTAAAGTACAATATGCGTTCCCAAATGTTTGCAAAGTCTTTGCAGATGGTTTTGGTCAAAGGGGCATTAAAACGATTGGATATGTTACGCAATCGCCCTGAAATCATGGCGAAGCTATGGGAAAACGTGGATGCCTTGCAGTCAGGACTCAAGGAACGAGGTTTTGATATCGGATCAACGCAAAGTTGTGTAACCCCTGTCTATCTTAAAGGCTCCATTCCCGAGGCAATGGTCTTGGTTCGTGACTTGCGTGAAAATTTTGGTGTTTTTTGCTCTATCGTAGTATATCCGGTAATACCTAAGGGCCTTATTCTATTACGTTTGATCCCCACAGCTTCCCACAATTTGGAAGATGTAGCCATTACGCTTGAAGCTTTTTCCAGCATTCGAGAACGTCTAGAGAGTGGTGTTTATAAACGCCAGTCCGAAGCGATTCAATCGGTATAGGGTATTCGTTCAGTAGGGCAGGGATAAAGGTCTTGTATATGAAAAGTAGCGGATTTTTAGATACTTACTTTTCCATTTTACATAGCCCTTCTCTTTTTGTGAATACTATCATTTTATCACTTAAACCTCATTACTTATACACCGCTTGGCTATCGTTTTTGCTTTTGTAAATCGCTAAAATCCTCCAATATTGACTCGGAAATTAAATCAATGTATTTGAGAGTAGTAACGTAATTGTCCTTGCTATACATTGAATATAGTCTAACATCATTTTGATACTCTGTACTTGTCAAGAAATGTTTAATTCTTTCCGCTTCGTTAGTCAAATCCCTTGGTTCTGAAAACCAGTCATATTTTGAGCCCACCTTTCGTGCATTCTATGATTGAAGTTTTCCATAACCAACTCATATCTTTCATTTAGAGGTACTATTTGGTCATACAATACATTAAGTTTTAGCATAATTGAATCATATTTAGGCTTGGTTTGTCCCAAATAGTTTTTTAGTTTGAAATATCTGCTCTTCTCTATTTTTAGTGAAGAATAAAAATTTATTAGTGTCAATAAATCCTTATTGCTTTTATAATCTTCAAAATTCAGTTTTCGCTCCTTTACTAACTTAATAAACGAGTCTCTTTCTTCATACCATTTTATTCGAGGCTTAAGGTTGTCTCTATTATTTTCCAGATTTGTCTGTATTTCTAAAAAAACGTTTTCTATTGTTTTGTTGGTTTTCTGTTTTTCATTCCAATTATTTAGCTGAATGGCTATGAAGATTCCTATCGTAACAATTAGAATCTCCCCAATCACATAAATTAAATATTTCCCTATTGCGTCACTTCTTATCAACTTTTTTCTTATTTGATTAAATAATCCCAAATCTGTTCGGTTTAAATGGTAGCATATTCCCTTTATGGCGTTTATTTTTCTTATCTCTTTGTCCTAGCAAAACTTGAATCCGCCTTAAACGATTATTTTGCTCTAACAGATGGGTTGCAAAACGCGTCCAAAGAAAAGTCTGTTGTCTATACATGTCAGGAATCAACTGTAGGTTTTTCATGATGGAAGAGCAGATAGGGCTCTGTTCAAGCTTAAATGTAGTAAAAAACGAGAATTTGTAGCGGAGTCTTAGTTTTTTTAAAGAGCCTTTGTAAGGGTCAATGGCAATCTATGCTTGGATTTTTTTGCGTTATGATTGTACGGGAGACAAAGGACATGTTAAGTTTCATTCCTTGTAGGAAAAACAGAAGTCCAAAGAGTATGTTAAAGTCAGGAAGCTATCGTTGATATTTCAATCTCGCTAGAAGCTTTTTTCAGCCTTCGAGAACGTTTTGAGAGTGGTGTTTGTAAACGCCCGTCCGAAGCGATTCGATCGGTATCGGTTATTCGTTTAGCATGACAGGCATCACCAACATGGTAACGTCTTCCCCTTCTTCCGTTCCGTCCAGCGGCGTAAGGATCCCTGCACGATTGGGAAGGGACATCGCCAATTGAATGGTATCGGCTTGTAAGTTATTTAGCATTTCAATCAAAAAGCGGGAATTGAAACCGATTTGCATATCATCCCCTCGGTAATCGCACTCAAGGCGTTCTTCGGCTTTGTTGCTAAAATCAAAATCCTCAGCAGAGATTTGAAGTGCTGTCCCCGCAATTTTTAAGCGGATTTGATGGGTGGTTTTATTGGAGAAAATACTGACTCTTCGAACGGAATTAAGCAAAAGGTTACGGTCGATCTCAAGTAGGTTGGGATTTTCTTTTGGAATCACCGCTTCGTAATTGGGGTACTTTCCTTCCACCAGGCGACAGGTCAATGTGGAGTCGCCAAATCGGAATTGCGCATTGGTTTCGTTAAATTCAATGGTGATGGTTTCTTCACTTCCTTGTAATACTGATTTCAGCAACTGAAGCGGCTTTTTGGGCATGATAAACTCAGAACTTTGGGGAGCACTGAGATCGGTTCTTCGGTATTTAACCAATTTGTGCGCATCGGTAGCTACAAAGGTTAAACCCGTACTGTCAAACTGAAAAAAGACGCCACTCATAACAGGTCTCAGATCGTCGTTTCCAGAGGCAAAAAGAGTTGTGTTAATGGCTTCTGCCAGCGTGTCTCCGAGAATCTCTGTTTGAACGGGATCACTGACATGCGCTGCTCTAGGGAATTCGTCACCGTGAACATAGGCCACAGCATATTTTCCATTGTTGGCAGAAATTTCAACGGTATTGTTGTCGGTTTTGATAAAGGTAAGTGGCTGCTCCGGAAAGGTTTTTAAAGTATCGGTAATCAAACGAGCCGGTAGTGCAATGGATCCTTTATCGGAGGATTCCACCGCTATTTTGGTCGATAGTGTTGTTTCAAGATCGGAAGCGGTAAGGGTTAACGCATTGTCCTGAACTTCAAATAAAATGTTATCTAAAATGGGGAGGGTGTTGGTGCTGTTCACAACCCCACCTAAAACCTGTAATTCTCTTAACAAGGCTGTACTGGAAACAATAAATTTCATCGATCTAAATTTTTATTTTTTGGGTGCCAGAGGAACATCCTTTCTTGGATTCTTCTGCGGCATGTATTAGGCGCGTAATCAACCAAATATATTAATTCAAATATATTGGAATTGGCAGGCTTCAAAAAATATATTTATCCCAACTTATTAACCAAGTTTTGCCCTTCGTTGACGGCGAAAAAGGAAGGCGGATAAGAGCAAAACAATCAAAGGAATGGCTAGGGATAATAATTGAATAGGCCGACGAAGTTCGAGTACTTTGGGTTTGTCCAATAGTGTGATTTCAACGGCTTTGGTTCGAATGTTCACCCAAGACGAATTGCCCATTAGGTAGTGAACGGCATTTTGCAGCAAAAGCTTGTTTTGATAAAAATTATGGGTCCATTTATCGTAGCCCAAGGCTAGCGGCTGTCCTTTATCTAATTGGTTTTCAGCAAAATTCCCATCGGAAATGAGCAGTGTTTTGGAACGTCCTTCTAATTTTTTTTCAACACCTTTAAAAGGCGCAATCCGATTGGTGAATAGGGATTCAAAAGTTCCTTCTACCAAAACCGAAAGGGGATAGGGTTGGCTTTGGAAATCTTCTGGGTTTTTTGCTTTTGTGGCTTCTTTTAACGCAATGATCACCGGAACTCCTAGGATTTTATTTAATGGCGAAGAAGCGGTTAGAACGGTCTTTTTTAAACCATTGGCAAGGGTGTCAATCGGAGTTGTGAATTGATATAGAACATTCCCTACCCCTTTGCTGATGGGATGTTCTGCCCGGGCTGAAGGGATGGGGTAGTAAGTCCACGGGTAAGGCATATACTGAGTTTGTTCGTTGGTGCCCTGCGCCATGACTATAGGAGCGCAATAGAGGTCAGAGAGCAAACCTTTATTAATTCGGAGCCCTTGTTTAAAAAAATAATCCTCCAAATCCAGACTCTTTGGAAAAGTGATCGCGCGTCCGGTTTTGTTAAATAGGCTGTCTCTGTTAAGTGCCAAGGCATCCACCATCCAAAGGGTATTTCCTCCTTGCATTTGGTACTGATCCAAAATAAATTTCTCTTTGGAGGAGAAGGGGCTGTTGGGATTAGAGACCAGTAATAAATCAAAGCGATTGAGGTTGTCTAGGGTTTTGGCTGGGTCTTCAGGGAGTGCCTTTAAATCAAATGAAGCAAGGTTGTAATAAGGTTTTAGGCTCTGAAGAAAATCAGCTAAAAGGATGGCTTCTGAGGTTTTATGAGAGGTAAGAACTGCCAGGTTTTTTTTAGTGGTAAGGGTCAATTGTTTGATCCCGTCTAAAAATTGATACTCTAGTTGTGAAACAGATCGGAAAAAAATGTCTTCGGGACTGTCACCCATGTTTTTTTGCCAAAGCGATACACGTACGGATGTTTTCCCATTACTAACAATAGCCCAGGGAAACACCACCGTTTGATCAATGGATTGGTTGTTGTCAGCTACTACTGTTTGGGGAATCAAACCGTACTGTTGCATTTCTTTCATGACCACTTGACGACCTTCCGTAGTGTCAAAAGGATCAATGTACTCGACAAAAAGCTCCTTGTTTTTGGCGTTCATGCGGGTCAAAACCGTTTCTATTTCCCTTCGAAGGCGTTGGAATGTTGGAGGGAGTTTACCCGCAAGAAAAACATCAATCTTGATAGACTGATTTAGTTCTGCTAATTCTTTTTTTGCCTCTGGGGTAAGGGTGTAGCGTTGGTCGGCTGTCAAATCACATTGAAAAGGAAGCACCAATCCAATTAGTACAAGCAGTAGTAATATAGCCCCTTGAAAGCGTTCTTTTTTTGTGATCACTGCGCTTGTAGTTTTTTGATTCGGTATTGAGTGAGTAGCAACAATATCAGTGTGCTTGCTAAAAAGTAACAGATATCTCCAGGGAGTAATACCCCTCGGCTTAGACTGCTATAATGAGCCTGTATCCCAAGGGAAGCAACCCATTCGTGCCAAAAGAAACTGGGGATCCATGCAGCCAATTGCCCCCAAAGGTAAAATTGTGCAAAGCCGACAAAAATACTCAATAAAAAAGCAGTTGTTTGCTGGCTGGTGACACTTGACATATAGATTCCTAATGCTGCGAGCATGCTGATGAACAGCAAAAGCCCCAAATAGCCTCCAACAAGCATCCCCCAATCCACAATAGCCGCTTCTGGGAGCAGGATGTGAAGCAGATAGATATAGCTCAACGTAGGGAGTAGCGCAAGCAATGCGACACAAAACACTCCAAGAAATTTTCCGAAAACCACCGCCGAAATTGATAGGGGTTTGGAAAGTAGAATCTCTAAGGTGCCGTTTTTAATTTCTTCAGCAAAACTCCGCATACTCAATGCTGGAATAACCAATAGGAGCAACCAAGGCGCTAATTCAAAAAAGAGCGTCAAATCAGCGAATCCTGCTTGTAAAATATTAAAAGAACTGTCTAGAACCCAAAGAAAAAGAGTGTTAAACAGTAAAAACAAGCCGATGACCAAAAAACCGATCAAGTCGTTAAAAACTGTTTTTATTTCTTTAAAGAGGATCGGCCACATACTAATAAAATTCAATGGTTATGGGATCACGATAGTCCAAGCCAAATAGACTATGGGCACTGCCCACGGTCAACGGATTACTTTTATATATGGCTAACTCCAAATGTCCTGCGGTGTTAAATAAGGCTATTTTTTTTCCGTCTTCGTCTCGTTTTCCTGCTGGAAGTGAAAAATCAATCGCTTCACTGTAGTGATTGACAATTTTGTGAAACTTCTCGGTACGTGCAAAAATGGTGAAATCCCTGGATTTGCCGACTTCTTGAAACTGTTTTTTTGTTATGTTGGTCACCACATTCCCATAATTGTCAATATAGATAATACTACCCATTAGTGCATTGCCTTCGGGAGCAACAACTGGATTGAGCCCTGTTACTTTCTTAACGTTTTGAATGGTTTTTCCGATCACTTCCAGTTGACCATTGCGTGCAAGATGTCCCGCCACCTTTACAAAGACGTCTAAGACAGGAAAACTACTCACAAGATTTTGATGAATGTTTATTTCAACGATTTTTTCGGGTTGGGTTTCTTCGGCAATTAAGGAAAAAACACCATTGTCGGCTCCAATAAAATAATGCCCGTTGAGGAGCATGGCTACATGCGAGACTTCTTGTGTTCGTTCGGAATCGACTCCCAAAACATGAATGGAACCCTTGGGAAAGGCTGTATAGGCGTTTTTAAGGATATAGCTCGCTTCGGTATGATTGAACGGACTTATCTGGTGGCTGACATCAATTACCCGTGCTTCGGGAATCTCGATATGCAAGGAGGCCTTAATGGCCGATACCGAGTAATCCTTTTCTCCAAAATCTGTTGTTAAGCTAACTATGGGCATGGGTAAATTAACAATCGGTTTTTATTAAAATTATGTAAATTTGAATGGCCAGATGATGGTAAAATTAATTCTTTTTAACGCGATAGCCTTTGAATGAAATCAAAATCGAACTCTCCGAAGTAAATCCTCGGGAGTTTTTTGGACAGCAAAATGTTCATATAGACCAAATCAAGTCCTATTTTCCTAAACTTAAAATTGTAGCACGAGGTGCTACCCTAAAAGCATATGGGGAAGAAAGGTTGCTCGATGAGTTTGATAAACGCATTGAGATGCTACAAGCCCATTTTGGAAAATACAATGTACTGGACAAAGAAACGATCGACAGAGTGATTCAGGCCAATAGTACTGAAGAATACGACCCAGCTCTGGAAATGGAATCATTTATTCTTCATGGTGTTGGGGGGAGAGCCATCAAAGCCAAGACAGTCAATCAGTTTAAACTAATCGAACTGGTTAATAACAACGATATGGTTTTTGCGATTGGCCCCGCAGGAACTGGAAAAACCTATACAGGGGTTGCCCTAGCCGTTCGTGCGTTGAAAGAAAAACAGGTAAAACGTATTATTCTTACCCGACCAGCAGTTGAGGCAGGGGAAAATCTTGGTTTTTTACCAGGGGACCTTAAAGAGAAATTGGACCCCTATATGCAACCGCTGTACGATGCGCTTCGTGATATGATCCCACAGGAAAAATTGAATAAATATATTGAGGAAGGAATCATTCAGATTGCCCCTTTGGCTTTTATGCGAGGGCGAACACTGGACAATGCCTTTGTCATACTCGATGAGGCACAAAACACTACGCATGCGCAAATGAAAATGTTTCTAACGCGGATGGGACCCAATGCAAAATTTATAATTACAGGCGACCCAGGTCAAATCGACTTGCCTAGACGAACCATTTCTGGACTCAAAGAAGCACTTTTGATTTTAAAAGAAACAGAAGGTATTGGGATGATCTATTTGGATGATAAAGATGTGATCCGACACCATTTGGTCAAAAAAGTAATCACTGCCTATAAAAATATTGAGCACCAAAACTAAACTGATGAAAACTTTGATGCATACTTCGCTGTCACTAGCGGGACAGCAATCCAAATACACCGGTAAAGTCCGAGAGGTCTATACCCTTGAAAATGATAGACTGGTGATGATCGTAACCGATCGGCTCTCTGCTTTTGATGTATTGATGCCAAAGGGAATTCCGTATAAAGGTCAAATACTCAATCAGATCGCCTACCAAATGCTGCAGGCTACTTCCGACATCGTCCCCAATTGGCTCGAAGCCTGCCCGGATCCAAATGTTGCTATTGGTCAAGCCTGCGAGCCGTTTAAAGTAGAAATGGTGATCCGCGGCTATCTTGTGGGGCATGCTGCACGTGAGTACAGCAAAGGAAAACGAACCCTTTGCGGTGTATCGCTTCCCGAAGGAATGATAGAAAATGAAGCTTTTCCAGAACCCATCATAACTCCTGCAACAAAGGCAGAGCAAGGGCATGACGAAGACATATCGCGCGAAGAAATCATTGCTCAAGGAATTGTCAGTGAAGAAGACTACATTCAATTAGAAAATCACACACGCGCACTTTTTGCGAGAGGTACGGAACTCGCTCAAAAACAAGGGCTTATCTTAGTGGATACCAAATACGAATTTGGAAAAAATATAAAAGGCGAAATCCTTCTTATTGATGAGATTCACACACCGGACTCTTCTCGGTATTTTTATCAGGAAGGTTACGCAGAACGTCAAGCCAAAGGGGAATCACAAAAACAACTTTCCAAAGAGTTTGTTCGTCGCTGGTTGATTGAAAATGGCTTTCAAGGATTGGAGGGGCAGTCTGTTCCTTCGATGAGTGATTTTTATATACAGTCGATCAGTGAACGTTATATTGAGTTGTATGAAAATATTACGGGAAGCTCATTTGTTCCAGCAGACCTTAGCAATATCGAAAGCCGCATAGAAAAAAATATTCGTGAATATCTGAATGGCTAATGATTAGCCCAAGTGTTTGATAAAATCATCGATCGGCATATTGGCTGGGAAAAGAACCTCTTTACCATAGCGGTTAAACCAAGTGATTTGCCGTTTGGCATAGCGTCGAGTGTTTCTTTTTATCTCTAAAATTGTCGCTTCCTTATCATTTTTTCCAGCGAAATAGTCCCACCATTCTTGGTATCCAACCGTTCGCAAACTGCCTAAATCTTTGTGTGCTTCAAGTTGTTTGACTTCTTCTTCCAGTCCTTCCTCAATCATTTGATCTACACGTTGGTTGATTCGATCATAGAGAATTTCTCGGGGTTGATGAAGCACAATGACTTGACTATCAAAAGAGCGTTTGGCTTTGCTTTTTCCTAAAAAGGAGGAGTAGGGTACACCCGAAGCAAAGCATACTTCCAGAGCGCGCATTAATCGCAGGGGGTTTTGCCGATCAACATTTCGATAATGGGTAGGATCTTGGTCACGCAATAACTCTTGTAGCCCATGTAAGCCATGGGTTTGATGAAAAACACGCAACTGCATTTTCACCTCATCAGGGATATCAGGAAACTCGTCCAAGCCTTCCATTAGCGCTTGTGCAAACAAACCAGATCCTCCTGTAAGGATGATTCGTTCGTGCTTTTCGAAAAGTGTTTTAAGTTTTTCCAGTGCTTGTTTTTCATATTCTCCAACACTAACGGGATTGGTAACACTTTCGTATTGAATAAAGTGATGAGGGACGGATGCCAGTTCTTCGGCAGAGGGTACCGCTGTTCCAATTTTCATTTCTTTATAAAATTGTCGCGAATCACAGGAAACGATTTCTGTTTTATAATGTTTAGCAAGGGCAAGGCTGAGGGCAGTTTTACCAACTCCAGTGGGGCCGGCTACATAGATTAATTTAGCGTTCATCGTTTAAAAGTTCACCACAATGATGGCAATATATCGCATCGTCTTTGTGGTCGGGGTTCATGCAAGCTTTACAAGCCTGCGTATTGGTGTCTATTTGTTTGTTTTGTTCGGTAAATTCTGCTGTTACGATTCCTGTTGGAACGGCAATGATTCCATAGCCCATAACCATAATGATGGCAGCAAAAAATTGCCCCAAGCTGGTCACGGGTGCAATATCACCATAACCCACTGTGGTAAGGGTTACGATACACCAATAGATGCTCCTTGGGATACTGGTAAAACCGCTTTCATCGGATTCGATCATATACATTAGGGTGCCAAAAATAATGCATAGAATCAAAACACTAAAGAGGAAAACCCCAATTTTAGCACGGCTTGCCACTAAAGCTTTTGCCAAGGAATTGGAGGCACCGATATAACGTGTGAGTTTTAGAATTCGGAAAATTCGGAGTAGGCGTAAAGCCCGCAAGGCAATCAAAGACTGTGTGCCAAGCATAAAAAGGGAGATATACTTCGGTAGGGTTGACAACAAATCGATGATACCATAAAAACTAAAGATGTAATTGAATGGCTTTTTTACAGCAACCAGTCGAAGTAAATATTCAATGGAAAAAAGAATGGTAATTGCCCATTCGACAATGTTAAAATAGCTTTTGTAAGCTGCATTAATGCTAGAGACGCTTTCCAAACAAACCAAAAGAACGCTAAACAAAATGAGTATCAAAAGAAGTACATCGAAGACTTTCCCTCCTGGGGTATCGGCTTCGTAGATGATCTCATGCAAGCGGTGGCGCCAAGTACTTTTTGAAGTTTTGTTCACAATCAGAGGGTTAGGAATGGGTCGCGTTTTCTGTCAGAGGGATCAATTTATGATATTTTTCATTTTTAATAAAATGATGAACCAAGGCTTGACAGTCAGGATTGGAATCCATGGCGATCAATCGACTTTGAACTTTTGACAAGGTATTGATTTGATGGTTTAAATCGTAATATCCATAGCCTTTAAATTTGCCCTCTTGAAGCAAAAGAAAGCTGTATTCCCCATTTTCTCGACCAATGCTGGTTACGACACAATTTTCTTGGGGGAGCACAAGGTCGGCACATAGGGCTTCTATTTTTTTGTTATATAAATCGGCTCCTTCCAGACTCTCGCAGGCACCAGGACACTTTTTGAGTGTCCTTCGGGCACACTGTTCTTTACTGTTTTTGA